>JAVBJT010000003.1:0-69640 GCA_031546845.1 Azoarcus sp. | reverse complement strand
TTCAATTTTGCTCAAGCGCCGCGAGAACGAACTATCCGACTTGCGCAAGGCGAGCAAGTCGAAGGTGGTGTCGATACGGAAATAGGCGGGGTTTGGGGTAACGGTGACCCATGTTGACACCCCGGGAATTCAACATAAAGGATGGTTGTGTACCAAGACCACTGCGGCGGCGTTGTGCGCCAGCGACGCCTTGACCACCTCGCGGGGGTAGACCGAGGTCTGCGTGAGCGTCCCGCGAAAGAGCTGCTCGATGCCGATCAGGCGGTGCTGGGCGTCGAGGTACATCACCACGAATACTTCGTGCTCGAGCCCGGCGCAGTGCAGCCGCAGCCATTCGCCGAGCGCATCCGGTTTGTCGAAAACCGGGCGGTCCTGCATCTGTGCCAGCAGGTCGCGTTGTATCAGCTCGCGCGCCGCGGAGAGCTTGCGCGCAATGGCGGACTCGAGGAGCGCCGGTAGCTGCATGCCGGTGACGACGCGGTGCTTGACGAGGGTAGGGTTCGGCACCGGTGCCAGCAACTCGGCCAGCAGTCCGGCACGGTCGAGCCGGTGCGCGTCGAACGCGGGCTGGTGCGCTGTCGCCGTGGGCGCCCTCCCGGCACGCAGCGGCCGCATGGGCCGAAACCAGCGTTGTGCGGCCAGGGAGCCAAGAATCCGGGCGACGCCATGGATGAAGCTGGGCCGGTGGACCGTGAGCGAGAGAGGCATGATGTTCTCCTTTGAATGCGGGAACACCGGCCCCTCCAGCGGGATCGGTGTCCCGCGTGGTTGGGATGCAGGCCGCTTGCGCGACCGGTGCGATGAGGCAGTTGACGTCTGCGGCGCCGGCTGGGGCCGGATGGCTCCATGACGGAGCGCAGGTTTGGGAGGAATTCTCTCGTCTACCCGTTCGCATGGGATCGATGGCGAAGGCGGTTCAATCCCCAAAGCCCGCGGCATGCGGCGCGTTGGGTGCAGCGGCCCGGCTGCTCCGGGATGGGTCAGGCAGAAAAAAGCGGCCCCGGCCACAGATGAAGGTGGGCCGGGATCGCATGGTCAGCGATGAGACAGGATTGGTGCCTCGCGCTGGATCGGCATGGGCGCCAGATCGGTCTAGGTCAGGCCGAACGGCGCCAGTGCCGCTTCACGCCTGACAGAAGCCGCCCAGGTAGACCTCCCCGGAGTCGTCGTACTCCCAGTTCGAGAACACGTTCAGCGCGAAGGTGCGCGCCGCGGGATGCCTTACAAAAAGCGCGATAATCTCGGCTTCGGCCCAACTGCGCTGCAATGCTTCGAAACGAGACGTGATCGCGTGGTACTGCGCAACCAGCGCCTGCCCGGCGACGTTCAGCTTCACCGAGCCATCCGGTGCGATGCCATAGGCCGGCGATGCGTCATGCAGGTTCGTCGCGCCGGTGGTTCCCCTCGGAGAAGATCACGGCAGCCGGGTGTGCCGCCGGTAGCAGCGCGAACCACCAAGGAGGTTCCGGGCACACGTCGTGACTGTCGCTGCGCCCGTCGTTGGCGCTGACGTGGATTTCCAGGCAGCGTTCGCAAGCCAGCATCTCGGCGACAAGCGTCTCCTCGCGCCGTCCGCTGCGGGCGGCCACGATGTGCAGATGCGACAGGTCCAGGGCGTAGGGCACACCCGATTCGAACAGCGTCCGGTATTCCTCCCAACTGGACACCAGCCAGGTGTCCTCCCGGGTCGGATAGTGGCCCTCGACGCCGATTGGGCAACCGAACAAGTCCGCGCAGCGGCGGGCGTTGTCCAGCATGCCGCCCAGCGTCGTCTGGCTGCGCCGCCCCGCATGCACGGTGTAGGCGGGCGCGTTCAGGCGCTGGCTGATGCGCGCTGCCTGGGTGAACCATTCGGCATGCAATGCGAAGCTGGACAGGTCCGCCAAGACATGCCGAGGCAGTACCCGGACGTTGGCATGGAGCCGGAAGCGCGTGGCCGGGAAGGCCTGGCTCAGTGCATCGACGAGGATGTCGTCGAGCTGCCCCCGGCTTTGCGGCACCAGTTGCACGTGTTCGGTCGACAGACGGCCGAAGCAAGGCTCGACCGGCGGCGAGGAGAGGTGTTGCGCGGCTTCGTCATGGCGCAGGCCCGGCCAACAAGCCAAGGAGACATGGGCCTTCATAGCACGGTCTCCGTGTAGTCGGACTTGACGACATAGTCGTTGTGCCCGATGCGAACCGTTCCGGTCTCGCACTCGAAGACGACCTCGCCGTAGCCTCCCTCGTTATTTTCCCAACCGCTGTGGTGCTGGTTGACCGCCTCCATCGCGTAGTCGCAGAGCGCAGCGTCCAGCGGCTGTTCCTGCTGCACGATCGCGGTCTTCCACTGTCCGTCTTCTTGGCCGTAGCACTCGAAGAACAGTGAGACGGTGCCGGACAGTTCGAGGGACGCGTTGTCGGCGCCGAAGACACTGACGCCTTCATCGGAGCCTTCATCGCCGCCGCCTTGGTAAGTCACGCAGGCCCGGAATGCGCCAGCATGCGTGAGCGCATCGAGCAGGATTTCCTTGTTGCGAGCCAGCCGTTCTTTGTCGGACATGGCTGACGCCGTTTGCGGCGTGGATGAGTCATGGTTCATCGTTTTCTCCTTGAAAGGAAAACGAGGGACGAACCGGCCCCAAGGGGCAGCGGTATGCCCCTCGGGGTGACAAGATGTCCGCCGGTCAGGCGGACGGGGAAACCGTGGCGATCAGGACCGTGGATGGCCTGTGCCGTGGGGGAAACTCGGGGTTGCAGGCCCTGCGCTGACGCGCCACGCGCCGGACGTCTCAGCGATGTAGCTGTAGAGCGTGGCGCGGCGCCAGGACCTGGGCACGCAGTTGGGGAACAACTCGATCAAGCCGCCGAGGCAACGAATGTCCCAGTTGTCGATCCGGCGCTGGCCGGCGACGCGCACCTGCAGGAGCAACTGTGACCAGTGGTATTGGTTGCGCTCGGCCTGCCCGCGCGCCTGTCGCGCCAGCCAGTCCTCTCGGGCCGGCGCTGGCAGCGACAGCACGAATTCACGCAGGCTGTCGCGTTCGGCGGCGACCATGCGGATGAAGGGCAGCAAAGCCCGGTAGCTCGGGCTGTCGCCGTCGCTGTGGACACCGCGATAAGCCGCCTCGGCTTCGACCGCGGCGACGAAAATCCGTCGGGCGCGTGCCTTGATGGTCTCGAAATACATTTCGGCCGGTCGCCGTGCGGCAACCTCCGGCATTGGGTTCTGGATCATGCAAATTCTCCTGGGCGCAGTGCCCGCCTGGGGCGCCGCGCAAGAACTGCCCGTCAAGCGGACGGGCCGGGATTACTGGAAGATGCGCAGCTCGACGGTCTTGCCGCACATGAACGCGACATAAGCTCCGGCCTTTCCGACCTCGGAAAAGCGGGCGACGACGCCGTCGGCGCCATGAACCTCCCAGGGGAGGTCCGCGGTATCCCCGCGTCGGATCGAGAGATCCGGCGTGCGGTAGGCAGGATGGCGGAAGATGAACTCGCCGCTTTTCCAGTCCACGATCCCCAGCAGGCATGCCGTGAGGATGGCGGTGCCGCCGCTCTCTCCTGGCTCGACCAGCAGGGGAACCTTGAGCGCTCCCGTTGAGCGGCCGATCCTGCCGACGACGTCATGCTCGTCGAGCCAGGCACGGCCCGTCGCCGGGTCGCCATGGATCAGGCGGACCTTGCTGCCGGCACTGCGGCAGCGCTCCAGCACCCGGGCCGCCTTGGGATCCGTGCCGGGATCGAAGTAGGTCTGCCGGCTCAGGGGCGATGCGCCCCAGGCCTGCACGCCCGAAAGGTACTTCTGGTAGCCGCTGAGCGCGCTGAAGTCCTCGGCGTCGAAGGCGAGATCCGGTCGCCCCAGGCGCCCGGCGATCTGGTTGGCGTGATCCCGCGCGTTGGCGAAACCGAAGCACGTGTAGCCGTGGCCATGGTCGAGGACATAGAGCTGACGCTCCGGATTGAGCGTAACGGTGGTCATGATCGGCACCTCACGCCAACTGCTCGGCGGCGAGCGGAATCGATGCGTTCGCCGGCTGAAACAGCAGGACCCGCAGCACGGCAACGTTGGAGCCGGCCGCCTTGAACGCGCCGGCTGGCAACTCCTCGATGCGCGCGGCCTTCGCTTCGGCGAAGTCGCGGAACTCCAGCTGCGCTCGCGTGCGGCCCGTTTGCCAACTGGGCGACATGATGCTGACCAGCACGCCGCCGGGACGCAGGAAGCGCCACATGTGGTTCACATGGGCCACATCCTGGTCGCGCCGGAACGGCGGATTGGCGATGACCGCATCGAACAGGCCGGTTTCGTCGGGACTCAGCGACAGGAAGTCGCGCTCCAGCACCTCGTAGCCCTTGTCGTGCAGAATCTGCGCGCTCGGACCGTCGATTTCGACGGCGAGCACGTCGGCGCCGGCGGCGCGGGCTTCGTCGGCCAGCGCACCGTCGCCGGCGGAGGGTTCGAGAACCCGCTTGCCGGCAAGGCTGCCCAGCGCTTGTGCGGCCACGGCCACCGTATCGTTCGCGAGTTCGGGCGGCGTGAAGAACGCCTGGCGCTCTTTCTTCGGATTGGGTTGTTCACCGACCAGAAGTTGAGCGAGCACGGCTTCGACATCGCAACCGGCCCCGAACGCGAAGCCATTGCGGGCATAGCGTCCCCCGGCTTGCTGGATCAGCGCCTTGATGCGCGGGTAGTGCTGCAGTTGCAGCGTCGGCAGCTCGATGCGCGGCCCGCGGACGGTCAACAGGGCGATCTCGTCGAGCAGTGTCGCCCCACCGAGATCCGGGGCTGCCGTGTGCCGTGGCCGGAGAAGCTGCTGGATCGCGTCTTCGAACCTTGCGGCCTGGGCGTCCGTGAGACCGATCAGCAGGCGGGATCCGATGATCTGCTGGTACTTCAGCCACAGCGTGCGCTGCTCCGCGATGTACGCGACGCAGTAGTTGTCGCCGACCTTGGCATGGCGTAGCGGATAGATCGCCCCAGTCGCTTCAATGGCAGCAACCAAGGCGTCGTCGAGCCGCAAGGCGATCCGGGCCGGGCCGTTGGCCGCAGGGCGCGGGTTGATGGCGTGCAGACCGAGAATCGTCAGCGTGCTTCGGTCGCGCGGTGCGGCCAGGGTCAGGCATCCGAGGATGCGGGGAAATTGCTCGGCCGTGAAAGCCGGCGTGGGCGCGTCGGTCCAGGTTGTCGTGGACATGCTCTGCTCCGTTTGAGAGAGACGAGAGAAGCCCACGCCCGACGGGGAGGGATCCCCCGTCGGGTGAAAGAAGAGGCCGCGTGGCCTCGGGTGTCAGTGCTCGGCCGTCGTGGCCGGTTCGGATGCGTGCGTGATCGCGGCGTTGCCTTCGATGCCCGGGACAAGGCGGGCAGTCAAGGGTTCTTGTACGGCCATGCTGGTGGGCTCCAAGAAATGGACGGCGCTCCGGGTGGGACACGTCCTTTACTGGCCGTCCGGGTGGGCGGCGACAGGGGTTAGGGGTGGCCAGACTCGGCGCAGGCGGTCAGCAGCCGACCGATCACCGGCTCGGGGAGTTCCTCGAGCGTGGTGGCGATCAGCACCGGCTCGCCGGCATAAGCGTTGATGGCCAGTTCGCCATCCGCGGTAACGATCAGTTCGTGAAAGCGGTGGCTTTCGGCGAATTCGACGCTGATATCGCCGCGTCTTCGGGCGCAATCGCGAATGAACGCGATGGCGCGTTGGAGGTCGGCGGCCATCTCAGGCGGCCTGGCGCAACCCCGTGAAGAGCTGCTGCGCCGGTCCGTGGTCCCCGTTCTCGAGTGCCATGCACGCCCGTGCGACATGCAGTTGCACGGGCGGAATCGGCGTCTCGATCGCTTCGACGCGAACCAGCACGGTGCCTTGGTGCGAGCGCACGGTGAGCGTGCCGCGGCCCTGGGTCCAGTCGGCTTCGGTCAGATCGTCCGGCTCCGCCTGATGCCGATCAACGGCCAGTTGCACGGCGAGCGGGAAGCTCTCGACGACGGCCACATCCTCAAGGTCACCGTATTCGCGAGCGAAGAAGCGCACCTCGTAGTCGCTCGGGGAACGCGGCAACAACTCGTCGAGGGTCGGCAGCGGCGGCAAGGGCGGCATCGGCAGCGCTTCGGAAGCGCCGATCGGACGCACGACCTGATCGTCGCGCAGGCGATCCAGCTTCAGCAGCAGGGCGTCCGCGTAGTCCCTGTCATCGAGGGCGAGGCTGGCGCGCATCTTCAGGACCTGCTTCATCATCAGATGCAACTCCTGGACGATGGCGCGCTCGGCATGGTGTTCGGTCGCACGCAGGATGTCGGAAACGGTACTCATGGTGGTTGGCTCCGAAAAGTGATGGGAGGCCGCCGTGCAAGCGCCCGGCGGCGAGGGGTGAAGCGCCCGCGGCCGGTGGCCGGGGCTAGGAAATCGGGGGTGTGGCGCGGGGCAGCGGGGCGAGGCCGCACGGACCGGCGTCGAAGGACGCCAGGTCGCGTGGGCTTCTCGCTGCTCAGGAGGAAGCCGGATCGGCTTTCTCCACGCCTACCTCCGCGGGGACAGGGGCATCGGGCCGCACCTTGCGGTTGCGGCGGGGCGGCAAGACCTCGCCAGGCGAAGAAGTGCCCGTGTCGGCAGCGGCGCTCAGGGCGCGCGGTGCCGATCGGGCTTGGCTCGACGGCTCGGGCAGCATTTCGATCGCGATGTCGCGACTGGTGCCGCCGAGGGCGCGCAGGCTCTGCAGGGGCTGCACGAGCAGCACGTGGGCAAGCCAGCGCACGAAGTAGCCGATGCGCTTGTTGCGGGCCTCGCGCGCCTTTTCCCGCCGGATGTTCTCCTTGCAGGTCAGGAACAGCGCCAGGTGATTGCGCTTCATCTCGGCATCCTTGTCGAGCTGGGCGAGCACTTCCGCGGCCAGCACAGCATCGCTGCGCACGCGCCGGTAGAACTCGACCCAGGCGTGCTCTTCTTCTGCTTCGATGCCCGAGCGCCTCGGGCGGGGACGTTTCTCAGGGGGCATGGCACTCTCCTTTCAAGAAAATGGGAGGCACCCGTCCCCGACCGGGAGACGACTGGGTCTCCCTGGGGTTGCATGGATGTACGGCTTGGCTATGCTGGTCGACAATCCCTTTTCAGGAGAACGACAACATGCTGCGCGCAGGCGATTCACTCCGGTTCACACCCGCCGAAGTCGAGGAGTTCCGAAAGCTCGGAATCGACTTCGACGGCGTGCGAACGCAAGCCGACGCCGAGGCGGCGCTGGCCCAATGGACCAACGTGCTCGGCGAAGAACGGCCAGATCTGCTAGAGATGATCGCTTTGGAAATGGCCAAGGCCAAGGGGGTGTTGCCACCCCCGCGACTCAGCGTCGTTGGCCCCGAACCAGATTCTCCTGAGCAATCCTGATCCAGCGGTCGGCGATCCGGTCCAGGTAAACCAGATCGTCGGCTTCGATGTCGCCCGACTCACGGAGACGGGCGATGACTTCCTTGACCAGTTGCGGGTCATCCTTGGCGAGTTGGATCGCCATGGCGGCAATGCGCTTGCGATAGGAATTGAGCATGCTCAGCTCCCCACGTGACGCGATTCATCGGCATCCCCCGCCATTCCCGACGGGGAAGGCAGTGAACGCAGCAGGGCGGCCAGGGGCTGCGGCTGCACGGTGGGCGGCCGGCTTTGGCCGGAACCTCCCAGCAGCACGCAGGTGCGTGCGACGGATCGGGTTGCGATCGATGCGAACATGGCGTTCTCCTTTGAAAAAGGGAACACCCATCCCCGGACGGGAAACAGTGTTCCCGTTCGGGTGGGCCTCGCCCGGAAGGGCGAAGCGGCTCGGTGGCGTCACCTTGCGGTGTGCCGGGTGGAGGCCCGGGGTTCTTGCGAACTCGGGCCAGCTCATGCAGTGAGGCAGGGACTCGCGAATCGGACGAACCGATTCGGATGACACGCATCCGGCAGGCCGGATGCTGGGCGCGAAGCCCGCTACGGAGCCGATCGCCAAAGCGAGCGGCCAGCCAGGAAAATCTGGCACCAGAAGGCGGGTAACGACCGCGACGCCAGCCAGGAGCCGGACTTCAAGCCACCCGCGATGGGCGGTGTTGAAGGCTGCGCAGACACGACGTCCGCAAGAAGCGATTCCAGTATGGGCCGGCGGCCGAGCGCCTTCAATCGGCGTGGGCCACTTCCGTGCTGCTGCCACTCACAAAGGCCGGCAGGCGCGGCGTGTTGCGCGTAGCGCGTGCCGGCGCCCATGGCAGAGCGGGGCGCTGCCCGTTCAGGAGCGCGCTGTCCCCGCGTGGCTCGACGGCCTGCCTCCGCGGCAGGGCGTCGAGATCCGGCGCCTGGTGCTGCTCGACGCCGTGCCGGCAAACGGGGGGGAGTCCTGGTTTCTCGGACGAGCGTTCCGGCTGTTGCGTGCCTTGCTGCCCGAGGTGTGTGGCGTGCTCTCCTATTGTGCGATCCGCTCGGACGGAGCGACGCGTCCGGGTGTGTTGTCAAACGGGGCCACATCGGCACGGCATACCGTGCTTTCAATGGCCGCTACGCCGGCCGTTCCACGGCGCGCACCCTGGTCCTGAGCGCTGACGGACGCTGCATCAACGAGCGCTCGCTGTCGAAGATCAGGCGCGACGAGCAGGGCGCCGGCTATGCGATTCGCCAGTTGCAGGCCTTTGGGGCGCCGCCGCGGCATCGGGTGTGACTGATATTGTGTTCGTGCCAGAAACTCCGGCGAATCTGGATATCTATCTCGAAGCCTTTCCCGATTCTCAGGAGTGCTACCCAATGTCGTCGTTCGCGTTGGACGTCCTCGCGCCGTAGCGTCACGGCTTGCCTGCGCCTGGGAGCGACTGCTCGCCGGGTGGCTTGGCTGTGATTCGCCCGGTTGAAGGCGTCGGTATCAAGACGATCATTGTCTTGGAGGTACCGGCTATGTCTTTTCGTATGAAACTCGCTTCACTCCCCGCCGATGCGGTGGCGCTTGAGGCGCTGCAGTTCTTGGCGCAATGCCATGACGACCGCGGGCAGGTAACACGTTCGATGGATCCCGTGCGTGGCCCGGTGGTCGGCAGCGAAATCGAGTATGGCGCCCTGTTCGCCTATCTCTTCCGCCGCTTCGGCTATCCGAACGCGCAGTGGGGTGCTGATCGCCTGGCTCGCTATGTCTTGGCCACGCCGCGTGATGATCTGTATCTGGTGGTCGAACCGACCATCGCGGGGCTGACTTCGCACGTCTTCTCGTTCCTCGCGCCGGCATCGGTACACGCCGCCGCCGAAGCCTATCGCCATGCGCTCGTCTCCGAGCGGGCGGGTACTGGGCATGCGTTCTGGGTGCGCGACCAGCAACTCCAAGGTTGGGACGCTCGCGATCCGCTCAGGTCTTACGCCCAGGCCGCCAGCCGGGCGCTTCACGACTTGCTCAAGCCGGTCCGGCTGGACGAGGATGGTGCTATCGACATCTTCGGCGCGGTGCCGCGTACCGCACGTGCCGTCAGGCCGGCACTCCTCGGGTCGCACCATGCGTGAGCGTCATCCGGCCACCACGCCCGGGCATCCTGACCCGTCGGACGAGGGGTTGAACAAGGGTCAGGCTGCGCTTCCGGTATGTCGTAAATACGGTGAATTGCCCGGAATTTCAGCGGACAACCCGTGATCCGCCGGGCGGCCCGATCCCTTCGAACTTCGCGCTGGCGCGATGAAAGGTTGTCCCCAGGCTTCCCAACAGGATTTGTGGATAACTTTGGGACCCCGCGACGGCCGTCACCGCCTACTCATTCACGCAGACGGCGATGCCCCGATCGGCAAAGTACGTTCGTGCAGCCTCCATCTCCGCAGGCGAGGCAGTCAGCGCCACACTGCTGGACACTTGCACCCACATGTCGATGACCACCTGACGATTCCCGAGGACCACGCGGATGGCGTCCGGCTCCAGGTTCGACGTATTAAGGGTGACGGAACCGTTTTCCACGAGGAGAACGCCGTCGTGGTAGGCAAGCTTGAAGCAGCCGATGCACAGGCGGTTTTCGGGAGAGCCCAGTTCGGTTTTTTCCAGGCGGTCAAGAACTCGGAATGTCGGGGCGTGCGGACAAGTAACCGGGGTTGTGGGCGCAGAAGCTGGAGCCGTCATGTTCGTTTGCAAGGTCAAAAACTGTCTAAGTTCATCGAAATGTTACTTATAAGACGTGCTCTTATAAAGCGTGGATTCATGAGGCGTGGCCCGTTAGTGTCCATTTCTAGGCAAAAAGGCTATGGAACTGAACTACGACCCCCTCAACCGCTTCGGCCGCCACCTAGCCGCGCTGCGACGCGCCAAGGGCGTTTCGCAGGAGCGTCTGGCACTTGAAAGCGGCTTGGCACGCAGCTACCTGAGCGGGATCGAACGCGGTGTGCGCAACGTGTCGCTCGTGAACATCTGCGTCCTTGCCGAAACGCTTCAGTTCCCGCCCGCGCGACTGTTGGAGTTCTCGACCGCCCCGGACCCGGGAGAGTCCAACGTCCGCTGATCCCATCCGGGATCCTGCTTCACGGCGTCGGTTTCGCAGCCTGGACGATGCAACTTTTCCCGCACCGCTTGGCATCCAGCAAAGCGGTGTCGGCTCGGGCCAACGTCTGCGCCAAGGATTCCCAGGAGAGTCTTTCGGCAATTCCGGCGAAAAGCCTGAGTGTTTCGGTCAGTATTGTGCAAGGATATTGCTGTAGGTCGTGTTAAATCCTTCACAGGATACGTTCAACTTCTTGACCGGCGGTGCCACCAGCAGTAGCGCAAACTCGCCGCCCCGAGCCGCGCCACCGCGGCCTCAGGACGCAGACCGCGCCTGAGGCCGCGGCGAAGTGCAGCAAGGCTGCGTCGCCGGCCGGGTGGCCGTCGACGTCATTGATTCCCTTGAAGTCGTCCAGGTCAACCATTGCACAGGAGAGGGCCACCGGCGCTTGCTCCGGGTGCACGTCGCATGTCCGCCGAAAGCCCCGTCGGTTGAGCAGAGCCGTGAGGTCATCGTGGTGCAGCACCCGTTTGGCCTGGGTGAGCGCAAGCTGCAGCTCGACGATGTGATTGGTCGGCTTGGCGCGGCGGCGGCGAAAGAGGGTGGGCAACACGACCTTGCGGTAAGGGCGGACGAACCGTCACCGTAGGTTTCCCGGGTATTTCCCGCGAGCGTGAATTCCGGGTCGATCAGGTCGAATTCGCAGTCTGCGCCAGATGCCGGCCGGGATGCGCGCCCGTATTTTGCATCGTGCCCACATCGTTCAAACCAAGGGCGACAGCTATCGATTGAAGGACAAGAAGAAAGCGGGATTCGTCGGCTCGGCGGAGGCCGCTGCAACGTAGCAGACCCTGGGTAGAGCCATTCCGTCCTCGGTTCGTTGAATGACGCGATCCGGCGGTTGCTCTCATTGCAGCAGGGCTGTTCGATCAACCTCAGCCGGCAGAGCCAATGCCTCTTGCGAAAGATCGGCTTGTTGCCGGACAGCTTTGACTTGCTTGGCCAAGTTGCGGCACAGCGCATTGAAATTCTCATCTTCCACGCCAAGGAGGATGAGGGTGGCGAGATCTTTAATCCACAGAATATAATCAACGAAATATTCCGAATGACTATTCAGGTCGTTGTATTTGAAATATCGTATCGACTTCCTCCGTCTCGAGGGCCGGTCAGCGTCATTGCACGATTGATGACAAGACGTGGCCTTGGGCGGAGTGGAAACTGGTTTCCGATCCTATTAGGGCAGAAAGGAGAAAAGCTCTGGTAACGCAGGACTGGGTCGGTATTTCTATGCCTTCACTGAGGAGCAAGATCATGATCGCTCGCTATCAAGCAGCATGGGATCAGCATTGTGCCGATCAACGGTTCCTGGACTATCTGGACACCTGCCGCCGGTTCGATCCGGAAGGTTTCGAGCGCGCCTTGCAGCAAGACGAGGCCGCCAATACCTTTGACTTCCGATGCGTCATTCTCGAAGCGTACGCAGAGGATTCTGGGGCTGACCACCGTGGTGCGGTGTTAGAGCCGGCCTGATATTGGCGCATCAGGCGATGGAGACTGTTTGAACACCTGCCGATTGCAACAATGTATAGAGAGGAGCGATAGTAGTGCGGGTTCCCCGTTCGGCTGTATACGTGAAGATCACCCGCTGCTTTGCACGAGTGAAGGCCACGAAAAAGCCCGCAGTGGACTCTGCCGTGTCTTGCTGGAAGCTCCACCAGGCTGAATCATCCAGACCGACGAAGATTACGGTGTGGTATTCCAGCCCCTTGCTCTTGTGTAGGGTCATGAGTGGAAGGGCATGCGTTCCTTCGTAGGCGTCAAGCGCAGTAGTCCAGTCAGGTACCCCGGCCGTGCTGGCTTGTAGGTGGAGAGCCACACTGTGTTCGACCTCCGACAGCCAATTACCCTGGGCGTACGCGGGATTCGCGGCGATGAGTGCGTCGCGCCCCAGGAATCCGACGATGGACAGTATGACTGCATGTACCGCTTCAGCGGTCTGAGGCGGGGTGGGAAAAGCTCTATTGAATCGGCGCGCGAAGGTATCAAGGTCCAGTGCGAGCTGTCGGTGTCCTCGTTCGTTTTCGGGCACGATGCCGCGCAGGGATGACAGCGCCTGGAGTGCATCGCTCCAGGCTGATCTGGCCCTGCCAACCGTGGCCAAGCGCAAAATCAGAACCAACAACTCCGACAACGGCTCGGTAAGCAGTTCCTGGAGCATCTGGGCCCCGAGCTTGGCAGCCTCGTTGCGCAAGGCAATTCCTTGAGCGCGAAAGACCGGTTCGAGAATGGCTGCATATTCTTCGGCTTTCTGGCGAACGAGTATCGCGAAGTCGCCCGGTTGGAGGCCATCTGCCCGTATCTGCGATGTTATGAACCGGGCTAGGTACTGTGCCTCGACTGCAGCCGAGGAGAAGTTCCAGATCGAGCAGCAGGCATCGGAGATTCGGGAGGAGGTTCGTGACTGGGGCTCTGCGGCCCCCGCATCGAGGGCTTGGGCGAGGACATGCTGGATGCGCACAAGCTCGGGCGAAGAGCGGTAATTGCTGCGCAGTGGGATTCGCTGTGCGCCAAAGGTTTGCTCGAAGGCAGTGAATGGATCGTCCATGGCCAATGCCCAGCGCATGATTTGCTGCTTGTTGTCGCCCACAGCGGTCATGATGGCTGGAGTTCCCAGAAAAATCGTCTTGACCAGATCGAACTGCGCCTGGGTGGTGTCCTGGAATTCGTCCATAAAGACGTGGGAATAGGTCAGGGCCAGAGCATGCCGAGCTGCCACATTGACCCGAACCAACAATTCTGCGAGCCGGGTGAGCATCGGAAACGTAAGTGTGCTTCGCACGCCCTGGTGGAGTTGTTCATCCCAGAATCGCTGGCCGATCCATTGACCAGGGGGGCCCGGTGGCCAACCAGCTTCGGGCAACGGGTCGGCCAAGACGTGCCGGCGCTCCAAGGTCTTGCTCGCAATGGCTTGAATCTGTGCCCGATGGAAAGGTAAGTCATCGGCCATGGCTGCACGGCGAATGAAGTCTTCGAGCAGATGACGTGTCGGGAACAGAATTCCGTAGTCGGAGGTGGGACGCCATCGTTCCGGCAGTGCCTGGCCGAAGCGGTCGACGAAACCCTTCGCGAATGCGTCGAAGGTGAGGGAATCGAAGCGCGCCGCATGCTCGGGATGGCACCGTTGACGTACACGCCTGGCCAGATTCCTTGCTGCATCGCGCTTGAAGCTGATCGCCAGGATGCGCTGAGGCGCCGGTGACGCGCCTGTCTGCAGCAGGAAGGCGGCGCGCTGTGCGAGGAGTTCCGTTTTTCCAGCACCGGGGCCAGCCAAAACCGAATGGTGCCTCGTCGAGCTCACGACAGTCGAAGCGTTCCTCTCCTGTTCGGTGACACCAACGGGCTGCCAATCCTCCGAGGGGACGCGGCGCGGCGGCAGGGACACGATTAGAGCCCTGACAGCTGAACCGAGATGTGGCGAAGTACGCGCTGCAGCGGCCCCGGCATGGCGTTCCTGAGCACTTCCGCATCCACGTGCGTTAACGCCCGGAGGTGGGTGGCGGGCTTGCTATGGGTCAGGAAATGGTAGCGGTAGGCTGCCATGTGCGCGCGAAAGGGCTCAATGTCCCCGGTGTAGCAGGCCAAGCCCGGCCCTGCGGTGCCCAGCACTACTTCCGCGGCAGCCTCGTTGGTCATCCGCGGTCCCGTTCCTTCGATGGTCGCGGCGTAGGCTGCTGGGAAAGCGGACAGCATCGCCAAATCGAGGTCCAGCGGCCATGAAAAGAATACGGAGGAAGAGTGTTCCAGGTAACTCAGCCAACCTGCCAAGTGGGCTTGGTCAAAGGTGTGCATGTTACGAAGCCCTTCGTCGTCCAGGACGGATCCACCCTGAACCGCCAGAATTCTCTCTCTAGGTACCCCCAGCGCAAGCAGCTGTTGCAGAACGTTCTTGACTCGTCCAAAGCCGCCGCCTTCGCGGCCCAGGTCGAGATCAAGCAGGGTAGCATGGGGAATGCCGAGGCCGTTCAGTAGGCGCCAGAAATGCTGCACGTGGCGACCGCCCAAAGGGACGATGGCGACGAACGAAGGATCGACTAGCAGGTTGAGCGCTTCGGCGAGTTTCGGAAGAACGATGCGCTCCGAATCACCCTCCACCAGTAGCGCGAAGCGTGCGAAATACAGCTCCGGGAAGGCCAGCATTGCGTTGCGCACGAACTTGATGGCCTCGACTTCATCGGTCGGCATCGGGATGGCGCATACCGACGAGCGCCCGCTGGCCGTATCGCGGCGGCAGTATCTGACGTCTTCGGGCGGAACTCGCCCCAGGACCGAAGGGGTGTGGCTGGAGATCAGTGCTTGCCCGGCGCCTGTATCCACCAGGGTACGGATCTGTCCGATGATCCGGGACAGGTAGTAAGGGGATAGATGGTTTTCGGGTTCTTCGACCGCAAATAGCGTGAGTGCCGGGATGCTGAGGTCCTCGGACCGGAAACCCTGGATGGTTCCAGCGACTGCTGCGCGCTCCACGTCGAAGACGGCTGCAGCCAGCGCGAAATAGAAGAGCGACTGCTGTCCGTCACTGAGTACGTCGAGGCCTCGATCTTCACCCGTCGGGCCGCGTCTGAACATGACGCCGATTCGCGTGACGACCTCTTCGAAGCGGCGACTCATCAGACTCAGGGCCGGCTCGCAATCGACGTCGCCATCGTGCAGATTCGACCAGCGCCTGGAAAGCGATGCGCTGAAGGCCTGAATGGCGCGCTCACTGCCAAAGGCGGTGGTGAGTTGCTCGGTAGCAGATTCGACGGCACTTTGGGTGTCAGCCGACCACTCGATCGCTTTGAGCAGGCGCGCCGCCAGTGCGCCGGTGGTCGCTCGAATCTGCGAGCTGGCGTCACGGGTTGCCGGCGTGTAGAACAGTTGGATTAAGCCCCGGTCGGCGGCGGCTACTGGCGTGCATTGGTCATCTCGAACGGCATCGTCCGTGGTGTTGACCCAGCACAACGTCTGGCTGACGGCTCCTTCGGCGGTGCCATCGGCATCCCAGCGTGCTTCCAGTCGCAGCCGGCAGATCGGAACACCGCCTGGGCGGTCGATGCACATGTGCCGAAACACGGGAGCCACGGTTGCCGCTGTCGCCGTGCCCGCAATCAATTCGGGTAGGCACAGTTGAACGTCGATCGTCAGACCCCTGGTGTTGGGCGGCGTGTGTTCCTCTGGCGGGACGTGAAAATCTGCAGGAACAATCGTGCGCTGCGCGCGAGTGATGCCGAACAGGCGCATCAGCGCATGGAGAAGCGCTGTTTTTCCCGAAGCGTTGGGCCCCACAATGGCAGTCAGCCCAGAATTGAAACCGATTACCGTAGGTTCAGGCCCAAAACAGCGAAACCCGGTGATCGTAATTTTTTCTACATGCATTTGGCGTTACCTGTATATCTATTTAGCATTTTGAATTTGACCACATCCATCAGTAGAGGAGATAGCGGCATGCGGGATAAGCCGTATTGACGGTCGCCAAAACGTTACTTGTCGCCGGAAAGGACCGCCCAAACCTCGGGGAAGAGAAAGGCAATCAGGGGATCGTATTGCTCGTCGCGGTCATAGTCCTTGTCGCCCTCGGCGAGCTTCTTCTTGTACTCGATGACCCGCTTTGCCCAATTGCCTTTCTTGTCCTCCCGCTTGAGTAGGTCGCCGCGGTCATAGACCAGCAGAGCGGCACGGAAAGCGCGAATGACGTTCTTGTAGCTGTTGGCGACCGTGTTGGCCGCCGAAATGAAATTCGGATGCTTCCATCCGATGCACTCGCCTTCCCGGGCCGAATACAGCCCGTTGAGCAGACCAAGCACGTCGTAGGTGTATTGCGGTTGTTGTTGTGAAAAATATCGTCCTGCGTCATGCGGGCCTCCACCTGGTCGAAGGACTTGAAGATCCAGCAGAGCAGCCCGCCTTCCTGGCGGTAGAAGTTGCGCCGCTCGGCGATGACATGCAGGAAGGTGGTTGATAGCTGAATCTCGAAAGCGATCCGGATTGTGCCCTTCCAAAGCGCCTGGACATCGGGCTTGCGCCATTTCGTCCGGTCCATCCCGCGCCAAACCTTTTCCGTCTCTACTTCGGAAAACTCGGGGTCGCATCGTAGGCTGTCCGCAATGATTTCCTTGAGCCGGATGTGGGCGCGGCTTTCCTTGGCGGCGTTGTACTTACGCGCCAACATCTCATCCTTGGAGAGTTCGCCGCGGGTGATGGCGGGGCAGTTGCCATTTTCCGTCCGGTGCTTGAAGAAGAAGCGCTTCTCGTCCTTTCTGCGGCAGGAGAGATAAACCCCGACCATGCAGATGGGGCAGGCATACAGGGACTCGCCGGAGGCGTTTGCCTCCGCAAGTTCCATCCGCAGCTTTTCGAGGCGGTCGTAGTCGCTGCCAATCACTTTCCTCGCCGGCGAGATGATGCCCGTGTCGAGGTTTATGACCTCATCAATTTCGGGGGCATCAACGCACAGGCAAGGCCCAGTCATCGTTGTGCCGACTCCCGATTCGGTACTTTCAATGGAATCCTCGTCCCTTTGCGTTCCACCTATGCGGCCGAGATGGTCTTCTGGCAATCCATGCAGTAGATGTTGCCGCCGAATTTTGGTTTGTTGAACCAGCAGAACTTCGCCACGTTGTAGCCCACGGACGTGCCGCAGGCATGGCAAATCAGCTTCTGCTTAGGCTTCTCCTCGGCGGCCGGCTTTGCGCTTTCGGGCGCCTGCGCTTCCACAGCGGCTTCGGCTTTGGATGCTGCTGGAAAGGGCCCAGGTTTCGCCGCCGGTGGTACGGGAGGCTCCTTCGGAAGCCCGAATTTTGCCGTCCAATCGAAGGCAATCGGCTTGTGTAGCCGCGCGATCTCCCGCGCCAAAGCTTCGAGGGTGTCCTGCCCGATGATCTTCGCCATAAGCAGCGGGTTGTTGTTCTGGTCAATCGACTTGTCGATGTATTTGAAGACCTGATCATTCTTGATGATGGCCTCCAAGCCATCGATTTTCGCCTTCGGCCGGCTGATGCGGGCACCCTTCGAGACGAGGACGAGGCTTTTCAGGTCGGGCTTGATGGTGAAACCAAGCCGCGTCGGCAGCTTGACTGTGCCGGAGTCGAAGAGCTTTCTGAGAATCAGGATGTGCTTGGCATTCTGCTCGATGGGGGATGGCACGCCGTAGGGTTTGCTCCCAAAAAAGGCAGCAAACTCGCCGTGCTCGTTGATGGCGATCCCCTCCGAGAAGTGCTTGCTCTCGCAGACCCAGATCTCCATGAAACGGTTGATGAGCAGGTGGTCGATTTGGGCGACCAGGCCGCCGACCTCGATTCTCAGGTCGTGGATGGCCATCCAGTTTTTGGATTCGCCCCAATGGACCCGCATCTCGTAGGCAGCTTCCTCCTCGCCGCGGATGCCGGCCTGAATGTTACGAATTTCCTGTTCGATACGCTTCCTGGTGTCGGTGCCGCAGTCGGGGCGGGACAGTAGGGCTTGCAGCGTCTGAATTGCGGGCTTCTTGTCGTCGGCTTCTTTGATGATCATCGATGGGGTGACGGGCGTCGCAGAGGCTTGAAAGGGTAGCACGCCAGTACTGCTGATCCAATGCCAATCGAATGGCCCATCAGGAGCGAGAGCACTCGACAACGGTATCTGCCAGGGCACAAGATGAGCCATCACCACATCGAAAGTGCGTCAGCTCAACACCCTCTGTGCATCAAGCTTATCGACGCTGAACAACGTCTGCGTGAAGCCGCGCACCCGCCGCCGGCCTTGAATCGGCCGGGCAGGGTGCGACCCTGGATCGCATGGATACCGAAAACACCCCCCCGGCAAGGCCGCTTTACCACGGCACCCGCGATGCATCCGCTCGCCTCATCCTGCGCGATGGTTTTCGGCGCTCACGCTCCCGCAGCTACACCGGCACCGGCATCTGCCTGAGCGAATCGCTCACGGTCGCCTACGAGTATGGGATGTACGAAACCGGCGGTTGCGTACTGGAAGCGAGGCTGTCTACGACCGCCCGGTGGACGGATCGGTTCGATGGCAAAGCCAACGGCAAGGATGCGTGGGACGACTTCTTCGCCCGCACCGGCGTGGACGCCATTCGCGCCTTTGGCGGCAACGTGTGGGTGGTCTGGAACCCCGGCGTGCTGGTTTCGGTACGCCGGCTCGCTCACCGCGAGGCCATCCGGCGCCTGTGCGCCGAGTTCGACGAGGATGGGCCGCAGTGCGGCTACAACACCGTGGTCCAGGACTACGCCAGCATCTGGTGGAATCAGGCCGACAGCGACCCGAACCTCACCCGGTTTCCCGACCACCACCGGCAACTGGCGGCGCGCCTGAAACGCATGACGGGCCGCACCCAATCGGCGAGGGCGTGTACATGAACCTCGACCGGCAACTGCTCGACCGGATCACCGCCCAGGACCGAACGGCCTTGCGCGAGACTGCGCACTTCCTCGTCTTGGCCAAGCGGGCATGGGATCGGATCGAGGGCGGCAAGCAGTGCGAACTGAACATCATGCACCACGACGACGGCTCGCTTGCGCTCTGCCTGCACCGGGCCATGCAGGCGGCGGACGATCTGATCGAGGCGACCGGGGGCGTCGATACGACAGCCCGCGCATGACGGGCTGCGCGCCCGGTCAGGGCGTGCGCCCTTAGCCAACGCATGCCCTTGAAGCGCGACGGCCCCACGAGAACATGAAGGTATCCCACCGTAGGAGAGACTTCATGGAACAACCCGCAACACCGACCCTGCCGCTACGCCGCATCGTGCAGGGCAAGAACCCCCGCGAATACTTCGACCCGGTTGAAATGGCCGAGCTTGAGGCGGGCCTGCGCGCCGCCGGCCGGGTCATTCAACCGATTTTCGTCCGCCCCATTCCCTGCACCGACCTCTACGAGATTGTCGCGGGCGAACGCCGCTGGCGTGCGGCGAAGAACGTGTTCGGCGACGACTACGACATGCCCGTGGTCATCGAAGCCTTGAGTGATGCAGACGCCGAGGCGTTCGCCACCATCGAAAACCATCACCGGGCTCCCATGTCGCACGCTGAGGAAGCGCACGCGGCCAAGCGCATGCTGATGCGGCACAAGGGCGACAAGGAAGAAGCCGCCGCCGCGCTCGGCTGGAAGCCCGAACTGCTGGAGCGGAGGCTGGCGCTGCTGACCTGCACGCCCGCCGTCCTCAAGGCGCTCACGCATCGGCAAATCCTGCTCGGCCACGCCGAACTGCTGGCCGGCGTGCCCACGGAAAAGCAGGACACCGTGCTCGCCGGGGTGATTGCGCACAAGGTGCCGGTGGGCGTGTTGAAGGAACAGCTTGGCCGCTTCGCCCGCCGCCTCGCGGACGCGATTTTCGACACCGCGCAGTGTGCGGCGTGCCAGCACAACTCGTCCCGCCAGTCCGGGCTGTTCGATGCGAGTCTCGGAGACGGCTTCTGCCAGCACCCCACGCACTACGACGAACTCACGCAGCAGGCCGTCGAGGCCAAGGCGGCCTGCTTGAGCGACCAGTATCCCGTCGTTCGCATCGTCAAGGCGTCGGACGGCTTCTCGCCGCTGCCGGTGGCCGCAGACGGCGCGCTTGGCGTCGGCCCCGACCAGTACGGTGCCTGCAAGGGATGCGCCTCGTTCGGTTGCGCCGTCTCGGCCATGCCTGGCACCCAGGGCGAAGTGACGACCTCGCTGTGCTTCGACGCGGAGTGCAACAGCCAGAAGGTCGCGGCGTGGATGAAGGCGCAGCGCCAGAGCGCGAAGACGGAGGCCGTACCCAACAAGGCCAGCGGCGATGGCGGCAAGCGCCAGCCTGCATCCAAGCCCACCCCAGCGCCGACCAACAAGACGCCGCAGCGCGTCGTGGACTTCCGGCTCATGCAGTGGCGCAAATGGACGGCCAAGGAACTCATGGTGCAGCCCGAACGCAATCGCCGCGTGATGGTCGCGCTGGCGCGCTCGGGCCGGGCCAGCGACGTGCGCAGCACGGAATACGGGCTGGCGGCGACCAAGATCGCCGGGGCCGGCGCAATGGAGGGAGCAGAGTTTCGCAACCTGCTGGCCGAAGTGGATGCCATCGACGCGCAGCATCTGGAACGGCTGACGCTGGCAGTGACGGCCGCAGCGGCGTTCGGCGTGAACACCCAGGACCTGGAGGCGCTGCTGAACTATCTCCAGGTCGACGAGGGCAAGCATTTCAAGTGGGACACAGCCTTCCTCGAACTGTTCACGATGAGCGAACTGGACGCACTGGCCGGTGAAGTGGGGCTGCGCTCGAAGATGGGGGGAAGCCTCTACAAGCTGGCACGCGCCAAGAAGAAGGCGGATTTCATCAAGGCGCTGCTCACCGTCCCGAATTTCGCCTACGACGGCACGGTCCCCGCCGCCATGCGCTACCCACGCAAGGGCGCGCAGCCCGAAACCGAACTGCTCGACGGCGATACCGCAGCGACAACGGATGAGCCGGCGGAGGAAGGAGCAGAAGCCGACGAGGAAGCCGCCCTGGCCGCGTGAGCCCCCAGGCCACTGGAAAACCGGAAATGCCTTCGTAGCATGGTCTCGAAGGCATTTCTTTCTTGAAGGAGCGTGACATGACCCTGTTTGAAGAACTCTATGCGCTGGCGCTGACCGCGACGCTCACCATGACGGTGAGCGCCGACGAGAAGTCGGGCCGGCTGACCGTGAACGTGATCCCCAAGCCGCGCAAGGACGTGAGCGAGCCGACGCTGACGCAGCCGCTGAGCCTGACGGCGACGCCGCAGGAATTCGATGAAGGCTTCATCGCGGCGCTGACAGGCTACCGCGAGGTTCGCCGAAGCCTCGCACAGCAGGCGGAAGCGACCAGGGAAGTGATCGAGGCGGCAAAGGCCGCTTCGGTGAAGAAGGCGGGCGAGGCGGTGAGCAAGGCGGCCAAGCCCGCTGCTGGCGCGGGCGCGGCTTCCAAGGCGGCAGCCGCCGTGGCGGCGCGTCCGCAGGTATCCGCCGAGGACGACGAGGATGCCGAAACCTCGGCTGCGAGCGCCGCGCCGCCAGCCTTGGCGACCGTCGGCGGCGACTCCTACGACCTCTTCGGATGAACCGCCGCAAGGCCACGGCAAGGGCTTGCATCCGCCCGTTCGGTTGAGAGACTGGTTCCCAAGGCGGTCGAAAGCGACCGCCATCTCACCGAACGAAGGAGCGAAAACACCATGTCGATTGCAGTTCTCGAAATCAGGCGGGCCTTCCGCTACAACGGCATCCTGCTGCCGGACGTGCCGGGACTCGAACCCCGCGAAGTGCGCGATCTCTACAGCGCGCAGTACCCCGAATTGGTGAGCGCCGAGGTCGAGCCCGGCGAGGTACGCGACGGCGTGCAGGAGTTCAATTTCCGCAAGGCGGTCGGCACCAAGGGCGCGGCCGGGAAGTCGGCCGGGAAGCAGGCCGAAGGCGGCGAAGCCGGCCGGCGCCTTGCCGTCCTGCTGGCGAAGATTCAGGCCGACGAGGCTGGCGCAGCGGGCGGGCAGTCGAAGCTCGCCGCAGCCTTGTCGAGCAGAACGGTTCAGCATCGCTCGGCGGCGATGAGCCGGTTTGCCCATGCCGCCTTGGCGCAGTCGCGCCATGAAGCGCGCCCGACTTGCTCGGCGGCGACCAGCGACATGCTTGCGCCCGTGGCATGAAACCGGACATGACGAATACCATGAGCCTGCCAGCCGTCGCCACGGTGCCCGTCCTGGCGCTGCCGCAACTGAGTTCCCACGTGCCGCTGGCGGTGACCTCGCGCTCGCAGACGGCGGCGAACGCGGCACTGAGCCGCTTCCTGATCGACGCGGGCATCGTGCACGAGATCGACCTGCCGGAGGGCGAACCCGATCCCTTGAAGGCGTGCGAGCGGGCCATCGACGCATGGATCAAGCGCCTGATCGGCCCGCTGCACTGCCTGCACCCACGGGTGGCCGTCAATGTCCTCGACGAGCACCGCCACTATCCGGCCCCCCGCGACGGCAAGAAGACGGCCTATGCCTACCTCGACCTGTACTGGTGCGAATACAACGAGAACGAATGGCCGGTGGGCGAGCGGCTGGAAGCCATGAACGCAGTGATGCCGGGTCTCGGTGAGACGGTGTTGCAGGTGCTGCGCGAGCAAAGCTGCTATGTCTATCCCCTGTTCACCCCGGACATCGCGGACGACGTGTGCTCCTACCTGTACTGGCAGGGCGAGGGAGACGAGGCGGCGGCGCTGGACATGATGTGCGAGGAAGATGACGAGGCCGACCGCGAGGCCATGCGCGACGAAATGGTCACCCGCGCGATGCTGGACGCCGCCTATCCCGCGTGGGCGCACCGCTGGTTGGCCCGCTCCGGGAAGGGGGGGCACAGGCGTAAGGATGGCTCGGCATGGCGGCCCTGCAATCTGCGACGAGCCGCCAAGACGCTGGTCGACCCGAAGATGCGCGCCATCGCAGCCGACGCGCTGGCGCTGTCCAGCCTGCCGCTGGACGACAGTTTCCGACCCGACACCGATGGCGAATTCGTCGGCTTCGGAGCCGTGCTGTCCTGGGACGAGGCCGACGTTACGACGCGCATCTACGACGACCTGCTCAACCTCGCCCATCAGGCCGAATTCTGCGACCGCATGGGCGAGGCGTTGATCCCGTTGGACGACCCCGGCGCGCTCGGTGCCTGCTTTGCCCGCCTCGGCGCGCACTTTGAGGCCATCGCGCTGATCGACCGCTTGATCTGCGGTCTCTGCGAATGACACTGTTCTCAGGAGGTCATCGCAGATGAACGAAGTCGAGTTTTCCATTCACACGCCAACCGAGAACGTACTGACGCTCGATCAGGCGGTGCTGCTTTACCACGGCCGCAACGGCGGCGCGCTAGCCACCGTCCATGAGGTCATGACCGTGGACGGCGCGCCGGTGATCGGCGCGGGACGCGCCATGACCGCGCAGGCGGCGAGGGAACTCGCTGCGGCCTTGCTCCAGCGCGTCGCCCACGGCGGGTTCCTGCCCGAGACGGTGCTCTACGTACACGGCGATCTGATCCTGTGGTGGGTTCCACCGGCGTCCCGCCACATCGTGTTTCGCGTCAGCGCCGACCATGCAGAAGCCTTCGGCGGCGCTGAGCGCGGGGAGGCCGTGCCGCAGCCGGGGCTGATTTTCGCCGCATCCAACCGCACATGGCGGGTGTGGGCGGTCAAAGGAAACCGGCGACCGACGCCGCAGACGCCGCTGTATCAGGCTCCGTTCTTCAACGTCGACGCGCAGGGACGCATCTGCCAGGGCAATGTGCCGGTGCCCGAGGGAACCACCGTCGAGAAGATCGATGCCTGGAACGACGCCTTCTTCCGCTCCTACTTCACGCACCCGAACGTGACGGGCAAGCTGCTGCGCTACCGGGGCGGTGCTTATGCCTTCTGGCGCGACATGCTGGACCAGCGGTTCGCCCGCTTCCCGGAGCGCGTGCTGGTCGATGTCAAGACGACGCTGGGCGGGCTGTTCGGGCAAGGGGAGGGCGCGTGATGGATGTGCGCGACATGGCGCTTCAAGCCGCGTGCCCGGTGATCGCGGCGCCGCGTTTCGGCAGCCTGCCCGACATGACTGGTGGTCAGCGCATCATCCTGGCAGCCAACGGGGTGTTCGTGCAGGTCAAGCTCGATTGGCTCGATTGCATCCAGCGCCTCGCGCCGGCGCTGCCCATTCCCTTGTCCTACGGCACCGTGGACGAACGGCTCGCATTCGCCTTCGGCGTGCTGCCCATCCGGTTGATCGAGGACTTCATCGAAGCCGGACGCCGTGGGTTGCCCAACGAAGTGGCCGGGGCGCTGGTTTACTCACGGCGTACCCGGACCCTACGTCTTGCGCTGTGCGAGCCGCTCGACGCGTCACCGAACCGCATCGACTACCGCGTGCCGCCGATGGACATCGACGAGACGCTGGCCGTGGACCTGCATACCCATGGTCGGGGCAGCCCGTTCTGGTCGGCCACCGACGACCGCGACGACAAGGGCATCAAGGTCGCGGGGGTGTTCGGTTGCCTGCACCTTCCTGAGCCGCAGGCCAAGTTCCGGCTGGTGATCAACGGTCGCTTTCGCGCCTTGCCGCATCCGTGGCAGGGCGAGCGGCAAGCGCAGCATCGCCCGGACGCTGACCTTGAGCCGGGCCTGCTGCGCCGGATACTGACTCGGTGGCATGGCATCGGGCGCTCGTGACGAATCACCAGCGCGGGCGAAGCCGGCAAGACAGGAGGTTAGGCAACATGGCAGACAAGACGAGTAACGAATCGGACAGCCGGTTCATCGTGGGGTATGGGCCGGACGGATTCTCGATGTTGGGTATGGCCGGGTCGTTTTACGGCCAAGGCATGACCGGCTCCGACCTGCGCCAGTACGAGTGCATTACGCACACCGAACCGTTCGACAGCACGAAGCCGGAGCATCGGGAGTTCATCCCGTTCCGCGACTACGCGTTGCGCCGGATGGCACGTGCAGCCGCCCGCGCCCACAGCGCCGGCCGGCATTGAAGGAGGGCGGTTCATGGAACACCTGATCGACGCAAGGCTGCTTGAACGCCGCGTCAAGATTCATCTGGTCGGCGTCGGCGGCAATGGCGCGCAGATGGCCGCTTGCCTCGCCCGGCTGGACATTGCGATGAAGGCGCTCGGTCACCCGCACGGCCTGCACGTCACCGCTTTCGACGCCGACCGGGTAAGCGAAGCCAATGTCGGGCGGCAACTTTACAGCCCGGCCGACATCGGCCGCTACAAGGCCATTGTGACGATCCACCGTCTCAACCAGTTCTACGGGCTGGACTGGATTGCTCATCCGACGCGCTACGAGGAATTCCAGACGAGCCGCTATTCGCCGTTGAGCGCCGACATTCTGGTCAGTTGCGTGGACAGCCGGGCAGCGCGGCGGACCCTGCACGAGGCGGTGTTCGACAGGCGAGGCCGCTACACGTACTGGCTCGACCTTGGCAATACCGAGGCGACGGCCCAGGTTGTTCTCGGGCAAGGCCCGTGGCGCACACGGAACCAGACCGCGCCGCGCCTGCCGTGCGTCACCGAATTGTTTCCTGAACTGCTGGACGCTTCGGTCCCGGACGACAACCGGCCGTCATGCTCGGTGCGGGTGTCGCTCAGCGCGCAAGGCTTGTTCATCAACGATGTGGCCGTCCGGTTCGGCGCACAACTGCTCTACGAACTCTTCTCCAAGGGATACCTCGGCCAGCATGGCGCAGTCATCAATCTGGATTCGAAGCGTGTGGGACCCATCGGAGCCGATCCGCAAACATGGGAGCGTTTCGGCTATGTGGCAGCAACGAACGAGCAAGCCGAGGATACGGCGGGCGTGGAGTGCTAGATTTTGTGAATCATCTCCCTGGGTTCAGTAATCGCGGCATAGCTGCAACCCTCAATTTTAAGGAGCCACAATGACTGAACGACACATGATTGTCGATGCCCGCCGCCGCCCGTCCCCTCGGCCGTCAGCGTTCGCTGGCCGGCATTTCATCGCCGGGGTCGCTCTGGCGCTTGGCCCGCAGTGCGGCGGCTTGGGCCAGTACCGCACCTAAATAGGCGCCCGCGGCTCTGACCCTGTTGTGCCCGGCAAGGTGCGCAGTGGCCTGCCGCGCCGCAAGGTCCACGTCGGGCGGCAGCGGATCGCCGCCGCGCACCGGGGGCGCTTCGCCACCCGACATGCTCATGTAGCGGTCGATCATCGCCTCATGGCGCAGCCCGTGGGCCGTGGCTCCCAGCCCTTCTTCCGTGATCCCAAACTTTCCCATCACGTAGTCGAAGCGCCGCAGGTTGCGTTGCAGGTTGCGCCGGGGATCACCGAGGTGAGTGTCCTCGCCCTCGGCGACGGCCTGGGCGAATTCCACCGCCGCGATGCGCTCCGGCGTGCTCAGCGGCACGTAGCGTAGCCGGCCACCCTTCGCCCCTTCCTTGATCCGCACGTACTGATCGGCCTCCCGTTGCTCGGGCGGAAGGCCCGTGGCCTCGAATGGCACCACGCAGCGGTGGGGGCGGAACATCACCGACTCCTTGCGGCGCAGTCCCATCGCCCGGATCAGGCGCAGCGACGCGCCGACGTAGCGGTCGTAGGCACTGACCCGCTCGATGAGGGCGTCGATGTCGATGCCGGCCGCCGTCCAGCTCTTGTCGCGCTGCGCGTACTCATGGCGCTGATACTCGGCCGGCGACAGTCCGTAGTGGGCAGGCGTGCGGATGAACCCCGGCTTGCCCAGCCACAGCGCCAGACCGCGCAGGAAGCTCAGATAGGTCTGGATCGTGGCCGGGGCCAGCCGCTCCTTCTGCCACACCGCGACCATCGCCCGGATATGCCGGTCGCCGAGGTTGCGCGGATCGGGCACCGTTTTGAAACCGGCCTTTTGCTTCAAGTCGCGGAAGAAGCGGCGCAGGAAGTCGGCGCGCTCCTGTCGGGTCTTGTGGGAGACGGTTTTCTCCAGCGCGGTGTGTTGCGCGTTGTAGAGTCCGATCAGGGTTTCGAGCACGCGCAGCGGGCTCGCCTGACCCGGCCGCTGCCGGTCGAGGATTTCGGTTGGCGTGAGCGTCGCCCGGTTCGGCCGGCGCGGCGGCTGGTGGCGCGCATCGCGCCAGACACCGATGGCGCCTTGCACCCGACGAGGGGCACGTTGAGTGTTGAAAGCAGACATGGCACTTCTCCTGAACTGAAGCCGTGCGCCGTCCCGGCGACCCACGGTGGGAAAGGGGTGGAATCCTTCGGCTCACCGCATGCGCGGATTCCGGCGCGCCTGCGATGCGTGGTCTGTTGCTTCGGCATGACGTGCGACCACGAGCACGTCCACCTACCCAGCGGTTCGTCGGCACAGCGTCTCAGGCGCAGCACCAACTCGGTCGGTCTTAAAAATGAACACGTTGATCCGGCCCGCTTCCGCATTTCTGCGTTCGACGGGGATTGGGATGAAGTCCGGCCTCGGAGGGCGCGGGCAACATCGGTGCGAAGGTCTGGCCTTGCGCGCGTCTGGATGGATCAGTCCTCGAATGCGTAGCGTCATCCACCTGCATGGGTCCGCCCCTTGACCGAAAAGTCCAGGGCAGTGCCAGGTTCACGAGCGGGGACACACGGGGAGCCCACAAGGGCAAACACGACCGCGTGCTGCGCGCAAGGCGCGTGCTCGAAGGGATGGCGGGAACAGTGGCGCGGCATCAGGTGCCGGCCGCCTGAACTGCTCGAATGCAAGGCTCGCTTTCAGGAAGCGTCTGGCAGCGGACTGCCAGCAATGCCATGCGTTGCTCTACGGGTTGAACAACTTCGGGTATGGACTCAGGGGACCATGCCGAGCCCGGCTCGAGGGCCGGGGCTTGAAGAGGCGGGTAACGACCGCAACGCCTACGCTCCGCGAAGGAGCAGGCCAGGATGGCCTCGGGAGTCTGTAGTTGACACCGGGGAGGGGAGGATCGTCAACGGCGCACCACCCGGCAACTGCCGAAACGGCGAGGATTGCGGGTGGCACTTGAAACCGGGATTCCGGGGGCGTTTTTCTTCCGAAAGAGTGCCTTAATGAGGCTGCAAGCGGGGTTGACATCCCCTTGCTTGGCCTCTGGTTTCCACTGGCAACGTTTCGATGCCGTCTCGTGTTCGGTCCGGCGGCGCGCCCTGAGACTGTGGTCTTGATCCATCGAAATCCAATGAGACCGTAGTGCGACACGGGATGCGCAAGGGCGTGCCTGTTCGCGCAATCGACTTTCATCGCGATCAAATTCGAATGGAGTGCGAGCACAGTCCCAGGCTGACTGCGAGAACGAGGCATTCCAGGGCGAATTCCGTGTGGATCGGCCGCATCGGCAGTCCGATGCTGGCCGCTTGCAATCCCTCTCAGGAGCGTCCCATGGAACTATTGGTCAGAGCGGTGGATGTCGGCTTCGGCAACACCAAGTACACCAGCAACATCGCGGGCGGCGAAATCCGCTGCGCGAGTTTCCCGTCGATCGCCTATCCGAGCATGCGCGAGCCTTCGACCCAGCCCGGGTTCGAACGCCGCAAGACGGTCGCGATTCCCATCAATGGCCTGTACTACGAGGTCGGCCCGGAGGTCGAACTGGCCGCGGACACGTTCCGCGCCACCCAGATGCACGACCGCTACATCGAGACGCCGGAATACATGGCGCTGCTGCGCGGCGCCCTGGCGATGATGAAGGTGCCCGCCATCGACCTCCTGGTCGTGGGCCTGCCCGTGGCGGCGCTCACGACGAAGAAGAGCGCGCTCGAGAAGCTGGTCACCGGAACGCACGACGTTGGCAACGGCAAGACCGTCGCCGTGCGCAAGGCCCTGGCCATTGCCCAGCCGCAAGGCGCCCTGGTGGACTTCGCGGTACAGCACCAGAAGATGGCGACCATTGAGCATGAGCAGAGCTTGATCATCGATCCCGGAAAGCGGACCTTCGACTGGCTCGTTGCGCGAGGCATGCGCCTGGTGCAGAACAAGAGCCACTCGGTCAACCGCGGAGTATCGGACATGCTCCAGGCCATCGCGGCCGAGATCAGCATGGACATCGGAACCCCGTACAACGACATCGACGCAATCGACCGGGCGCTGCGCACGGGCAAGAACCCGGTGATCTTCCAGAAGGCCTACGACATCTCGAAGGCCATGCCGATCGCCCACTCCATCGCGCAACAGGCCGTGGCGTCGATGATGCAGTGGGTGGGCGCGAGCTACAGCTTCCAGAACATCATCCTGGTCGGCGGCGGAGCCTATCTGTTCAAGAAGGCGATCAAGGAGGCGTTCCCGAAGCACAAGATCCTGGAGGTGAAGGAACCGCTGTACGCCAACGTCAGGGGCTTCCAGATTGCCGGGATGAACCACGCACCGAAGCTTTTTGCCGCGCTCGCCACTGCGGCGCAGGGAGGTGCGTGATGGAAAACGGAAAAGCGCCCGGTGCCGAGACGATCCGCATGCTGTTCGAGTTGGATCGCGATGATGACCCGCGGCTCTACGACGATTTGATCCGGTTCAAGAAGGGCACGAAGCGCATCAACCGGCTGCGCCTGCTGGCACACGAAGGGGAAAGGTACCTGGCCGGCGGAACCGACACCGGCCCGACGGTGCGGACACCGCCTGTCGAGCCCGCCACGGTTCAGGCAGGGGCGCCGTCGCCGTTCGATGTTCCAGCGGCCGCCGACGTGTTCGCTGCGCCGATCACCGACGCAGGGATGTTGCCTCAGGAGGAGGAGCATGCCTGACAATGAATACCGTGTCGTTCACGGGTGGGTCGAGGACATCGAGAAGCACCCGACGGCCGCCGGCGAGTATCGCCTTCTCGTGAAGCTGGAAGAGGGGCGATTGATCGAGTTTGCAATGGGCCAGCCTGTCAGCCCGCTCAAGCTCGGTGACGAGGTGAGCGTGGCCGTGGACCGTGCCCGGCCTGACTGCGTGCTTGCCCTCGTAGATCACAGCATCGGCGAGATCACCCGATTCCTCGCTGGCGGCGGCAGTTGCTGGCTCACCCAAGCGGATGTGCTGTTCATCGCGGCGGTGGCGGGTTCCTTCACCGTTTCGTTGGGTTGGTTGGCGGTACCCGCCCTGGCGGCGTTCGTGTTCGCCTACTGGCTGTTCAGGCGGCACATCCCGGAGGCACGCCGCCGGCGGGCCGTTGCTCGCATCGACTACCTGCTCGACAGCGACTACTCCCGCTGGCGAGCCGGACTTGAGCGAAGGTGGGACGCGCAATGAGGGGCCCGATCCGATCATCTTCGCGCCGGCGCGACGGTGTGAGCGCCTCCGAGCTCGCCTAGATGGGAGTGTGCGAACAGCGCGTGCAGTTCGAGCACCTGTACGGCCGGCGCCGATCTGCCAGGCAGCTTACCGACATGGCACGGGGAGACCGGGAGCATCGGCGATTCTTCCGTGAGGGGACGCTTGAACGGAAGGGGCGGTGTTTCATCGCCACGCTGGTCTACGGTGAGGGGAGGGAGGTGGCGCTGCTCAGGTCGTTCCGCGACCGCGTGTTGCGTTCGTCCGTGCTGGGCCGTTGTCTGATCCTTGCCTACTACCGGAGCGCGCCAGCGGTTTGCCGTCTCCTTGACGGGCGGCCGCTGCTGATACGTGCGGTGCGGCTGGTGCTCAGGCCCGCCGTCTGGGTCGCGGGGAGGGCGGTGGAGCGGGAAGGTGGGCAAGGGAGACGATGCCACCGATACGTTGACGACATGGTCGACAGGACACAGAAATGCCTCATATAGCTCGCACGTGCCGCGATCCGTACTTCGACGACGCTTGGCAAGGGATACGTTTTTCGAGGGCAAGGTCATTGGTCGAAAAACATGAAAAAAAAGATTTTTGACCAGAGGAGGGGTGGGACATAGGGCATTCACGGTGTTCAGTATTGGTAGCTGAGGGTCAGGGCCAGACGCAGGGGATCGGCGTCAAGACCCGAGGGCTTTTGCGTCGGATGGCCGAGGGTCAGGTCGGCGGAAAGGCCGTGCCCGATGAAACGGGCGCCAAAGCCCACGCCGGTAAGGGTGGTGCCTTTGTCGAGACCGATCTGGCGGGCATAGCCGTGGTCGAGAAAAAGGTAGGGCTGGGTGCGCAGGCCGAGCGATTCGAGCCATTGGGCGCCATGCCATTGGAGGTCGGAGCGCAGGTAGGCGCCACGGTCGCCGGAGGCGGTGTTTTCTTCAAAGCCGCGCACGCTGCCGCCGCCGCCGATGGTGATCTGCTCGGAGCCGAAAAGGCCGGTGCGGCTCCATTGGGCGGAGGCGGTGGAGTGCCACACCCATTCCTGGCTGATGAGGTAGGTGAGGTCAAGCGTGGTGGCGAATTTGTGGAAGCGGTTGGAGGGCGCTTCGCTCGGCAGGCCCGCGGGGTCGCGGTCTGCGCCCAGCAGCGGTATGCCGTGGCTCCAGGAGACTTCGCCGAGCCAGTTGCCCCAGGATTGTTGTTGAAAGCGGTTGTAGGCGACGCGCAGGTTGGTTTGGCGTTGCGGGGTGAACGCGGTGTCGTTGATGAAGCGCCGGCCTTGGCGATGGCCGAGCGAGACGTCGAGGCTGCTGCGGCCTTCCCGGGTGCGGGCGAGCATGAGGTTCCAGGCGATGTTGTGCCAGTTGGTGTCGCCGAAAAGCAGGGAGTAGCCGCCGAGCGGGGTGACGTAGTCGGAGTAGGAGTAGGTATAGGTGTAGGTCTGGTAGCCGACGGGCAGCGCGGTGGAGAAGAGCGCGGCGTTGGTGTCGCGCGTGCCGGTGTAGGACAGGGTGGTGGTTTCCTGCAGGCCGACGATGTCTTCGAAATCGACGCCGAAGCGCAGGCGGTTGCGCCCGGTGGAGGCTTGCCCGGCGTTGTCGAAGCCGATGTTGTAGTAGCGGCTGTCGCCCTGGGTGTTGGTGATGTTGACGACGCTGCCGCCCGGTTGTTCGCCGGGTTCGACGCTGAGGGTGGCTTTGTTGCGGCGCAGGCGGTTGAGTTGTTCGACGCCCTGCTCAACATCCTGCAGGCGCAGGATGTCGCCATCGCTGAGCGGAAAGGCCAGGCGCACGCCCGGCGGCGGCGGGCCGCCGTTGTAGCGGAGGCTTTCGAGCCGGCCTTCGAAGACCTGGATGACGAGCACGCCTTCGGAGAGGTTTTGTTCGCCGAGGTAGCAGCGGGTGGTGAAGTAGCCTTTTTCGAGGTACAGGGCGGTGAGGCGGCGCAGCAGGAGGTTGATGCGGTTGATGCCCATCGGAACATCGCGGAAGGGGGCGAGAACGGCTTTGAGTTCGCTTTCGCTGAGGCGGGTGTTGCCCTGGATGGTGATTTCGCGGATCGGGAAGGCGGGTTCGACTTCGGGCGTATCGATCGGGGCGCGGCCATCGTCGGCCGGGGGGGCAGTGACGCCGATTTCCGGGGTTTCGCGGGTCAGGCGTTCGTCGCGCTGACGAATGCGTTCTTCGTCGAGCAGGCGGCGGGCGGGGTCTTCGGCCGCGCTGGGCACGCGCTGGGCGCTTGCGGGAAAAGAGAGGCCGCAGGCCAGTAAAAATACCTGGGACGCCAAGAGCGCGCGGAGCAGATCGGCGGGCAGGGTGGGAAAGGGGCGCCTGGAACGCATATCAATCGAAGAGGAAGGAGAAAAGGCCGCCTTTGGGGAGGTCGGTCGGGGCGGGTTCGCGCACCGGGTCGCGCAGGTGGGTATGCGTTCCGTCTATGGTGGTGGCGCCGCCGATGTGAAGGACGCCGCCGTCGGTGATGAGGTCGCCACTGGCGGTAAGGCTGCCCCCCGCGTTGAAGGCGCCGCCCGTGTCCTGACGGAAAAGACGTCCGTAACCCTTGCCGAACCAGCTTTGGAAGCCGTGGGCTTGGCTCATGGCCAGGTAGGCGTCCATTGCTTCGGCGCGTACGAGCGGCGTGCGCAAGTCGATGTTGTCGACGGCATCGACGCTGCCGCCTTGGTTGATGACGCCCTTCCCCGCGCTCAGGGTGATGCTGCCGGTGGCTTGAATGCCGCCGCCATGCAGAACGACGGTGGATTTGGCTTGCGGGCGGCAAAAGATGCGGCAGACTTTGCGGTATTCGGTTTGGCCGGTACGTACGACGCGATTTTCGATTTGTTCGCTGGCGGTAAGGTGCATGTCGCCATTGTTGGCGTGGATCTGACCGCCGATCGAGCGAATGTTGCGCGCGGTGATGTCGAGATTGCCGTCGGCGACGAGGTAGGCGAGTTGATCGGGGATGATGAGCGCGCCGTAGTCGGTTTCGACTTTGTGGTCGCTGAAGACCGTCAGGCCGAGGAAGCGCTGGCGGTCGGTATCCGTTTGCGTGAGTTCGTCATACGCGCCGGGGGTTTTGTCGATGCGGTTATGAACGTCGCCATCGGTGGATAGCTTGAGGTGGCCGTTGGCGATGATGCGGCCGGCGTTGTTGGTGATATCGCCCGTGCTGTGCAGGACGATATCGCCGGCTTCGCCGAAGATGACGGCGAGGCGGTCGCTGGCGGTGCTGCGGTTGATGAGTTCGCCCCCCGTGCCGATGAGGACGGCGCCCTCTTCGGGGTGCGCCGGGTCGGCGGCGTGGCCTTGCAGCAGGCCGCCATTGTTGACGAGCGTGCCGGCGACGTCGAGCTTGAGGCGGCCGGTGGCGGCGATGATGCGGGCCGCGCCGGCGTCGTTGTGGTCCAGTGTGAGGTTTTGGCCAATTTTGCCCGTCACGTCGGTAAGCGCGGTGATGTCGGCGCCGGTCAGCGTGACGGTATCGCGGATGTTGAGTTCGACGCCGCCGCCCCGGCTGCTCAGGCTGGTGACGACGGCGGGAGCGGCAGTCGAGGAGCCGGCCGGGGGCGCGGTGGTGGTGAGTTTGAGCGTGTTGGCTTCGATCTGGACGCCCAGACCGCCGTGCGCCGTGCTGTCGGTCAGATCGATGGCCGAACTTTTCAGCAGAAGAAGGCCGCCCTGGGCGTCGATTTCGGCGTTGTCGCTGGCTTTCAAGGTTTCCGCCGCGATCAGGACATGACCGAGGGCTTTTGCGCTGCCGCCGGCAAGATGGACTTCCCCGCTGCTGCTGAGGGAAAAATCGTTGAGCATGGCGTAGGCGGTGCCGGCATGGCGCACGCCCGCGCCCTGGTCGGTGACGAGGACTTCGATCCGGCCGGCTTGCAGGCTGCCGAGCGGGGTGATGTCCACGGCGACGGTCTGGCGGGCGTCGCCCCCTTCGATGAAGCGCAGCCAGGGAGTTTGCTCATCCACCGGGGAGACGCCGCTGTCGATTTCGACGACGGAGCTGCCGCCGATCAGGCGGACGGAGCTCTCCGGGTGGGTAAAGGCGTTTTCGACCGGGCCGTTGATGCGAATGTCTTTGGCGATCAGTTCAAGATGGGTAAAGGCGCCGGCAAGCCCCTCCGGGCCGATTTCAAGCAACCCCTGGCTGGTTTGGAGCCGGATGTTGTTCTGCGCCCGGTCGGGGCTGGGGTGATATTCGACGAGCGACACGGGGCTGGTGGCAAGCGCGACCGCGCCGGTGTTGGTAAAGCGCGTGCCGTTGACGAGGATGCCGTTCGGGTTGGCGAGAATGAAGTTGGCGCGCGTGCCTTGAATGGCGATGTCGCCTTCCAGGCGGCTGGGCAGGGCGCTGGTGACTTCGTTGACGATAAGCCGGGCATTGGCCCGGGTATTGTCGAAATCCGCCCCTGGGCGGCCGACGTCGAAGCGCTGATAGGTGTTGAGGCTGATGCCGTCGCGATCCGCCGTGGCGGGGACAACGGTAAGCCGGCCGGTGTCGTGCTGATTCACCACGGTCGCGCTCCGCCCGTCGGGCACGATGGTGGGCTGGGCAAGAGCCACAGAGCAAGCCGCAAAGGCAAGGGGCAAGGCAGGCACAGCCTTGACGGCGGAAAATACGATCCTTCGCATGGGGGGTGTTTAAGATGAGAAAAAAAGAGTTCATCGTCTCGACAAAGTAAGACTGCGCCGAGCCTGACACGATATTCGCTGCATTGCCTATGAAACGCAGGTCCGCCGGAGCGTTGCCTGTAGAGGTCAGCGCTAGGGAGCGCGAAGAAGTTAAGAGCAACGGGCCTTGGGAAAAATATGCCATACGTGCAACATGATTAGTTGTCTGGTATGGAACCAGGGCCTTTGCACTCGGAATGCATAGACAGGTTTCTAATTTATTCAACGAAATCAATGGGCCAACCACCGTGCGGCACCAGTCAGGGTTACCAGAATTCGCGGGTGGCCGGCATGTGAATGGCTCACGGCGCGACCGATGCTGCGAAGGTGGCCCATATCTTTCAATGGGGTAAGGTGGGGTTGGTGCAATGACATTCGAGTGCAAAAGCCCTGGGTATGGAACCGTGGTAGACCTTGAAGCGGTAGGTGTGGATGGTATGGGTTCCACCCATAGGAATGGTTTTGAAGGCATACAGTGCCTGGTCTATATAGCGTTTGTAGACAAGATCGCCTTCGGCAGTTTTCGATACGGTCGAAATACTTTTATATGTGCTGCCGCTTTCAACTCCGTAGTTTTCTCCTTTGTCTTTCCCATACCTGACCCCCTTGTCGCAGGTCGGTTTACTTTTACCTAAATCGTAGAAGGTGACAACGGAGCGTGTCATCTCTGCGTTCCACGTTCGTGCTTCATATTTTTTCTCGGCGGCGAGGTAACGCACTGACACAATGCTGGTAATGACTGGTGGGGGAGAACATTTCGGTATGGGTGTGGAGGGAGGGCCTGGGGGATTTTTACGTGCTTGGGCCAAAACTTCCTCCGAGAAAATTGGCTCCCCAAGGTGATTGTTGAGAAAATCAACATACATGCCGCCGCCCGGCTCCTCCGGGCATGCATACTTGTAGTACGTTCCGGTCAGATCGGGGCAGACTCCGTCCGGATTGGCCGGTATTTCTGGAAACGGTGCATAAGCTTCTTCCGTATTGTGATACCGCGCGAAACACCCACTCAGCCCCAACGATATCGCCAAGACAATGAATACTTGAACAGTCTTCATTTCCGCTCTTCCCGCTGGTCGAGCACGGCACTGTTGGCGGTAGTGACCGGTGTTAGGAAGACGAGGAAGAAGTGGGTAAAAAAACATGCCGAGCGAGCTGTACTTTTAATTATCTGGCATAGAGCCATGGTAGGCCCTATAGCGGTAGGTGTGGATAGTATGTTCTCCCCCTGTGGGGATGACTTTTAGGAAGTACAGTGCTCCATCTACGTAACGTTTGTAGACAAGGTCTCCGTCAGTGTTTTTCGATATGGTAAAAAGGAGTTTGTACGTGCCACCACTTTCCACGCCATAGTGCTCGCCCTCGTATTTCCCATATTTGACGCCTTTGTCGCAGATCGGTTTTTTGCTGCCCGGATCGTAAAGGGTGACAGCGACGCGTGCTGCCCCTTCATTCCACGTCCGCGCCTCGTACTTCCCCTCGGCGGCGAGGTAGCGTACCGATGCGAAACTCGCAATAATTGGCGGGGGAGAGCATTTCGGTACGGGTGAGGAAGGCGCCCGCGTGGGGTTATTTCGCGCCCGGGCCAGAACCTCTTCCGAGATGATCGGTGCTCCCAGAAGGCCGGTAAGAAAGTCGGCATACATGCCGCCGCCTGGCTCTTCCGGGCACGCATACTTGTAGTACGTTCCGGTCAAGTCGGGGCAGACTCCGTCCGGATTGGCCGGTATCTCTGGAAATGGTTCATATGCCGCCTCCGTATTTTGATAGCGCGTGAAACACCCACTCAGCCCCAACGATACCGCCAATACAATGAGTACTTGAACAGCCTTCATTTCCGCTTTTCCCGCTGGTCGAGCACGGCATTGTTGGCGGTAGTGACCGGTGTCAGGAAGACGAGGAAGAAGTGGGTAAAAAAACATGCCGAGCAGGTTGTACGATTAATTATATGGCATAGAGCCATGGTAGGCCCTATAGCGGTAGGTGTTGACGGTGCGCGAACCGCCGGTGGGAATGGTTCCGTAGGCGTACAAACCATGATCCAGATATCTTTTGTAAATGAGATCGCCTTCAGGTGATTTTTCGAAAGTATCCACGCCTTTGTAGATGCTGCCGCCCTCTACGCCGTGGCTTTCTCCTTTGTCGTGCCAATATCTTTTGCCTTTGTCGCAGACACCGCTACCCCCTTTGGGGTCGTAGATGGTTGTCGCTATTCTCTCTGTAGAACCCCATGAGCGAGCCTCCAGTTGCTCCTCAGTGAGATAGCGCAGTGCGATGAATGACTGGATGACAAGCGAGGGAGAACATTTGGGCAGGACTTTCCTCGGGCCTTCCTGCGTTGTGCGTGGTTCTTCGACTGTTCTCATTTTCCTGCCAGTCACTACGGGTGTCCCAATCATTGAAGAGGGTATTCGAGTAATGTCGGCATATTCATCTCCTGGCTCCTCCGAACACGTATACGCATAGTAGATTCCGGTCAGATCAGGACAGACACCGTTCGGATTGGCCGGAGCCTCAGGAAACGGGGTACGAGCTTCTTCCGTGTTGTGGTAGCGCGCGGTACACCCTTGCAACGCCAGGAAGGCGAGGAAAACGGGAACGAGGCGTCCTGGGCAGAACATGTCGGGAGTCTCTCAGTTACCCGGCACGGCGCCGTGGTAGGCCTTGTAGAGGTAGGTGCGGACCGTTCGGGAACCGCCCGTTGGAATGGTCTTGAAAGCGAATAACAAGCGGTCTGAATAGTCTTTGTAGACGAGATCACCTTCAGCGGATTTCGAGAGGATTCCCACTGTCTTGTATGTGTTACCGCCTTCGACACCGTGGTGCTCTCCCTCGTAGTGCCAATACCTAATGCCTTTGTCACAGATCGGCTTTTTACTGCCTGGGTCGTAAAGGGTGAAGGCGGTGAGAACTGCGCCTTCGTCCCATGATCGCGTTTCGTACTTTCCCTCCGCGGTGAGGTAGCGCACCGACACAATACGGGGAGCAACCGGAAGCGAGGCGCATTTCGGTATGACGGTTGGGGTACCGTGAGGGGAGCGCAGACTTTCTTTTGAGATGACTGGCTTCCCAAGAAGGTTGACGAGCGGTGTCACGCTGCGATATTCATCACCCGGTTCCTCCGAACACGTGTAGGCGTGATATGTCCCGGTCAGATCGGGGCACACGCCATCTGGATTGGCCGGCACCTCTGGAAACGGTGCATAAGCTTCCTCCGTGTTGTGGTAGCGCGCGGTGCAAGCCTGCAGCGTCAGTGCTATCGCCAATACAGCCAATATCTCGCGCCTCATTTGCGTTCCTCCCGCTGCGGATTCGTATACGTCATCCAGTTCAGGTTGTGCGATGTGATGCCTTCAGCCGCCACGAACGGCGATGCCGGCAGGAGATTGAAGTAATTCATCGTTTCGACGAAGTAATACTGAGCTGATCCCTTCACGATCCTTGCGGCGTTGCCGATGAAGCGCAGGTTCGCGGGGTCGTTGACTGTCTCGTAGCCGCCTACCAGATTGTTACCAAAATCGTGCGAGCCGCCGAAGGCCTCCACCAGTCGATCCATCGTTGAGCCGGGTTCATAGCTCACACCGAATGCGGCGCCGGGGCCGCCCTGGTAGGCACCGAGTTTGCTGCTGCTATTTACACTCTCAATGACCTTGTCAAGGTTGGGTCCCGTTTCGCCCTTGCGTTCAAACAGCACCCGACCATCCGGCATTACCGTGCAGGAAGCGCCTTCCGTGCAGATTGCAGGCAAGTCCGTGCGTTCTCCTCCGAGCGAGATACGGCCTCCCCAGCGGGGACCGGAAATATTGTTGTAGGTATCGCTTTCAATGGGCGAACCGTCCGGGTTGGTTCCAATAATTTGATAAACCCCTTTGAACTGCTTCGACTGCTCCACCATCTGCTGGTGCATCTCATCGGCCGCCCAGGCCAGTGAAGTGGTGGCCCCCGCGATCAGCGCCCCCTTGCCGCACTCGCCCCCCGTGGCCGCCGCACCCGCGCACCCGCCCGCTGCGGAGGCCGCCACGCGGGCCGCGCTGTATTCGGTGCCAAAGTAGGCCCCCACGCCCGCACCCACCGCCCCCGAGAAGGCCGCGCGCATCACCTGGCCGAAGTCGATACCGTCGCCCGTCATCACTTGCGCGGCGGTGCTGCCCGCAGCTGCACCGAAACCGCCGGAGAGCACGGCGTTGCCAAAGCCCGGCATCACCGCCGCGGCTTCGGCGGTGGCCGGCAAGCCGGCGGCAAAGGTGGCGCCGCTGCCGGCGGCCGCACCACTGGCATCGCCGATGAATCCAGAGGCCCAGGTGGATGCGCCATAGCTTGCAACGATGACGAGCGCGGTGCCGAAGGTGGTGAGCCCTCGGTGCTCGTCGTCCCAGTTGCGTTGTTTGGTTTCGCCCTCGTGGGTCTGAACCGTGCCGTTGGGGGTGTCGAATTCGACCGGGCCGCCATCAAAGGTGGTGGCGCGCCCCGGGGCGGTGGTGCTGGTGCCGCTGTCGTGCGTGTGTTCGGACACGGCCCAGTCGTCTTCGCGCAAACGGCGGATAGTGTGGCTTTCCTGCGCGCTGGTCAGATGCACGTCGCCATCGGCCGAGGCCACGCGGGTGCCGCCGGTGCCGGCGTGGATGGCGGCGCTCTCCAGGGTGATGTCTTGCCCGGCTTCGAGTTCGACCTTGCCATGTTCGCCGCTGCTGAGTTCGACCCCGCGCGCGGTGGTGGTGCTGTCGGTGGTGGTGATGCGGGAGCTACTGAAGGTGCCGCTGTTTTTCTTGACGAGGGTGGTGCTGTCGGTTTCGGTGGCGGCCAGCAGATCGAGCTTGCCGCCAGCCTTGAATTTGACGTCGCCCTCTTGCGAACTGGCCTTGACGCCGGTGGCGGTGATGTCGCCCGCGGCCTTGACCCGGATGTCGCCGCCCGCTTCAAAGGTGGTGGCTTCGGCGCGCTGGTGCTGCTCGCGGTTCTTGCCGTTGACGGTTTCGCTGCCGGTGGCGACGGTGTTCAGGGTGAGATTGCCGCCGGTCTCGACGGTGATCTTGCCGCCGGCTTTGTTGTGTACGCCGGTAAGCCGCATGTCGCCGCCGGATTGAAGGTCGAGGTTGTTTCCGGCGGTGAAGCTTGTTGGGGCGAGCGTGCTGCGGTTATCACTGCTGTAGCCGTTCTGGCTGGCCTGCTGATCGGTGAGGCTGGCGGCGTTGAAGCTGCCTTCGGCGCGGATGGCGAGGTTGTTGCCGGCGCTGAAGCGGCTGGCGGTGGTGTTGAAGTCGCCGCCGGTGTGGATGGTGAGGTCGCCACCCGCGTCGATGCCGCTGGCGCTGTGGGTGAGGCTGCCGCTGGCGGCGCCGGGGGGGTTGTAGGCGAAGCCGTCGAGGTTGGCGCCGCGTTCGGTGTTTTGTTGGGTGTGGAGGTTTTGCGCGGCGTTGACGGTGAGGCTGCCGCCGATGTCGAGCTTGCCGTTGCCGTTGGCGGCGAGCGTGGAGCCGGTGAGGGTCATGTCGCCGCCGGTGTGGATGACGAGTTGGCCGTCGCCGTCGGCGCGCTTGCCGTTGGCGCTGAGGTGGCTGCCCTGGTAGGTCTGGGTGGTGTCGGTGGTGGTGGTCTGGGTGGTGCCGCCGAGCATGCCTTTGCCGTCGCGGGTGGCGGTGACGCTGGTGGTGTTGGCGGCGCCGTCGATGGTGAGATTGCCCCCGGCGTCTATGCCGAGGTTCTTGCCGCTGGCGGTGACGTCGGTGAGGTGCATGTCGGCCCCGGATTGGAGCGTGAGGTTGCCCCCGGCGCTAAGGGTGCTGCCGCTGCCACGGGTGTTGAGTTCGGTGCGTGAGGCGCTGGCGGTGACGACGGGTTGGCCGGTGGTGGGGTCGGTGTGCTGGGTGGTGGTGCTGCTGCCGGTAAGGCTGCCTTCGGCGGCGGCGCGTAGGGCGAGGTTGTTGCCGGCCGATAGGGCAAGGTCGGCCCCGGCGGTGAAGTGGGCGGCGGTGGCGGTGAGGTCGCCTTCGGCGCGCACGCCGAGATTGCCGCCGGCTTCGGCCTGGAAGCCGCGCGCGGTGCTGCTTTGGGTGAGGCTGTCGCGGTGGGTGGTGGTCCAGGTGGCGCTGTCGTCGCCGCTGACGTAGCCGGCGCTGGTGTGCCGGGTGCTGCTGCCTTGGGTGTCGAGCACGGCGTCGAAGGTGGCGTTGCCCCCGGCGGTGATGGCGAGGTTCTTGCCGGCCTTGGCGGAGCCGCCCTGGGCGGTGAGGTCGTTGCCGGCTTGCAGCAGCAGGTTGCCCCCGGCTTCAAGCTCGGTGGTGTGGTGGGTGAGGTTGGCGCTGGTGCTGGTGGTGTCGCCGTCGGGGCGGCCTTTTTTGTCGGTGGTGGCGGTGGCGGTTTCGTGCTTTTCGGCAACGGCTTTGAGTTTGAGGTCTTTGCCGGCAACGAGGCCGAGGTCGCCGCCGGCTTTGACCTTGGCCGCTTCGAGGGTGAGGTCGCCCCCGGTTTCGATGTACATCGTGCCGCCGGCCTTGAGGGTGCTGGTTTCGACGGTGGTATCGGTTTGGGTAGTGCGGGTAAGTTGGCGTTTACCTGTTTGGGTGAAATTTGTCGTTTCGGTGGTGGTGGTTTGGGCGGTGACGTCGAGGTTGCCCTTGATGTCGGCGATGAGGTTGTTGCCGGCTTCAACGTCGGCGTTGTGGATGGTGGCGTTGCCGCCAACGGCAAGGATGAGGTCGCCGCCGCTGGTCATGTCGGCGCGGGTGGCGCCGTCGGTTTTGTGGGTGAGGTCGCCGCTGAGGTTGAGGGCGAGGAAGTCCTGGGCGTGAATCTGGCCGGTGTTGACGAGGTCCTTGCCTTCGATGAACAGCGTGCCGGCATTCATGCCGCCGTGGTTGGTGAGTTCGGCGCTGGCCAGCAGCAACAGGCCGTCGCTGTCGATCTTGCCGAGGTTGGTCAGCGTTTTGTCGGCGTGGATGAGGGCGGTTTCGCTGGCGGTGATGGCGCCGAAGTTGAGCAGGTGGCCGCTGAAGTCGAGCTTGAGGTTTTGGGCGTGAATGGTGCCGGCGGGCAGGTTGAGGTCGGCCCAGTCGGGGGTGGGGTTGGTGGGGAGGTTGTCGGGGGGGCGGGTGCCGCTGCGCGCGGCGGCGAGCAGCAGGTCGGGGCGGCGGGCGCTGGGGGTGGCGGGGTCGGCCAGGTTGGCAAGGGGGTTGTTGGCGGCGCCAGCAGCCGACGGGTCGGGGCCGGTCCAGCCTCCCAGGGGGTCGCCAGTAACGGTGGGAGCGGCGCCGGTGGGGGCGGCGGTGGCGTTGGCGGCGGTGAGTGCGGCGTTGGCGGCGGCCAGATCGGCAGCGGGGGCGTTGATGAGGTCGGTGCCGGTGAGGGTGAGGTCGTCGCCAACGATGACGCCGGTGTTGGGGGCGAGCAGTTCGATGGTGGCGGGGCCGGTGACGTAGAGCTGGGGGCCAACGGGGTCGAGGTGTTCGGTGGTGATCTGGACGGTTTCGCCGCCGGCGTTTTTGCCTTCCCACAGGACGAGGAGCGTGGTGCTGTGGGGGTCGTAGCCGCCTATGCCGCCGGTGGTGGCGTAGGAGGAGTCGTTGCGCAGGGTGCCGCTGAGGCTGCCGATGCTGGCGACGGCGCGGGCGGTGATGCGCTCGTGTGCGATGGCGCTGCAGTCGGTAAGGGTGGCGGGGCAGACGGCGTGGTATTCGGGGGGCGGTTCGCCGGCGACGGGGCCGAAGCTGGCGAGGTTGTCGATGTTGCCGATGACGTGGCCGGCGAGGTTGATGCTGCCGTAGTTGGTGAGGAGTCCGCCGAGTTGGATTTGGGCGGCGGCGTTGCTCCAGCTTTGGCCGACGTCGATGGTGATGGGGCCGGTGTCGAGGATGAGGAGGCCGTCGGCGATGAGTTGGAGGGCGGTGGGGTCGCCGGGGCCGGCCAGGTGCAGGGTGCCGCGGGTGCCGAAGAGGCCGGTGCCGCCGATGCTGCCGCCGGTGGCGGTGAGGGCGCTGTCGCCAAGGATGCGGCCGTTGTTGGTGAGGCTGCCGCTGGCGGTGAGGGTGGTTTGGGCGGGGCCGTAGGCTTGGGTGTAGCCGTCGATGTTGCCGGTGTTGGCAATGTCGGCGGCGGTAAGGGTGAGGGGGCCGTCGGCGGCGATGTGGCCGTCGTTGGTGAGGTTGCCGGCGCTGGTGAGGGTGAGGGTGCTGGCGGCGGCGGTGAGGCTGCCGGCGCCAAGGGTGGCGCCGCCCGCGCCGACGGTGGCGGTGAGGCTGCCTGCGCTGGCGTGGAGTTGGCCGTCGTTGGTGAGGGCGCCGGCGGTGAGTTGGAGGCGGCTGCCTTGGAGGGTGCCGGTGTTGGTGAGGGTGGCGGCGCTGGCGGTGATCTGGCCGCCAGCGAGGATTTTGCCGGTGCCGCTGCCGGTGGCATAGGCGTCGTGGGGGCTTTGTTGGTTGGCCAGGGTGCCGGTGATGTTGAGGTCGAGGTTGTTGGCGGTTTGGATGGTGCCGGCGTTGGTGAGGGTGCCGGCTTGGATGGTGGCGCTGGTGCCGGCGAGTATCTGGCCGCTTTGTTGGGTGTAGGTGTAGTCGTCGGGGGTGGCGCAGCCGGAGGTCAGGGGGCAACTGGCGGTTTCGGCGAGGGTGTTGCTGAGGGCGCCGCCGAGGGTGATGGCGAGGCTGCCGGCGCTTTGGATGGCGCCGCCGTTGGTGAGGTTGCCTAGCGCGCCGATGACGAGGTTGGAGGCAGTGAGGGTGCCGTGGTTGTCGAGGTTGCCGCTAAGGTGGATGTCGAGGGTGGAGGCGCTGATGAGGCCGTTGTTGCTCAAGCTCGGGCCGTTGATGTTGAGGGTGTTGGCGCCGAGGGTGCCGCTGTTGTTGAGCGCGGCGTCGATGCCGAGGGCGCTGGCGGAGAGGGCGCCGGTGTTGCTCCAGTAGGCGCCACCGAGGGTGAGAGTGTCGGCGCCGATCTGGCCGCTGTTGGTGCCGCCGCCGGTGAGGGCGAGTTGGGGGGCGTGGATGACGCCGGTGTTGGTGAGGTTGCCGGTGTGGGTTTGGGTGGTGCCGGCGGCGAGTTGGCCGGTGTTGGTGGCGGTGGTGGTGTGGGCGGTGAGGCTTTGGGCGGCGGCGATGGCGCCGGCGTTGGTGAGGGTGGTGGCGTCGATGCCGATGGCGCCGAGGGTGTAGAGGCGCCCGCCGGTATCGAGGGCGAGGTTGTGGGCGGCGTTGGCGTGGATGTCGCCGGTGGCGGCGATGCTGCCGGCGCCGGTGAGGGCGATGTCGGCGGCGGCAAGGGTTAAGGGGCCGGCGGCGGTGAGGTCGGCGGCGGTGGTGAGGGTGGTGCCGGCGGTGAGGGTGGCGGGGCCGCGCAGGAGGGCGTTGCCGTTGAGGGTGAGGTTGTTGGCGGCGCTGAGGGTGGTGTCGCCGCCGGCGCTGGCGGGGCCGGCAAGGGTGATGTCGGCGCCGCTGGTGAGGTTAAGGGTGCTGCCGCTGGCGAGTGCGCCGCCGATGTGGATGGGGCCAGCGCCGGCGGCAACGCTGAGGGGGCCGGTGGCGAGGAGGTTGCTGGCGGTGGTGAGGCTTTCGGTGGTGAGGGTGAGCCGCCCGGCGGTGGCGAGTTGGCCGGCCAGTTGGGTGGCACCGGCGGCGGTGAGGGTGGCATCGCCCAGGAGCAGGGCATCGGCGCCGAGGGTGAGTGCGCCGCCGGTGGTCAGCGTGGTGGCGCCGCCGGTGGCGAGTGGGCCGCCGATGTGGATGTCGCCGCCGGCGGTGGCGGTGAGTGCGCCGCCGGTGAGCAGGGCGCCGGTGGTAAGGGCGCCGGCGCCGGCTTCGAGGGTGGCGGTGCCGGCGATGCGGGCGTCGGTGAGGGTGATGCCGTCGCCGGTGAGGGTGGCGTTGCCGCCAACGGTGAGGGGGTGGGCGAGGAGGATGTCGCCGCCGCTTTGGAGTTGGAGGTTGCCGCCGGTGGCGAGCGGGGCTGCGAAGTGGGCGGCGCCGCCGGTTTGGAGGTGGGCGTTGCCGCCGATGGTCAGCGCGGTGGTGAGGTTGAGGGCGTTGGCCAGGGTGAGGCTGAGGTCGCCGCCAATGGCGAGCGCTCCGCCGGGGGCTGCGAAGGTGAGGTTGTCGGCGTTGAGGCGGGTGCCGTTGGCGGCGGCGAGGTCGGCGCCAATGGTGAGGTGGGTGCCGGTGAGTTCAAGTTGGCCGCCGCTGGCGATGGGGGCGAGGATGTTGAGGGTGGGGGCGGTGAGGGTGGCGTCGCGCTGGCTTTGGATGGGGGCGGTGGTGGTGAGTGTGGTGCCGGCACTGAGGCGGGTGGCGCCGCCGGTGGTGAGCGGGCCTTTGAGTTGGAGTTCGCCGGTCAGCGCGCGGGCGCGGGTGTCGCCGCCGCTGCTGGTGGGGCCGGTGAGGGCGGCGTTGTAGCCGGCGCTTATCTGGAGTTCGCCACCGGCGGTGAGCGGGCCGAGGGTGGTGAGGTTGTGGGCGGCGTCCAGGGTGAGGCCGCCTTCGGCAAGGGTCGGGCCGGTAAGGGTGAGGTTGCCGGTGCGGCTGGCGGCGGTGAGGGTGCGGGCGGCTTCGATGGGGCCGTCGCCGTGCAGGTTGCCGGCGGCGTCCAGCGTGAGGTTGCCGCTGGCGGTGGTGCCGCCGGTGAGGTGGAGTTGGCCGTTGTGGCTTGTGATGGTGGCGTCGTTTTTGGCGTAGGTGGTGGCAAGGCGAATGTCGCCGTCGGCGCTGAGGGTGAGGTCGGCGGCGCGGGCGGCGAGGTCGGCGGCGGTGCGCACGCCGGCGCCTTGGCCGCTGACGAGGATGTCGATCTGGCCTGCGCTGATGGCGCCGAAGGCGGTGGCGTCGACGCGGTAGGTGGGGGTGTCGGTGGAGGTGCTGGGTTGCCAGGCGCCGGTGTCGGGTTGCCAGGCGCCGGGGCCGGCGCGCAGGGTGAGGGCGTTGGCGCCCGCGCGTACGGGGTCGGCGATGTGGATGGCGCCGCCGATGAGTTCGAGGGCGGCGCGGGTGCTTTCGATGCCGCCTTGGCCGATGTCGATGCGCCCGTCTTCGATGAGGAGTTTGAAGCGGCGGGTGGTGTCGAGGCCGGCGCTGGGGTCGGTCCAGTCGATGCGGGCGGCGGCAAGGGTGAGGCGCGGGGCGTTGAGGATGCCGCAGCCGTTGCAGGTGATGCCGTTGGGGTTGGCGATGATGGCCCAGGCGGGGGTGCCGAAGATTTCGAGGGGGCCGGCCAGCCGGCTGGGGAGCGGGCCGGTGATTTCGGTGAGGATGGTGCGGGCGGGGGTGCCGCCTAGTTGGGTGTTGGGGCCGATTTGCCCGCCAAGCAGGGTGGTGCCGCCACGCGTGCTGTTGTTGAAGATGAGGCCGAGGGCGTCGATGTCGAGTTGTTGGAGGCGGTTGTGGGAGAGGCCGCCGGCATCCGGGGGGGCGATGTGCAGGACGGGGACGCCACGGGCGGTGGTTTCGAGGCGCGGGGTGCTGTTGATGGGGGCGAGCGGGTCGAGAATCGGGGCGGCTTGCGCGGGGGCGATAACGAAGACGAGGAGGTGGAGAAAGGCGGTGGCGAGGGCGAGAAGGCGGCGAGGCCAGTGGGGATTGGTAAGATCGCGCAGGGCCGCTGCGCTGAATGAGCGCGAATTGAATGGAAAAACGTCCCCCTCAGCGGGACAGGCTGCATCCTTTCTGGCCATTTCTGGGCCTCAATGTCATTGTTGTCGGTGGGTGCCGTGCGGTTGCGCGGGCGACCTGGGCGTCGGGGTGGAGACCGATGACGCCGGGGCCCATATATACACATTTTTTAACAAAAACTACAGGTATTCCTCAATACCATTTTGTTTGTTTTGCGACTAACGGATGGTGAAAATGTAACTCATAAAGCGTGGTCTTATCAAGCGTGGATTCATGGAGCGTGCCTCTATAGCTTTCCTTTCAATACGGAAACGCTATGGAACTTGACTACGACCCCAGAAAATACTTCGGCGTCCGCCTTGCCGCGCTACGCAAGAAAAGAGGGATTTCCCAGGAGCGCCTCGCGCTCGAGAGCGGGCTCGCCCGCAGCTACCTGAGCGGGGTGGAGCGGGGCATCCGCAACATCGCGTTGCTCAACATCTGCATCCTTGCCAAGACCCTAGAATTGAACCCGGCCGACTTGCTCGATTTTCCGCAAACCGAAAACGATAGCGATCGCGGATAAACACTACCGGTCGAACAAGGTTCATCCGGGCTGCGCCCGAATTCAGGCGATTTCCGCGCGAATTTCGGGTGGCGGCACTGAACCGCGGGCGCTACGATGGGCTTTTTGGAAACCCATCATGTCTCGATGACGCGGTGCGGCCAACGCGTGTTGTCTTTTGAAAACGACATCGCGAACATAATGGCGGAATGGCTCGGAACGAAAAAAACGGGCAGGTCAAAAGAGCGTTCCCAATATAAGCCCCTTAGCCTGAAGTTCAGGAATCGGTCCGTAATCCCTCAACGCTTCGCGAGTTGCTGCACATGTAATCTCTCGCAGTTCGTCCAGTTCTTTTGTCCGAGGTTTTTTCATCGACTGCTTCGTCACGCCGTGCGCTCTAACGTCCAAGTTCAGGGGCGCATCGCCTATCGGTAGCGCCCCCCTACAACGAGAGGTTAGGTGGCTGGTGGAATAGGCAGCGGTTGCCACTCATATGGGTCTTTCGAGAACTTGAATATGCGCGCTGGTGTAATACATGCCCCCTCTAGAACAAGATACGTCATACCGTGCCCTGACTTTGTACCTTCGTAAGCAGTGAGCGCAAGAATGCCAACTTCTCGAAGCGCGGCGGAAGCTCCTTTGTCGCCCAGCTTATCTCGGAGAGTGCGATACGCGGAATGAACCCCCAAACTGATTTCCTTTCCACGAAATACCTGTGAGATACGGCTCCGAACATGAGGATTAACTTTGGAATACGGTGAATCAAGAGGAAGGATCTGATCATCCGATATCTCAAGTTGCACTTCGTACAGATAGCCTGCACCATCCCTGAAGTTTAGGTACTCGGCAAAATACTCACCACCTTTTCTGTGCTCTGCAAAATAGAACCCCCACCCAAGTGCATCGCCTTCTCCAGAGCGAATAGCTTTCTCGGAGAACTCGGAGAAGTATGCACGTCCACCGTGCCATGCGCTGAAAGGCATAAGCTACCTAACGACGAAGGTCAGCGGCAGGTGGGTGGCACAGTTGGCCGACTGTCCGCTGGATTGTTAGCCATGCCTGGGCCGTCGCGCTGCTCACCGAGTAGACCTATGCGGCGTTGTCGAGGTGAAAGCACTGATCCCGCAGGGAAGAAATTCTGGCAGGAAGAACGCGATACCGTGGCGTTCCATGCTCGGTCCGCCTATGCTGCGGGTACGGTTTCCGACGACGGTACATGGACCTGCCGTAGTGTGCCTGTCCCTTGGGCAGCATTCTTGCGAGCCCCCGGTGATTTTCTTGGAGGCGCTATGTTCTTGGTTGCAGAATCTGAAGCATCCCCTTGGTGCGCCGTCAGGCGGGCTAAATGCTTGCCAAGGATCTTCCAGGCCACCTGCATTTCCCGTTCGTAAGTATGCCGCTGGTAAACGCGCTTCGTTCGGTTCTCTTCAATGTGGTTCAGACAGTGCTCAACGACATCGGGTAGCACGCCTAACTGAGTCATCATTGTGGCGCCGGTCCTCCTCAAGTCATGAGGCCCCCATTTCCCTCCCGGTAGCGTCAAGGCAGAGGTGGATTTGCTGCGCCGTTTCATCGGCTCGCTGCTGCGTTGCCTATCACCTAGTTGTTTGGTAACTGATTTGCTAGAGAGTGCCGTCTTCTTGTCTCGGCCCGGGTAGACCCATGCAATATCAAGATTGCTGAGTGCTTTCACTTTGTGGAAGTGTTCTACCGCGAAATCCGACAGGTGCACTTCGTGAGGCTTGCCGTTCTTGGTGTCAGGGATGCGCCAGCGTCGGTTATCGAGGTCGATGTCAGACCATTTTGCGTTTGACAATTCCCCAATACGGCAGAGTGTTGCAAGAACAATCCAGACAGCTGCCTCTGTTTGCGGCATCAGTCTAGCGTTAGGTAATTGGTGGTACAGCGTTTGAATTTCGGCTCGGCTGAGAACTCGCTCCCGTTCAGCATCCGGGCCGCCGATCTTGACCTTTCGGATGCTTGCGGTCGGATCGGCTTCGATGTAATCCCGGTCGACGGCAAACCGGAACATCTGTCGTACCAAAGAAAATACGACTTTCGCCATCCGGTTGACGCCTCTTGCCAATAGAGGATCGGTGATGAGTGTGATGTGACCTTTCTTGACATCCTCGACGGCAAGGGTGCCTATCTTTGGCAGCACATCCTTTTCGAACATGCGCCGAACTTCTTTTCCTCCATCCTTGCGGCGTACAAGATCAACCTCAGTCCAGTGCTCAAAGAGTCCCTGGACAGTGATTTTCGTTCGCTGAGCGACGATTTCGTCAAGCCGCTTCTGCTGCTTTTCTATTTCTTCAAACTGGTCGACTTTGACTTTGAGTCGTTCTGCTTTGCGGCGTTCTGTCGGGTCGGACCCACCGTCGATCTCTACTTTCAGCCTGTCCCGTTCTGAGCGAATCGATGCAAGAGAAAGTTTGGGCCACGCACCGACCGCGATTTGCTTTACCTTGCCGTTGAAGCGATAGCGCCAATCAAAGTAGACCGACACCCCGCTGGCACCACAGCGCACCGACCCGATCAGGCCACCATCTTCACGAAGTTTCTTGCCGTGGTCCTTGCTGCCAAGGGCCTCAAGTTCCTTGACGGTCAGCTTGCCCATGCCTGCCTCCTTGTTGTCTAGAAGAGTTCTGTGTGGCTAAATTCCCCCCACATTTCCCCCCACAAATTTGCCGGATGTGGTTGGATTGTATGAGACGAGGCTGAAGTGGTAAAGGTCTTTTTCTACATACAAAACAAGGTTTTGGAATGGTTTATGGGATGCTTTGGGACGACCTGGAATGAACTTTTACCTTCATGGGGTGCAAGGGGTCGCGAGTTCGAATCCCGCCGCCCCGACCATTGAATAAAACATTTAGGCCATTCTTCGGGATGGCCTTTTTGTTTGCCGTATTGGTTTTCAGTGAGTCCGCACTGCGTTCGGCAGCCAACGGGCACATGTTAGAATCGCACGTCCGGCACGCGGCCTTCCGTCTGTGCTGCGGTACTCCGTATGGATCCCAGAATGCGTATTTTGGTCAGCAATGACGATGGTTATTTTGCCCCCGGTATTGCCGCGCTAGCCGAAGCGCTCGGCGAAATCGGGGACGTAACGGTGGTCGCGCCCGAGCGCGACCGCAGCGGTGCGAGCAATTCTTTGACGCTCGATCGCCCGTTGTCGCTACGCAAGGCCGCAAGCGGCTTTTATTTTGTTAACGGAACGCCGACCGATTGTGTGCACCTGGCCGTGACAGGCATGCTGGATCATTTGCCCGATATGGTTGTTTCCGGGGTTAACCACGGCGCCAATATGGGTGACGACACCATTTATTCCGGCACTGTCGCGGCAGCCACGGAGGGATATCTGCTTGGTGTGCCATCCATCGCGGTATCGCTCGTGGGTAAAGGCGCTTCCGATTTTTCCGCGGCGGCGGCGGTGGCAAGGGATTTGGCCGCGCGCTTTATGCGCCAGCCGTTCAAACAGCCCGTACTGTTGAACGTGAATGTCCCAAATGTTCCATATGATGAACTACAAGGCATGCGAGTTACCCGTCTTGGTAAGCGCCATCGTTCCGAAGCGGTGATTCGCGGTACGACTCCGCGCAATGAAACGGTCTATTGGATTGGTGCGGCGGGTGACGCGGCGGATGCGGGCGAGGGAACCGATTTTCATGCTGTGGCGAACGGTTTTATTTCCGTGACACCATTGCAGATCGATCTTACTCATGTTGGGCATATCGGGCCGGTAACGGATTGGCTGGGGAAATGAGCGCTCGCCTTGCCGATAGCGGACAAGCGACGCGCGCGCGCGCGCGCATGATCGAACGTTTGCGCACACAAGGCATTCAGGATGAAAGGGTGCTTGCGGCCATACAGCAGGTGCCGCGCCATTTGTTCGTCGAAGAAGGCTTGGCGTATAGCGCCTATGACGATACCGCGCTTCCGATCGGCTTTCAGCAAACCATTTCCCAGCCGTATGTGGTTGCGCGCATGATCGAAATTCTGCGCGCGGGCAGGGAGCTTGGCAGCACGCTGGAAGTGGGCACGGGCTGCGGCTATCAGGCTGCGGTATTGTCCTTCGTTGCGACGGAGGTCTATACGGTCGAACGGATTCGCCCTTTGCTTGACCGTGCGCGTGCGAATCTGCGGCCTTTGCGTCTACCGAATGTACGCTTAAAACACGCCGATGGGGGCCTTGGCCTACCGGAAGTGGCGCCTTTCGATACCATCATCGTAGCCGCGGCGGCTGTCGGAGTACCGCAAGCGCTCAAGGCTCAGCTTGCGCCGGGAGGGCGGTTGATGGTGCCGGTCGGCATGGGTGATCAACGGCTGTTGCTCATTGAGCGACAGGGTCATGTTTTCAAGGAAAGTTGGCACGAAACCGTGCGTTTCGTGCCACTTCTGGCAGGTACGGAATGAACGATCCAGTGCGAATCAGTAAAAACACTTTTCTGCTCGGTTTAGTGCTTGTGGCCGGCTTGCTTGGCGGTTGCGCATCGAAGGCGCCCGCGCCCGTGCGTGACGGCAGCGGCGCCGCATCCGCACCACCGGCAGCGGCGATGCCACGGCAGGATATTCATATCGTGCGCCAGGGGGAAACCTTGCTCAGTATTTCGCGTCAATACGGGCAGAGTGTGCGCGATCTCGTGCAGTGGAACAACCTTGGCGACCCCAATCAGATCCAGGTGGGGCAGGAATTGCGGATCGCATCGCAAGTTGGCGCGACGGATGTGGCTGTAGCGACGCCACTCCCGGTATCGCCGGAGCCGGTTGTGGTAGCACCGTCGCCTTCCATCGAACCGATGCCGGGCGCCGCGATCAAACAGGGGCCATTAGGAGGAAAGCAAGCTTACAGCGATGAGGCCTGGGCTCGCCTTCAGCCGCAGCCGACACCGCCGGTGGAGCCGCCGGCAACGCCGGTTGAGAACGTACCGCCCGCTACACCGTCTACAAAAGGTGAGCCAGCCAAAGGGGGAGAGGCGGCGGAAGGGGAATGGTTATGGCCGGCGAAAGGGCGTGTGCTCGCGGGGTTCAACGAGGCGACGAACAAAGGGGTCGATATCGCCGGTAATCCAGGTGACCCGGTTCTGGCCTCGGCGGCGGGGAAGGTGGCGTACGCGGGTAGTGGTCTGCGCGGGTATGGGAAGCTCGTCATTATCAAGCACGAGTCGAACTATCTCACCGCGTATGCGCACAACCAGCAGTTGTTGGTCAAGGAAGGGGATGCTGTCACAAAAGGGCAAAAGATTGCCGAATTGGGCAGCACCGATACAGATCGACCTAAGTTGCATTTCGAAATCCGCAAGCAGGGACGTCCAGTAGATCCGATGAAATACCTGCCTGCACGCTGACGAGGTGGCACATGGAAGAACCGGTTAGCTCTGACGAATTTGACAGCCACGGACCGGATCTTCCCCCTGACGCGGAGGCTTTAGTCGAAAGCCAGACGCCGGTGGTCGAAGAGGATTTTTTCTGCGACGTCACGCAGATTTATCTGAACGAAATCGGTGCCAACCCTCTGCTTTCCGCCGAAGAAGAGGTGACGCTTGCGCGGCGGGTGCGCATCGGCGATTTCGAGGCGCGGCAAAAGATGATCGAGCGCAATTTGCGACTCGTCGTCAATATTGCCAAGCATTACCTCAATCGGGGTATCCCACTGCTCGATCTGGTCGAAGAAGGCAATCTCGGCCTTATGCACGCGCTGGAAAAATTCGACCCCGAGCGTGGTTTCCGTTTTTCCACCTACGCGACTTGGTGGATTCGCCAAAATATCGAGCGAGCCATCATGAACCAGTCGCGGACGATCCGTTTGCCGGTTCACGTAGTCAAGGAATTGAATCAGGTTTTACGCGCGCAACGCCGCATTGAGGCAGCATCCAACGGGGAGTCGAACCTAGAGGAAATCGCCCTGCGGCTGGAAAAATCCGTGGAGGATGTCCGGGCGATACTGACCTTGAGTGAGCACACCGCATCGCTCGACGCGCCACTGGATATCGATCCTAATTTGTCGATCGGCGAATCGCTGGCCGACGACCGCGCGGAAACGCCGGAATCTCAAATTCATACCGCTGAGATCGAAAACTTGATCCATCTTTGGATCGATATGCTCAACGACAAGCAACGTCTGGTTATTCGCCACCGCTACGGCATCGATGAATGCGAACTGATGACCTTGGAGGAGCTTGCTGTCCGCCTGGACCTGACGCGCGAACGAGTGCGCCAGATCCAGCTTGAGGCTCTTGGGCAACTGCGCCGTATTTTGAAGCGGCGCGGTATTTCAAAGGATGTATTGCTGTAAGAATCCGTTAGCTATAAGACTGGAGCAACCGTTTGGCTGCTTGGTATCCCCACCAGGCCGCTTCTTCGAACACGGAATAGCCGGATAGGTCGGCATGGGCAAACAACAGGCGTGAACCGCCTTCGCGCAATGCAAGCAACCCGTCATTGTGCAGATACCCCGGCTGCGGCGACGCTATGGCATGACCGCGCACCGTGATGGCCGCATGGGAAAGGTACGGCCACAGCGCTTTACCATAGGCCAGTTCCAGATCCGCCGCCGCCATTTCCAGCAACGTTTCGTCGCTTGCCGTTTGCAACATGGTACGGACTACGTTGGGGGTATCGTGATCGAGCGCGCGATAGGCGGTAAACGAGGTTTGCGGGGGACGGGCCACGCGGATCAGTTGATGAGTGGACACGATATATCCCAAACCTTTTCCGCCCTGTACCACGTTATCCCATGATAATGGCGCGCCGCTTTTTTCTCGTGGGAAACGGTCGAACACAAAATTCGACACCAGCCAGGGCGCATAAACCGGCATATGCCGTTCGGCTTCAAAGCCTCGCTCCGCCAGTCCTTGCACGACGTGCGAGGCAATATACAACGGCATGGCGCAAATCGCCCGCGCCGCTTTTATCTGGACGGTTTTCAAGCGTTCGCCATCGAAAACCCCCAGCAGGATATCGACCCCATTACGCTGTTCGCTCATGCGCAGTACAACGCCGTTCATGGCGCGCGGACCACTGCCCTCCGGGCGCAGCGCCGACGATCTTTGCAATGCGATACGTGAACGCATCAGTTGCGACAGACTGGCCAACCCATCCGGCCAGGTAAGCACGGCGCCATTTTCGGCATGCCGCGCCTGACCGCCGCGGCTGGCAAAATAATGCAGCCCGGCCCAGGCTGAAACATGCGCGCAGCCCTGCCCATAATCGTCGCGACAACAATAGTCGAGATACCAAAGCAGATTGTCCGAGCGATAATCGTTAGCCGCCAGCCATTGGGCGAACGTTTGCCGGTCAAGCGCGCGCCACGCGGCATCTTGCGAGGAAAGCGCGAGCGGAATGGCGAACAACCGGCGGCCATCGTCCCCCCGCATGTGTGCCAAAGACGCGGCAAAGGCAAAAAAGCGGCGAGTGTCGGCATCCTCCGCCGGCAGCATCTCTTCTTGCCAGGTTCCATCACGTAGCAGCCGTTCTTCCGGCGCATGCACGAGGATGCGTTCGTCGTACCCCGGCCGTTCCGCGGCCGGGTCGCCGTGCAGAATGCCAAGATCGGCCAGGAGTTCGCGCATATGCAGCGACTCCAACGAAGGTAACGCCAGATAATGCGCGCCCGTCGGATAGCGCAGTTCGCCATCGACCGTCCCGGCATTATTGCCGTTTGGTTCCGGGCCTTCGATAAGTACGAAATCACGCCGGCCTTCGCACGAGAGTTTCCAGGCGGCGGTCAGCGCCGCCGCGCCGCTTCCGGCGATCAACAGATCGCACGACCACTGGGCCGACGGCGGCGGCCAACTACTGCTGTCACGCAAAACATGCCCTAGAGCCATGCCTGGGCGGGAAACCGTCACGTGTGCTGCCGATGGCCAAAAATTATGGCAACCCGGCAGCGCAACCGCCGCACCGGCGCCCAGCATCGTCCCTCTCCCTATCTGCAAACCGGCGCTCAGTCCGGCTCCCAACCCTGCGCCGAGCAATCGACGGCGGCTCAAGCAAGACAAGCGGTTATTTTTCATGGCGATTGTCAGGGCTGCGGAATTCAGCGGATGGCGTTATGCCAGTCCTGCTCGAAATACCGCACCAGTGCCTGGGTATTCAGATAATTCGGCTCGACATCGGGCGCTTTCATATCGGGCGGAAAGCTGAACATCAGCCGGGTCGCTTCGGCATCGAGGAAGCGCGTTGGCACGTCATAGTGCGCGGGCACCACGAAGCGATCCTGTTTGCCGGCCAGAACATACCCCCATTCACCGAACGACGGCACATAGTTGTGATACGGCCAAGTGTGAAATCCCGCCGCGCGCAGTGTCGCCACCACGCACCAGAAAGCATGCGGTGCGTAGTAGGGGGAGGTCGATTGCACGACCATATAACCGTTTTCGGATAAATGCCGTGCTACTTGCTGATACATCGGCACGGAATAAAGTTTGCCGAGCGCGAAACTGGAAGGGTCGGGCAAATCGATAACGACCAGATCATAGACGCCATCGTTGTTTTCCAGCCATTGCGCGGCATCGGCATTGACCACCGTGAGCCGTTTGTCAGTCAATGCGTGTTGATTGAGCGCCGTCAGATCCGGCGCGGTGGAAAACAATTCCGTCATTTCCGGATCGAGGTCGACCAGGGTAATGCTCTCCAGGCGGCCGTACTTGAGCAGTTCGCGTGCCGCCAGCCCGTCGCCGCCGCCCAGCAGGAGTACGTGGCGTGCGGCGGGTAACGCCTGCATCGCCGGATGGATCAATGCTTCGTGATAACGGTGCTCGTCGCGCGAGGAGAATTGCAGATTGCCGTTGATGAACAGGCGCGTGTCGTCAAGCCAGCGGGTGATCACCAACCGCTGATACGGTGTAGTCTTTGAATACACCACCTGATCGCCCAGCACACCCTGTTCCGACCAACTGGTCACGCGTTCTGCATAGCCGAAGCCGGTCGCCAGCAGCAGTACGCCCAGCGCGCGAGCCTCCAGCCAGCCGGGGCGTTTCAGATCGGCGCGGAATGCCCGGATGGCCACCAGCGCCACGCCGACGTTGAGGATGCCGAACAGCAAGCCCGTGCGCGCCAGCCCCAGCCGAGGAGCCAGCACCAGCGGAAACAGCAGCGATACGGCTAGCGCCCCTAGATAATCAAAGGTCAATACGCGGCTGACCATCTCGCGGAACGCTTCCTGACGGCTGTTGAGAATTCGCATGACCAGCGGAATCTCCATGCCGACAAGCACCCCGATAACGAACACCAGCGCATAGAGTACGGTGCGGAACGGTGTCGACAGCCAGCCGAAAATGACGAACAGCGTTAATGCGGAGATGCCGCCGATCAGCCCCACCAGCAACTCCACGTCGATGAAACGCGCCAAGGTATCGTCGTCGTCAACGTAGCGGGACAGGTGCGACCCTACGCCCATGGCGAAAAGGTAGCAGCCGATGATGGATGAAAACTGCAGTACGGAATCGCCCAGCAGGTAGCTCGCCAGAGCTCCGGCGATCAGCTCATAAGCCAGACCGCAGGAAGCTACGATAAAAACGGAGACGATGAGCAGGCGGTTGTGCATATATTGGGGCTGCCGCGAAAGTCGGCGCTGCCGAGGCACCCGATAGATAAACCGCATATTGTATGTACACGCGGCTTGTGCATGGCCATTTATAATCGGCCAGGCATGTGCTCTTGATTTCAGAATAATGAAGGACGCTTCATGGCAATTACACAGCAACTGTTGAGCTATCTGCTTTACTTGGGGGCGGGATTGATCATGCTTGTCCTGTTCCTTGTGCTGTACGAGCGGATCACCCCCATCAGCGAACTCCGCCTCATCCGTGAGGGCGGCGCGGCGGCGGCGTTATCGCTGGGCGGCGCCACGATCGGCTTCTCACTCTCGATCGCCTCCAGCGTTTTGCACAGTAACGATCTCATCATGTTCGCCTTCTGGGCGGTGTGCGCCGCCGTTATCCAGTTGCTGGCCTACTGGGGCGCCACGCGTCTGGTTCCCGATGCCGGGGAGGCGTTGGAAAACAACAATATCGCGGTCGGCGGCCTGTTTGGCGCCATCTCGGTGGCGGTCGGCATCATCAGCGCCGCCTGCCAGTATTGACCACTTGATCTGGAGTTTCGCGTCATGGCTCTGATGGACTTTATCAAGAAACAGTTTATCGACATCCTGCACTGGACCGAGGACGAGGATGGCGTGCTGGCCTGGCGCTTTCCGATGCAGGATATGGAAATCCAGAACGGCGCGAGCCTGACCGTGCGCGAATCGCAGATGGCGATGTTCGTGGACGAAGGGAAAATCGCGGACGTTTTCGGCCCCGGCACCTACAAGCTGACCACGAATACCCTGCCGGTGCTGACCTATCTGAAGAATTGGGACAAGCTGTTCGAGTCCCCCTTCAAGTCCGACGTGTATTTCTTCAGCACCCGTCTGCAACTGAGCCGCAAATGGGGCACGGCGCAACCCATCACGATTCGCGACAAGGATTTCGGCATGGTGCGGCTGCGCGCCTTCGGCATGTATTCCTACAAAATTGCCGACCCGAAGAAGTTCTACACCGAGATCAGTGGCACACGCGAGGAATATACGCGCGACACGCTGGATGAGCAGTTGCGCAACCTCGTGGTCACCACCATGACCTCGACGCTGGGCAGCTCGGAAATTCCCTTCCTCGACATGGCCGGCAACCAAAGCCTGCTGTCGCAGAAGATAAACGAAGCCATGGTGCCGGCATTCGACCGCTATGGTTTGTTGCTGGACGCCTTCGTCGTCGAGAATATTTCGCTGCCGGAAGAGTTGCAGAAAGCCATCGACACGCGGATATCCATGGGCATGGTCGGCGATATGGGCAGGTTCACCCAATATCAGGTGGCCAACAGCCTGCCGCTGGCGGCGCAGAACGAAGGCGGCATCGCCGGTATTGGCGCGGGGCTGGCTGCCGGCGTCGGGATGGGGCAGATCATGAGCGATGCAATGCGTGCCGGGCTGGCCGGCACTGCCGCAGCGGCGGCTCCCGTCGCGACTGCGGCGGTCCCGAGCGCCGCTGAAACACCGGAGGCGCGCCTGACCACATTGAAGGAATTGCTCGACAAAGGATTGATCGCGCAAGCCGACTATGACACTGCCAAGGCCGAAGTGCTGAAAAAACTGATCGGCTGATTTTCGGCGGGCGGGCCAATCGGCCCGCCCATGACTATGACAGCCCGTGATTCAAGCAATACCCGAACGGGTCAGACAACAATACCAAAGCATTAAAAGAACGTTTTTCGGCGAGAACACGGATTTTGAGCGCGATCTTCCACCTTTCCTGCCCTAGTTGCGGGGCACAAACCGCTGTGCGTAGCGCCACCAGTGCCATGGTGGTTTGCGAGTACTGCCACAGCATGCTTTTGCGCCAAGCGGACAATACGTTCGTCGACAATGGCAAGGCTGCCGTTGCCCTGGAAGATTATTCGCTTATCCAGATAGGCACGACCGGCCGCTATCAGTCCCGTGGATTCACCGTCATCGGCCGGTTCCAGAAAGCGTATGACCGTGGCTACTGGAATGAGTGGTATCTGCTTTTCGACGATGGCGACGACGGTTGGCTGTCGGACAGTGGTGGGCAGTACACCATTACCCAACTCAAGGAAAAGCATTACACCCTGGCGCCGCCCTATCTTGAAACGATACCGGGGAACGCCTCCGTCTGGTATGCCAATCAAGACTTTGTGGCTTCCGATGTGCGTAGCGCCAAAAACCTTGGCACCAAGGCACAAGGCGAGTTGCCGTTTCCGCTGAAAGAGGACCAGATCACCTATGCGGCCGATTACCGCGCGGGTAAATACTTCCTGACACTCGACTACACGGATTGCCCGCCGATAAGTGGCACCGGAGCAGACCGGGATCGCGCCATCGACTTCGGGCACAGCGAGGATAATGGCCGAAAGGTGGAAGGTGGCGATAAGTTCTCGTCTATCGAACAACCGCAACCCGATAAGCCAGAACTGTATTACGGCCAGGGAGTTACCCTTGAAGACCTGCGCTGCCAGCTACTGCGTACAGAAGATCAAATCAAGGAGAGTGCCGGCAAGCTGCGCGGCAAGGCGAATGCACTGCAATGCCCGATGTGCGGCGGTTCACTGGTTTGGTACCCCGGTGTAGCCCACCACCTCGTATGCCCAAGCTGCCGTGCGGATGTGAATGTTTCGGCGGATAAAGCGCAACTGCTTGGTGTGCATGCCATGCGTGAAGCACAGGCCAAAGCCAGCAGTCTCAAGCTGGGGGATCAGGCCAGGATCGGCGGCAAACTCTGGACGCTCATCGGCTTGATGCGCTGTCAGGAGTTGGGAGAGGAGGGCAGCAGTTCTACCTGGTACGAATATCTACTCTACAGCCCGGCGCAGGGTTTCCGCTGGATCGTTGAAACCAAGGAAGGCTGGGAGCTGGTAACGGAACTCAGTGGCTGGCCATCCCGGGAGCAACGCGGCGAGTCGGTTCGACTGTCAGGCCAGACCTTCAACAAGCAGTGGGAATACGGCAGTCAGGTCATTTACGCGGCCGGCGCCTTCACATGGCATATCCGGCCCAACGACATTACCTATATCATTGATTATCAAGGAACCTCTAAAAACAATGAAGACAAGCTGACGTGCGAACGCTATGAAAATGAAATTACCTGGAGCCGCTCCCGCTCTGTAACCGCACAAGATATCGCAACCTGGTTCCGTCGCCCCGAGCTTGCCAAGATAGAAAAAGAGGGATTCGATAGTGCAAGTAAAAGTTCACGGGTTGCTCTCATTTTCACCGCGGGTCTCCTGCTCATCAATTTGCCGAGTATTCCGCGAATTGGGTTCGATGATTATGCTGCCTCAATGATTTGCGGCTGCATCTTGCTATGGTTACCCTGGCTTAACAAGCCGAGTGCATCGGAAGAAGATTGACGCATGCGTATCCTTTACATCATCTACTGCCTGATCGTCAGCGCAACCATCACAAGCTACAACTATGCCGAACTCAACGATAGTTATCGTGGTTGGAGCAACGGTTCGGGGTATCACGGGACAGGTGGCGGCGGCGGTTTCCACAAGTGATCGGCCGATACCAAGCCCCTGGTTGTAATGGATTCTTCAGTACCCGCTATTTGGCATCCGCGACACCGGCCGTATTGTTCAGCAAGCTGTTGGTTGCCGTTTGCAGAAAAGCATCGAGCTTTTGCTGCATTTCCTGTTCGTCTGGCGCCGCCTCGATCCGCTCACTGCGGGGATTGCCGCCGAGCTGGTAGCTGTACACCCGCGCGGCGAGTCCTTTGGGCTGGACCAGAATCCGGTCGCCTCGGATGAAGGCGACGGTCTGATCGCTGCCGGATGGTTTGATGACATCCACTTGCCTGGCAACAGAGACCTGCTCGTTTTTTTCGTTCCATTCATTCCTGTAAGACGGCAGGGTTTTGATGTGCTTGGCTTTTTCGGACCATCCGTTGAGTTAGCCGAGCACATCATCAAAATTCTAAGGTTTGATCAGCAAAGAGGAAAGATTTTTTCCAGCTTGTAATGATTCTTTTGTTATTGATCTAAGTTCGCAGCCGTATTCGCTATCATTTACAAGTAAAAAAATATAATCAGCGTAGCGTATTTCCCAAATATCAGAATTGGGCGACATGGTGTAATCAATAACCTCAAAAGTTGTTTCATTGCGTAAAATAACATCAATTTCTGAGGTTGTTTTTGTGTCTAATTCTGGTAGTGGAAGTATCCAGAAAGAGCCTATTTTGCTGAACATTTATATTCCAAGTTTGCTTAGTACGTCATTGCAATCAATTCCTTCCAGCAAAGATTTATTGACGCTCTCTCTCGATTTTTTAGAAGATCCAATAATGTCTTTGTATGCATCATTTCCTTTTAGCCCTTTTGTTTGTTTTTTTCTTACTAAGTCTTTAAATGTGAGCATTGGATCTGTTTTGTATAGATCAATAGCCTTTTGTCTATCTTTCATTAATAATCGTGCCCGTATACGGGCTTGATTGCGCAACTGGGATGCTTTACGTGCTTGCTGTTTTAGTGACTTTGTGCAGTCTATTTGAGAGAGAATGCCTTCCTCTTCTCGTAAATACCAACACCGCGTTTCGATGTTAGATAGAGAGCCTTTGGTTGGGTCAGTTGGTCTTAATTTGACCAGCCCGTGTGGATCAATCCATCCTGCTGGATTAGGCGCATATTGATAGAGGTTGTCGCCCCCATCAAGTCCGATGGGGTCCTGTGTCACGAACCTTCCGACATCCGGATCGTAGTACCGGAAGCGGTTGTAATGCAGCCCGGTTTCCGTATCGTAATATTGCCCCTGGAATCTCAACGGCTGATGGATGGTATCCGGCTGTTGTGCCCTGGCGATGTCTAGCTCCGGATATTCCACCGTGACGGTGTTGCCCCACACTTTGTAGCTGGCCCGCCATTCGATCCGACCATCTGCGTTGCTCAACTCGTGCGGCGTGCCGATCTGGTCGTTGTGGTAGTAGTGGATGTCGGCGGCCGGCTTTTCGTCTTCGTTCGCCGCCGTGGCGTGGTTTTCGATCTGCGCCAGCGGCACAAAGCTGTCCGGTTCATACAGATAGGTGATCGTTCGAGCGCCGCGCGTCTCGGCAAATAGCCGGTTGCCGTCCCACACGAAAGTCGTCGTGCCGAAGGTGTCTTTCTTGAAGGCCCGCCGCCCGAAGGCATCGTAGCCGTATTCGACGCGCTGTTCGCTGCCCTTGCGGGCGACGATTGCGTGTTCTAGTTGATGTTCCGGATCGTATTCGAGCTGAATCCGCGTGTGTGCGCCGATCCTCTTCTCGGTTAGATTGCCGTGTGTGTCGTAGGCGTAGCGTTTGTCTTCGAACACCGTCAGGCGGTTGTTCTTGATCGCGCCTGCGCTGCCGTTGGAGGCGGGGGCCGGCGTGTTGCGGGCGCTGTCGAGTAGGTTATGCGCCGGGTCGAAGGCGAAGCGTTCCTGATTGGCCGCGCGGATGCGGCCGAGCACGTCGTACTGGTAGGCGATGGCGCCGAAGCGCTGGTCGAACAGGTTGGTCAGATTGCCGGCGCTGTCGTATTGGTATTGGCGCAGCACCGCTGGAGCGCTCGTGTGACCGACAGCAGTTTTCATTGCTTGCTGGTCGGTCAGCCGGCCCATGGCATCGTACTGATAGTGGCTGGTCAACTGCCCCTGGGTACGGCTGATTTCGCGGTGTGCGACATCGCGCTCGATATCGCTGATGAGCTCGCCATCGAGGTTGATCTGGTGCAGGTGGCCGGAGCCGTAGTACAGATGGTTGAGCGTCCTGCCGTCGGGCAGCACGGTCTGCACGCGGTTGCCCAGCGTATCGTAAGCGTGCGCCAGGGTGTGGTCACGGCCCCGAATATGGCTGCTTTCCTGGGTGAGTTGGCCGAGTGCGTCGTAGGCCAGTTCGATGCGCCCGCCTTCGTTGCGTGCTTGCGTCAAACGGCCTAGCGCATCGTAGCTGTAGCGGGTGCGTTGGGTGCGTTTGTCCTTGGCGCGGCCGGTGGTTTTTTCGATCAGGCGGCCGAGCTTGTCGCGTCGGTAGCTGGTGCGTAGTGCCTCCGGCGTGTCGTCCTCGGGAATGGTTACGCCGGGGCCGCTTTGCGTGCCCAGTTCGCGCTTTTCGATGAGCTGATCGGCGGCATCGTAGGCGTAGTGCGTCACGCGGCCGTCGAAACCTTGCTCGCCGGTGAGGTTGTCGCTGGTGTCGTAGGCGAAACGGTAGTAAGCGTCGTTTTCGTTGGCCAGCACGACCAGTCGGCGTGCGGCGTCGTATTGGTAGCGCAGTTGTTGCCCGGTGGCGTCGATGCGCGCGCGCGGCAGGCCATCGGCATCCAATTCCCAGGCAGTTTTGGCGCCTAGTGGGTCGCTGTGACCGATCAGGCGGCCGTGTGCGTCATAGCTGAACTGCTCGGAGGCGCCATCGGCATGCCGGATGGAAAGTAGCCGCCCCTTGAGATCGTGCCGGTAATGGGTTTGCGCACTGGCGGCGTTGACCACCGATTGCAGGTGGCCGTGGGCGTCCCATTCGTAGCGGGTGGCACGCCCGGAACAGTCGGTGTGCGAAAGGGGCTGGCCAGAGGCGTCGTAGTCCAGATGTTGCCTGCCGCCCTTGGCATCGGTGATGCGCACGACCAAGCCGCGCTCGTCGTGGTTGTATTCGGTCTGCTGGCCGAGCGCGTCGGTTTCGCGGATCAGGTTGCCCAGCGCGTCGTAGTCGTAGCGGGCGGTCGCGCCCATCGCGTCGGTGATGGCCGTGGGCAGGCGCCATTGGGCGTGGTACTGGACTTCGGTTCGGGCGCCGGTGGCGTCGATAATGGCGCTGGTGTTGCCCGATGCGTCGTAGGCGTAGCGGGTGGCGCGGCCCAGCGGGTCGGTGATGCGGATGGGTTTGCCCCAGGCGTCCAGTTCGATGCGTGTGAGCCGGCCGGCGGCATCGATCAGGCCCGTCAGTTCCTGGTCAGCGTTGAATTGGTAACGGGTGCAGCGGCCCAGCGGGTCGGTGACGACGGTTTCGCCCGGGCGGTAGTCGAAGGTCCAGGTTTGCGCGAGGTTGGTGGTGTGGCGCACAACCTTGCCTTGCGGCGTGTATTGGTCGTATTCGTATTGGGCTACTAGCGCGCCGGGTTGGTTGTGTTCGACGAGGATGTGGTTTTTATAGCGGTATTCGCGCAAGGTGCTGCCGGCGGCGTTTTGCACACGGATCAGATCGCCTTCGGCGGAATAGTCGTAGAACACCAGCGCTTCGACTTGCTGTTGCGGCCACATGCCGTTCTCGCCCGGCTCGCCGTGCAGTTGCGCCACGCCGCGCAGCCGCCAGGCTTGACGGCCGTTGGGAAGCGCGATGGGGATGAAGTGCAGGCCCAGGATGCGCCCTGCGGCGTCGTGGATGTGTACGGGCTGGCCCGCGTCGTTGTAGATCAGGCGGATGCGGTTGCCGTTGCGATCCTCCATGGCCACCAGCGGCAGGTAGCCAGCCCGTTCGCCCGAGGGGTCGTATTCGTCCAGCGTCAGCGGCGCGAAAAGGTAGTGCAGGCCGCCGTCGACCGAGCCGATGCGGTAGCGCCCGTTGGCTTCACGGCTCCAGAAGAATTCTTCGTAGCGGTTGTAGTCGCGCTCGCCTTCGTCCAATTCCGGCAGTTCGATCTCGCGGCCTTGTTCGTCGATAAAGACTAGGTTGTTGTGCCGGCGTATCAAGCGCGCGCAGATGGGCAGGGACCAGCCTTGCCCGAGCCAGCCGTTACCGATCTGGTCGGAGAAATAGCTTCTTTGCCAGGGCAAGGGTAGGGGGGAGGGCAGGTCGAAATCGAGGTCTTCCTCGTCGGCCAGGAACTTGATACCCAATACCGGGTTGACGGGTTTACCTACCCCCGGTTTCATTTTGCAGGGATTGCATTTCTTGAAGCGGCTCTTGATGCCGCCGCCAACGTTGCTGACGAAATTTTTGGCGCCTTTGGCGGCCTTGACGGCCTTGGCCGCGACTTTCTTCGCTGCCTGCTCGACGCCTTCGGAGACGACTTTCTTGATGACTTTTTTGCCGACTGCTTTGCCCACGGCCACCGCCGCCTTGCCCGCCTTCATGACTGCGCCGCCGCCGGGCACCAGGTTGGCCGCAGCCGAAGCGGCAGAGATGGCCGCTTCGGTGTAGTTACCTTCAGCCGCGTAAATGGCGGCGTTCGCGCCGTCCGCGAACGCACCGATCACCGGTACCGCGCCCAGAATGTCCAGCCCCGTATGAACCACGTCGCCCCATTTGCTCCACCAGCTCTTCTTTTCCGGTGGATTGGCGCTACCCGCTTCAACGCTTCCCTTAGGCTTGGGCTCGCTTTGCAAGCGGCCTATCGTGTTCCCTATCGAAATTGCCATGGTTTCTTTTCCGCCGGTCGCTTCTTAATTCAAACGCATAATGCCTTGAAGAGCGTTTATCAAAAATGGAGTTTCATGTTGTGATGGCCCATCGACTAATGGCTATGTCAAAACATGATTTGAATTGGGAGCATTATTTTTCAAGGCTTCGCATCGTTTCATTGTCGATGGCATTGACGACCCATGCTCCCTTGTCATAAATGAAGGTGACAACGATGAAGCGCATGACGGGGGCTCTTGGTGGATGGCGTACCAAGGCAACCATGTTGTCCCTGGTTTCGAATAGCCAGTTCCCAAAGCGAAATATGTTGTTGAAGCGCCATAGATTTCCTTGCCTCAGTTCCTCGGCGAAGCTTTGGTAATGCTTGTCCGAATTCAGCTTCGCAATGGCAAGCTGGTGTAACAACGCCATGTCTTGCCTTCCCAGAACCAGTTTTTTTCCGCTTATCGTGAATTCGGCCGATTCGCCATATTCCTCCGTGGCTTCAACCTCTATCGGCGAATGAGAAAAAGGGGTGGTTTTTTCGGCATGGTACGAACACGCTGGAAGCAATATGGTGAATAGGCCAGGGATAGCCGTTCTTGCGAGTCTTTTCGCCAAGGGCATGCCGAATTGCTCGCATCGATTGTCCATAAGCCATTTATTAAATGGAATGCTCTTTGGGCCATGCTGGGATTTTTTTATGCCCATGCCGTCATGGAATATCGATGAAATCTATTTCACTTCGAGCAGCTTGCCCGGCGTCTGCCCGCGCGCGCGCATGCGCTCCTTTTCTACTTCCCTGGAGTCCGGTGGCCATTTCACGCCCATGTGGACGATGCGGTCGCGGATTTCAATCAATTTCTGTTGGGTGCGCGATCCTTGCTGCTGGCGGCTGATTTGAAACTGGAGCTGTGAGGCGAAAGAGTTGCCGTTGATATCGACGCCGTTGGGACTGGCGCCGTGGTCGAGCAGCCACTCGACTTGATCCAGTTGATAGCTGCTGAGTGCTTGGTTCAAAACGGTGTTGCCGAGCGAATCCTGCTTGTTGACATCCGCGCCGCGCGCCACCAGCAATTTAAGCGTGTCGAATGTATGTTCGCTGGCGGTATCGAAAATGATTGGCGTGGAACCCTTGACTGTATTGGGGCTGACGCCGGCATCGAGGAAAGCCTGAACGTACAGGGGGCTCTTGGCGCGGAGGGAAACGCCTAGCGCGGTTCCCAGGTCGGGAACTTCATGCAAGGGATTGGCGCCGGCCTTGACCAACAGCGTGATGATTTGCAGTGGCGCCGGCTTTTCGCCGTAAGCGCATTGCAGCGTGAAAAACAGCAGGGTCATATCCTGCGCGCCAGGGCTATTCAAATCCGCTTTGGGAATCAGCGCCTTGACTTCGTTCAGGTCGCCGCGCTCGATGGCTTGTGCCAGCATCAACTGCGTACCGCTGAAGAAGTTTTCGGGTGGAGGTATTTTCATGCTCTTGCATCCAGTCAATGCCAACAATAATCCCGCCAATAGGGCAAAAGCCCGTTTCATGTGGCGGTGCGGGCTTTTCATCCCTATCCCGCCGCTTTGATGATGGCTTGGTCTTCCTCTTTCTGTTTTTCGATGCCTTCCACATATTGGCCATGGCGGGAGACAGAATCGCCATGGCCGTCGAGCGGCAGTTTGTTACCAACGGCGTCCGGCATCGCGGCGGAAAGGCCGATCTTGCCGAGCCCGCCGACCAAGGCGCCGATGCCCGCGCCGATCCATCCGCCGAATTTGCCGCCGATGGCCGCGCCCGCGCCGGCGGCCCCCAGCGTTCCTTTCCATCCTTGCTCCTGCAAGCCGGTCAGTATTTCTCCCTCGTTGCGGTAAGCGTTGATGTTTTCCGTGGCGGGTACGTGCATCGTGCCGCCATATTTTTCGACGGTATTGGAATTCAGCCCGGCGGCGTTGAATGTCCAGCCCGGTTGGCCGCTTGCGCGCGACGCGGCCGACGCCATGCCGCCACCGAGCGAATGGCCGACCATATCGACGGACTGGCCCGAGTTTCCTACCTTGGTACCAATGTCGACCGCGCGCTCGTAATAGTCGGAATGCATATTCATGCCTTGCGCGACGTTATTTTTCCAATCCGCCATGCTGCTCGGATTCGTTCCCTGGAAAACGACGGAAGGCTTCATGTCGTTGCCAAAAACGGCCGGATCGGGTTCGTAGACCTGGGCGCGAAAGCTCGGCGTGCCTTCAATCTTCAGGTCTTCGGGTTTCAAGCCGTATTTGGCCAAGGCTTCGCTGTCGTTGCTGATATTTTTCCATCCCTCGGGCGGCTCTTTCGACGGGTCGTAAACGTGCTCGGCCAGCTTGGCCTTTTCCACGCCCACATTGTTGCGTTCCAACCGTTCCGCCGCCTCGCGCACTTTCGGGTCGCTGCTTTGCTTGCCTTGCTCGATCAGTTTTTTGCGTTCTTCCCAGCGTTCTTTTTTGGTCAGATTCGGCGGATAATTGCCATTGAAGTTGCCGTTCATATGGAACAGATCGCCGTTGCGGACGACGAATCTGCTGCCGATACGGGTATCCGGGCTGCGCTCGATAGGCCAACAGTCAGCGCCAACCGTGTGGCTGACCACGCCTTTGTTGATACCGGCCTGATCGCCGAGGGTCATCGGCGCTTTGCTGCAATCGAAAACGAATGCCGGTTTGGAATTCAGGCATACCGACGTGACGACGTTTTCCGAGCTGCCCAGATTCGATGTGACCGGGTAGGGCACCGGTGAAGCGCAGCCGGGCGTCCAGCACATATCCGGCGTCAGGCCGACGATGGTCCATTGACTGTCTTTACGCGCGGCAAGCTGTTCAGCCATGGCGTTTTTCTTTTTTCACGCTGGTCATCAGGCTTGGCGGAAGCGGGATGAATTCGTGCGATGCGGGATCGGGATTCATGGCTGCGACCTTCTCCTGTTGTGCCTTACGGTCGTCGACAGTGATGTAGCGCAATTGGGTTTCGACCGGATTCAGCTCTTCGGACAAGGCAACGCGGTAAGTACAAAAAACCTTGCGCGCGGCCATGTCGATCAGCACCGTATCGAGTAGCAGGTCCTTGGTGACGCCCAGCCCTTTGTCCGTGGTGGTAAATATGAAAACGGTTTCGACCGGGATATCGAAGATAACGGCCTGATTCGGTACATCACTGGCGGGCACCAGGTTTCGCAGCGCGACGGGGATTTCGGTTAACGGTTTGGGGTGCGGCAACTGCAATGCAGGGTGTGCGCCGCGCCAGTAGTCGAAACGGAAATCCCGTGGCAACAGTGGATGGCGCTCTTTCTGCCAAGCTTCGTCCATCGTGCCGGCATACTCGATGCGGCCTTGCCAACCCCGGCCGATAAAGCCGAATCCCTCCGGCGGCACGATTTCGCCGATGCTGGAAACCGGCTTGTCCGCCGATTCGATCTGTGGCGCGGGTAAGGTCGTTTTTTTGCACTGGCGCAGATATTCCGGTGGGTACCAACCCATGCCGACGGGGTTGGCGGGTGAGGCGATGACCTTGCCGTCCACTTCGTACAAACCGCCGGAGGCGTATTCGTAACGCAGATCGAGCGAGGCGATGGACTTGGGCGGTTCCAGCGACCAACCAGTCAGGCCGTTCCGCCAGACGCGGGGGCCATTGACGCGGACGGTCTTGGTCTGCTCGCCGATCTGTACCGCCGCGCCGAAGAAGGGCGCGGGCTTGTCGCCCGGCGCATAAGCCGTGGCGTTGATGACGATGTCGGTTCCGGGCTTGTACGGCGCCAGGTCGCTCTCGCACATCACGCTGCTTTTCGAAGGGTCGCCGTAATGTTCGTCCCCTTTGCACAATGGCGATTGAGTCGGCGATAACTTAAGGCGCGCGCGGCCGTCTTCCGGAATCAATAAGTCGTAGGTGACGCGTGCCGCAATGATCGTGAAGCCTTCATCGTTCTGGTCGATGGCCTCATAGAGCATCGCAGGAAAAGCCGTGTAATTGATGAAGGGATCCATGGTCAGTTGATGTCCACCAATTTCCCATCGACATCGATATGCTTTTCGCCGACCACTTTGATTTCGTTACCGCTGATCGTGATCGTGCCGTTTTTCTCCAGCACAATCATCGATTCGCCGCATTGCAGCGTCAGCTTGTCGCCGGCATCGTAGCTGGCTATTTCTCCGGCAGTAACGCTGACCACTTTGCCGGCATTGACAGCGAACTTGATACCGACGTTGTGCATGTGCATCAAGCCGACATTGCTCATCCAGCCGGCGCCGACGTCGAGCGCATAGGCTCCGCCGATATTGGTCATTTGCCCCAGACCGACATTGAACAAGGAGCCCATCGTGACTGTTTCGGTTTTGTTGCGGTCGATGGTGATCGTCTGATTGCCGCCGATGCTGATGGTCTCGTTCTGTCCAACATCTTCCGTGCGGTTTTGGCCGATGGAGATTTTTTCGTTCTTATCGACCTGTTCCTTGCGGTTCTTGTGAATGGTGATCGTCTCATTCCCATCGACCGTTTCGGTGCGGTTCTCGTGAATGGTGATCGTCTCGTTCTTATCGACCGTTTCCGTCCGGTTTTCGTGGACGGTAATGGTCTCGTTCTTATCGACGGTCTCTGTACGGTTCTTATGCACCGTAACGGTCTCATTCCCGTCGATAGTCTTGGTGCGATCGTTCCCCACCCAGTGGGTCTCATCGACCTCGACCTCGATATCCTGATTGCGCTCGGCGTGCAGCCACACCTGTTCGGCGCCCTTCTTGTCCTCGAAGCGGAACGCGTTGGCGTTGGCCGCGGTGCCGCCGAGGCTCGAGCGGGTCAAAAAGCCCGACTGGGTGGCGTTACCCGGCAGTTCCCACGGCGGGGTCTGTTCGGCGTTATAGACGCGG
>JAVBJT010000026.1:0-110350 GCA_031546845.1 Azoarcus sp. | reverse complement strand
GTGGGCGCCCGGCCGGTTCGGCCGCAATCACCCGCTCCGCGTTTTTTCGACTGGTTGTTTACCGCCAAAAAAACCCGGGGCGCGCCCCCTGTTTGGGCTGGGCCCGCGCCTCTTTTTGCGTCCAGGGCTGCGTTGCCGAGGGCGCTATGCAAGCGTTACGCCTTCACCATGTTTACCGGAAAGGTCGGTACTGCGTGGCGGATGGCTTCGGGCGCGCAGGTTTGCACACACAGATCGCAGCCGGTACAGGCCGCGGTTTCGATGCTGACGAACGCCAGTTCCACTTCCTTACCCGAGGGTTTGATCGCCTTTTCGCGGCGCGTCACGTGAATGGCGGGGCAGCCCACATCCACACAGTTGCCGCAGCCGGTACAGGCCGCTTCGTCGACTTCGTAAGGTTTGAGTTTTTCGTAGTGGTCGATCAGCACGCAGGGCCGGTCAGTGATGATGACGGAGGGGCCGGGCGTCTTGGTTTCCTGGCGTAGCGTCTTGAACAGGACCGGCAATTGGTAGGGGTCGACGACGTGGATACGCTCCGGGGCGATGCCCAGGGCTTCGACCAGCTTGGCGAAATTCACGCGCGGCGCGGGGTTGCCGTAGATGTCGCGGCCGCTGCCGGGGTTTTCCTGGCCGCCGGTCATGCCCACGGCGCGGTTGTCGAGCAGCAGAACAGTGACATTGCCACGGTTGTAGGCGATGTCGAGCAAGCCCTGCATGCCCATGTGCAGGAAGGTGGAGTCGCCGATGACGGCGACGATTTTCTTGTTTTCGTCACCCGGGCCGCGCCCTTTGTCCATACCCAGCGCGACACCCATCGACGCGCCCATCGAGATACAGGTATCCAGCGCATTCCATGGGTGGCCGGCGCCCAGGGTGTAGCAGCCGATATCGCCGGAAATATTCACGTTGCGTAGCTGGGCGAGGGTGTAATAAACCCCCAGGTGCGGACAGGCCACGCACATGGTGGGGGGGCGGGGGAACACCTTCAGTGCGGGCCGCTGGCCCACGCCCTCGGCGGGAACGACCGGGTCGCCGAGTAAGGATGCCAGGCTTTGGCGCAGCACGGCGGGGGAAAGCTCGCCCGCCGCGGGAAGCAGATCCTTGCCGTGAACGGCGATGCCGTGCGCCTTGATCTCGGTTTCCACCAGCGGTTCGGTTTCTTCGACCACAACCAGGGTGTCGACTTCCTGGGCCAGCTTGCGCACCAGTTCCATCGGCACCGGATGGGAAAAGCCCAGCTTCAGGATGGGCGCGTCGGGGAAGGTTTCGCGCACGTGCATATAGGCGGGGCCGGAGGTGACGAAGCCCAGGCGCGCACTGGTGCCTGGGGCGCCGGGCTCCAGCCGGTTCAGCGGACTGGCGGCGGAGGCGGCGGCCAGGGCTTTATCCCGCGCCAGCATTTCCGGCACGTGCTGCTTGGCGTGGGCGGGCACCATGACCCAACGGCGCGGGTCTTTGGTGAATCCTTCGGCGGCGCGGTGCTGCTGGCGCTCACCAACGGTCACGAGGCATTTGACGTGGCAGACGCGGGTGGTCATGCGCAGGATGACCGGTGTGTTGTGCGCTTCCGACAGCGCGAACGCTTCCCGGGTCATTTCGTAAGCTTCTTGGGAGTCGGCCGGCTCCAGGATGGGCAGGTGGGCAAAGCGGCCCCAATAGCGGGAATCCTGCTCGTTCTGCGACGAGGAAAAACCGACGTCGTCGGCCACGGCGATCACCAACCCGCCGACCACGCCGGCCAAGGTCTGGGTCATCAGCGCATCGGAGGCGACGTTCAGGCCCACGTGCTTCATCGCACAGAAGGCGCGCGCGCCAGTCAGGGAGGCACCGATGGCGACTTCCAGGGAGACTTTCTCGTTGACCGACCATTCGGCGTATAGGTCCGGATACAGCGAAAGGTTTTCCAGAATTTCGGTGGAAGGCGTTCCGGGATAAGCCGCGGCAACGCGCACGCCTGCGTCCCAGACGGCGCGGGCCACGGCCTCGTTGCCGGACATCAGAAGACGGGTGCCGGCGGCGGGGGGGGCTAACAGATTCGGATTCACGGTTTTCTCTTGGAATGAGGTGTTTCGTGTCAGTGGCCGGGCTTGTCGGAAGCGCCCGCTTTATGGCGATGATCGACGACGCGTACCGCCTTGCCCATTGAGCGCTCGATGGAGCCGGTCGGATGGATGTGCACGCGGCAGGATAGGCCGATGAAGTCCTTGAGGTCTTTTTGCACCTTGGCGGAGACCCGGTCCATGTATTCCTGGCCCTTGGCGTACAGCGGCGGGCTGGCTTCCACGTTGATGACCATGGAATCCATGAAGCCTTCCCGGAAGACTTCGATCTGGTAGAAGGGCGAGAGGGTTTCGGTGCGCATCAGGATCGCTTCGACCTGGGTGGGGAAGACGTTGACGCCGCGGATGATCAGCATGTCGTCGGAGCGGCCGGAGATGCGGCGCATGCGCACATGGGTGCGGCCGCATTTGCAGGGGGCGCGTTCCAGCACCGAGATATCGCGGGTGCGGTAGCGCAGTACCGGAAAAGCTTCCTTGGTCAGCGAGGTGAAGACGATTTCGCCTTGCTCACCGTCGGGCAAGGGTTCGCCGGTGTTGATGTCGACACATTCGATGAGGAAGTGGTCTTCCCAGATATGCAGGCCACGCTTGCTTTCCAGGCACTCCATGCCGACGCCGGGGCCCATCACCTCGGAGAGTCCGTAAATATCCAGGGCGTCGATGTCGAGCCGGGATTCCAGCTCGTAGCGCATTTCCTCGCTCCACGGTTCGGCGCCGAAAATGCCGACCTTGAGCGCGAGCTTGGAAACATCGACGCCGAGGGCTTCGGCTTCCTCGGCGATGTTCAGCGCGTAGGAGGGGGTACAGCACAGGGCGTCGGCGTTGAAGTCGCTGAGCAGCATGACCTGCTTCTGCGTTTGCCCGCCCGACATTGGAATCGCCATGAGGCCGAGCGTTTCCGCGCCGTAGTGCAGGCCCAGCCCGCCGGTGAACAGGCCATATCCGTAGGCGTTGTGCAGCTTGTCGCCGGGACGCAGGCCCGCCGCGCTGAGCGAGCGGGCGACCAGTTGCGACCAGTTTGCGATGTCCCGGCGGGTGTAGCCGACCACGGTGGGTTTGCCCGTGGTGCCCGATGAGGCGTGAACGCGTACGACCTGATCGGTGGGAACGGCGAACATGCGGAAAGGGTAGCTGTCGCGCAGTTGCTCCTTCTTGGTGAAGGGCAGGAGCTTGATGTCGGCCAGCGTCTGGATGTGGTGGGGCTTGAGCTCCAGTTCGTCCATGGCTTCCCGGTAGAACCGGGTGGTTTCGTAGCAGCGCTCCACGGTCCTTTTGAGGCGTTGCAGTTGCAGCGCTTCCAGTTCCTCGCGGGGTAGCGTTTCGTTATCCACGTCGAAAATCATGAGACTTTTGCCCGTCCACGGTTTTGGGATAAAACCGTGATGATACCCAGGTTTTGACGCGGAAAATGGATGAAAGCGCGTCGGTTGCGCTGTGTTTCATCCAATTTTTGTCATGTTTCCACCACCGGTCGGCGTGGGGCAAGGATTTCCTCCGCGCGACCGGGTCTCTCTTGATATCACGGCGTGGTATACGGCCTCACTGCCGTGATCGATGTAGTGAAAAGGATGCGGGGGGTACGTGGCTGTCGGCAGTTTTTCTGAAGGCCGGGGGCGGACGTGCCCGGCGAAGATTTGCGGTAAGGTACTGATTCGCGGCGTTACCGCAACCTGTACAACGAGGGGGAGCCATGGGCAAGAGAAAAGGGGTAAAAGCTCATCAGGTGCAGGACGATGCACTGGCGAAGCTTTCCGGCAAGCAATATGAAAAGGAACTCGCCAGACTGCACGGAGAACTGGTCAAGCTGCAGGAATGGGTCGTTGCCACCGGCGCCAAGGTTTGCGTGGTCTTCGAAGGCCGGGATGGGGCCGGCAAGGGGGGCACGATCAAGGCGATTACCGAGCGTGTGAGTCCGCGCGTATTCCGCGTCGTGGCACTGCCCGCGCCGACCGAGCGCGAGAAGTCGCAGATGTACATGCAGCGCTACATTTCGCATCTGCCGGCAGCTGGCGAAGTCGTGATCTTCGACCGCAGTTGGTACAACCGTGCCGGTGTCGAGCGGGTGATGGGCTTCTGCACGGATAAAGACGTGCAACACTTTCTCGGCGTTGTGCCGCTCCTCGAGAAGATGATCGTCTCGTCGGGCGTCATCCTGATCAAGTATTGGCTCGAAGTCAGTCCAGAGGAGCAAACCCGGCGGCTCATGGCGCGAATCGACGATCCACGGAAGATCTGGAAACTTTCTCCAATGGATCTGAAGTCCTATAGCCGGTGGTACGACTATTCGCGTGCGCGCGACGAGATGTTCGCCGCGAGCGATACCTCATGGGCGCCATGGCATATCGCGGACTCCAACGATAAGAAGCGTGCGCGACTCAACATCATCACGCACCTCCTTGACCAGATTGCGTACGAAGCGGTTCCGAGCAAAAAGGTCACATTGCCAAAGCGCCAGAAACCTGGCGGCTATGTTGAACCTCGGATGGAACTGCGCCGCGTACCGGAACGGTTTGGTTCGTCCTCGGTTTCGTAAACACCCACAGGGGTTTTACGGTTTTCAAGTACGGCCTAAACCGAGGCGGTGGCAGATTTCGGTGGTCAGCCCGGCTTGGTTCATGCTGTAAAAGTGCAGCCCCGGCGCGCCGGCGGCGATGAGTTGTTCGCACAGGCGGGTAACGACGTCGAGGCCGAAGGCGCGGATCGCGTCGGCATCGTCGCCATGGCTTTCGAAGGTTTTGCGCATCCAGCGTGGAATTTCCGCGCCGCAGGCATCGGAGAAGCGCGCCAGCTTGGCGAAACTGGCGATGGGCATGATGCCCGGCACGATGGGGATGTCGATACCGAGCTTGTGCGTGGCGTCGACAAAGCGCAGATAGGCGTCGAGGTTGTAGAAGTATTGTGTGATCGCGGAATCGGCGCCGGCATCGACCTTGCGCTTGAAAGCGGCGAGATCGTCGCGCGGGCTTTTTGCCTGCGGGTGCCATTCGGGATAGGCGGCGACTTCGATGCGGAAGCGCTGGCCGGTTTCGGCGCGGATGAATTCGACCAGTTCGTTGGCGTAGCGGAATTCGCCCGGATCGCCTACGCCGGAGGGTAGGTCGCCGCGCAGCGCGACGATGCGGGCGATGCCGGCTTCGGCGTATTCGCGCAGGATGGCGCGGATGCCTTCACGGGTGGAGCCGATGCACGACAGGTGCGGCGCCGCCTCGCTGCCGGCGGCGGCGATTTCCTTGACCGTGGCGAAGGTGCGTTCGCGCGTGGAGCCGCCGGCGCCGTAGGTGACGGAGAAGAAGGCGGGCTTCAGCGTGGCGAGCCGTGCGTGTGTCGCGCGCAGCTTTTCCGCGCCTTCGGCGGTTTGCGGCGGGAAGAATTCGATCGAGAGTTCGGGTTTTTGCATGTTGGGTCCGTAGGGAGAAGTCGTGGCCGCCGTTTCTGCCCGCCAGGCCGAGATGCATCGCGGCCTGGCGGGTGGGTTGGGTCTGCGCCTCTCCGTCTCAGTAGCGGTAGTGCTCGGTCTTGTACGGGCCTTCGAGTGGCACGCCGATGTAGGTGGCCTGTTCGGCGGTCAGTGTCGTCAACTGGGCGTTGAGCTTCTTCAGTTGCAGGCGCGCGACCTTCTCGTCGAGGTGCTTGGGCAGCGTATAGACGCCGACCGGGTACTTCGTGGGCTGCGTGAACAGTTCGATCTGCGCGATCGTCTGATTGGCGAAGGATGAGCTCATCACATAGCTCGGGTGGCCGGTGGCGCAGCCGAGGTTAACCAGACGGCCCTTGGCGAGCAGAATGATGCGCTTGCCGTTCGGGAAAATGATGTGGTCGACCTGCGGCTTGATCTCTTCCCACTCGTACTTCTCGATCGAGGCGACATCGATTTCGTTGTCGAAGTGGCCGATGTTGCAGACGATGGCCTGGTCTTTCATCTTCGCCATATGGTCGTGCGTGATGACGTGGTAATTGCCGGTGCAGGTGACGAAGATGTCGGCCTTGTCGGCGGCGTAGTCCGTCGTGACGACGCGGTAGCCTTCCATCGCGGCCTGCAGTGCGCAGATCGGGTCGATTTCGGTGACCCACACCTGTGCCGATAGCGCGCGCAGCGCCTGCGCCGAGCCCTTACCGACGTCGCCGTAGCCGCAGACGAGCGCGATCTTGCCGGCGACCATCACGTCGGTTGCGCGCTTGATGCCGTCGACCAGCGATTCGCGGCAGCCGTACAGGTTGTCGAATTTCGACTTGGTGACCGAGTCGTTGACGTTGATGGCCGGGAACTTGAGTTCGCCGCGCTGGTGCATCTGGTAGAGGCGATGCACGCCGGTCGTGGTTTCTTCGGTGACGCCGCGGATTTTTCCGAGACGCGTGGAGTACCACGTCGGATCGGTCGCGAGCTTCGCGCGGATGGCGGCGAAGAGGACCGTTTCTTCTTCACTGCCCGGCTTGGCGAGCACCGAGATGTCCTTTTCGGCGCGTGCGCCCAAGTGCAGCAACAGCGTTGCGTCGCCACCGTCGTCGAGGATCATGTTCGAGTAGCCGCCATCGGTCCACTCGAAGATGCGGTGCGTGTAGTCCCAGTATTCGGCCAGCGTCTCGCCCTTGACGGCGAAGACGGGGATGCCGGCCTTGGCGATCGCGGCGGCGGCGTGGTCCTGTGTCGAGAAAATGTTGCACGAGGCCCAGCGTACCTCGGCGCCGAGCGCGATCAGCGTCTCGATCAGCACGGCGGTCTGGATCGTCATGTGCAGCGAGCCGGTGATGCGCGCACCCTTGAGTGGTTGCGCGGCCGCGTATTCCTCGCGGATCGCCATCAGGCCAGGCTTTTCGGTTTCGGCGATGCGGATTTCCTTGCGGCCCCAGCCGGCGAGCGACAGGTCGGCAACGAGAAAATCGGTGAAGTTTTGGTCAGCCATAGCGTTCAAGTTCCATGCCATGGCCGGGAAGGAATGCGGCGCGTTGTACATCCGTCATCCCGAACCCGGCGGGGTTGAGGGATGAGCGCCGTTAAACATCCGGAAGATTCCGGAAACGGGTCCGAGCCTGGGGCGGGTCGTGGCCGCGCCTCGCAGCGCTCCTCGGAGTCGCTGAATTATAGCGGAAAGAGTGCAGAAAGCACGGGGTATGGCGGGCGTGGCGCGCGGATTCTGCCCCGAGCGCCCGCCGAGGTTGAAAGCCGTCACCAGGGTAGCCGTTTGCCTGTGTAGTCGAAAAAGCTTCCGTTGTCGGCCGGTGTCAAACCGGCTAGAACCTTGAGCAATCCGGCGACCGAGTCGCGGCGCTCCAGTGGCGCCGCGCTGCCGCCCATGTCGGTGCGTACCCAACCGGGATGCAGGGCGACCACGGTTGCGCCTTTGGGGCCGTATTCGAGCGCGGCGCACTTTACCACCATGTTTACCGCCGCCTTCGAGACCCGATACAGCATGTTGTCCGCCGACTTCGTATCGGCAATCGAACCCATGTACGAGGATAGGACCGCGATTGTTCCCCCGGAGGCGGCAACCGTATTGCCGAAGGCCTGGATCAGCCGCATCGGGCCGAGCACATTCGTATGCATCACGGCATCGAAGTCCTCGTCGCCCGGCGCGTGAAAATTTTCGCTCCGCACACCTATCACGCCCGCGTTGATCAACAGCAGCGCGAGCGGCGCTTCGTCGGCATGCCAAGCCGCGCCCGCGATCGAATTGACCGATAGCACGTCGAGCTCCACCACTTCGATGCCCTGGGCGTGCAACGCGGGGTCCGCCTTGGCTGGCGTGCGCATACCGGCAATGACCCGCCAGTTCGAGTCGCGGTATTGGTGTGCGAACTCCTGGCCCAATCCGCGGGAGGCGCCTGCGATCAGAACGGTTTTTTGCGTCATTCGAACACTCCTTTTACGGTATTGGACACGAAGACGGTATTCGACACGAAGAAGGGAGGTCGCGTTCGGCGGTGGCAAGACGCGCGGCGATGCGGAATCGCGCGCCGTGCTACTGCGTTTCCTTGTTCGCGGCCTGTGGTGCTTGCAGTCTGGATGTCCGGGGGGCGTGTGCTGTCAGCCAGACCCCGCCGAGAACGAGTGCGCCGCCGGCGAGTACCGGCAGACCAACCTGTTCGTCGAGCAAAATTGCGCCGAAGAACAGGGCGCTGAGCGGGACGAAATTGATGAAGGCCGCCGCCCGGGTCGCCCCCAGCCCCATGAGCCCCTGAGCGTACCAGACGTAGGAAAAGCCGCTGCCGAGCACGCCGAGGTAGAGCAGCGATACCCAGCTCTGCCACGAAAGTTGCGGCCAGTGCCGCAGGCTGCCTTCGAATATTCCCAGGGCGATCAGCAGTACGCCGCCGGTCAGCGAGGCGTAAAAGGTGATGACGAGCGGTGAGAGCCATTGGCCCGCACGCCGGCCTATCAGCGTATAGACGGTCCAACTGATCACGCAGCCGATGATCAAAATTTCGCCGAGGCCGATGTCGCCGCGAATGAGGGCCAGGGGGTCGCCACGGCCGATGACGGAGAGGCAGCCGAGCAGTGCGATGAAGATGCCGAGCCCCTTGCGCGGCGTGATCCGCTCGCCCAGGAAAACGGCTGCCGCCAGCGCCACGGCGACCGGGTTCAAGGCTACGACCAGCGCGCCGCGCCCGGCCTGGATGTGTTGCAGGCCGTAGAAAAAAAACAGGCTGTAAGCAAATATGCCGCTCGCCCCCATCGCGAACACGCGCCAGGCTACGTGCGGGCTGGGCAGTGGAATCCGGTGTTCGGTGCGCCACACGAGCCAGCCGAGCGTCAGCGTGCCGAGCACAAAGCGCCATCCGCCCGCCGCCAGCGGCGGGAGTTCGCGGGTGAGGATGCGGCCGGCGATCCAGGTGCCGCCCCAGATCAGGGCGACAAGAATCTGCAGCGCCGCCATACGCGCGAACGTGGGCGAGGCGGGTGGGTTGCTCATCGCGAAGTTTGCCGGACGTGGGAAGCCGTTGCGCCGGCGGTGGTGAATATGTCCGGATCGGACGAGGCGAGCGCGGGGGCCGGTGTTCGGGGATCGAAAACGGGAAGGATCACGGCAATGCGCCCGGCAAAAGAAAACAGTGTGACACCGCGGGGCAATTCCCGCTGTAGTTGGTGTCCGGGCACGCCGATTGGAGCGGCGCAGAGCGCCCGCCACACCGGCTTGCGTGCGGTGTGGCGGGCGGGGCCGGCGTCATACGGATTTGCCTTCAACCGTCTAACTTCGTTGGGTCGCCTTGCCGTGCTACAGCACTGTCTTCGGCTCCCCGCCTTGTTATCCGGTCGAATGCAAACCCGTATCAGAGGTTGGCAGCGGCGCGCAGCGCAGCGGCTTTGTCGGTCTGCTCCCAGGTGAATTCCGCCTCGTCGCGGCCGAAGTGGCCGTAGGCGGCGGTGCGGGAGTAGATCGGGCGCAGCAGATTGAGCGTCTGGATGATCGCTTTCGGGCGCAAATCGAAATGGGCGCGAACCAGTTCGGCGATGCGCTCGTCGTCGATTTTGCCGGTGCCGAAGGTATTGACCATCAGCGATACCGGTTTGGCCACGCCGATGGCGTAGGCCACCTGGACCTCGCACTTGCTGGCCAAGCCGGAGGCGACCACGTTCTTGGCCACGTAGCGGCCGGCGTAGGCGGCGGAGCGGTCGACCTTCGACGGATCCTTGCCGGAGAACGCGCCGCCACCGTGGTGGGCCGCGCCGCCGTAGGTGTCGACGATGATCTTGCGCCCGGTCAGGCCGCAGTCGCCATGCGGGCCGCCGATGACAAAGCGGCCGGTCGGGTTGATCAGGTAGCGCACCTCGCCGGTGAGTAGCTCTTTCGGTAGCACCGGCTTGATGATTTCCTCGATCACCGCTTCGGACAACTGTTCGTGGCGCACATCCGGATCGTGCTGGGTGGAAACCACCACGGTGTCGATTGCCACCGGCTTGCCATCCACGTATTTCACCGTGAGCTGGCTTTTGGCGTCCGGGCGTAGCCACGGCAGGCGGCCGTCCTTACGCAGTTCGGCCTGACGCTGCATGATGCGGTGCGCGTAGTAGATCGGCAGCGGCATCAGGCTGGGTGTTTCGTTGCAGGCGTAACCGAACATCAGGCCTTGATCGCCGGCGCCTTGGTCCAGATCGAGCCCTTCGCCTTCGTTGACGCCCTGGGCGATGTCGGGCGATTGGCGGTTGATCGCGGTGAGGATGGCGCACGATTTGTAATCGAAGCCGATATCGGAATTGTCGTAGCCGATGCGGCGGATGACTTCTTGTGCGATCTCGCGGTAGTTCGGGTGAGCGGTGGTGGTGATTTCACCCGAGATCACCACCAGCCCGGTCGACACCAGCGTTTCGCAGGCGACGCGGGCATAGGGGTCTTCGGCCAGGATGGCGTCGAGCACGCCATCCGATACCTGGTCGGCGACTTTGTCCGGATGGCCTTCGGAAACGGATTCGGAGGTGAAAAGGAAAGGCTGCTGAAACGGCTGTGCCATGATCTGCTCCTTGCAACAACGGTAATCCCCAATAGTCGGGCGGCGTGTGCCGGCTCCGGGGATTTTGCTGAGCAGGCGTCGCTTTAGCAGAATTTATATGCCGCGCCAGCGATAAGCTCGGGCACGGCGACCGCCCTGCAAGTTGTCGAATTAACTCGGCGGTCGTGCGGCGATTATAATCGCTCGTCCAAGTTGGTCAAACCAAGGCGCGCCGTGCGCCGCTCACTTTGTTTGTGCATCGCACCGTGCCCATCGCCTTTCTGTTCCGTTTTTTTTCCCGTATGCCGCTGTCTTTGCTCCACCGTCTTGGCGGCTGGGCGGGCTGGCTCGTCTATGGGTTGGATAAAGGATACCGGCGGCGCTTGCGGCAAAACCTCGCGCTCGCGCTCGGCCGCGACGATCCGACCATTCGGCGCGCGGCTGTCGCCGAGGCGGGGCGGCAGGTGCTCGAATTGCCGTGGCTGTGGCTGCGTCCGGCTGATGAGATCGTTGCCAGCGTCGTGCGCGTCGAGGGCTGGGAACTGGTCGAGCAGGCCCATCGGGATGGCGCCGGCTTGCTGTTTCTGACCCCGCATCTGGGTTGTTTCGAGATCACCTCGCAATATTACGGCGCAAGCGCGCCGGTGACGGTGCTGTACCGCCCGCCGCGCAAAGCCGCCCTGGGGCCGCTGATGGAGCGGGGGCGCACGCGCGGCGCGGTCAGCATCGCGCCGGCCGATCTGTCCGGCGTGCGCCGTTTGGTCAAGACCCTGCGCGGGCGTGAGGCGGTGGGAATTCTGCCGGATCAGGTGCCGGCGGCGGGCGAGGGCGTATGGGCGCCATTTTTCGGCCGTCCCGCATGGACGATGACCTTGGCCGCGCGGCTTGCCGAGGTCAAAAACGTGCGCCTGGTTTATATCTGGGCCGAGCGTCTGGCGGGTGGCGCGGGCTATGCGGTGCATGTATCGGCGCCTGTCGAAACGCTGGAAGGCGATATTGAACAACGCTGCGCGGCGATCAACCGCGATATCGAGCGGCTGATTCTGCGTTGCCCCGCCCAGTATCTGTGGGGCTACCACCGCTACAAAAGGCCGAAGGCCGTGGAGGACGTCGCCGCGCCCGCCCTGGAAGCATTTTCGGGGCGCGAGGCGGACTCATGATGAGCCGTTTCGGTATCGCCCTGTTTTGGCTGCTGCATTGGCTGCCGTTGCCCGTGCTCGCCCGCCTCGGCGAGGGGGTGGGGCTGCTGCTGTACGTGTTCGCGATACGGCGGCGCAAGGTGGCGGCGACCAATTTGCGGCTGTGTTTTCCGCAACTTGACGAACGCGCGCGTGGCCGCCTGCTGCGGGGGCATTTCCGCATGCTCGGGCGCAGCCTGCTCGAACGCGGTGTGGCATGGTGGGCCAGCCCTGAGCGACTCAAGCGCCTTGCCCGTTTCGCTGGCATCGAGCGTCTGGAGCGCTTGCGCGCCGAGGGGCGTCCGGTAATTTTGCTGGCGCCGCATTTTGTCGGTCTCGACATTGCCGGCACGCGCCTGACGCTGGAAGGCGACTTCGTCAGCGTCTACGCGCGGCAGAAAAACAAGGTGGTCGACCGCTGGCTGTACCACGGCCGCAGCCGCTTCGGCGATCAGTTGTTGCTGTCGCGCCAGGATGGCGTGCGCGGCACGGTGAAGGCGATGAAGGCAGGGCGGCCGTTTTTCTATCTGCCGGACATGGATTATGGTCGCAAGGATGCGGTTTTCGCACCCTTCTTCGGCGTTGAGGCGGCCACCATCACGGGTTTGTCGCGGCTGGCCCGCCTGGCTGGCGCCACGGTACTCGGTTGCACCGCGCAGTTGTTACCGGATGGTAGCGGTTACCGGATCGAGATCGGGGAGCCGTGGGCGGATTTCCCCAGCGCCGACGTCGAAGCCGATACCCGGCGTATGAACGGATGGATAGAAAACGTTGTCCGTTCCATGCCGGAACAGTATTACTGGGTGCACCGCCGCTTCAAAACGCGCCCGCTGGGCGAGGCAAAACTATACTGAGTATGTGCCGGCGGCATGTCTGCGCTGGACGGAGGCCGGATGCTGGGCGAGAATTGCTTGCTATCCGGGTGTTTTGTTTTTCGTTTTCTTTTTTTGCAAGCGGCTTTTCATGCAACTGCGTTTTACCAAGATGCACGGTTTGGGCAACGACTTCGTCGTCGTCGATGCCACGGCCGCACCCATCGATCTGACGCCCGAGCGGGTACGGGCGATTGCCGACCGTCATTTCGGTGTCGGCTGCGATCAATTGCTGGTGGTCGAACCGGCCACGCTGGCCGGTGCGGATTTCCGTTACCGCATTTTCAACGCCGACGGCGACGAGGTGGAGCAGTGCGGCAATGGCGCGCGCTGTTTCGTCCGCTTCGTTCATGACAAGGGTCTGACGGTCAAGCGCGAGATTCGCGTGGAAACCCGCTCCGGCGTGATCGTGCCGCGCTTGCGCGACGATGGCCTGGTGACGGTGGATATGGGGGTGCCGGAACTGCGCCCGGCGCGGATTCCCTTTGTTTCCGATAGCGATGCGGTGGTCCAGCCGCTCGACGTGGGCGGCGACACCGTGGCGATTACCGCCGTGTCGATGGGCAATCCGCACGCGGTGCAAGTGGTGGCCGATGTGGCGGCCGCGCCGGTGGTCGCGCAGGGCGCGTTGATCGAGCGCCATCCGCGTTTCCCCGCTCGCGTCAATGCCGGGTTCATGGAGGTGGCCGGGCCGTGTCACATTCGCCTGCGTGTGTTCGAGCGCGGCGCCGGTGAAACGCTTGCCTGCGGCACCGGCGCCTGTGCCGCTGTGGTGACCGGCATGCTGCGCGGTTTGCTGGAATCTCCGGTGCGGGTCGAAACCCGTGGCGGTGAGCTCGAAATCGCCTGGAACGGACCGGGTTCTCCGGTGCTGATGACGGGCCCCGCTGTCAGCGTATTCGAGGGTGAGATCACCTTGCCTGAGACTGTGCCCGGAGGCGTGCCCGATTTTGCCTGACGCGGAATTCCGCCCGCTACGATTACAACCGGGCAGCCTGGCTGCCCGACAGGAGTACTTCCGATGAATGCCGACGATGTTGCCCGCTACTTGCGCGACAACCCCGATTTCCTATCCGAGCACGATGAACTGTTCACCCAGCTCACCGTGCCGCATCCGCGTCACGACGGCCGGGCCATTTCCCTGGCCGAGCGGCAGCTTTACGCCTTGCGCGACAAGATCCAGCAACTCGAAAACAAACTGGCCGAATTGATCCGCTTCGGCGAGGAAAACGACGAAATCAGCGGCAAGGTGCATCGCCTTTCGGTCGTGCTTTTGGAAGCGGGAAGCTACGAAGCCGTGTTGTTGGCGCTTGTTTCCAGCCTGCGGGACGATTTTTCCGTGCCGCACGCCGCGCTGCGCATCTGGAACAGCGTGCTGGTGCGCGAGGAAGTGGAGTTTTCCCCGGTCAGCGAAGACGTTCGGCTTTATGCCGGCGATCTGCGCCACTCCTATTGCGGCGCGCCGAACAATCTTGAAATCGTCGATTGGTTCGGCGAAACCGCGCCGCACATCCGCTCGCTGGCGCTGATTCCGCTGTGGCGGCAAGCCCAGGTGTTCGGCATGCTTGCGCTCGGCAGCGAGGAGCCGGAGCGCTTCTACCCTGAAATGGGCACGCTCTACCTCGGGCGTATCGGCGATCTCGTCGCCGCAGCGCTGTTGTGCGAACTTGGGTGATGCCGCGGGCAGGCTCGCCGTCCTCGGACATGCCGCCCGCAAGGCCGGCGTGGTTCGATGAATACCTCGATTACCTCGCCGTTCAGCGCCGCGCTTCCGCGCATACGCTCGACGGCTATCGCCGCGACCTTGAACGCCTTGACCGGCTTGCCGCTGGGCGCATGCCCGAGGCGCTGACGCCGAGTGATATCCGCCACTTTGTTATCCGTCTGCACAGCGAAGGGCTGAGCGGGCGCTCCATCGCGCGAAATCTCTCCGCCTGGCGCGGCTACTACCATTGGCGGGTGCGCCACCACAATGGCACCGCCAACCCGGTGGAAGGCATACGGCCGCCGCGTTCTCCGGCGCCCTTGCCGCGCGCCTTGTCGCCGGATCAAAGCAGACGGCTGCTCGATGCCGACCCGGATTTCGACTCCAAGGTCGATGGCGTGCTCGGCGTGCGCGATCTGGCCATGTTCGAGCTGTTTTATTCGTCCGGATTGCGCCTTGCCGAACTCGCTGGTTTGAGCGTGGATGGCGGCATCGATTGGGCCGAAGGCATGGTCACCGTGCTCGGTAAGCGCGGCAAGATGCGCACCGTGCCGGTCGGCGCCAAAGCCATGGAGGCATTGCGGGCGTGGCTTGCGGTGCGGGATACGCTATGCCGCGATGGCGAGCCGACCCTGTTCCTGACGCGCACTGGTGCGCGCATGAGTCCGGGCGCGATCCGCAGCCGCCTAGCGTTGCGCGCGCGCGCGGTTGCACTGGGCGTGCATGTGCACCCGCATATGCTGCGGCACAGCTTTGCCAGCCACATGCTGCAATCCAGCGGCGATCTGCGCGCGGTGCAAGAGCTGCTCGGCCACGCCAGCATCCGCTCGACGCAGGTCTACACCCATCTTGATTTCCAGCACCTTGCCAAGGTGTACGACGCGGCGCATCCGCGCGCCAAGATGAAGAAGTAAGCAAAAAAGCCCCACGTGCTTTTCCAAAAAATGGCTCCGAAGCGCGGTGAGCGGGGCGGAGCGTTTCTGCTGCGCGCGGTCAGTCGTGGATTTGGCCGTTTTTGTCCAGCCCCGGCGGTTCTACCCAGATGGGGGAATAAGTCTCGGCGTTGCCACGGAGAATCGGCTTGAGAATATGGGTAACGGTCAGCTTTCCGACGACCCGCGGGCCTTCCAGTACGTCGATTTCGCGCCCGACCCAAAGCGAGTGGGGATAGACATCCGGCGTGGCGAAAGTAACGGCGACATTCGCGGTTTCGCCGGGTGCAACTTGGCCGGTGCCCAAATACGTGTGCTGACCGGAGGCGTGATAGTTGTCGTGGAGTTTGTGTTGTGGCCGATACCCGGAAAGCGCGGGCGTTTGCCGCCCGCCCTGCTGGGTGGCGAGCAATTGGAGCGTTCCTTCGATATCGTGCGGTTGGTTCATGCGCAAAAGCCAGGGCGCTTCATGTTCGCGCGGACCGGTCAGGTGCGCCGCAGCAGCCGGCCGGCGAGGCGCGCGGCGCGTGCCGGTTGTGCGGCGAGGTAACGGGCAAGGGCGGCGGTGAAGGGCCGGGGGTCGGCCAGTCTGGCATAGAGGCCGCGAATGCGCCGCTTGAAGAGGTGGCCTGGATGGTGCGCGAGCAGCCACAGTAGGCCGCCGGGGTCGCGTTCGCCGTTGATCCACAGAAAGCGGTCGTTTTGTGTGGCTGAGGGCGGTGGTTGGCCGATTTGGGAGAAGTATTCGATCAGCGGTAGATCGACGCCGTCCGCGGTGCATAGATCGGCCCAGAAGTCGGTGCGCCCGACAGTGGGTTCGATTACCCATTGGGTGCCGTCGGGGGCCGCTTTCAGTTCCAGCGAGACCGGGCCGGAAAGGTCGAGGCCGGCGAAAAAGCGTAGGGCTAGCGCGTGGATGGCGTCGTCGCGTTGTGCGACCGCCAGCGTGGTGTGCCCCATCGGGCGTGAGCGCAGTTTGCGCCCCTCGAAGCGGGCAAGCACGCGGCCATGGTCGAGGTAGAGCGCGCCGAAACGGATGACGCTGTCGTCGCCCGGGATGAATTCCTGCACGATGATCGGCAGGCTTGCGCTCATGCGCGCGCGCGCGGCGGTGAAATTGGCGAGCGAATGGGCGACGACGGTCTTGAACGCGGAAACCGGCCGGGTGGGCTTGGCGATGAGGGGGAAGCGTAGTGCGCGCAGCTTTTCTTCAAGGCGGTCGAGCTCTTCCACGACGATGGTGTGCGGGTAGTTCATGCCTACCTCGTGGCAGCGCTGCTCGATACGATCCTTGCCCAACAAGGGCAGCAGGCGTGGTGTGGCATCCGCCCAGCTTAGGCGGTAGTGCGGCACAATGCGGTCGAGCGCGCGGCCGATGGTTTCGACCATGCGGTCGCTGGTGAGCAGCAGTACCGGTTTCGACGGTGGATCGAGTTCGTGCGCGAGCGCGACGAGCGCGTCGATCAGCCCGTCGCGATTGATGTCCGGCACCATGCGTACTTCGGCGCAACGCGTGCGCACGCCTGGCAGCGCGCGGTCGGCCTCCAGGGCGATGACTGGGACGCCGCCGCGGTGAAGCGCGCGGACGATACCAAGCCCGTGGCCGCACAAACCGACGACGACGGCATAGGGGCAATCCGGTGAATTACTCATGAAACTCAGTTGAAAATATGGGTTTCCCGCTATTTTGTCACGAGATCGAGGCCCCCGCTTCCTCTATCATCCCGGCGGGTGGAGCGGGGCTGCCGCAGTCCGTTCCACCCGGTTTATCCGGCATGTGCGTGGCATGCGCGCAAGGCCCTGATACGAAGGGCGCCATTCGGCGTTTTTTCTAGGATAATCACGGCTTTTGTGAAGACGCGGACGCAGTGGGGTCTTTTGCCGGGTTATTGGAGAGTAAATTTTGGACGTGCATAAAGAAGTCATCGCCATTCTCGACGACGTGCTGGGCTTGCAAGGACGGGCGGCGCGCATGGAGCGCGACACGCCGCTCTTGGGCGCCGTGCCGGAACTCGACTCGATGGCGGTTGTGGGCATCATCGGTGCGATCGAGGAGCGTTTCGATATCGTTTTCGACGACGACGAGATCGATGGCCAGACTTTTGCCACCGTCGGCGCGTTGGTCGATGCGGTAACGGTGAAGCTGGGCTGAGCCTTGCCTTCGCCGTCGTTTCCTCACGCTTTTCACCTGCCCGCCGAAGACGGTTTCCGTTTTTGCGTTGTCTGGCAACCCGCGGAAGGGGTGCCGCGCCGTGGCGCGATTGTTCACGTGCCGGCGTTCGCGGAGGAAATGAACAAGTCGCGGCGCATGATTGCGCTGCAAGCCAAAGCCTGGGCCGAACAAGGTTGGCTGGTGTTGGTGCCGGATCTATTGGGCTGCGGCGATAGCTGCGGCGATGCGGGCGATGCTACTTGGCTTGGCTGGTTGGATGACGTGCGCCGGGCCGTTCACTGGGCGCACACGCAGGCCGCCGGGCCGCTGTGGCTGTGGGGGCTGCGCCACGGCGCGCTGCTCGCCGCCGAGGCCGCTACGCGCTTCGGGTTGGATTGTGGTCTGTTGTTGTGGCAGCCGGTGGTGAACGGTAAGCAGCATCTGCAGCAGTTTTTCCGTTTATGGACGATGGGGCGGATCGTTGGCAAGGAGCGCGCGGAGGACGATGTGTCCCCCGAGCGCTTGTCGCAAGCGGGTGAAACCGTCGAGGTGGCGGGCTATCGTCTTTCGGCGGCGCTTGCCCAAGGCATGCGCGCGGCCACGCTGACGGCCACGGCGGGTGTACGCCAAGTGGTATGGCTGCAATTGGGGCCGGGCGAGGAAGAGGGGCCGTCGCCAGCGGCTGAACGGCTTGGCGCGGCATGGAAGGCGTTGGCCGTGCCCTTTGCCTTTTTGCGCGTGCCCACGCCATCGTTTTGGCAATCGCAGGAAATCACCGTGGCTGAGGATTTGGTGGCGATCGGCTCCCGCTTGCTGGCCGAAGAATCTACGGCCCCGTCTGTCGTTCCCGCGCAGCCATGATAGAAACCGCGCTGAATTTCCCCTGCCAGGGCGAAAGCTTGATCGGCGTGCTTCATCGCCCCGTGGCCGATGCGCGCATCGGCGTCGTCGTTGTTGTCGGCGGGCCACAGTACCGCGCTGGCAGCCACCGCCAATTCGTCTTGCTCGGCCGCGCACTAGCGGCGGCCGGACATGCTTGCCTGCGCTTCGATTATCGTGGCATGGGCGATAGCAGTGGCTCGATGCGCGACTTCAACGATGTCGGCGACGATATCCGCGCCGCTATCGACGCACTCCAATCGCACTGCCCGGCGCTGCGTGAAATCGTGCTGTGGGGCTTGTGCGATGGGGCTTCGGCGGCACTCATGTATGTGTCGCGGGATGCGCGAGTTAGCGCCGTCGTTGCCGTCAATCCGTGGGTGCGTAGCGCCGAATCGCTGGCCGGGGCGCGCATCCGCCACTATTACCTGCAGCGGCTGTGCAATGTGGATATGTGGCGCAAGATCGTGTCCGGCCAATTCGAGTGGCGCCGCTCCATCGCTTCGGCCACCGCGTCGCTCGCGCTGGTGGCGCGTCGCGCGTTGGGTGCGCGAGTGCGGCCGAAATCGAAGGGAGCGAGCGGGGATGGAACAAATGGCGTCCAGGCCACCGTACCGTTTCAGCAACGCATGGCTCACGGTTGGCAGCGGTTGCGAGAACGCGCGTTGTTCGTGCTGAGCGGCAACGATATTACCGCGCAGGAATTTTTCGATTACGCCCGTGGCGATCCTGCGTGGCAGCCGTTTGAGGCCGCCGAAGGTAACAATCTGCGCAGAGTCGCCGAGGCCGATCACACCTTTTCATCGACTGCGTGGAACGACGCGCTGATCGCCCATGTTCTCGACTGGCTGGCGTGTTTGCCTTCCGCCGAGTCGAATCCCGCACCGCGCGCGGCAGCGCAGACGGCGCATCCATAAGGAGTTACGCATGCCCGAGCCGCTTCCGCTCGTTTCCGTGGTTATCCCCGCCTACAACGTCGCCGGGCACATTGGCGAGGCCATTGCCAGCGTGCGTGCGCAGGAGGATGACAAACTCGGTGGCAAGCTCGAAATCATCGTTGTCGACGACGGTTCCAGCGACGGTGGCGCCGATCTCGTTGCGAACGAGCATCCCGATGTGCGGCTGTTTCGCAAACCAAACGGCGGCGCGGCTTCCGCACGCAACATGGGTATGCGCGAAGCGCGTGGCGACTATGTGGCCTTTCTCGACGCCGACGATGTCTGGCTGCCCGGCAAGCTCGCCGCGCAAGTCGCCTATCTGCAGGCGCACCCAGAGGTGGGCTTGTTGTGCAGCGGTTTTTCGCATTGGGAGGCGGATGAGCAGGGCAACTATCCCGATCCGCGCGAAACCTTTCGGGGCGTGTCTGATGCCAGCCTCGACGGGCCGCGCTCCGGCTGGGTTTATCACAAACTGCTGCTGGACAATTTCGTGTGGACCTCCACGGTGCTCATGCGCCGCGCGTTGATCGAGCGCATCGGTTTCTACGACGAAACCCTGCGCCTCGGGCAGGATTACGACTACTGGCTGCGGGCCGCGCGCGAAACCGAAATTCATCGCCTTGCCGGCGTTATGGCGCTGTACCGCAAACATCGTGGCAGTGCCACCGTGCGAGGCGCCACCATCAATTACGCCGCCAAGGTCGTCGCCAGCGCAGCCGAACGTTGGGGGCTTGCTAGCCCTAACGGCGAGGCGATTACTCCGCAAGCCTTCCGCGAACGCTTGTCGCGTATCCACTTCATGATGGGCTATGGCCACTATCAGCGTGGCAATGCCGCCACCGCGCTGCGCGAATTCCTCGCCTGCGCTCGTTTGCGCCCGGGCCATCTCAAGTCGTGGGCGTACGTTGTGCTTGCCGGGGGGCGTGCGCTGTTTCGCCCGACGAGGGACTGAACGCTTTGAACACAGCGCATGTGTTTGATAGAGCGGAAAAGGGCGTCACGATGGCGGTTTGATCTTTCTGAAGATCGAATGGCTTGCGAAACGCATTTCTGCGACAGAACACTAGAATCGACCGATGCGACAGGATGCGAAAAACAATTTTGATTTTCTGCGCTTGCTCGCCGCTGGTTTCGTTCTGCTGAGTCACCAATTCCCTCTGTCCGGTCTGCCCGAGCCCAATGTCGGCGTTCAGACCCTCGGTGGTATCGGTGTCCTTATTTTCTTCGTCATCAGTGGTTATCTGGTCGCGCAAAGCTGGGAGCGTGATCCCAACGTGTGGCGCTTCTTCGCGCGGCGGGCGCTGCGCATTTGGCCCGGCCTTATCGTTGTGGCCATGCTGACGGTGTTGGTCCTTGGGCCGCTGCTGACGACCTTGCCTGCCACCACCTACTTTGCGCAGTTCCGCACCTGGTCGTATTTCCGCAATTTGTTGATGTTGCTACAGTTCGATCTCCCCGGCGTATTTGGCAGCAATCCGCATCCCAATGGCGTGAACGGATCCCTTTGGACTCTGCCGCTCGAAGTACGTTGTTATCTGATCCTGGCTGTATGCGGGTTGCTAGGCTTGTTACGTAAACCCGGTTGGTTGTTGGCGCTTTCCCTCGCTCTGGCTGTGTACGTTTTGGGCCTGCGCGACCCACAGAATCACGAAGGCCAGAGTCGGCTCGCTGAGTTTGGTGTGTTTTTCGCCTACGGAGCCTTCCTTCACTTCGGGCGATGTTGGTGGGCGCCGCGTACCGGTTGGATCCTGGCCTCCGTCGCATTGGCATGCTCGGTTCTGATGGTTGCAGGCAAGAATTATGTTGCTCTATATCTTGCGTTGCCTCTTCTGGTCGTCATCATCGGGACGGCTACAACGGTGTACATCCGGCACGCTGCCCGCTTCGGCGATCTGTCGTACGGCATTTATATCTACGCATTTCCGGTACAGCAGACGATCATCATGTATGGTCAGCACAATCTGTCTTTCTGGTCGATGTTGGCCCTGTCGGCATTGATTACGTTGATCCTCGCCTTGCTGTCTTGGCACTTGGTGGAACAGCCGGCCTTGGCCTTGAGAAAGTATTTGCGTTCCCCCGCGCCGAAGAGGGAAGACGCTTCGACGAAGCGATCGAGCGCTACGGAAAGGCCAGCTAATATCCTCTTGCCCGATTGCGGTGGGACCGCTCAAGCAGATCCGGCTGCTCAGAATGCGGCAGGAAGGTAGCAACTCACATCGCCATCGAACGTTACGCGTCCTGTGGATATCCTGAAAACCTTTGTTCTTTTCATCGCTACCGCTGTGGCGGAAATCATCGGCTGCTATCTACCCTATCTTTGGCTTCGACAGGGTTATCCCGCTTGGGTGCTGGCGCCAGCGGCGGTAAGCCTGGCGGTTTTCTCGTGGTTGCTCACGCTGCACCCCACTGCGGCCGGGCGCGTTTATGCTGCTTACGGTGGCGTGTATATCGGTGTCGCGCTGGTCTGGCTGTGGGTGGTCGATTCCATCAAGCCCACTGCCACGGACTGGATCGGCGTCGGTGTTTGCCTGCTGGGCGCGGGCATCATCCTGTTTGGGCCGCGATAGCGCCAATTGTTTTTTGCGGTGCCCCGATTGCCGGATTGGCGAAGAAACATCCTGTTTCCATTGGGTTTTTCAGCTTGTAGCCGCGGCTTTCCCGGGTTTCAGTCGGATCGAAAGGCTCGGGGTGTATAGGGCCGGATGGTGCCGACGACCTTCTCATCTTCCTGTGGAAGGTACGTCGTATCGACTAGAATGCGGCCTTTATTTCACTGCCGATAACTACAATGATTCCCTTTTTCAGACCGCCAAGCGGGGCGGTGGTGGATGCCTGCCGGGAGGCGGTCGAGCGGGTCATAAACAGCCAGTGGTTCATCCTGGGCGCTGAGGTTGAGGCGTTCGAGCGCGAGTTCGCCGCTTATTGCGGTGTGAGCACGTGCGTTTCCGTGGCCAATGGTACCGATGCGTTGGAGCTTGCTTTGCGCGCCTGCGGCGTGGGCGCGGGAGATCGTGTCGCGCTCGTGGCCAATGCCGGGTATTACGGGAGCATTGCCACGAAATTGGTTGGCGCCGTGCCACTGTACGTCGATATCGACGAAGCGACGATGACGATGGAGGCGGCCCAACTGGCGCGGGCGCTCGAATCGCGGCCGAAAGCGGTGATCGTGACCCATTTGTATGGGCGTTTGGCGAATATCGAAGAGCTTTGTGCGTTGGCCGAGCGTGCCGGCGTGCCGTTGATCGAGGATTGCGCCCAGGCGCACGGCGCGATGCGCAGTGGGCGTAAGGCGGGGAGTTTCGGCACGCTCGGCTGCTTCAGCTTTTATCCGACGAAAAATCTGGGTGCGCTTGGCGATGGCGGCGCCGTTGTCACGAACGACGAGGTGTTGGCCGCGCGGTTGCGGCAATTGCGCCAATATGGCTGGAAATCCAAATATCACGTCGATTTGCCAGGGGGGCGCAACAGCCGTTTGGACGAGATGCAGGCGGCAATTTTGCGCGCGCGCCTAGTCTGGCTGGATGAGTGGAATGCCAGCCGGCGCGAGATCGCCCGGCGCTATTCCGCCGCGTTTTCCGCGCTGCCGCTGGCCGTGCCCGCGCCGGTGGATGAGGCCTATGTGGCGCATCTATACGTTGTACGCAGCGGCGAGCGCGAAGCATTGCGCGCGCACCTTGCCGCTCGTGGTGTCGCTACCGACATCCATTACCCCGTGGCCGATCATCGCCAAACTGTCGCCATGAGCGGTGTGAGTGTAGGTGGCGGCTTGCCGGTTACCGAGCAGGCTTGTCGTGGTGTGTTGTCTCTGCCATGTTTTCCGGGTTTGAGTGCGGCGGAGGTCGATGAAGTGATTGCATCCGTGGCGAGTTATTTCGCTACGCGGAATTGACCCGATGCTGACGCTGGTCATCCCCGTCTATCGCAACGAAGCCTCTCTGCCCGATCTGCTCGATGCCGTCGATGGCTTGAATAATGAACTTGGCGGTGCGTTCGAGGTGGTTTTTGTCGTCGATGGCAGTCCGGACCGCTGTTACGAAATTCTGCGGGATACCTTGCCTTCCCGCGCTTTCCGTTCCCAGCTTCTGCTGCTCAGCCGTAACTTTGGCTCCTTTGCCGCGATTCGGGCCGGCCTCGAAGCGGGGCAAGGCGAGCACTTCGCCGTAATGGCGGCGGATTTGCAGGAGCCGCCGGAGCTTGTCTTGGACATGGCGCGTGCGCTTTCCGGGGGCGAAGTCGATGTGGTCGTCGGCGTGCGCGAAAGCCGTGCCGACCCGCTGCTTTCGCGCCTTCCCGCGCAGGCCTTTTGGGGTTTGTACCGGCGCTATGTAGTGCCGGAAGTGCCACCGGGTGGTGTCGACGTCTTCGGTTGCAGCCGTGCGTTCCGCGACACTTTGCTGCGTTTGGAGGAAAGCCATAGTTCCTTGATCGCGCAAATCTTCTGGCTTGGTTTCCGGCGCAAAACACTGACTTACGTGCGCCAGGCTCGCCAGCACGGCAAATCGGCATGGACGCTACGCAAGAAACTCAATTATCTGATGGACAGCGTGTTCGCATTCACCGATCTGCCCATCCGGTTGCTGATTCGCGGCGGCGGCATCGGTGCCTTTGTCGCAGGGTTGCTTGGCATTGCGGTTGCGGTTGCGCGCCTGATTGGTGACATTACTGTTCCAGGCTATGCCATGACGATAATCGCCATCGCTTTTTTCGGTGCGCTCAATCTGCTGAGTCTTGGCATCGTCGGTTCATATGCGTGGCGCTCATACGAAAATACCAAAGCACGTCCCCTTAATGTCGTCTTGGAAGGACATCGGTTTGGCCGTACGGCCATTGAATCGGCCAAGCCGGGGAAGATCGCTGGTTAAACCAGAGCGATGGCTGTGAATTAGGGTGCTTTAAGTGCTGTTTATCGATTTTTTTGGATAGAGTTTGGATGAATTCGAGATTTTCCCGTTCCGTGGGCTTTCTCCTCATAGCTCTACCGATTGCCAGTCTGGTGCTAAATGCGATCTCCTGGCTTCGTTATGGTATCGATTTGCCGTTTTTTGACGATTGGACGAACTACATAAACGGCACGATTGGCTCGCTTGAGTCTTCTCATCTTTTCAAATTTGGGAACGACACGTTTTCACCCATCGGCTATGCGCTGGATGCGCTTGCTCAGCGTCATTTGAACGGGAACACGATAGCCTACCAATTGTTGTCGATGCTAGTCGTGCTTGGGGGCTTGCTTTATTTCCAATGGAGGCTGCTTCGTTGGGCGCTGATGGATCGGCTTGTTGCCGCTGCGTGTTTCGTCTTTACCTTGCTCATGCTTCAACCGGGCACCTACTGGGGTAGGGAAAATCTGGCTTATCACCAGGCATTGCCCTTGTTGTTCGGTATGGGCGCCCTCAATCTGCTTTTTGTATGGGAAGGGCGTGACCGTTGGCGTTTGCCAGGCGTTTTTCTGCTGGGGCTGTTGGCCGGGGTATCCTACATTTCCGGGGCTGTCGCCATTTTTTCGATGGGCCTGGCAATGGTTTCGATGGGGTGTTCTTCTTCTGTTTTCGTAAGCCGAATTCGATTGCTGCGAGGCGGTGTGGCTTTTCTGGCAGCAGGTTTGGTTACATTGATTTTCCAACTGAGGCCTATTTTAGCGCAACCCGGTTTTGTCCATCGGGCAGACGCCCCGTTGTCATTGCCCAATAAGGCTGATTTCTGGTTTTATTTTCTTGGAAAAACCGGACGCTCTTTAGCGTTGCCCATCGACAAGCCAGTGCTTTCACTATCTGTTGTTTGTCTGGTTGTGATTATTACGGCCGCGCTTTCAATTTATTATCTCTGGCGGCACTTTTGTGTTGCCGCGGCGAATGAGCGGGAATTACGCATTGGTGTCGTTTTCGCCGTGCTGGGTGCGGGGGTGCTCTCTTACATGCTCATGATTGCCGCGGGTAGGACCAATCTGCGGCCACCAGAGGTGTCGGCGGCGTTGGATGTTTTTGTTTTTGGGTTTTACCGGTTTCATTATTTTTGGGCAACGTTGTTTTGGCCGTGGCTGGTTGCCGGTATTTTCGGTTGGTTTAGTGCACGCGGGTTCGTGCAGTCGAGGGCGAAGGTTTTATGGGTGTTTTATGCGGCGCTGCTTGTAATAGCCATTACGTTGATGGTTCGCGGTAATGTATTGAAGCACGGTAGAGCATATCGCGAGGAAATGGCGGTGCGCCAGGATGCTATATCCTGTTTATTGTCCCAGGTGCAAAAAGGGGACGGTATTTATTGTCAGGCGTTTAATTGGCGGGATGTTTCCGCCGGCTATGAGCATGCGCGTGCCATAGGTGCTTCTTTTGTACGTAATTTTCCGATTCTTCCGGTAGCAATAGGTAGTAATGATCCTCCGCCGTTGTTTCGTTTGACCCGCGATAATGCGCTGGTTGAAATGAAAGGTTTGGTTACGGAGGGGCGTAATGCGGCCAAGTATGGCGGGTATGTTGCGAATGCCGATCCCCAGTTTGTCCTTCGTACCGATCAGCCAGACAAGATGGCACGGTGTTCTTTGTTGGATGTGAGTGTTTTGTTGCGTGCGTCGTCGGCAGACCGCGCGCAGTTGTTTTACCGTCCACGAGGGCAGGGGGCTTTCGATGAGCGCCATGCGGTTGTCAGTAGTGTCGATGTTCCGGCGGAGGGTTACCGCCGATTGGATTTCCAGATCGGGAGTCCGGTCGGTTTCGAGGATGGGTTGCGCTTCGATCCAGTGATGTCGCCGCAGCCGATACAGGTCGGTGAAATAGAGGTACGCTGCCGCATTGCGGGGGCGCCGCCGATTGTCGGGCCGCAATGATTTTTAGGGAAAAGTGGAGATGGAGTTCGGTTTGTATGAACCGGTTGAGCCTGTTATCGCGGTAGAGACGGATCGTAGTCTGTTAGGAGAGTCGCTCGTTGCAGCCGGTAAGCTGAGCAACCGCGACCTGGAGCGTGCGTTGGCCGCTCAGCAGGAAATGGGCGGTCTGTTGGGGCGTGTCGTGATCCGCCTTGGCTTGGTGTCCGAAACCGATGTTGCCCAGGCGCTCGTTCGGCAGCTTCGGTATCCGCTTGTGTCGGCCGACGATTTTCCGCCCGAGACGCCTGAAGTGCCTGGGTTATTACTGGAATTTGCGCGTACGCATTTGATTTACCCGTTGCGAATCGATGGTGCTTGCCTCGAATTGGTGATGGCCGTGCCGCAGGACGAGTTTGTTCGCAAAGCGGTGGGTTTGGCGACGGGGTTGGAAGTTAAGGCCTTTCTGGGGCTCGACAGCGAAATCGAGAAGGCGCTAGCGCAAAGTCTGGCAGCAGGTGATGCGGAGGAGGACGAGGAGGGCGATACTGGGGGTGAAGCCGGGGATTTTGTCGAGCACCTCAAGGATCTCGCCAGCGAGGCGCCGGTTATTCGGATGGTCAGCACGATCATCGGGCGCGTTATCGATTTGCGCGCATCGGACATTCATCTGGAGCCATTCGACGACGGTTTGCATGTGCGTTACCGCGTGGATGGTGCGATTTACATTGCGGATACTATTTCGCCGCGATTGACCGCGGCGGTGACTTCGCGCGTCAAGTTACTGGCGCATCTCGATATTGCCGAACGGCGTTTGCCGCAGGATGGGCGAATCAAGACGCGGGTCAAGGGGCGTGAGTTGGATCTGCGCGTATCGTCGGTGCCGACGGTGCATGGGGAAAGCGTGGTCATGCGTGTGCTGGACCGCGCCAGTGTGCGCTTCAGCCTGGAAGAAACGGGTTTCGAGCGCGACACGCTGCGGCGTTTCAATGCGCTGTTGGAGCGGCCTCACGGTATTTTGCTGGTGACGGGCCCGACCGGCTCGGGGAAAACGACCACGCTTTATGGGGCGTTGTCCAAGTTGGACGCGAATGCGCTGAAAATCATCACGGTTGAAGACCCTGTTGAGTATCAGCTTGAAGGTATCAATCAGATTCATGTCCATCCACAGATCGGGCTGACGTTTGCCGGTGCGTTGCGCTCGATCCTGCGCCAGGATCCGGACATCATCATGATCGGTGAAATGCGCGACGGGGAAACGGCTCAGATCGCCGTCCAGTCGGCGCTTACCGGCCACCTTGTGTTGTCTACCTTGCATACCAATACCGCAGCGGGGGCGGTGGTGCGTCTGCAGGATATGGGGGTCGAGCGTTATCTCATTACCTCGTCGGTCAATGGCGTTCTCGCCCAGCGCCTTGTGCGGCGTTTGTGTGAGCACTGCAAAGAGCCGTACTCACCGCCGGTGGAGTTGGTCGAACGTAGCGGGTTGGGGCGTTTCGGCGGGCCGGAGCCGTTGATCTACACCGCGCGTGGTTGTAGCCATTGCCGAGACAGCGGCTATCAGGGGCGTATGGGTATCCATGAGCTTTTCGTGCTCGATGAAACCATGCATCGCGCCATTATCGATGGTGCCGATGCCACTGTGCTGCATGCCACAGCGCGCCGCACCGGAATGGAAACCTTGTACGAGGATGGTTTGCGCAAGGTTTTGGCTGGGCATACCAGCCTGGATGAGTTGATGCGTGTCACGCAGGATCAAAGCGATGGCTGAGTTCGCTTACCGCGCGGCCGATGCCGCTGGCAAGTTGCATGAGGGCAAGATCGATGCTGTCAGCCGCGAACTCGCTCTGCGCCAGTTGCGTGAGCGTCGCCTGACGCCGATCCGGCTCGAAGAAGCTGCCGTGGAGTCTGCCTCCACGTTGCCTACGCAGGTTGCCGGGCGGCGCTCTGGCGGACGGGTCAACCGGAGCGATGTGTTAGCGTTGAGCATCGAGCTTGCCATCATGCTGCACGCGGGGTTGGCGCTGGATAGGGCGTTGCGCGTGCTCATCGATATGAGCCACAAGCCCGCGATGAGTGCGCTGATCGAGGATATCCTCGAGAACGTCAAGGGTGGTTCCCCGCTTAGCCGCGCGCTAAGCAACCATCACGCTTTGTTCGGCGATTTCTACATCAACATGGTTCGTTCGGGCGAGGCCAGCGGCAAGCTGGCGGATGTGCTCGCGCGCCTTGTCGAACATCTGGAGCGTTTGCGCGCACTGCGCGATAGCGTTATTTCCGCGACGCTGTATCCGATTTTTCTGCTCGTGGTCGCGGTCATTTCCGTGGTTGCCATGCTCGGTTTTGTCGTGCCGCAGTTTGAATCCTTGTTCAAGGATATGGGTGACGCGTTACCGCTGCCGACCCGTATCGTGCTGGATGCCGGGACCTTCTTCAAACACTATGGCCTCGTGTTGGGAGTCGCCGTTGCCGCTGTCGGTTGGTTGTTGTTGCGCTGGTTACGCTCCCCCGCTGGGCGCCGCTGGTGGCAGACCCGCATTCTGCGTGTTCCGCTGCTCGGATCGCTGGTGCTCAAGTACGACATTACGCGCTTCGCACGCTCTTTCGGCACCCTGCTTGGCAATGGCGTGCCGATTCTGTCCGCGCTTGGGATTGCAACTGAAACGGTCGGCAACATCCGTTTGCGCGACGCGCTCACCGGCATCGTGCCGAAAATGAAAGGGGGCGGTAAGGTGGTCGACGCGCTCAAGGCTACCGGGCTATTTCAACCTATCGCCATCAATCTCATTCGCGTTGGCGAGGAGACCGGCCGGCTCGATTCGATGATGTTGGAGTTGGCCCGTATCTTCGATCGTGACGTTGAAAATAGCATCAAGCGCGGATTGACCATTCTTGAGCCGCTACTCATTCTCGTGCTCGGCGGCCTTATCGCGGGCATTATTGTTTCCATTCTTGCCGGCATCCTGTCGATCAACGACCTCGCGGTATAATCGCCGCCCATTCAAGGTGTTAAAGGAATCGCGCCCATTATGATGCGTCCGGCTTTGTTCATTCGTTCGGCTTCACGCGGCTTTACGCTGGTCGAACTGCTCGTGGTGCTCGCCATTCTGACCTTGCTTGTCGGCCTTGTCGGTCCGAAGATGCTCAATCAGCTTGGCGGTGCAAAAAGTAAAACCGCTGTGGTGCAGATCGCCGATCTGGAAAAGGCGCTCGATCTATACAAGCTGGATGTAGGCCGTTACCCCACGACGGAAGAGGGTTTGAATGCGTTGGTGACTAGGCCTGGCTCGGCGGGGGGATGGAATGGCCCTTACCTTAGAGGTAATGCCGTGCCGCTCGACCCCTGGGGCAAGCCTTACCTGTACGCCTATCCTGGTTCCAAGGGCGGTGTGGAAATCATTTCCTTGGGTGCCGATGGCGTACCGGGTGGCGAGGGTGAAAACGCCGATATCCGTAACGTCCAGTAGTAGGTCCGCCTTCTTCGGCATGCGCGCCGTGCGTGGTTTCACGCTCGTCGAACTGCTCGTTACGTTTGCTATTGCCGCCTTGCTTATTGGCTTGGTGCCGATTGCGTTCGAGCGTATGCGTGAATCTTCTCAATACCGGGATACGGTGCGTGGCGTGCTGACCGATTTGCGCCTTGCTCGCCATCGAGCGTTGGCCGAGGGGCGCGCAGTACGCTTCGTTGTCGATTTGGGTAACCGCCGGTATGGCCTGGAAGAGCCTCGGCGCGATGTTCCTGAGAGCCTGCAAGTGCGCGCCACGGTTGCCAGTTCGGAGTCGGCGGCCAATGCCGTTGCCGCAATTCGTTTCTTCCCTGACGGTGGCGCTACTGGCGGTAGTATCGACGTCATTCGCCCTTCCGGTGACGGGGTGCGTCTGCGGGTTGACTGGCTGTTCGGGCGTGTCGAGCAGGAGCCGCTGCAGCGGTGAAGGCTGTGCCAAATATTGCTTGTGCCCGCCGGCGGCAACGAGGCTATTCGCTGCTCGAGGTTCTCGTCGCCTTTGCCATCATGGCTTTTGCGCTCGGTGCGCTATATCGTGCCAGCGGCGGCAGTGTAAGGGCATTGGGCGAAATCGGGTACCAGCAGCGTGCTGTCGTGCTTGCGGAATCCTTGCTTGCGCTACGCGATTCCGTGCCTGCGGATGGTTGGCACGAAACGGGCGAGTCGGCCGGTTTTGCCTGGCGTATTGCCTCCAGTCCTTATGCAACTGGCTTCAGTGGTCCCGACATCCCCCCGCTGCATCGTGTGACGGTCGGTGTTGGCTGGCGCGATGAAGGTCGGGAGCGCCAGATCAGTCTCGTTTCCCTGCTGCCACAGCGCAAGCCTGCCAAGGAGGGTAGTCCATGAGCGGCCCGTGCGTGCGCGGATGTCGCCGGTGGAGAAAGGGGGGCGGCTTCACCCTGGTCGAGTTGCTCGTCGGTATGGTGCTGCTGGGGGCAATCATGCTCGCGCTGGGATCGGCGTTGCGCACTTTTGCCCAGACCGAAGCCCGCATTGACCAGCGGATTGTCCGCGATGACGATTTCCGTGCCACGGTGGCTTTTCTGCGCACGGTGCTCGGGCGTGTTTCGGCGCGCAAGGTTGCGGTCGTTGCCGGCGAGTCGCCACGGTTGATGTTTCGTGGCGAGCCCGCCGCAATGGAATGGCTTGGCGTCATGCCTGTGCGCCAGGGCATGGGCGGATTGTATTATTTTCAACTTGGCGTCGAGCCGGACGGTCAAGGGCAGCATGCCCTCGTGCTGCGCTTTATGCCCTTCGCCGGCAACGACCGGTTGCCGGACTGGAATGAGGCGCTTTCTCGCGTTCTTGTGCCCGGAGTGACTTCGTTCGCCCTGCGTTATCGCGATGGTTCGTCGCCGGATCTGGCATGGGGAAACGCTTGGACCGGAACCATTCGGCCTCCGGACCGTATTGTGCTTTCCCTTGCGGTTGCCGGCGAGGTGTGGCCAGATCTGGTCATTCCCATGCGTACGCTGGATGCGACGGGTGGCGGATTTGTAATTGGAGGAAGGTAGTGAGGTTTGGTCGCGCCTTTCCTTGTAGCGGTAAGCAGCACGGCGTTGCGCTTGTCGCGGTGATGTGGATGATCGCCGCGCTCAGCCTCGTCATCATGGGGTTGGTCCACTCCGTGCGTGGGGAGATACACATTACCTCCGGCGCGCGCGATGGCGTGGAAGCCGCCGCGTTGGGCGATGCGGCTATCGCCATGGCCTTGCAGCGGCTCGTTGCCGATCGTACGCCCCTCCAGGGTGTGACGCGCATGGATGCCGTGTTTGAAACCAGGCCGATCAGCGTGTGGGTGGCACCTCTCAATGGCTATATCGACATCCGCAGGGCGCCGCAGACACTGCTTGTCGATCTGTTCACCGTTGCCGGAGAGCTGCCGCGTGGGCAGGCGGAAAGGCTGGCCGCGGATTTTGTCGTCGCTCGTGGCGACAGCGCGACTCATATTGAGGCGATCGAGGATCTGCTGCCGCTGCTCGGGGGGGATGTTGAGCTTTATGCTAGACTCGCGCCCCTGATTACCGTTAATTCCGGCAGCGGGCAGGTCAATCCATTGGCCGCCCCGGTTGGTGTGCTGGTGGTGCTTGCCAGGGGCGACCAAGCACTCGCGGCACGAATCGATGCGGCAAGAGAAGCCGACGGAGCGTTGGCGGATACAACATCGCTGCCGCAGGAGAATATCGGGCGTGGAACCGTATCGCAATACCGGCTCGAGGCTCACGTCCCGCTGGTGGATGGCGGTACGTTGATACGGGTGCGGGTCGTCGATCTGGGCGGAGCCGCGGAAGACGGGACACCGTGGCGAGTATTGGATGCGCGCAACATGGCACGGCCTGCCGCGCGCCAGATTGACTGACATAACGGCGAATGAAGCTAAACCGCAGCGATCTTCGGCTTTTCGGCATCGACCTTGTCGCGGCGCGCGATTACCTTCGTACGGGCTGGGGCGACGCTATGCGCTGGCCGCTGTTCGTCTGGCTGACCCCCGTCAAATCCGTGCGCTTCATCCGTGTGAGTGGGCAGGAGGAAATCTGGCGTGGCGGGCGATGCGTCGGACAGGCGAAAAACGCGGACGCAGCCCCGTTCGTTGCGCTGGAGATCCCGGAAGACAAGGTGCTGCGCCGTCGCTTTACGCTTCCGGTAATGCCCGAGGCCGATCTCGCTGCCGCCGTCGGGCTCGATGCGCGCGGCGCAAGCCCCTTCCCGGCCGAGGATCTGCTGTGTGGGCATGCCGTTTCACCCTTGCCCGGAGGCCGCTGCGAGGTCGAATTGGTCATGGCCTCCCGCACGCAGGTCGACCGTTTCTTGGGGCAGGTGTCGCAGGCATCCGACAAAACCGTGCCCGAGGCTTGGGTTGCCTCATCACTGGCGAGTCAGCCGCCGATTTTTTTCTCCGGCTATGGTGAAACCCTGCGGTTGAAGGATACGGCGCGCAACAGGCAGGGTGTGTTGGCGCTGCTGGCGCTGATGTTCGTTCTTCTTGGCGCTATTGCTGTTACACCGACCGCGCAGTTGCGCGCGCAAGCCATCAGCGCCCAGCAGGACTATAACGCCTTGTACGATCAGGCTCAGCCGTCGATCCGTGCGCGTGAACAGTTGGTTGTCTACAGGGAACATCTGGATACCGCGCGGGAAATACTCGCGGCCCGCGCCAACGTTTTGCCCGTGCTCAATCTCGTCACCCGCCTGCTGCCGGACGACACCGTGCTCACCCGTTTTGAGGTTCAGGGCAATGTCGTCCGCCTCGCTGGGCAGACGGATAACTCGGCCAACCTCATGCAGGCGCTTGGCTCGCATTCCGGTCTGCGCGACGTGCGCGCGCCATCTGCCGCGACGCGTCCACCTGGTGCGGCGAAAGAAAGCTTTTCCATTGAATTCACCGTGCTTGCGGAAGCGTTCGCGCCATGATGAAGCCGCGGCTCGATTGCGCATGGATCAGCGTATCGCTTACGCTGTTGGCCGTCCTGCTACCGCTGGCGTTGGCGGTGTCCTGGGTCGTCAATAAGCACAGTTGGGCGGAAGATAAACTGGCCGAGCTCGAGCCTCGTTACGCGCGCCTTCTAGGCTTGCAGCAGGTTGCACCGCAGCTTCAGCAGGCATCGGAGGCCGTTGCCGGGCAGCTTGCGCAGTATGCCTATCCAGTTGGGCAGGACGCCACCCAGGTCGGCAATGCCGCGCACCAGCGCGCCCGGCGGGTTTTCGAGGAGGCCGGCCTTACGGTTGTCAGCAGTCAGGTGCTGGCCCCGTCGGTTGAAAAGGGCTACGACCGTTTGGCCATCTCCTTCCGGCTCGAAGGCACACTGCCCGTCGTCCAGGCTGCGCTGCTTGCTCTGGCCGCGGAAAAGCCGGCTCTGTCGATAGAAAGCTTCATGCTTCAGACAATCGGTGGGGTCAAAAGCGATACCGCGCAGCGGCTTACATGCCAGCTTACCGTTTCCGTTCTGCGCGTGCGCTCATGAAAGCGTCGCCAATGACCGTTCTCGGTGTGCTCAATATCGTGCTTGCCCTGGCGTTGGCAGTGCTTTGGTTTGGCAATGGCGCTGGTGGGCGCAGGGAGCCGCCAGCCGTCGTCCTGCCCGATCTTGCCGTTCCCGGTACGGAGAAAACCGCCGTCGCCACGGCGGATCACTACCAAGCGATACTCGATCGCCCTCTGTTTTCGCCTAACCGGCGCCCGCCGCCTGTCGCTGCCGCCGAAACCGACGGCCAGCCGGCCCTCGATCCCTTCAAGGACGTTCGCCTCTACGGCTTGTTCGATAGTGGTCAGATGGGCGGCGCCATCGTCAGCATTGCCGGTGCGAAGCCGCGGCGGGTTCATTTCGGCGAAAAAATTGGAGACTGGACTCTGCGTAGCATTAATGCGCGCGAGCTTGTCCTGTCTCGTGGCGAAAACGAAACACGCACGCTGCGCCTTGCTTATGCGGTGTCCAGCCAGAAGGCGCCCGCTGTCGCTTCGGCCAGCCAGCCCGCACCCGCACCGTCTGCTGCCTCTTCGCCAACTGCTTCCGGGAAGACTGCGGCTACGCAAGCCGCAACTGCAGGCTCTGGGGCGCCCGCCGCTCCTGCACAGCCTGCTGTTCCAACCGCCCAGCAACGTATTGAAGAACTCGCGCGCGAACGCCTTGCCCGGCGCAACCAACTGCGCGCGGAGAATGGATTGCCACCGATCAGCCAATGAATACACCACCATCATTTTTCTCCCGCCTCCTTCTGGTGCTTGTCTGTCTTGCAGCCCCTTCCGTGCAGGCCACGGACTTTGCCGATGAGTCATCCTCGTCTGAAGCACAGGAGCCGGCCCCTGTCTATGAAGTTGGTATTGAGCCGGTCGCGCCCGCAATTTCTGCGGCGGGCGACAAAGCATCAGCACAAAAGAAAGCGGTGCCTGCCGCAGTTGAACGGGCGGCCTCCCCTTCGGCTGAGCCGGCTGTCCCTTCGGCGAGTGAGCCGCGCATTTTGCGCGGCAACGACCGTGTTCTTGCGCCTGCGGCGCGTGGCAAACCCATCGCTGGCCCGGCGACCTCGCTCCGCTTCGAGGAGGCTCCCGTCACCGAGGTCGTCCATGTTGTTTTCGACGAAATCGTCAAGGCCGACTATGTCATTCACCCGCCGGTATCCGGCGCCATCACACTTTCCACCCGCACGGCCATCCCGCCCGACCAGATCCTGCTGCTGCTCGAAGCCACGCTCCAGGCCAACGGCATCGTGCTCGCCCGCGACAGCCGGGGTACTTACCACATTGGCAAGCCCGATGTGCTCAAGGGCATTGTTTCCCCGCCCCGGCGTGTCGGCAGCGGCCCGCTGCCGCCTGGCATGGGGACGGTCATCGTTCCGCTCGAATTCGTCGGTGCGGCCGAGATGGCCGAAATCCTGCGACCCGTTGCCCCCGGTGAAGCCATTGTCCGCGTCGATACATTGCGCAATCTCCTTATTCTTGCCGGCTCACGGACTCAGATAGAAGGCTGGCTCGATCTTATTGCTACTTTCGATGTCGATCTGCTTAAAGGCATGTCCGTAGGCGTATTCCCGCTCAAGTATGCAAAAGTGGCTGAGGTCGAAGCCGCGCTGCGCATGATGACCTCCTCTGGTGGCGGCGCTTCTGCCACGCCCGCCATTCCCGGGCGGCCCGGCATGGGTGCTCCGCCGCAGGCCGCACAGCCTGCGACGCTACCCGAAAGCAATCCTCTCTACGGTGCGGTGCGCATTCTTCCTATCGAGCGGCTCAACAGTATCCTCGTTGTTACCCCGCGCGCGGCCTACCTCGATCAGGCCCGTACCTGGATCGAGCGGCTCGACCGTCCAAGCGATAGCGACGACGATATTCAACTCTACGTCTACCCCGTACAGAACGGCTCCGCCCGGCACCTCGCCACCGTGCTCAACGGTATTTTCGGTTCGGATGGCGGTAAATCCGGTACTGGCGCCACGGGTGTCGCGCCTGGTCTATCCACGTCTTCTGCTTCTACTTCGGCATTCGGTCGTCAGGGCAGTGGCATAGGTAGTACAAGCGGTTTCGGTAGTAGTGGTTTCGGTAGTGGGAGCTACGGTGGTGGTGCCGGCACCTTTGGTGGTGGTCTGGGTGGGGGGGGTATGCTTGGTGGCAGCGGCCTGGGCAACACCGGACGTGGCGGTACGGAAGGCGCTCCGGGCGTCTCAACGGTCGCAACCGGTCCCGGTGTGCGGGTCGTTGCTGACGAAATCAACAACGCCATTCTTATTTACGGCAGTCGCAAGGAATACAACCGTATCGAAGCCAGCCTGCGCAAGCTTGATATTGCGCCGGTTCAGGTTCTGATCGAAGCCAGCATCATCGAAATCACCCTCACCGATGATCTCAAGTATGGTCTTCAGTGGTATTTTTCGAACAGTCTGCGTGACGGTTGGAAGGGTGAAGGCATTCTTAGCAAGCTTGGCGGCGGCGTACTTGGTTCCAGAGAGGGGGGCTTTTCCTATTCCATCCTCAATCCTGTTGGCAACATCAGAGCAGTGCTCAATGCGTTGGCCGACAAGTCGCTCCTTAAGGTTATCTCTAGTCCTTCGTTGATGGTGCTCGACAACCATCCGGCTTCGATTATTGTTGGTAATCAGCAGCCCGTGCAGACGGGCAGTTCTGTTTCCGATACTGGTGGTGTCATCTCTACGTCGATCCAATACAAAGACACCGGGGTCTCCCTCAATGTTATTCCCTCGGTGAATGCCGGCAATATCGTGACCATGGAAATCTTGCAGTCCGTGACCGACGTTGGCGCCGATCTTGACGAAGCTACCGGTCAGCGCGCTTTTTTGCAGCGTCAGATCAGCAGCAAGGTCGCTGTGCGCTCGAATGAGACGTTGGTTCTTGGTGGCCTCATTCGCGATAACAATTCCAATAAACGGGCCGGGGTGCCGGTGCTGCACGATCTGCCTGTGCTCGGCCATTTTTTTGGTGCAACCACTATTGAGCGTGACCGTACCGAACTCGTCGTGGTTATCACGCCACGCGTCGTTCGTTCCGACCAAGACGTGCGCGATGTTAGTGACGAACTGCGTGAGCGCATGAAAAATCTTGCCACATTCGACAGCGCCGCCATCCTCGGGCGGAAGCCCGCCGTTTCCGGCGGAGTTACATCTGGCGACAGTTCCGGCAACCTGCATGGAGAATAGAACCGGCAATGACAATCGTAACCCCTGAAACCACATCCTCGACCCCACGCGTGCGGCGGTTTCCGCGCGCACTGTGCGCAGCCGTGGCCGCCTGCGGCCTGCTGGCTGCCTGCGCCGGACTTTCCCCACGCCCACCTGAGGAAATCGTGCGCGAACGTGCCCAGGCACGCTGGAATGCGCTTGTTGCGGGAGATTGGGAAAAAGCATATAGTTTTTCCTCTCCGTCATATCGGGCGCTTGAGGACTTTAGCCGCTACCGCGCCCGTATCGGCAACGCGGCGGGGTGGACAGATGCCCAGGTGGTGTCGGTCGTTTGTGAGGCTGATATCTGCACGGCAGAAATCAGGATCGGCTTCAAAACCACATTAAGGCCGCGCGGCGAGGCAATGTCGACGCACATGGGCGAAAAGTGGATTGTGGAGGATGGCGCATGGTGGTGGCACCAGCGTCTTTGAAACACATGAAGGGAGGGGCGCGTATCGGGTCAGTCTAAGGTCGTTGCTTTTTTGCAACTGGCAGGGACGCTCATGATCCTGAGGTTGCGTGTGGTTCAAATGCTGTGCTACTTTCCGTGCTGCGTAATTCAACGAAAGAGTCGTTGCGCTTAAGCTTAAACGGACTTTTCCTAGGAGTTTTTATGAAGAAAAAATTTCTTGCGCTGAGTGTTGCCGCCTTGGTGGGCGGATTTGCAATCGGTGCGTCGGCAGCTGTTATTCCTGGTACTGGGGCGGTTTATCCGGCTGCTGCGGGTGCCGGCCTGATGCACAAGACCGATGCGACAACGCTGGCGCTGAACCCTGGTGGCACGGGTCATATCCTACTGGTGCCCTATTACACGGTGCAGAACGGCAACGCCACGCTGCTGAATCTGGTCAATACCGACACTGTTAACGGCAAGGCGGTCAAAGTTCGTTTCCGCGGCGCGCAAAACTCAGACGACGTATTTGACTTCCAGGTCTATCTGTCGCCGGGTGATGTGTGGACGGGTGCTATCAGCCAAGGTGCGGATGGTCGTGCCGCGATGTCTAGTGCTGACAATACGTGCACGCTGCCCAAGATCATTAATCAGGGTTTCGTGACCGATCGTCTGCCGGGCGATGCCGCCGCCAAGGCTGCGGGTACGCGTGAAGGTTATGTTGAGATCTTCAATATGGCTGACATCCCGCCGGTTGGTGCTCCGGGCGATGCGACGCTCTACGGACAGATCAAGCACAAGTCCGATGGTACGGTCGGCTGCGGTTCGCCTCTGACGACGCTGTCTGTGGATGTTCTAAATGAAGCTGATGCGGTGGCCAAGGGCTTCGATACGCCGTCTGGTGGTCTGATGGCCAACTGGACCGTCATCAACGTGCCGGCAGCTTCTTCGTGGTCCGGGAATGCGACGGCCATTTCGGCTATCGATGCTGGTGCCGTGATCCGTCATGGTACCTTCGTGTGGTTCCCGCAGACTCCTAGCGCCCCGACGCCGGCTCTGAATCTGGTTACTGCCGACCCGATCCTGCGCATCAAGCCTGGAATGGCTGCGAACTACGACTTGCCTGACCTGTCTACTCCGTATACCGTGGCGGTAGCTCCTATTGCCGGTGATCCGGAGCTGCAGGCTTCGCGGTTGACGGCTGCAATTGCGACAAGGTCTGTTACCAACGAGTATCTGACCGATCCGGGTCTTGCGGCTTCGACGGACTGGGTGTTCTCCATGCCGACTCGCCGCTATGCCGTGGCTGTTGATTATTCTGCGGCTGCTGCGTCCAAGTTGGTGTTCAACCAGGGTGTTGTTGTGCCGACTGGTACTTACGCTGCAGATTCCTATTTCGCGGCTGCTGCTGGTGCTGGCGTGCAGGTTGCAGGCGGCGCCAATACAGCGGGTTCCGGTGCGAACGTTCGTTTGCAGGACGAGACGGCATGCGTCAAGATCGGCAAGCCGGCGATATGGAACCGCTCTGAAGGTGGGCTGACCAGCGACGAGTTCGTGATTTCTCCGGGAGTCGTGAAGGAAGTTGAACTGTGCGGCGAAACCAACGTGCTGAGTTTCAATGACAGCGGCGTTTCGGTTCTGGGTGCGGCGATCGCACGTAGCAACATCGATATCGGCAGCTTCATTGATGGCTGGGCGGGGATTCCGTCGCCGGGGAATCCTTCGGTAGTGAATGCCCTTTCTTCGGTCACCGGTTTGCCGGTCGTCGGTCAAGCCTTCGTGCAGGCTGTCAATGCAGGTGTTGCAGCTGGTACGTCGGGCAATTTCGGCGTGAGCTGGGATCACCGTACTGTCCGTCCGTAATAAGGCAGGTATAGTGTGAAAAGAGGGCGGGGCAACCCGCCCTTTTCTATTTGTTCTGCCGGATAGCTCGTGTCTGCTGGGGCTGTGCTGTCAAGTTTCCCATTTTTTCCATATGGCTGTATTTCATATCGCGCCTGAAGCTGTCCGGGCTACCCTATGTCGGCGGAACTTCCGCAACGGAGTTGGCTGTGCGGGCGCGCAGAGAAATCAAAATGAAGACGATTGTCGCCGTTTCCCGTGCCGCAGCGTTGCTGGCTTGTTTTTGTGCCGCGCCCCAGGTGCTGGCTGATAGCGTGCTGCTGCGCAGTGAATCCGGCGTGGAGGTGCGCGAGAGCGATGTGCTTGCCGACGCCGAGCGCATTCCTACGGATGTACGTGGGCAGGCGCTGGAGAAGGCGGCTAATGTTTCCCAGCTTGCCAGCAATCTTTACGCACGGAGGGTGCTGGCCGTCGAGGCCGAGGCCGCCGGCTTCGCCCGGCGCCCGGATGTTGCCGCACAATTGCGCCTCGCGCGCGAGCGGGTGCTTTCCACCGCCTGGATGGCCGAGATCGACCGCCGCAATGCGCCGGATTCCGCTGCGCTCGAAGGTTATGCCCGCAACACCTATAGAGCGGACCCTGAGCGTTTCAGAACCGGTGAGCGTGCGCGTGTGAGCCACATCCTGATCAAAGGGCAGGACGATGCCGCGCGCACTAGGGCAGAGCAGGTGCTGGCCGCCGCGCGCGCGCCGGGAGCGGATTTTGCCGCACTGGCGAAAGAGTATTCCGAGGATGCCACGAATGCCGGCAAGGGGGGCGATCTGGGTTTGTTTGCTCGCGGCAGGATGGCGCCGTCGTTCGAAGAGGCTGCGTTCGCGCTGACTGAACCTGGACAGGTGTCTGATGTGGTACAGACGCAGTTTGGTTTTCATATCATCCGTCTCGAAGAAAAATTGCCTGCTGGTGTGCGCCCGTTCGACGAGGTGCGCGATGAGTTGCGTAGGGAGGCGGAGGCGGCGTTGGTGCGTAATGCGCGCACGGAAGCTTCCACGCGGATCATGAGCGGCGCGCGTCCGGACGAGGCTGCGATTGCCGCGTTCAGTGCGCGCCACCAGGAAGGCGCCCAGGATGGCGGCGACGGGAGTGGTGGTGGGAATGGCAGCAGGTAGAGCCACCTTTTCTACCTGTTCCGGGTCTGCCTGCGGGTGGCCTGTCGCCCGGACTGCCGCCTGGCTCCGGTCCGTTTTGTCTGGGCCGCGCTGATGTCGGTTTTCAAAGTCGAACTCCCCGCGCTGTGGCGCGCCCGTTCGCTGCTGTGGATGATGGCGCGGCGCGAATTGGCGGCACGCAACGCGGGTTCCGCCGCAGGGATTTTTTGGGCCTACATCCAACCTCTGTTGACGGTTGCGGCGTATTTTCTGGTGTTCGACGTCGTGTTCGCCATGCGCTTGGGTAGCAATGCGCCAACGACACGTGTGGGGGCGTACCTGATCGTCGGTTCGTTGCCGTGGATGGCTTTTTGCGATGCCGTCACGCGCGGCATGGGTAGCCTGATCGATGCGGGTGGCGTACTGCAGAAAAACCCACTGCCGCCCGCGTTGTTTCCCGCGCGCGTGGTGCTGGCGAGCATGTTGATTCATCTACCACTGATTGCACTGTTGGCGCTGGTGTATGTGGGGCACCACCATTTCGCGCCCGCGCTGCTGGCGCTGCCGTTATTGCTTGCAGCGCAGTACGCGCTGTGCTTCACGCTGGCCTATGTTCTGGCGATCTTCGCAGCGGCGTTGCGCGATACGCTGCAAGTGGTGGGATTTTTGCTGTCTGTGGGGATTTTTCTGTCGCCGGTGTTGTTTCCGACGACGATGTTTCCCGAGGCGTGGCGCTGGGTGTTGTGGCTGAATCCGATGAGTGCGCCGGTGATGGGGTATCAGAGCGTGCTGCTGAGCGGCGCTTGGCCGGACTGGCAGGTTTGGGGCGTCTGTGCGCTCTGGCTGGGAGCGACCCTGCTGGTGTTGGACCGGCTGGCGGCGCGCAGCCGGGAACAACTGGTCGACTGGCTGTGAACGGAAACGATGCGGCGTTGCACGCCGAAAATCTTGGCAAGGGCTACAGACTGTACGACTCGCCGCGGCTGCGGCTGAAGGCGTTGCTGACCGGGCGTGAGTATCACCGCAGCCACTGGGCGTTGGCCGATGTGTCGTTCTCGCTGCGGCGCGGGCAGTGCATGGGGTTGGTGGGCGACAACGGCGCGGGCAAAAGCACGCTGTTGAAGCTTGCAGCCGGCACCTTGCAGCCGACGACGGGGTTTATCCGGCACGGCGGGCGGGTGACGGCGATCCTGGAGTTAGGGACGGGCTTTCACCCGGAGTTTAGCGGGCGCGAGAATCTGTATTTTGGTGGCGCGCTGATCGGGATTCCCGAGCGAAAAATGGCCGGGCTGGAGGCGGAGATTATCGCTTTCTCCGAGCTGGAACATGCGATCGACCGGCCGATAAAGACCTATTCCTCCGGGATGGTGGTGAGATTGGCGTTCTCGCTGGTGACGGCGATCGAGCCCGAGGTGCTCATTATCGACGAGGCGCTGGCGGTGGGCGACCAGCACTTCCAGAAGAAATGCGTGGAGCGGATTGCCGCGTTTCGCCGTAACGGCTGCACGATTCTGTTCTGTTCACACAGTCTTTACCATATCCGCCAGTTGTGTGATGTGACACTGTGGCTCGATGGCGGTTGCCCGAAAGGTTTTGGGCCGACAGAGCAGGTGTTGGCCGCGTACGAGGCGCATGTACGTGCGCAGGATGGCGCAGGGAACGGCGACCCGCAGGCGCTGGTGCGTGCATTGCCGGCGGGGGATTGCCGCGCGGCAATCGACTCGGTGTCGGTCGCGGGGTTGGAGCGAGTGCCGGCCGATGGCCAGTTACCGCTGCTGGAAAGCCGTGACTTGGCGGTGACGGTGACGGCCCGCGTGCAGGGCGGGGAACAACCCAGTATTGGAGTGATGCTGGAGCAGGTAAACGGGGTCGGAATTACCTCGGTGACGACGCATGCGGATGGAGTCGCGCCAGTGCGGTTGGAAGATGGACGCTGGTGCGCGACGGTGACATTCCCCGATTTGCCGCTGCACAGCGGCGACTATGTGGTGAGCGCCTATCTGTTCGATTCGAACGGGATCGTCGTGTACGACGAATGGCATGACTGCGCGTATTTCAGATTCGTTTACCCGACGATGACGCCGGGGCTGGTGCGCCTGCCACACCGCTGGTCATGAAAGCCTGGCGTGCGCGGCTGCGAAGCGAGGGGCGGGATCTGGTTGAGTTGGTGCTTGTGCCGGGGTTGGCGGCCGTGCTGCCGTGGCGCTGGTGTTTTGCGGTATTCAAATGTCTGGCGGGCTGGCGTTTCTTGTATGGCGCGGCCTGCGATGCGGCGCTGGCGGGCGCGCGGGAGCGGGGCTGGGCCGGAGATGCGCGCGCGTTTCTGCGCGCGCGGCGCTTGTTGACGATTGTCGATCATGCGGACATGTATCTGGCACGCTCACGCACGGATGCATGGATGAGCCGGCACCTGAGGGTGACGGGCCGATGGCCAGAGGCGGGCGAGGCGGCGCTGCTGCTGACGTTTCATTGGGGCGCGGGAATGTGGGGGCTGCGCCAAGCAGCCGCGTCGGGCCTGACTCCAAATGCGTTGATTGCCGAACTGCGTCCCGAATACTTTACGGGCAGAAGCTTGGCGTATCGCTACGCCCAGGTGCGCAACGCAACGGTGGCGCGTGCGCTGCGTCGTCCGCCGCTGGATGTGTCGGCGAACCTGCGCCCGGCGCTGAAAGCCCTGCGCGCGTGCGAACCGGTGCTGGCGGTAGTGGATGTGCCGGCGGACAATGTGGCAGCGAGCGAGCCAATCCTTTTTCTGGGTTTGCACGCCCACGTGCCGCGCGCACTGTTTCGGCTGGCCGTGGAGCGGCGCATTCCGGTCACGGTTTATCTGACAGGCATGGATATGTCCGATGGCGAGCGTTTTTTGCACATCCATACTTTGGGTGTGCGCGATGACGTCGGGACGATGGTCAAGGAGGTTTTCGATCTGTTGGAGAAGGCCGTGCGCGAAAATCCGGTGGCATGGCATTTCTGGGGGATCGCAGAGCGTTTTTTCGACCGCACCCCGTCAGCGTAGAAGCCAGCCCTTGAGGCGTGTCTGCCAGCGCAGTGGGATGCTGCGGACGATTATCTGTAGTGGCGCAGTGCGGCGCAAGCGGACGAGCAGATACAGCAGGCGCTGTTTGGCGTGGCTACGCGCAGCGGCGATACCCGTGGGCTGCTCAGGACGGCGGAGTGTAAGGAATTCGGTGGTCAGGGCCGGCGCTTCCGCCACGGGGGCGATGTTCCGCAGGTAATCGTCGTGGTAGGTGATGTCATGGGAAAGCCCTGGAGCGAGGGGCTGCGGCCGCGGGGGTTCCTGCCCGGTGAGAAAGTGGTCGCGCCGTACCGCGGTGAAAAACTCAATCCACTCGGCAGGCGATGACTGCCAAGGGCAGATCCAGCTCCATGCGCGGCTGGCAAGCCGTTCCGGAAAGGCGCCGAGATCAGTGGCAGCCACGGGAAGGCCATGCTGCAGGCAGGCGCTCAGCGTGTAGCTGTAGGTTTCCGGTACCTGCGAGGGAAACCAGACTATATCGGGCTTGAGCCAGTCGAGCAGGGTAGAAAGCTCGTTTTCCTCGTAGGCACCGTGTACTGTCAGGGCTGCGCGCGGCTGGGTGCGTAGTTTGCGGTATGCGTAGCCGAGCAGATGGAATTCGATCGGGTGTTTACCTCGCGCGCTCTCGATGGCGACCTTTTCGAGAATGTCCGCGCCCTTGATGGGGCTGAGCGCACCGATGATGGCGACGCGCAGCGGTTGGGCAGAATCGAGAGGGTGCGGCATGGGGTGCGGCAAGTCGCTGATTGCCACAATATCCGGGTGAGGCAGGGCGACGGTGTTGGCTTGTGGTGCGAGTGTGGCGATGCGTCGGGCGGTGTCGCGGCTGGGAGCGAAGACGTAGCGGGCGCGGGTGAGCCAACTGCCCCAGTTCGATCGCCAGGTTTCGATATCCGCTCCGCCTGGCACGGGCGTATGGCGCAGGCAGTCGCGGCACTGCTGCGGGCCGAGTTCGCCGCAATAGCGATCGTTGCGGTCGGTGAGCGAAATCTGCGGACAGAGCGCGTAGAAATCGTGGGCGGTAAAGTCGAATGCCAGGCCGAGGCGGCTGGGAATGTCTCGCACCAGCGGGGAATGGCCGAGCAGGTGGTGATAGTGGATGTGCGCGATGCCGATACCGCGCAGGGCATCGAGCAGGCTATCGAATTCTTCCGGCAAACGAAAGGTAAGTTGAAAGGCCTCACCGGGACCGATGAGTTTGAGCAGTGTGTCGCCGTTCGTGCCTGGGTATAGGGCGAAGAAGCTTGCCTGCCCATTCAGATGGGCTGCAAGCTCGGTGACGTGGCGTTCGGTGCCGCCGCCAAGACCGTGCAGTACGGCCAGGATAACGGGACGATTCGCGGCCCGGACACGGGCAAGGTCGACCGCCAGGCGTGCTTCGCGCGCAGGGTCGCGGACAATGTGGGCGTGAACGATGGCGTCGTATTCGGGGTGCAGCCGTAATAGCACTTGTCCGGCTTCGCGTTCCCTGGGGCTTTTACTGTCGCCAAAGCTGACCCCGCCCGCATGCCGAACGAAGGTGTCGAGCGCGAACAGGTTGCGCCAGCCGGCTTTGTAGGCGCGCATGCAGAAATCGTTTTCTTCGCCGTAGCCTTTACCGAAGCTTTCCACGTCGAACAGGCCGATGGCGTCCAGACAATCACGGCGGATGTACATGCAGAAGCCGATGGCGGTGGGGATGTCTTCCACTTGGCCGGCGTTGGTGGCCGCGAACAGCGCGTCCAGCGTGGCCGTGTTGTAGCCGGGCGGCAGTTCGTTGTCGGCGCAGAAGCGCGGATAGCTGCAGATGGTGGCGTTGTTGGAGAACGGGGTGACGCTGGCCACGCGGCGGTCGGACCAGGCTGCGTGACGTAGGCGGTCGAGCCAGTCGTTGGCGACCTCGGCGTCGCTGTTGAGCAGGACGACGTCACGGTCGCCGGAGAATCGCATGCCGCGATTGACGGTGGCGACAAAGCCGAGGTTGTGTTCGTTTTCGAGCAGCAGCAGGCGTTTGTCGTGGCCCTGGAGTTGGCGCAGATAATCGGTGACGTCCTGTTCCGGGCTGGCGTCGTTGATGACGACCAGGCGGAATGGGGTGCGATTGACGGCGGTGAGTGCGGATTCGATGCAGCGACGCGTGTCGCCGAGACCACGATAAACCGGGACGATGACGTCTACGGGGTTGTCGGGAGGCTGTATTGCCAGGGTATCCGGTGTTTGTACGGGGTGTTGCTGGCCGCTGAGCAGGCGATCTATGGACATTTTGAGCCGGACCAGGGGGCGGGTGGCGCGGAAGACTGTGGAGTTTTCGATGCCGTGCACATAGGCGATAAGGCCGTTGCGCTCGGTTTCGGCGATAGTTTTTATGCGTTGTAGGTTGCGGTATTCGGCCGAGAGGGTTTGGAGTGTTTCGGCCTGATGTTCATTGACCGCAAGCTGACGCTCGAGGTCTAGGCGTCGTTGATCGGCTTCGGTACGGGTTTGTTGCAGGGTTTGCGCAAGATCGTGGGTTTGAGCTTGTGCTGAATGCAACTGCACTTGCGCCGAGTGGAGTTGCGCGGCGCGTTCGCCGAGTTGGCGAGCGTAGTCGCCGACCGTGTGGGAGAGAGTGAGATAGTCCGCCGACATGGGCCAGCCCAATTCCACGTCGAATGCACCGCCGGCGCAGGCGGATAAGGCATGTGCCGGTATGGGAAGCTCAATGCGTGGGTCGTCGCCATAGAGGAGCAGCACGGCGGCCTGTGTCGTGTGCCACGCTTGGCTGAAAGCGATTTCATTGTGCTCGGCGGCGCCGAATGCTTCGAGCGCACCTGGGCCGGCCTCCCAACTCCAGAGGGTTTCACCGACGCTGTTCGTCAGCCGTAGCCGGTATAGGTGAAGGAATCCAGCCCGATCCGCAGGGTCGAGGCGCAAGCGTGTCGGTGTGGTGGCGGGCAAGGCGAAAGACAGTGTTTGCCGTGTCTGCCCGATGATGCCGGTGGCGGTGAGTTTGTCGTGCTCCGTGTATCCGTGTTCGCCGCCAAGGTAAAGGCGGGCGCTGAAGCGGGCTTCGCCACGCTCGGCGGATAATGCGGCGGTTTCGTCAGCCGGTTCGTGGACGATGGATGTGTTGTGGTTGGGGTTGTACTGGGCGACAGCGATGAACTGGTAGGTGAGTGCGTCCGGCGTGCTCAGCAGATAACGGGCGACGCTCGGCGGCAGCGCGTCGAACGGAAAGCGGAATTCGGAGGCGTGCAGGTCGGCCGTGACGGTTTCGATGGTATCGGCTTGCCAGTTGGCATCGGCAAGAAAGCGCAGCAGTGAGCGACGCGTGAAGAAGCGCAGGTGTGTGCGGTCGAGCAGGCCTTCTTCGCGGTAGCGGAAGTCGCCGCCGAGCAGTTCGGCGATGAGGCCGCAGTACGCGGCGTTTGGCACGGAAATGAGCAAGCGGCCGTCGGGGGCGAGCAGTTGCTGGCTGGCCTTGAGAATGTGTGCCGGATTGCGCAAGTGTTCCAGAACGTCGGCGCAAACGATGTAATCGTAGCTGCCCTTGGCAAACAGGGAGACAAGCTCGCAGGTGTCTAGGTCATCGACTTCAATACGGCGATAATAAGCGGCTGCCTGTGCGGCCTCTTCCCGATTGTAGGTGACGCCGTCGATAAGGGTTCCGGGATGTCGCGACTGCAGGTATTTCCCCAGCGCGCCGGTGCCGGTGCCGAGATCGAGCACGCGCGCGGCGGGAGGAATGCGGCTGGCGATGACCGACAGGGAACTGCGCTGCGCGGGATCAATGCTGCGGACGTAGGTATGCAGGTCGTTACCGGAAAACGTCATGAATCAGGCTCTTGGGCGAGCGTTGATAATTCCGCCCGACAATCAAAAAGCGGAAATTTAGCATGATGGAGCATGAGGGTGTGGAACAGGGGAGTCGTTACGCGATTGTGCGCCGCTCTTCACCTTTGTTTTATCTTGGGAGGTTTGCTTGAGCGAGGGTGGAGAGGGTTTGTCGCTTTCGGTCAGTATCGTTGTTTATCGCCCCGACCTTTCCTTGTTGCGGCGGACCTTGGCAACTTTGGCGGAAGCTGCCGTGCAGGCCAATGTAACGGGTGGCGATCTGTTCGTGGTCGATAACACCCCTGCTGGGACGTCCGGTCTGACTGAGCTTGTTGAGATGTCGAAGACGGCGTTTGCTGTCCATCTCATCCATGGGCAGGGCAATGTGGGCTACGGGCGCGGCCATAATCTGGCGCTGCCTGAGCTGGCGAGCCATTTTCATCTTGTGCTCAATCCGGATGTGGAGCTTGCGCCCGAGGCGTTGCGCGAAGCGTTCGATTTTTTGCGCTGCCATCCGGATTGCGTATTGCTGTCGCCTTCCGCGCATTGGGACGATGGCCGTCCGCAACCCCTGTGCAAACGCTACCCGACGGTGGTGGTTTTGCTGTTGCGCGGTTTCATGCCGGCGTGGGTGCGACGCCGTTTCGCGGACGTCATCGCGCATTACGAGATGCGCGATGCGGGAGCGGGGGTGCTATGGAATCCCACCGTGGTCAGCGGCTGTTTCATGCTGTTCAGAACACCGGTTTTGCTGAGCCTGGGGGGATTCGATCCGCGCTACTTTCTGTATTTCGAGGATTTTGATCTGAGTTTGCGGGCGGCAGGGCACGGCCGGCTTGCTTGCGTGCCAGCCGTGCGTATCGTCCATCACGGTGGAGGGGCAGCGTCCAAGGGCTGGCGGCATGTGGGCTTGTTCGCGCGTTCTGCTGTGCGTTTCTTTGCTGCTCACGGCTGGAAATGGTGGTAAGCGCATGGAATTGATCACGGGCGCGACGGGGTTCATCGGTTCGCGTTTATTGGCGTCTCTGCTGGCTTCCGGCCGCAGGGTGCGGGCGTTCGCTCGGCGGCCGGTGCCTGGCGTGGAAACCATTGTGGGGGATATTTGCGATGCCGCTGCTGCGGCGCGCGCGTGTGCAGGGGTGGCGACGGTTTATCACTGTGCCGGTTTTGCCCATGCGATGCGGATGAAGCCTGACGCGATGGCGGCGCTCAACCGCGCGGGGAATTTCGATGCGGTAAAAGTGGTTGGCGAAGCGGCGGCCAGGGCTGGAGTGGGCGCATTCGTCATGCTATCGAGCGTGAAGGCCATGGGGCCGGGAGGCGATGCCTGTATCGACGAAACATGGCCGGTGCCGCCCGATTCGGATTACGGGCGTGCCAAGCACGAGGCGGAAGTCGCGCTTGCGCGAATTTGCCACGGCACAGCCATGAGCGCGGTGGCGTTGCGCCCCGCGATGGTTTACGGGGCGGGCGGGCGGGGGAACTTGCCACGCATGGTCGAGGCGATTCGCGGTGGAGCGTTTCCTCCTCTGCCGGAAACAGGAAATCGCCGCTCGTTCGTGCATGTGGATGATGTGGTTGCCGCACTGCGGCTGGCGGGTGAGCGGGCCGGCCAGCCAGGGGCATGCGAGGCTTACATTCTTGCGCATGCCGGAGTCTATTCGGGGCGGGCTGTGTATGACGCGATTCGGGAGGCGCTTGGTTTACCGCCGGTTCGGGTGAGGATTCCATGGCATGCGCTGCGCGGGATGGCGTGGTGTTGTGATTTGGCTACAGCCGCCAGTGGCTTGTCTTTGCCCTTTGGGTACGAAGTCTATGATCGTCTTCTCGGTTCTGCCTGGTATTCGGCGGAGAAGATGCGGCGGGAAATGGGGTGGTCCGCGCGGATCGATTTAGCCACGGGGTTGCATGAAATGTTGTCCGTCAATCAGGCGTCGTCGCGGTGATGTTGATTGAATTGATCGTCCGGTTTGCCGTCGCGGCAATGTGTTCCGCGGCGGGAATCGCGCTGCTGCTGCGTTCAGGCCTGGCCTGGCGCATCGCGCTGGATGAGCCGAATCACCGCTCCTTGCATGTTCACCCGATTCCGCGCATTGGTGGTTGGGGGGTTGTGCCGGCAGCGTTGCTGTGCGGCGTGTGGACGGGGGGCGGGGTTTGGCTGAGTGGTGGCGTTTTGGTGCTGGCGGCGGTGTCCTATTTCGACGACCGTTGGGGGGTGCCTTCCGTATTACGCCTGGCGTTGCACCTTTGCGTCGCCGGGCTTTGCCTGGGGAGTGTGTTGGGTTGGCAGCCGCTTGCCTTGCTGGTGGGATTGTCGATTACCGTGGCCTGGGGTATCAATCTGTTCAATTTTATGGATGGCTCCAACGGGATGGCCGGGGGAATGGCTGTGAGCGGGTTTCTGGCTTATGCCTGTTCCGCGGTCTTGGCGGGGGAAAGCGGCTTGGCGTTTGCCTCGGTTGCGTTGGCGGGGGCGAGTACGGGTTTTCTGCTATTTAATTTTCCGCAAGCCCGTGTTTTCCTCGGCGATGCCGGCTCCGTTCCATGCGGTTTCATGGCTGGCGCGCTCGGCGTGGCGGGATGGACGGCGGGTGCTTGGCCAGGCTGGTTTCCCGTTGTGGTTTTCGCCCCGTTTATCGCCGATGCGTCGGTAACGCTGGGGCGCCGGATCTGGCACCGGGAGCGTTTTTGGGAGGCACACCGCGATCACTATTATCAGCGTTTGGTGCGCAGTGGGTTCGGGCATGTACGGACTGCGTTTATCTATTATTTCGTCATGCTCTTGTGCGCCGGCGGCGCTTTGTTGGCGGTGCATGAGAGTGGGATGTTGAGAGCGGTTACAATCGCAATCTGCTTTACGGCGATTTTCGCGCTAGGCTTGTGGATCGATTGCCGCTGGCGGACTCATGGCGCGCGCGCTTGTGCAGAGGCTTAGTGTGCGAGCGATGACATTGAGCAGACGATCGTTAAGCACGACCGGCCAAGTACCGACTGAAAATAAACGGAGTGCAGGGATGAAAAAAACGGAGCTCCCAGCCCGTCCAAACGCGCTCCCTTCTGGTTGCAGCGCATGCATTGCGGATTCTTGATGATAGCGATCAATCGTTCTGCCCTGGTATTCGTTTTCGATCTCGCATGCGCCCTCATCGCTTGGATGGGTGGATTTCTGCTCCGCTTCAACTTCACCTGGCAGCCGGAATATGCCGTGACGTTTTGGCTGGGCGCGCTTTGGCTGTTGCCGTTTCATGCGCTGTTGTGCCGCTGGGCCGGTCTGTATCGTGGCTTGTGGGTGTTCGCCAGTCTGCCCGATCTGAAACGGCTGCTTCGTGCAATCGGGGGCTCGGTGCTCGCGCTTGCTGTGTTTGTGGTCATGTTTCACCCAGAGCCGGCGGTGCCGCGGTCTGTGTTCGCGCTCTATCCGATGTCCCTCATCATGCTCATGGGCGGTGGGCGGGTGATATACCGCTTATGGAAAGAAGGCCATTTGCATGGCAATCAGATGGATGCGGGGCGGCCGGTCGTTGTCGTCGGTGCTGGCCGGACAGCGGCAATGCTGGTCAGGGAACTGAGCCAGAGCGACGCCTGGCGGGTAGTTGGCCTGCTCGATGACGACCGTGGCAAATGGGGACGGGATATCGGCGGATGCCGTGTGCTTGGGCCGATGAGCGCTTTGGCCGAGGTGGCAAAAAATCACCATGCCAAGCATGCGATTCTCGCCATTCCCTCCGCGTCCGAGGAGGCGCGCAGGGTGGCGACGCAGCTTGCAATGCAGGCAGGGGTCGAAACGCTGACGGTGCCGCGGGTGGAAGATGTGATGGCGGGGCTGGTCACGGTATCCCATGTCCGCCGCGTGGAAATCGGCGATTTGCTCGGGCGCGATCCGGTCTGGATCGATACGCCGCATGTACAGGCGTTGCTCAAGGACAAGGTTGTGGTTGTGACCGGAGCGGGGGGGTCGATCGGTTCCGAACTATGTCAGCAACTAGCGCGCTTTCAACCGGCCAAGCTGGTTTTGCTGGAGCAAAGCGAGTTCGCGCTGTATTCGATCGAGCAGTGGTGCCGGCAGCACCGCCCGGGCTTGGCTGTTGTGCCGATTTTGGGCGATGTGAAAGACCGCGAGCGTTTGCGCGAGATATTTCGGCAGCATGGCCCGCACATCGTGTTCCACGCTGCTGCGTACAAGCATGTGCCGATGCTGGAAGTCGACAATGCGTGGCAGGCGGTGCGCAACAACGTGCTGGGTACCTACATTCTCAGCAGCGTGGCGTGTGAGTTCGAAATCGAACGCTTCATTCTGATTTCGACCGACAAGGCGGTGAATCCGACCAATGTCATGGGGGCGACCAAGCGCCTTGCGGAAATGATCTGTCAGGCCATGCATGGCGGTGTGAGCCGGACGCAGTTTGAAATGGTGCGCTTTGGCAATGTGCTTGGCAGCACTGGTAGCGTTATCCCGCTGTTTCAGGAACAGATCGCTCGCGGCGGCCCGGTGACGGTCACACATCCGGAAATTACCCGCTATTTCATGTCGGTCGACGAAGCGGTGCAATTGGTGTTGCAAGCGGCGACGATGGGCGAGGGCGGGGAGATTTTCGTCATGGAGATGGGCGAACCCGTTCGCATCGTCGATCTGGCGCGCAATATGATTCGATTGTCGGGCTATACCGAGGACGATATACGGATCGAATACACCGGCCTGCGTCCCGGCGAAAAGCTGTACGAAGAACTGCTGGCCGACGAAGAGCATACGCGGAAAACGCCGCATCCCAAGCTGCGGGTGGCGAAGGCGCGCAAAGTGCCATCGAATTTCCTCGAAACGGTATTGCCTTGGCTGGTGCAGTCTCGCTTGCTGTCCGACGACGAGGTGAAAACCGCATTGGCGCAATGGATCGAGGAATACCAGCCGCTGCTGCGCCGCCCTTTGCTGACGGTCGTCGATGGTGGCGCGGCGAAGCGGGCTTGAGCGCTTGACGGCATTCGGAAGGCGCTGAGCTTAATGGCTATTTACGCTGTCGGCGATATTCAAGGCTGCCAGTCGGCGCTGCTTCGCATCCTCGATCTGTGCGCATTCGATCCCGCTGTCGACCGGTTGTGGGTGGTCGGCGACATCGTCAATCGTGGGCCTGCGTCTTTGCAGGCGCTGCGTTTTTTGCGTGATTTGGGGGATGCCGCGACAGTTGTGCTCGGCAATCATGATCTTTATCTGCTGATGCTGGCCGCGGGCGTTGCACGGCAAGGTAAGGGCGATACTTTGTCGCAGATACTGGCCGCGCCCGACCGTGAAGAACTGCTCGGTTGGCTGGCACAGAGACCGTTGATGCATGTCGAGGGCGATTACGCCTTGCTTCATGCCGGTCTGTTACCCGGATGGTCGATTACGCAGGCGCTGGCTTTGGCTGGCGAGGTGGGTGCCGCACTGACGGGGCCGGAGGCGGGCGTCTTTTTGCATCACCTGGCCGGCAATCGTCCGGAGAGCTGGTCGGATGAGCTCTCTGGGTGGGATCGCATGCGGGTGATCGTCAACGCTCTGACGCGCTTGCGTTTTTGCACCTTGGATGGACGTATGGTTTTGCACGCCAAGGGGTCGCCGGATCAGACGCCGCTGGGCACAATGCCGTGGTTTCGCGTGCCGGGGCGTTTATCGCATACGCACACGATCGTTTGTGGACATTGGTCGGCGCTGGGGTTTTATCGTGGCGATGGCGTGATCGCCCTCGATTCCGGCTGCGTTTGGGGAGGGGATTTAACCGCGCTACGCCTCGACGATGGTGAGGTGTTTCAGGCGAAGGTTTGAGCCTGGGATGCCGGTGGGGCATTGCGGCAGGAGTGGGTAAAAAAGCACATAAGGAGAAAAATGGATAACTGCGTTTTTTGCCGCATCGTGCGGGGTGAATTGCCCGCATCGAAGGTGTACGAGGACGATCTGACCTTAGCGATCATGGATATCCAGTCGGTCAATCCGGGGCACATGCTGGTGCTCGTGAAGCCGCACCGGGAGAACATTTACACGCTCGATGCCGATCTTGCCGGGGCGGTGTTTCGTACCGCCACGCGTATGGCGCAAGCGGCCAAAACAGCATTCGGTTGTGAGGGTGTGACGCTGTTCCAGGCCAATGAAAAGGCTGGCGCGCAGACGGTGTTCCATTTCCACATCCATGTCTTGCCGCGCTGGGTGGGTGACGGTATGGATCTCGCATGGCCGGTAAAAAATCCCCCGCGCGAGGCTTTGGAGGACATGGCGGTGCGGCTGCGCACGGCTTTATCCACTTAGCCGCTTTCTGCCGGGGCGGCGCGAACACGGGGGATGCGCCTATAATGCGCCATTGCGTTCGTGCGTGTATCTGTCATGTCTATTTTCGTCTGCGGTTCGGTTGCTTATGACTCGATCATGGTTTTTCATGATCGATTCAAAAACCACATCCTGCCCGAGCAAATCCATATTCTGAATGTGTCCTTCCTCGTGCCCGATTTGCGGCGCGAGTTTGGTGGGTGTGCCGGCAACATCGCTTACAACCTCAGTTTGCTCGGGGCCGATCCGCTGATCGTTGCTACCGTTGGTGACGATGCTGGCGACTACCGTGCCCGGCTGGATGCGCTTGGCTTGCGCCAGGACTTTGTCCGGCACGTACCCGGCACGTATACCGCCCAGGCTTTTATCACCACGGATCTGGACGACAATCAGATCACTGCCTTCCATCCCGGCGCGATGATGCATTCGCATCTGAGCCGCGTCGGGCAGGCGGCTGATGTTAGCGGTGTGAATTTCGGTATTGTCGCGCCCGATAGCCGGGATGGCATGCTCGCGCACGTTGAAGAGTTTGCCGCGGCCGGTGTCCCCTTTGTTTTCGATCCGGGTCAGGCGCTACCTATTTTCTCTGGCGACGACTTGCTGCATTGCCTGAAGCAGGCCCATAGCTGCACGGTTAACGATTATGAGGCTCGCCTCATGAGCGAAAAAACCGATTGTTCGCTTGAGCAACTTGCTGCCGCTACCAAAAGTGGAACGTTGGTGGTGACTTTGGGCGCACAGGGGTCGCATATTCTCCGCGCGGATACACGGCTGGAAATTCCCGCGGTATTGGCTGAAAGCACAGTTGACCCAACGGGTTGCGGCGATGCTTATCGCGCGGGGCTGCTTTACGGTTTGGCCAGCGGTTGGGATTGGGTGCGTAGCGGCCGGCTTGCCGCTGTCATGGGGTCGATTAAGATTGCCCATCGAGGCGGGCAGAATCACTGTCCTTCGAAGGACGATATCGCCGAGCGCTATCGTTCGGCTTTTGGGGAAATGCCATGGTGAAGAACTCATCCAAGGCGCGTACCGTACTAAGTGCGGCGTTTGCCGCGTTCGTCTTGCTGGGTTGCGCTGCGGGGCAGGGGGGCGGAACTTACTCCCGCGACGAGGCCAAGCGGGCCATGATAGTGCAGTTCGCCACGGTGGAATCGGTGCGGCCGGTGCAGATCGAGGGCACCAAAACGCCGATTGGTGCGTTATCCGGCGCGGCGATTGGTGGTATTGCCGGCAGTTCGATCGGCGGCCATCGCGAGTCGGCGATTGGCGCGGTGGTTGGCGTGGTTGTCGGCGGTATTGCAGGATCGGCGATTGAAGAAGGGGTGACGCGCAAACCGGGCCTTGAAATCACGGTGCGGCTCGATAATGAGCAATATCTGGCTGTGATACAGGAAGACGAAGGTGAGCGTTTTACCGCTGGCGAGCGTGTGCGTGTCTTGCGCGATGCGGGCGTGACGCGAATCGCGCGATAACCGGGAATGTCGTTTGGTATTGCCGCGGTGGCGTTACGATGACGTGTTGTTTCCACCATCGACAGATTACGCTCAAGGCAATCCGCTGAACTGCCTCGCCTCGTGCAACGGAGTGCTGTATTGCTCATCGAAAAGGCTAGAGCGGATAGTCAACCTTATATGAGGTTGAAGGGTTTTCGTGAAATCAATATTTCAATTGCTCTAAGAGACGCTTGGTAAATGGAGCATATTCAAGCTTCTTCTGCCCGTGTTCACGCTGTCGTCGTTTGCTTTAACCCAAATCGTGAAGACTTGAGCAATCTGATTGCTGTGCTTGTGCCGCAAGTCGAGCATGTACTGCTGGTCGATAATGGCTCGGATGTCACGGCTTGCGCATGGCTAAAGACATTGTGCGGCCCACGCACCGGGCTTATTTTGAATGGTGCAAACCTCGGGGTTGCCGCAGCGCAAAACATTGGGATTCGCCGGGCGTTGGCGGGCGGTGCGAGCCACGTTGCATTGTACGACCATGACAGCTTGCCGGCGCCGGACATGATAGGAATGCTACTTGCCGCCGAAGAAAAAATATTGCGGGAAGAGAATCACGCCGAACACGAAGCGCCGGTCAGAATTGCGGGCCTGGGGCCTTCTTGCGTCGATATAAAAACAGGCAATAATTTACCGTTTATGCGCTTGGCGGGGTGGCGGATTTTGCGTCAGATGCCGGCCCCGGATGCCTCTCATGTTTATGCCGATTATCTTATCAGCTCCGGGATTTTGCTTCCGGCAAAGGCTTTGGAAGAAATCGGTTTGATGGACGAGAGTTTGTTCATCGACTATGTCGACATTGAGTGGGGTTGGCGGGCAAGAGCCAAGGGCTACACGTGTGTGGGCGTTTCTGTCGCGCGCATGGCTCATCGAATTGGCGAAAGTTCGGTAAAAGTGCCCTTTTTTAATCGATATCTGAATATTCATTCGTCAAGAAGGCATTATTTCTTTTACCGTAATGCGATATGGCTTTATCGGCGCGCTTATGTGCCGCTCTGGTGGAAGGTACGGGATGCATTGCGTATTTTAATCAGAATGCCGTTTTATCTTTATAAGGCTGTTGATAAAGCGGAGGAGCTGAAGTGTATCGGGGGCGGTGTTCTTGCTGGATTGAATTGGACTGTTAAATCAAGCCCGAAGGCCATCAGCCCTTACGTCGATTGATTGCTGCCGGGGGTAGGGTGAGCTTGTATTGGCCCAGTTCAGCCTTGATTTCGGCGTGTATGGCACCGCGCTAACCGAATAGCACCAGCGCCCAGATCGCGGCGAGGTTCAGCAGTGCGACCAGTACGGCTGCGCTGCCGATGTCCTTGGCGCGTTTCGCCAAGGGGTGACGTTCCAGCGATATCCGGTCGACCACCGCTTCGATGGCGGAATTCACCAACTCCACGATCAGTACGAGCATGACGCTGCCGATGAGCAAGGCTTTGCCGCTTCCATTGGTGGGCGCGAAGCAGGCCAGCGGAATCAGGATCGCGGCGAGCAGGCATTCCTGGCGAAAAGCGCTTTCGTGGCGGAAGGCGGCGCCCAGGCCGGCAAGCGAGTAGTGGAAGGCGTTCCAGATGCGCCGCAGCCCTTTTTTTCCTTTGTCTGGATGTGTGGGCGGCGGGGTGGTATCGAGGGGCATTTTTTATGCGTGGGCCGGGTGTTGATCGGGAGGGGGCGCCCGGTTTCAGGGATAGAAAACGTAGAGGCGATAACTGGTCGGTGTCAGGTCGGGGGCATCGAAAGCGAGGCGGACAGCGGTGTCGCCGCGGGCGGGAAAGCCGGTCGCCAATTTTTCCGGCGTAACCCAGTCTTGTGGGTCCAGTACGCGGCGGGCGATGGGTGTGTCGCTCGTGTCGGTCAGCGTGAGTTCCAGATGCGGCCAGGTTTGCGGATAGTTTGCACGGTTTCTGACCGTGGCGTAGAGCACGTAGCGCCCGGCTTTACCAGGCTCGGATTGCAGGTCGGAATTGGGGATATCGATCAAGCCGGCGTCGCGCGGCAGCGGCAGGCTGCAGCCGATTTGAGCACAAGCGCTTACCAGCAGTGGGCGCAGCCCGGGGAGCTCGCGGGCGATTTCCTGGCGGAACAGATACAGCGCCTGAATCGCTAGGGTGCAGGTGAGCAGCATGACGGCCAGCCCCCACGCGATGCGACGGCCACGGCTGGGCGCGGGGGCGCCGTAGGTGGCATCCAGCCGTTCCAGTTCGTCGTCGTCGGGGACGATGACGGGGTCGAACTCTACCAGCGGTGGGCGTGGGGGGGCATGCGTTGCTGGAGGAAAGGTGCTTGCCGAGGAGATATCCGGCGTCTCGGTGGGCGGAGCTTCTTCTCCTCGCGCGAAGGCAGGGAAGCGTGCTGGCGGATCGGACGGAGGGAAATGGGTGGGGGCGTCATACGGCGATACGTTGTGAGTCGGCGTATCGCGGCCTACTACATCGCGGGTGCGGCGCGTTGCCGCAGGCCAATGGCTGTCGGGCTGTTGCTGTGAGTCGTCCGACAGGTCGAAGTCGAACGATTCAATTGAACTGTGTTCACTCGATGCCGGTGGAAGCGGTATTTCTGTGTGGGGGAGGGGCGTGGGGGGGGCGGCTGGTGTTTGCTGCGCGGGTTTGGCAAGGGCCTGCGGGTCTTCGAACAGATGCTCCAGGGCGTTGAAGGCGCTGAGGCAGTGGCCGCAGCGCACTTCACCGTGCCGTGCGCGAAGCTGCTCGGGGTGGAGCCGGAAGGTTGTCTGGCAGGCCGGGCAGCGGGTCAGCATCATGGCCCCGCAGGTTTTTCGTGAGGGCCTTTGTAGCCTTCGAGTCGTGCCCAGCCATCCGCGCGGGCGCCCACGCGTAGCGATAGCAGCGGCGCCCAGGCGGCAATGACCTGATCGGCCTGTGTTTCGAGCACGCCGGAAAGCGCGACCCGTCCGCCGGGGGCGATGCGCGCCGCGATCGACGGCGCCAGTACGCACAGCGGGTTGGTGAGGATGTTGGCGACGACGAGGTCGAAGGTGGCGTGTAGCGGTACGGCGGAGTGTTGCAGTCGCAGCGCCACGCCGTTGCGCGCGGCATTGCCAGCGGCGGCCTCGATGGCGTTGTCGTCGATGTCGATGCCGAGCACGTCGCCCGCGCCGAGCCGTGCGGCGGCAATACCGAGGATGCCCGAGCCGCAGCCGTAGTCGAGTACGCTGTGCCCCGGTTGCACCGTATCGCACAGCCATTCCAGGCACAGCCGGGTGGTGGGGTGCGAGCCGGTGCCGAAGGCCATGCCGGGATCGAGTTCGATGTTGATCGCGGCGCTATCCGGCGCTTCGTGCCAGGACGGCACGATCCAGAGCCGGTCGGTGATACGGATGGGGTCGAACTGGCTTTGCGTGAGCGCGACCCAGTTTTGTTCGGCGACGTCCTCGGTCGTGAAGGGAGGCACGGCGGTAAGGCCGGCGGCGCGGGCGGCGGTGGCGAGCAGCGTGGTGAGGTCGGTGCCGGCGTTGAATAGCGCGATGACGCGGCTGTGGTCCCACAGGCCAGTGGGCAGGTGGCCCGGTTCGCCGAACTGGGGCCGTTCCGCGTCGGTGCCGGCGTCCGCGTCCTCAATGCTGACCGACAGCGCACCGGCCTCCATCAACGCGTCGGAGAGCGCGTCGGCCCTGGCGGCATCGGCTTGCAGCGTCACCGAGATCCACATCGCGCGCCCTCGCTTTCAGCTTTTTTTGACTTCGTTGCGGGCGGCCAGTTTGTGCTCCAGGTAATGAATACTGGTGCCGCCTTCGATGAATCGGGCATCTTGCATCAGTTCCTGGTGCAGCGGAACGTTGGTTTTGATGCCGGCCACGGCCATTTCCGACAAGGCCACGCGCATGCGGCGGATGGCCTGCTCGCGGCTGTCGCCGTGGGCGATGATCTTGCCGATCATCGAATCGTAATGCGATGGCACGGTGTAGCCGTTATACACGTGAGAATCGACGCGCACGCCGGGGCCGCCGGGAGCGTGCCAGTTGGTTATCTGGCCGGGCGACGGGGTGAATTTGAACGGATCTTCGGCGTTGATGCGGCATTCGATGGCATGGCCGCGCAATTGGATATCGCGCTGCTCGAACCACAGTTTTTCGCCAGTGGCCACGCGAATCTGGGTTTGAACGATGTCGATACCGGTAATCATTTCCGTAACCGGATGTTCGACCTGAACGCGGGTGTTCATTTCAATGAAATAGAACTCACCGTTTTCGTACAGAAACTCAAAGGTGCCGGCGCCGCGATAGCCGATCTTGCGGCAAGCCTCGGCGCAGCGTTGGCCGATCTTGGCGATATGCTTGCGGTCGATGCCGGGCGCGGGGGCTTCCTCGATCACTTTCTGATGGCGGCGCTGCATCGAGCAATCACGCTCGCCCAAGTACACGGCGTTGCCGTGCTCGTCGGCCATTATCTGGATTTCCACATGGCGTGGATTTTCGAGGAATTTCTCCATGTAAACCGTGGGGTTGCCGAATGCCGCGCCCGCTTCGGTGCGGGTGGTGGTGACGGCGTTGAGCAACGCCGCCTCGGTATGCACGATACGCATGCCGCGCCCGCCGCCGCCGCCGGCGGCTTTGATGATGACCGGATAGCCGATGGCGCGGGCGATCTTGACGATCTCTTTCGGGTCGTCGTCGGGCAATGCGCCCTCTGAACCTGGCACGCAGGGCACGGCGGCGGCTTTCATCGCGTTCTTGGCCGATACCTTGTCGCCCATCAGGCGGATGGTATCCGGGCGTGGGCCGATGAAGACGAAGCCGGATTGTTCGACCCGCTCGGCGAAGTCGGCGTTTTCCGACAGAAAGCCGTAGCCGGGGTGGATTGCTTCGGCGTCGGTCACCTCGGCGGCGGAGATGATCGCCGGCACGTTCAGGTAGCTCTGCCCGGACGGTGCCGGGCCGATGCACACCGACTCGTCGGCGAGCTTGACGTATTTGGCTTCGGTGTCGGCCTCGGAATGCACGGCGACGGTCTTGATATCCAGTTCGCGGCAGGCGCGCAGGATGCGAAGCGCGATTTCGCCGCGGTTCGCGATCAGTATTTTTTCGAACATGGCGCGTCGCTTCAGTCGATGACGAACAAGGGTTGGCCGTATTCGACCGGCTGGCCGTTTTCGACCAGGATCGCCTTGACCGTGCCGCTGGCGTCGGATTCGATCTCGTTCATCAGTTTCATCGCTTCGATGAGGCACAGTGTGTCGCCGGAGGAAACGGATTGGCCGAGTTCGACATATGGCTTCGCGCCGGGCGCGGAGGAACGGTAGAAGGTGCCGACCATCGGCGATTTGACGATATGGCCGGAGGGCAGTGCGTTGACGGGGGCGGCTTCGGTGGCCCCGGCAGCCGTGGCGGGGATCGAGATAGCCGGTGGGGGGGCTGCCATGTAGGTGGCCTGGGCTTGGGGGGGGTATTTGGCGATGCGGACTTTTTCCTCGCCTTCGGTGATTTCCAGTTCGGAAATACCCGACTCTTGAACGAGGTCGATGAGTTTCTTGAGCTTGCGCAAATCCATGCTGTTCTCCGGGCGGGACAGCGCCATCGAAAGATGTGCCGCCGTGGTTGGACGATCAGTTGCTGTTCGTTTCTCGCAGACGGGCGAGGACGAATTCGAGTGCGGCCAGGTAGCCGTAGGCGCCCAGACCGCAGATCACGCCGAGGGCGCGGTCGGAAAAATAGGAGTGATGGCGAAACGGCTCGCGGGCGTGGATGTTGGATAGATGAACTTCCACGTAGGGGATGTCCACCGCCGCCAAGGCATCGCGCAAGGCCACGCTGGTGTGGGTGTAGCCGGCCGGGTTGATGATGATGTAGTTGATGCCTTCGGCCGCGGCGGCTTGAGTGCGGTCAATCAACTGGCCTTCGTGATTGCTTTGGAAAGATTCGACCAGCACGCCGTCGGCGCGGGCGCGGGTTTCCATGGCGATATGCACGTCCGCCAGCGCTGTGCGTCCGTAAATTTCCGGTTCTCGCGTGCCCAGCAGATTCAGATTCGGGCCGTGCAATACCAGCACCCGGCCCTGCGGTGGCAATGCAGACCCCGCCTTTTTGCTGCGTTTTGAATGCATCATCCGGCAAGTTTGCCGCAATTGGCAACAATTTGTCTAGCGCCGCGTGTTTTCCGATGAGCCGTCTTGTGCGAGAAGTGGGTGGATTTTGCCTTCGAGTTCGGCTGTATTCAAGGCTCCCAGCTCGGCATGATGAATTTCGCCGCGGCGGTCGACGATCAGGGTGAAGGGCAGCGCTTGGGACGGATTACCAGCGGCGGCAACGAGACCGAGAACGTCATAAGAGGCGATCAGCAGCGGGTAGGGTACATCGAATTCTTGCGCGAAGGCGCGCACGTTTTCGGCTGAGTCGAGGCTCAGGCCGACGAACTGGACCGGTTCGCCGGCCAGGCGCCGGCTGACGGCCGCAAAGGCAGGGATTTCCTCGCGGCAGGGTGGGCACCAGGTCGCCCAGAAATTGATGACGACGATTTTTCCCCGCCACTGCGCCAGCGCGTGCGAGGCGCCCGCGCTGTCCGGCAGGGTGAGCGCGAATAGCGCCGCCGCGGCTTCTTTGGTTGAGGCGGTGTCCGGCGCCATGCCGCGCCCGGCGAGGTGTCCCGCCACGGCCGCGACGATGACGACGGCGGCGATCAGAGCGGTTTGTGCGCTGCGCCTCATGCCGGCTCGTCCGGCGGCGCTTCGGTTTGCAGCAGCGCTTCGACCTGAGCGAGCCGGGCGCGCTCCTGGCTGCGGCGGCCGAAGCGTTCGATGGCAGACGGAAACAGCGACAGCCGCACCGGCACTTCGTCCCAGTCGAACACCAGTACCGCTTCGGGTGCGGGCGACAGCGCGCGGCGTGGTTCGCGGTGCTCGTAGGGGAAGTTCTCGTTGAGGAAGAAGATTTCCACTTCCTTGGCGCTTTCCGGGTAAGCCTCGATTTCCACTTCCGAGTAACGCCCGGCGGTGCCATCCAGCGCACCACCGCTCAGGTAGGGGCGAAACGGCGCCAATAGCCGCATTACTTCCACTGCCGTGCGGCGCATTTCGCGCAGTCGCGCGGGTTGCTCCTCGTCCTGGTAGAGCGCCTGCCAGGCACGCAGTTCGGCTTCGATCTCGGCATTGGTCGGCAAGGCGTCGCCTTCGCCGGCGCCGCACTGGCGGGCGGCCTTGCGTTTGGCGAAGCCGAAGTCGGCGATGCCGTCCTCGGCCATCATGCGTGCGGCCAAGGCGGCGATTTCACGGCGCAGGCTGCCGGGTCGGGAAGGCGATGGGCGATGGGGCATCGGGGGTGTGGAGGCAGAGCTGTGCCGTGGGGCAGGCAGGAGCCGTCGGGTAGAATGCCGGCCATTCTACACGCGCCGGCCGCGAACGGCGGGCGTGCCGCCGGAGCTTTCATGCACATTCACATCCTCGGTATCTGCGGTACCTTCATGGGCGGCGTCGCGCTGCTCGCCCGCGCCGCCGGCCACACCGTGACCGGTTGCGACGCCAACGTTTATCCGCCGATGAGCACACAGCTTGCGGAGCAAGGGGTTGGCCTTGTCGAAGGCTACGACCCGGCGCAACTCGATGCGGGGGCGGATGTGTACGTTGTCGGCAACGCGATTTCGCGCGGTAATCCGTTGCTGGAGGCGATCCTGGATCGTGGCTTGCCGTATGTGTCCGGTCCGCAATGGCTGGCCGAACACGTGCTGGCCGGGCGCTGGGTGTTGGCGGTGGCGGGCACGCATGGCAAGACGACGACCACCTCTCTGCTTGCCTGGATGCTGGAGGACGCGGGCTTGAATCCCGGCTTTCTCGTCGGCGGGGTGCCGAAGAATTTCGGCGTGTCGGCGCGGCTTACCGCTTCGCCCTTTTTTGTCATCGAGGCGGACGAGTACGATACCGCGTTCTGCGACAAACGCTCCAAATTCGTGCATTACCGCCCGCGTACGGCGATTCTGAATAATCTCGAATTCGATCACGCCGATATCTTCGCCGACCTCGGCGCGATCGAAGCCCAATTCCATCACCTCGTCCGTACGATGCCCGCGAGCGGGCGCATCGTCGCCAACGCCCGCGAGGACAGCCTGCGCCGTGTATTGGCGCGCGGCTGTTGGTCGGAGTTGGAGTGGTTCAACGATGCGGCCGCCTGGTCCGTTGCCGCGGGCGACGACGATACGCAGGCGGTGTTTCGTCACGGCGACAGCGAGGTTGGCCGTGCGGCACTGCAACTGGCCGGCGGCCACAACCGCGAAAACGCGCTGGCCGCGATCGCCGCCGCGAGGCATGTGGGCGTTGCGCCGGCACAGGCGGTGGCAAGCCTTGCCCGTTTCGAGGGTATCAAGCGGCGGTTGGAGCTACGCGGCGTTGTGCGAGGCGTTGCCGTCTACGACGATTTTGCCCACCACCCGACGGCCATTGCGTTGACCGTCGAAGGGCTGCGCCGGCGTGAATCGGCCGGGCGTATCCTGGCGGTGCTGGAGCCGCGCTCGAACACGATGAAGCTTGGCGTGATGAAGGCGCAACTGCCGGAAAGCCTGGCTTTGGCCGACGAGGTGTATTGCTACGCCGGCGGCCTGGGTTGGGATGCCGCCGCCGCGTTTGCGCCTATGGGCGGCAAGGCGCGCTGCCATGAAGACCTGGATGCGCTGGTGGCCGATGTGGTTGCTACCGCCCGCGCGGGCGATCATGTGCTGGTGATGAGTAACGGCGGCTTCGGTGGCGTGCACCAGAAGCTGCTCGCCGCGCTGGGCGCGGCGGGCTGACGATAGCTGAAACACGCCACGGGCCGTTCGTGGCGGTGTGCATGCCGCTGCGGGTTTTTACCGCACGGGCATCGGTTGCGCGACGGGTTCGTTGACGGGCTGCCGAGTGCTGGGTTGCGTGGTGGGTTGAGTTGCGGATTTATTGTCGATACGGCGCGCTTCGCTGTCGTTGATGTACTCGAACACACGCACAACCTTGCTCACGCCCTGGCTGGTGCGGGCGATTTCGGCGGCGTCGCTGGCTTCGGTGCGCGTGACGAGGCCGAGCAGGAAGACCACATTCGCCTCGGTCACGACCTTGACGTGATTGGCCGCGAAGCGGTTGGCGTCGATGAAGCGGGCCTTGATGTTTGAGGTAATCATGGAATCGTTGCCGCGCGCGCTGAGTGCGGAATTGCCGCCGATTGCCACCTCGTTGACGATGCCGCGCACGTTCTCGACCTTGCTGGCGAGGGTGCCGATTTCGTTGCGGACGCTTTCGTTCGGCGCTTCGCCGGTCAGCAGCACATTGCGGTTGTAGGAGGTAACGTTAACGTGGATAGCGTCGCCGAAGCGTTCCCGCAGGCGGCTGGACGTTTTCCACTCGATGCCCTCGTCCTCGACGTAAGCGCCGTTGGTACGGCGGTCGGATACGATCACCGCGCCGGCCACCGCTGCGCCGCCAGCCACTACCGGAATGCAGCCTTGCATCAGGGTTGCGGAGCCGGCGGAAAGCAAGCTGAGCAGCAGCAGGCCGAAAAGCGATGTGCGGCGGCGCATGGTGTGGTTTTCCGTATCGTGGGTTTCAGTGGTGGTCGGGTTCATTTCAGTCTTCCCCTCCGAGTAGCAGGCAGTCGATGCCGTCGCACAGGCAATGCAGAACCAGTAGATGTACTTCCTGGATGCGGGCGGTGCGGTCGGATGGCACGCAAATATGCACATCGTCCGCCGCGAGAATTTCGCCGATGCGCCCGCCGCCCTTACCGGTGAGCGCGACGACGCGCATTTCCCGTTCGTGTGCGGCTTCAATGGCGGCGACGACATTGGGCGAGCCGCCGCTGGTCGAGATGGCGAGTAGAACGTCGCCCGGCTGGCCGAGCGCGCGCACTTGTTTGGAAAATACCTGAACGAAATCGTAATCGTTGGCGATCGCGGTCAGCGCCGAGGAATCGGTCGTCAGCGCCACGGCCGCCAGTGGCGGGCGTTCCATCTCGAAACGATTGACCAGTTCGGCGGCGAAGTGTTGCGCGTCCGCCGCCGAGCCGCCGTTGCCGCAGGCAAGAATTTTGCCGTTGTCGAGCAAGCAGCCGGTCATCGTTTTCACCGCGCGGGCAATCGGCTCCGCCAGCCGTTCGAGCGCGGCAAGCTTGGTCTGGGCGCTGTCCTGGAATTGGCGTGAAATGCGGTCGATCAAATCCATGTGGAAATGTGCTGTATTTTGGCGCGGAAAGTCGGGCTCGAAGTCTAGCACGCAGTGCGATGGCGACGGTTTCGCGGAATGCAACAACGTGTGCCTCAAGTGGCGTCGAACGCGGCGCGCAGCCAGATGATGCCGGCGGTGTCGGTAGTATCGTGGCCGTCGAGCAGCACGGCATCGAAGCGGCAAGGGCGGGCGGCGTGGCGCCGGCCTTCGCCGTGGAGCCAATGCCGGGCGGCGAGTACGACGCGGCGTTGTTTGCGTGCGCCAATGCTGTCGGCCGCGCTACCGAAACGCGTGTTGCTGCGCAGGCGGACTTCGACGAAGACCACGGTGTCGCCATCGAGGCAGATCAAATCCACCTCGCCGCCGCGGCAGCGTGCGTTGCGGGCAAGTAGGCGCAAGCCGTGAGCGGTCAGGTGCGCTTCCGCCAGTGCCTCTGCTTGTTGGCCGCGGGCTTGCGCCGGGGTGCGGCCGGCACCGACAATCACAGGTTGCCGTTCCTTGTCTTTTCTTTTCCAGAGCGCTTTTAAAAGTGTTTTCAACATGATCGATTTATCCGTTGCCGGCGATCCGCCGCTGCCGAAAACGCCGGCATTGTATGTGGTGGCCACGCCGCTCGGTAATTTGCGCGATATCACGCTGCGGGCGCTGGCGGTGCTGCGCGAGGTGGATATGGTCGCGGCCGAGGATACGCGGCACAGTCAGCGTCTGCTCGATGCCTACGGAATCCGCACGGTGTTGATGGCGGCGCACGAGCACAACGAGGCGGAGGCTGCCGCCAAGCTTGTCGAATGGCTTGCGGCAGGGCGTCGCATTGCGTTGATCAGCGATGCCGGCACGCCGGCGGTATCCGATCCAGGCGCGCGTGTGGTGGCGCGGGTGCGCGCTGCCGGTTACCCGGTCGTGCCGGTGCCGGGGCCGTGCGCGGCGGCGGCGGCTTTATCGGTGGCGGGGTTTGCCGTCGGCGGCTTTCGTTTCGTCGGTTTCCTGCCGCCGAAATCCGCTGCCCGCCGCGCGGTCTTGGCCGCATTGCGCGATGAGTCGGCGACGCTGGTGTTCTACGAGGCGCCGCATCGGGTGTGCGAATGCGTGGCTGATCTCGCCGCCGAGCTCGGGCCTGCGCGCGAATTGCTGGTGGCGCGCGAGATGACCAAGCTGTACGAGGAAATCGCCTGCGTGCCTCTGGGTGAGGCGCAGGCGTGGTTTGCCGATGATGCCGACCGCTCGCGCGGCGAGTTCGTTCTTGCCGTGAGCGGCGCACCGAAAACCGAGGGGTTGGACGCGAACGCCGAGCGCGTGCTTGCGCTGTTGCTCGACGAATTGCCGTTGAAGACGGCGGCGCACCTCGCGGCTTCGATTACCGGCATGCCGAAGAATGCGCTTTATGCCCGGGCGCTGGCGCTAAAAGAGCGCGGCCAGGGCCTATAATCGGTCCAATTATAAGAGAACAGCCCGCATGCATTCGATCACCCTGATTCGCCCCGACGACTGGCATTTGCATTTGCGCGACGGAGCCGTTCTGGCTACCACGGTGGCGCATGCCGCGCGTTTGTTCGGCCGTGCGCTGGTCATGCCTAACCTGCGCCCGCCGGTGACGACCGTTGAGCAGGCGCTGGCGTATCGTGGGCGCATTCTGGCGGCAGTGCCGGCGGGCCGGCATTTCGAGCCGTTGATGAGTCTTTATCTGACCGACAACACGCCGCCCGATGAGATCGATCGCGCGCGCGCCGATCTTCCCGACGGCGCCCGCATTGTCGCGGCCAAACTCTACCCGGCCGGGGCCACAACCAATTCCGACGCTGGCGTGACCGCCGTCGACAAAATCTATCCGATGCTGGAGCGCATGGAAGCGTGCGGTCTGGTGCTGTGTGTGCATGGCGAGGTGACCGGCGACGAGGTCGACGTGTTCGACCGCGAACGCGTCTTCATCGAGCGCGTGCTGTCACCGCTGGTGCGCCGTTTTCCGGGGCTGAAAGTGGTATTCGAGCACATCACCACCGCCGAGGCGGCGCAGTTCGTGCGCGCGGCGGGCAGCAACGTCGCCGCAACGATCACCGCGCATCATCTGTTGCTCAACCGCAATGCCATTTTCGCTGGCGGCGTTCGCCCGCACCGCTATTGCCTGCCTGTGCTCAAGCGCGAATCGCATCGTCAGGCGCTGGTCGAGGCGGCAACTTCGGGCAATCCGCGTTTTTTCCTCGGCACCGATTCGGCGCCGCACGCGCGTGGCACCAAGGAGGCGGCTTGCGGCTGCGCGGGTTGTTACACGGCGGATATTGGCATTGAGCTCTACGCGGAAGTTTTCGATGCCGCCGGGGTTCTGGATCGCCTGGAAGCCTTCGCCAGCCTCAACGGCCCTGCGTTCTATGGTTTGGCGCCGAACGCCGATACCATTACCCTGCGGCGCGAAACGTGGACCGTGCCGGAGTCCTACGATTACCTTGCCGGCGATCCGCTGGTGCCGCTACGAGCCGGGGAAACGGTGGCGTGGAAAGTGAGTGAATGAGTGGATGCATGCGGCCGGTGTGGAGTAAGGCCGAGGTGTGAATCGGTAAACGCTGGATCTGAGTCACGAAGGAGCTTGTCATGCCGTTTCGTCTGTCGCGTTATCTGATCGCCCTTGGCCTGCTGCCTGTGCTCGCAGCCTGCGAGAACGGCGCGACCGCGTATTCCATAGAAGGCAAGGAGCATGCGCTGATCCTGGTGCGGGAACAGACGTACTTCTGGGATGACAGCGTGAAGCAGGCGATCGTCGCGTCGCGTCTGCCGCAATGCCAAAGGCGTGTCGCCATTCATCCGGGTTCGACCAAGCTGGTCGATATGGATGTATTCGTCGCCGGCGATCAACTTTGGGCGCTGCACCAAGGGCAGCGCTGGTATCTTGCCAGCACGCAGCGCTGCCTGGTGCAGGACTGGGACAATCCCGGCGGCCAGCCACCGGGCGCGCCGGTCGGTAGCTTCCGCCTGAAGGATGGCGTGGTTGTTTTTGTGCCCGCTGCTCCTGCCGCGCCTGCCGCTGGGCAGTAAATACGCGCGTATAATCCGCCACGGGAAGTTCGCCAGGCAGTCGCTGCGTGCGCATTGCGCGCGTGGAGGAAAGTCCGGGCCCCGTAGAGCAGGATGCCGGCTAACGGCCGGGCGCTATAAGCCGAAAGGCCCAAGGCGACGGAAAGTGCAACAGAGAGCAGACCGCCGATGGCCGTTTTCCCTTTGGGAGAGCGGATCAGGCAAGGGTGAAACGGTGCGGAGCGCGCTTGTCGCGTTTCCGGTCGGAGCTTTCTGGTTCCGACGGGTAAGAGCCCACCGCGGCGCCGGTAACGGCGTCGGCACGGCAAACCCCATCCGGGGCAAGGCCAAATAGGGGAGCATCGGCGTGGCTCGCGTCGCTCCCGGGTAGGCTGCTAGAGCGGCGTGGTAACGCGCCGCCCAGAGGAATGATTGCCCGGTGTTTCCAGCGCTTGCTGGAAATGCTCGACAGAACCCGGCTTATCGGCGGACTTCCCTTTCCCGCTGTTTCCGTTTTTCTTCTTCGGTTTCACATCGCGCGCCGCATGCTCGAGGCGCCGCCCGCTGTCGTTTCGGCAGCGTTTCTCCACTTTTTCCCACCGTTGCGCCCGAACGTCTGCCCGAATGCGCGTGCGACGCTTGGATTAGGCGCATTTGCCTTGATTTTAAAGGCTTAGCGGGGGCTTTCCGGTTTGCGCATAAGTCATTGTGCGGCAAAGAAAAATCACACAAAGCCAGCTTGACCAAAAAGGGATTTTTGCTCTAAAGTGGGGTTTAGTGGATAAAAGTGGGTTGAAGTGTCTGGAGGTCCAGGTCGCGCTTCATCCAAACCGGTCAGGAGTAACGATGTTTCAGGGTGCTGTCGCGCTCAGTCTCGATGCCAAGGGTCGTCTCGCGATTCCCGCGCGGCACCGTGACGCCTTGGCTGTCGACAGCGGACAACTGGTCATCACCGCTCATCCGCACGGCTGCCTGCTCGTCTATCCCGTACCCGCCTGGGTGCCGATCCGCGACAAGGTGCTGGCCGCGCCCAGTCTCGATCCCTTGTCCGCCCAACTGAAGCGGCTGCTTGTCGGTTTCGCGCAGGAAGAAAGTCTGGATAGCGCCGGCCGGGTACTGGTCGCGCCGTCGCTGCGCCAGTTCGCGAAGCTCGAAAAGCAGGTTTGGCTGGTCGGCCAGGGATCGCATTTCGAGCTGTGGTCGGATGCCGGGTGGCAGAAGCAGCAGGCGGCCATGCTGGCGCTTGCCGATACCGGTTTGCCGCCGGGTTTCGAGAGTCTCGCGCTGTGAGTGCGGAACGCGAACATGTCAGCGTGCTGGTCGTCGAGGCGGTGCAGGCGCTGGCGATCAAGGCCGACGGAGTTTATATCGACGGCACTTTCGGCCGTGGCGGGCACAGCCGCGAGGTTTTGGCGCGGCTTGGCGCAGCGGGGCGTTTGATCGCGTTCGACCGCGATCCGGCCGCGATTGCTGCCGGCGCCGCCCTGGCCGATGCGCGTTTGACATTGGTGCACACGCCTTTCAGCGCCTTGGACGAGGTGCTCGACGACTTGGGCGTCGAGCAGGTGGATGGCGTGTTGCTGGATCTGGGCGTTTCTTCGCCCCAGCTTGACGATGCGGCGCGAGGTATGAGCTTTCGTTTCGACGCTCCGCTGGATATGCGCATGGATACAAGCCGCGGCCAGACCGCGGCGCAATGGTTGGCGGAAGCGTCCGTCGGTCAAATCGCGGAGGTGCTGAGGGATTATGGGGAAGAACGGTTTGCTTATGCGATTGCAAAGGCGGTTGTTGCTGCTCGGGCAGGGGGGGCTGTTGCAACCACTGGACAGCTTGCCGCGATCGTGGAAAAGGCGGTCCGTACACGCGAGCCGGGGCAGCATCCGGCGACGCGGAGCTTTCAAGCTTTACGGATTTTCGTTAACCAAGAACTGGAGGAGCTGAGCCGCGTGTTGCCGTCGTGCGCCGCGCGTTTGCGCGACGGAGGCCGGCTGGTGGTCATCAGCTTTCATTCGCTGGAAGATCGCATCGTTAAACGTTTCATGCGCGATGAGTCCCGTCCCGTTTCGTTGCCGGCGCGCCTGCCGGTGCGCGCGGCCGATTTGCCGGCCCCGCGGCTGAAGCTGGTGACGCGCGCAACGCGCCCGACCGAGGCCGAAGTCGCCGCCAATCCGCGCGCGCGCAGTGCCGTTATGCGGGTGGCCGAGCGCAGTGCGGAGGCGGCATGATCCGCGCCGATGCGTTCCTCGTCGCGCTTGCGGTCGCTAGCGGCCTGGGGGTCGTGGCGGCGCAGCATCAGGCGCGTAAGTTGTTTTCGGAAGTCGAGCGTGAGCAGACCCGTGCGCACGCGCTCGAGGTGGAGTGGGGGCAGTTGCAGCTTGAACAGAGCACCTGGGCTGCCCACGCACGGATCGAGAAGCTCGCGCGCGAAAAGCTCGGCATGCGCCCGCCGGTGCCCGCGCAGATAATCGTGGCGGAGCCGCAGCCATGACGACCCAGCGCACCGTTACCTTCAATCACAATCCGCTGCTGCGCCACGAACTGCCGCTGTGGCGGGCGCGCTTCGTGCTGATCGTGCTGCTCGGCTGCTCGATTCTGCTGGCCGGGCGCGCCATGTATCTGCAAGGCGTGAATAACGCTTTTCTGCAGGCCAAGGGCGAGTCGCGCTATGCGCGAATCATCGAAATGCCGGCAACGCGGGGGCGGATTACCGACCGCTATGGCGACATGCTGGCGGTGAGCACGCCGGTGCGCTCGGTATGGGCGATTCCTTCCGATGCCAGGCTGGAGCCGTCCGATGTGCGCAAGCTTGCCGGCCTGCTCGGCATGGATGTCGCTGAACTCAACAACCGTTTCGCCAGCGGGCACGATTTTACTTACCTGAAACGGCAACTATCGCCCGAAGTGGCCGACCGTGTTGCCGATCTGAAGCTGGCCGGCATTCATCAGCAGCAGGAATTCCGCCGCTATTACCCCGGCGGCGAGGTGATGGCCCACATGCTCGGTTTTACCGGGGTGGAAGATGTCGGCCAAGAAGGCATCGAGCTGGCTTACGAGAAATTCCTTGCCGGCGCGCCCGGTTCGCGCCGCGTCATCAAGGACCGCCGCGGCCAGATCGTCGAGGATGTGGAGTCGATCCGCCCGCCGCGCGACGGCGAGGATGTCGCATTGGCGATGGATAGCAAGATTCAGTACATGGCCTATTCCGCGCTGCGCGACGGGATGGAGGCGAATAAAGCCAAGGCCGGCGCGGCGGTGGTGATCGACGTGCGCACCGGGGAGATTCTCGCGCTCGCCAATGCGCCAACCTACAACCCGAACAACCGGGCCAGCCTTACCGGGGCGCAGTTGCGCAACCGCGTTTTGACCGACAGCTTTGAGCCGGGGTTGGTGATGAAGCCGTTCATCGTCAGCCTTGCGCTCGACCGCGGCAAGGTCAAGCCGACCACGGTGATCGACACCAGCCCGGGGAAAATGACCATCGGTACGGCGACGATTTCCGATTCTCATCGCAGCGGCGCGCTGACGGTGGCCGAGGTCATCCAGAAGTCGTCGAACATCGGCACTGCAAAGATCGGGCTGCAGTTTCCGCCCGAGGAAATGTGGCAGATGTTCCACCAACTCGGTTTCGGCGCACCGCTTAATCTCGGCTTTCCCGGCGAGGCCAGTGGGCGTTTGCGCCCGGCGAAAACTTGGCGCCCGATTGAGCAGGCGACGATGGCCTATGGCCACGGTATTTCCGTCAGCCTAATCCAGATGGCGCGCGCTTATCTGGCGTTCGCCCGCGACGGCGATCTACTGCCGCTTTCCTTGACCCGCGTCGACGGCTTGCCGCCGTCCGCCGGCAAGCGCGTGTTCTCGCCGCAAACGGTCAAACAGATGCGGGCGATGCTGGAAACCGTCACCGAACCGGGCGGCACCGCCACCAAGGCGCATATCCCTGGGTATCGCGTCGGCGGTAAAACCGGCACCGCGCTCAAGCTCGAAGGTGGCGTGTATACGAAGAAATACGTGTCGTCCTTTGTCGGTTTTGCTCCCGTATCCAATCCGCGTCTGGTCGTCGCGGTGATGATCGACGAGCCGAGTGCCGGTGCGTATTACGCCGGTGCCGTGGCCGCGCCGGTGTTTGCCCGCATCATGGAAGGTTCGCTGCGCGCGCTCGGCGTCGCGCCCGATGCTTTGCCGTTGCAGGTCGCGCGCGCGCCCGTGGCGGCCGTGCCTTCCACGCCTGCCGCACCGCGCCGGGAGGACATGTGAGTACCGTTGCGTTGGCGCTGCTCGATCGCTTGCGTGCGCAGGGCGTCACGCCCGTGGGCATCAGCGGCGATTCGCGCCGCATTGGCGCGGGTGAGGTGTTCGCCGCGTGGCCGGGTTTTTCCACGGATGGGCGACGCTACATCGGCGCCGCGATTGAACGCGGCGCCGCCGCGGTGTTGTGGGAGAGTGGTGACGGTTTCAATATCCCCGACGGCGAGCAGATCACGGTGCCGTCCCTGCCGGTGCGGGGCTTGCGTGATGTAGCCGGTTATCTTGCCGACGAAATTTACGGCCGCCCCTCGGCCCATTTGTGGCTGGCTGGCGTGACCGGTACCAACGGCAAGACGACCGTCAGCCAATGGCTGGCGTGCGCGCTGAACGAACTGGATGTGCGTTGCGGTGTTATCGGTACGCTGGGCAGCGGTTTCCCCGGGAATCTGACGGATTCGGACAACACCACGCCGGATGCGCTGGATCTGCACCGCATTCTCGCGGGTTTTCTCGCTGACGGTAGTGAGGCGGCGGCGATGGAGGTGTCGTCCATCGGCCTCGATCAAGGGCGCGTCAATGGCGCGCGCTTCGACGTGGCGATATTCACCAATTTGACGCGCGACCACCTCGATTACCACGGCTCGATGGAAGCGTACGCGGCGGCCAAGGCACGGCTGTTCGACGCTACGGATATCGGCGAGGCGGTGTTGAACGCGGATGACGATTTCGGCGCAAGTCTGGCGCGGCGCTTGGCCGGCGCCGGCATGCCGGTCATTGCCTATACGCAAGGCGCGGCGGCCGCGGTGGCGGGCGCGCGCCTTCTCGCCGCCGAACATGTGCGCGGCGCGGCTTCGGGGCTGCGCTTCGCGCTGCGCTGGGAAGGCCAGGCGCATGACGTGCAGGTCAACGTGGTCGCGCCGTTCAACGTTTCCAACCTGCTCGCGGTCATCGGTGCCCTGCTCGCGCGCGGCGTGGCGCTGGAGGATGTGCTCGCCGTGCTTCCCAGGCTGACGCCGCCGCAGGGGCGGATGCAGCTTGTCGGTGGCATCGGCGAACCGCTTGTGGTTATCGACTACGCGCATACGCCGGATGCGCTCGCCAAGGCGCTCGAAGCCGTGCGCGAAACCGCGCATGCGCGCGGCGGCCGGCTGGTGTGCGTGTTCGGCTGTGGCGGTGGCCGCGACACGGGTAAGCGGCCTTTGATGGGTGAGGCGGCCGGCCGGTTGGCCGATCGTGTTGTGATTACCAGCGACAACCCGCGCGGTGAAGACCCCGCCGCCATCATCGAGGCCGTTGCCGCTGGGGCGGGCGCCGGGGCCGAGCGCATAGTCGATCGCGCCGAGGCGATTCGCGTCGCCATTGGCGAGGCGGCGGCGGACGATCTCATCGTCATCGCCGGCAAAGGGCACGAGCCCTATCAGGAAATTCAGGGCCGGCGGCTGCCGTTTTCCGATCTGGAGCAGGCGCGCGCGGCGTTGCTCGCGTGGAACCGCAAGAGGTTGGTCGCATGATGACTTTGCAGGAAGCCGCGGGCGCGCTTGCCGCGCACGCCGCGCGCACGACGGGCGTGGCCTGCTTCGGCAGCGTCGGTACCGATAGCCGGGCCGTGGCGCCCGGCCAATTGTTCGTCGCGCTGCGCGGTGAGCATTTCGACGGTCACGATTTTGTCGCCCAGGCCGCCGCCGCCGGTGCGGCCGCGGCGCTGGTCGATACGCGCTGGGCCGACAGCCAGACGACCGCGGCTTTGCCGCTCGCCGTTGTCGATGACACCCGCCTCGCGCTCGGCACACTCGCCGCCGCGTGGCGTGCGCGCTTCACGCTGCCGCTGATTGGGGTCACCGGCAGCAACGGCAAGACCACTGTGAAGGATATGTGCGCCGCTATTCTGCGCGCGCAGGCGCGCCGCGATGGTTATGGCGGCGAGGGTGACGATGGAATATTGGCTACGCGCGGCAACTTCAACAACGACATCGGCCTGCCGCTGACCTTGTTCGAGTTGCGCGCCGGGCACCGTGGCGCGGTAATCGAGATGGGCATGAACCGCCCTGGCGAAATCGCTTATCTATCCAGGCTCGCGCAGCCCACGGTGGCTATCGTCAACAACGCCCAGCGTGCCCATTTGCTTGGGCTCGGGTCGTTGGCCGAGGTGGCGCGGGCCAAGGGTGAAATCTATACGGGGCTGGGTGGCGCAGGGGGCGGCGTTGCCGTCATCAACGCCGACGACGCCCATGCTGGCTATTGGCGCACGCTCAACGCGGGGCGGGCGATAGTGACGTTCGGTATCGATCAGGCAGCCGATGTGCGTGGCCGCTGTACGCTGCACGGGCTCGGTTTGCGCCTGGAGCTGGCCGCGCCGCAGGGCAGCGCGGTCATTTCCTTGCAGGTGCCTGGTTTACATAACGCGCGCAACGCTGTTGGCGCCGCTGCCGCATGCCTGGCCGCGGGCGTGACGTTCGATGCCGTGGTCGAAGGCCTGTCTACCTTCACCGCCGCGCAGGGTCGCCTGCAGCGCCGAACCGGGCCGGGCGGGTGCTTGGTTCTGGACGATACCTATAATGCCAACCCCGATTCCGTGCGCGCCGGCATCGATGTGCTCGCGGCAACGCCGGGGCGCAAGATCCTCGTGCTTGGCGACATGGGCGAAATTGGCGAGGCCAGCGCCCAATTGCATGATGAGATTGGCGGTTACGCCAAAAGCCGGGGTGTGGACAGGCTCTACGCCCTGGGCGAGATGAGCGCGGTTGCGGTGCGCAATTTCGGCGACGGCGGTTGCCATTTCGATTCGCCGGATATCCTCGCGACCGCGCTTGCCGGGCTGCTCGACGCCGATACCGTGGTGCTGGTGAAGGGTTCGCGCTTCATGCGTATGGAGCGTGTGGTGGAACAGCTTGTTGCCCCGCGCGATGGCGCCGGCACGGAAGGAACAGACGCATAGCATGCTGCTCGAACTCGCTCTCTGGCTCGGCCGGGATATTCGCGGTTTCAATGTATTCGGCTACATCACGCTACGTGCTGTGCTGGGGGCGCTGACCGCGCTGGCGATTTCGCTTGCCGCTGGGCCGATGGTGATCCGCTGGCTGGCGGCAAAAAAAATCGGCCAGGCGGTGCGCGACGACGGTCCCAAATCGCATCTGACCAAAGCCGGCACGCCGACGATGGGTGGCGCGCTGATCTTGATTTCCATCGGCATCACTATTCTGCTGTGGGGCGATCTGCGCAACGTTTACGTGTGGGTGACGCTGTTCGTTACGCTCGGTTTCGGCGCTGTCGGCTGGGTGGATGACTGGCGCAAGGTGGTGCACCGCGATCCGAAGGGGTTGCCGAGCCGCTGGAAATATTTGTGGACGTCGCTGATCGCGCTGGCGGCGGCGATCATTCTCGGCGTTACCGCCGATACACCGGCCCATACCGAGCTGATCGTGCCTTTTTTCAAGGCCGTCGCTTACCCGCTTGGCGTTTTCGGTTTCATCGTATTGAGTTACTTCGTTATCAACGGCACCAGCCATGCGGTCAACCTCACCGACGGTCTCGATGGCCTGGCGATCATGCCCACGGTGATGGTGGCCGGCGCGCTGGCGATCTTCGCCTACGTTGCGGGCCATGCCGGCTTTTCTAAATACCTCGGCGTGCCCTACATCGCCGGCGCTGGCGAACTGGCCGTGTTCTGCGGCGCGATTTGCGGCGCGGGCCTGGGCTTCCTATGGTTCAACGCCTATCCGGCGGAAGTGTTCATGGGCGATGTCGGCGCGCTGGCGCTGGGCGCGGCGCTGGGCACCGTCGCGGTGATCGTGCGCCAGGAAATCGTGTTGTTCATCATGGGTGGCCTGTTCGTCGCCGAAACCCTGTCGGTGATGCTGCAGGTGCTGTACTTCAAGGTCACCGGCGGCAAGCGCATCTTCCGCATGGCGCCGCTGCACCATCATTACGAATTGTCCGGCTGGAAGGAAACGCAGGTCGTGGTCCGGTTTTGGATCATCACCATCATGCTGGTGCTGTTCGGTCTGTCGACGCTGAAGTTGAGGTGAGCGAGAGATGAGAAAGAGTGCGCTGGCCGGCAAACACGTTCTTGTGCTCGGGCTCGGTGAATCGGGTCTGGCGATGGCGCGCTGGTGCGAGCGCCAGGGCGCGCGCCTGCGCGTTGCCGACAGCCGCGCGCAGCCGCCAGGGCTGGACGCGCTGCGCGCTGCCGCGCCGGATGCCGGGATCGTCGCAGGCGACAGCGGTAACGCTGTGCTCGACGGTATCGATTTGGTCGCCGTCAGCCCCGGCCTTGATCCCCGTACCGGTATCGTCGCCGAGGCGCGCCGCCGCGGTTTGGCCGTTACGGGTGAAATGAGCTTGTTTGCCGCCGCGTTGGACGAACTCGGCGTGAGTGCCGCGACCCGCATCCTCGCCATCACCGGCACCAACGGCAAAACCACCACCACCGCGCTCACCGCCGCCTTGGCGCGTTCCGCCGGCGTTGATGCGGTGGCGGCCGGCAACATCAGCCCCACGGCATTGGATGTGCTGATGGATCGTCTCGACCGCGGCGAGGGGTTGCCGGCGTGCTGGGTGCTGGAACTGTCCAGTTTTCAGATCGAAACGCTTGCCGGCTTCGACGCCGACGCAGCGACCGTGCTCAACATCAGCGACGATCATCTCGACCGCTACGCCGATGTGGACAATTACGCCGGGACCAAGGCGCGGCTGTTTCACGGTGGCGGCGTGCAGGTACTCAACCGCGATGACGCGCGTGTCGCGGTAATGGCGTTGGCTGGGCGGCGGACAGTGTTTTTCGGCACCGGCGCGCCGCGTGGCGGCGATGATTTTGGCATTGTCGAACAACTTGGCGAACGCTGGTTGGCGTGCGGCGCGCGGGCGCTGCTGCCGTTGGCGGAACTGCCGCTTGCCGGCCTGCACAACGCGGCCAATGCGCTTGCCGCGCTGGCGCTGTGCGAAGCCGGGCTGGGCTTGGCGCCGCAGGCGCTACTTGCCGGCTTGCGCGCGTTTCGCGGCTTGCCGCACCGGGTTGAACTCGTTGCCGAGCGCGACGACGGCGTACGTTATTACGATGACTCCAAGGGGACCAACGTCGGCGCCACGGTTGCCGCGCTGGAGGGCCTGGGGCGCAAGGTGGTGCTGATTGCCGGCGGCGATGGCAAGGGGCAGGATTTTTCCCCGCTTGCCGCCGCGTTTGCCCGCCACGTGCGTGCCGCGGTGCTGATCGGCCGCGACGCTGGGCGTATTGCCACGGCGGTGGCCGGCAGTGGCGTGGCGCTGGAACACGCCGCCGATCTCGATGCCGCCGTTGTCCGCGCCGATGCGCTGGCGCAACCGGGCGACGCGGTGCTGCTGTCGCCGGCCTGCGCTAGTCTCGACATGTTCCGCAACTACGCGCACCGCGCCGAAGTGTTCGTTGCCGCGGTGCGGCGGTTGCCGCGAGTGAGCGCGCGATGAAGTTCGGCATGACGCTGCCCGATGTATTTCGCTTCCGCACCGCGCGCGCATCGGCGTCCGACGGCGAAACCAGTCGCGCGGTCGGTCGCCTGATGCGCCCCGGCGTGGCGGTGCGCGAACTCGATCTGTTGCTGATCTGGTCCGCCGCCGGCGCGCTGTTGCTCGGGTTGGTGATGGTTTATTCGGCGTCGATCGCAATCGCCGAGGGCAGCCGCTTCACCGGCAACCAACCGCATTATTTTCTGATGCGGCATGCGGTTTTTCTCGTCGCCGGCATTGCTGCCGGGCTGCTGGCTTTCCGTGTGCCGATGGTGCGTTGGCAGCGCGGCGCCTTGCCTTTGTTCGTTGCTGGTGTGGCGCTGCTCATCGTGGTACTGATTCCCGGCGTGGGGCGCGAAGTCAACGGCGCGCAGCGCTGGCTGTCGTTCGGCTTGGTCAATTTGCAGCCGTCGGAATTGATGAAAGTGTTCGCCGCGCTCTATGCCGCCGACTACACGGCGCGCAAGCTGGATACGATGGACAGTTTCAAGCGCGGATTTCTGCCGATGATGGCGGTGATCCTGTTCGTCGGCTTCCTGTTGCTGCGCGAGCCGGATTTCGGCGCTTTCGTCGTCATTACCGTGATCGCCTTCGGCGTGCTCTTTCTTGGCGGCGTCAATGTGCGCGTATTCGCCTTGTTGGCGGTTGTCGCGGTGATCGGCTTCATCATCCTGATCTGGATTTCCCCCTACCGGCGCGAGCGCATCTTCGGCTTCATGGACCCGTGGCAGGATGCCTTCGGCAAGGGTTATCAGCTTTCGCACGCGCTGATTGCCTTTGGGCGTGGTGAGTGGCTCGGCGTCGGTCTGGGCGGCAGCGTGGAAAAACTCTTTTATTTGCCCGAGGCGCACACCGATTTCCTCCTCGCCGTGATTGCCGAGGAACTCGGTTTCGCCGGTGTGCTGACGGTGATCGTGCTGTTTGCCGTGTTGGTGCAGCGCGCTTTCGTCATCGGGCGTGAAGCGGTCAAGCTCGAACGCTATTTTTCCGGCCTGGTGGCGCAGGGCATCGGCTTGTGGATCGGCGTGCAGTCGTTCATCAACATGGGCGTCAACATGGGGTTGCTGCCGACCAAGGGGCTGACGCTGCCGCTGATGAGCTTCGGCGGTTCCGGTATCGTCGCCAACTGTCTGGCGCTGGCGATCCTGCTGCGCATCGATTGGGAAAACCGGCAGACCATGCGGGGGCGGACATGAAGACGCTGCTCGTTATGGCCGGTGGCACCGGCGGGCATATCTTTCCCGGCATCGCAGTGGCTGAGGCGCTACGCGAGAAAGGTTGGCGCGTTGTCTGGATGGGCAACCCCGATGGCATGGAGGCGCGCATCGTGCCGGCACGCGGCTTCGAAGCCGCATGGGTGCGCTTCGGCGCGCTGCGCGGCAAAGGCTTGGCGCGCAAGCTCATGCTGCCGCTGAATCTGCTTTCCGGCTTTTGGCAGGCGTTGCGCGAACTGCGCCGGGTGAAGCCCGATGTGGTGCTTGGCATGGGTGGCTACATCACTTTTCCCGGTGGCATGATGGCGGCGCTGCTCGGCCGGCCGCTGGTGCTGCACGAACAGAACTCTGTCGCCGGCCTGGCCAACCGCGTGCTCGCTATCGTCGCCGACCGTGTGCTGTGCGGTTTCCCGCAAGTGCTGAAACGGGCCGGCTGGGTGGGCAACCCGGTGCGCGCCGATATCGCCGCCGTGGCGCCGCCGCAGGCGCGTTTCGCCGGGCGGCAGGGGCCTTTGCGGCTACTGGTGGTCGGTGGCAGCCTGGGTGCGGCGGTGCTCAACGACACGGTGCCGCGCGCGTTGGCGCGCATGGCGCCGGAGGCGCGGCCGCGCGTGCTGCACCAGGCCGGAGAGCGGCAGATCGAGGCGCTGCGCGCGGCTTATGCCGCTGCCGGCGTCGAGGGCGATCTGTGCCCGTTCATCGACGATATGGCGAGCGCCTATGCCGAGGCCGATCTGGTGATCTGCCGTTCCGGCGCGCTGACCGTGGCTGAGCTCGCCGCTGTCGGCGCGGCCAGTCTGCTGGTGCCGTTTCCGCACGCGGTGGACGATCACCAATCGGGCAATGCGCGCTTCCTGGCCGATCGTGGCGCGGCTTATCTGCTGCCGCAGCGCGAGCTCGACGCCGAGCGGCTGGCCGGTATTCTTGCCAGCCTCGACCGTTCGCGCCTGCTGCGGATGGCCGAAAACGCCCGTGCGCTGGCCAAGCCGCGCGCCGCCGAGGCGGTGGTGCGCGTGTGCGAGGAACTGGCTGGCGCGAAGAGCACATGAAAATGAAGCAATTCCTATGAAGCAATGCGCATGAAGCACAAGGTTAAACATATTCATTTCGTTGGCATCGGCGGCGTCGGCATGAGCGGTATCGCCGAGGTGCTGGTGAACCAGGGCTTTACCGTCAGCGGTTCCGATCTGAGCGACGGCGCGGCGGTGCGCCGGCTGCGTGCGATGGGGGCGAAGGTCGTGCTCGGGCACGACGCGGCCAATGTCGCCCTGGCCGATGCGCTGGTGGTCTCCACCGCGGTGAAGGACGACAACCCGGAAGTGGTCGCCGCGCGCGAACGCCATATTCCGGTGGTGCCGCGCGCGCAGATGCTGGCCGAGCTGATGCGGCTCAAGCAGGGCATCGCCATCGCCGGCACGCATGGCAAGACGACGACGACTTCGCTGGTCGCCAGCATCCTCGCCGAAGGGGCGATGGATCCGACCTTCGTTATCGGTGGGCGGCTCAATGCCGCCGGGGCGAACGCACGCTTGGGCAAGGGCGATTTCCTCGTCGCGGAAGCCGACGAATCGGACGCGTCCTTCCTGATGCTCTCACCGGTGATTTCGGTCGTCACCAACATCGACGCCGACCACATGGATACCTACGGGCACGACTTCGCCCGTCTTCAGCAGGCTTTCGTCGATTTTCTTCAACGTCTGCCGTTTTACGGCGTTGCCGTGTTGTGCGAGGACGATCCGCATGTGCGTGCGATCATGCCGTCGGTCTCGAAGCAGGTGGTGCGCTACGGTCTGTCGCCGGAGGCCAGCATCCGCGCCGAAAATATTCGCGCCGAGGGCGGCCGGATGGTTTTCGACGCCGTGCGCGAAAACGGCACGACCACGCGGCTGCCGATCGAATTGAATCTGCCCGGCCTGCATAATGTGCAGAATGCGCTTGCCGCCATCGCGGTGGCGACCGAGGTGCAGGTGGCGGATGCCGCCATCGTCAAGGCGCTGTCCGAATTTCGCGGCGTGGACCGGCGCTTTCAGCGCTACGGTGAGATCGCGCTGTCCGGCGGGGGCGCGTTCACGCTGATCGACGATTACGGCCATCATCCGGTTGAAATGGCGGCGACCATCGCCGCCGCGCGCGGCGCGTTTCCAGGCCGTCGGCTGGTGCTGGCGTTTCAACCGCATCGCTACACACGCACGCGCGATTGCTTCGAGGACTTTGTGCGTGTGTTGGGCACAGTCGATGCGCTTTTGCTTGCCGAAGTCTATGCCGCCGGCGAAGCGCCGGTGGTCGCCGCCGACGGCCGTTCGCTGGCGCGCGCGCTGCGCGTGGCGGGCAAGGTGGAGCCGGTATTTGTTGAAGAAATCGGCGACATGGCCGCGACCATTGCCACCAGCGCGCGCGACGGCGACGTGGTGATTACGATGGGCGCGGGCAGCATCGGCGCGGTGCCGGGCCAACTCGCCAGTATCGAGGAACACGCATGAGTCAGGGGGAAAACAGGATCGTGGGTAAGGTGGCGGTGCTGTTCGGTGGCACGTCGGCGGAGCGCGATGTGTCGCTCATGTCCGGCGCGGCGGTGCTTGCCGCGCTACGCGCTGCGGACGTGGATGCGCATGCTTTCGATCCGGCCGAGCGCGATCTGCACGATCTGAAGAAGGAAGGCTTCACACGCGTGTTCATCGCCTTGCACGGCCGTGGCGGCGAAGACGGCACGGTGCAAGGCGCGCTGGAAACAATGGGCATTCCCTACACCGGCAGCGGCGTAATGGCGTCCGCGCTGGCGATGGACAAATGGCGGACGAAAATGCTGTGGCTTGCCAACGGGCTGCCCACGCCGCGCTATGCCATGCTCGATGCCACGAGCGATTGGGATGCGGTCGTGCACGAGTTGGGGCTGCCGATCTTCGTCAAGCCGGTGCACGAAGGCTCCAGCATGGGTGCGACCAAGGTGACCGAGGCGGGCGCTTTGCGCGCCGCGTGGGAATTGGCCGCGCGCTACGACGATCTGGTGATCGCCGAGGAATTCATCGACGGCGCGGAACTGACCGCGCCTTTCGTCGCCGAACGCGCTTTGCCGCTGGTGCGTATCGTCGCGCCGGAGGGTAACTACGATTACCAAAACAAATATTTCACCGACGATACCCGTTACGACTGCCCTTGCGGCCTACCGCCAGAGCAGGAGCAAGCCTTGCAGGCATTGGTGATGAAGAGCGCGCGGGTGCTCGGTTGCCGTGGTTGGGGTCGGGCCGATCTGATTTTGACGCCGGACGGGCGCCCTTGCTTGCTGGAAATGAATACCGCGCCCGGCATGACCGGCCATTCCCTGGTGCCGATGTCGGCGCGGGTGGCCGGGCTGTCGTTCGAGGCTTTGTGCGTGAAGATTCTCGCGGAGGCGCGCCTTGACTGAAACGCGCGCCGATCCCGGAACGGTCGCGCAGCCGCCGCTACGGCGGCGGAAAAGAGGCGCGGACAACGTGGGGACGCCACCGCCGCGCGAACGCGAACGCACGGGGCTTTGGCACCGGCCGGCGCTGCTCAACCTGATTTCCGATCTGCTGACCTTGTTTGCCGTGGTTGGTTTGGGGTGGGCGCTGGTGGCATGGTTCGTGTCGCGGCCGCTGTTTCCGCTGCGCGAAGTGATCTTGCTGAGTTCGCCCGCGCAAGTAGCGCCGGAGCAGCTCGAATATGTGGCGCGCACCGCCATTCGGGGCAATTTTTTTACCGTCGATCTGCAGGCGGTGCGCACCGCCTTTGAGGGCGTGCCGTGGGTGCGGCATGCCGAGGTGCGGCGGCGCTGGCCCGACGGTATCGAGTTGAGCCTGGAGGAACAGCGGGCGGTGGCCTATTGGGCCGAGCCGGAGCGCGGCGATGTGGGCTTGGTGAATAGCCAGGGCGAGGTTTTTGTCGGCGAGAGCGATGCGCCGATGCCGCGTTTTTCCGGCCCGCAAGGTTCGGCCGCCTGGCTGTTGGCGCGCCACGCGGAGTTTTCCGAGGCGCTGAGTCCGCTTGGCGCGCGTCTGGTTGGTGTGGCGCTATCGGCACGCGAGGCGTGGCAACTCAAGCTGGATAACGGTCTCGTCATCCTGCTTGGCCGCGAGCAGGACAAGGCGCCGGTGAATAAGCGGCTGGCGCGTTTCGTGGCCGCGTGGCCGCGTGTGAGCGAAGGCGTCGGCGCACAACAGATCGTGGTAGCCGACCTGCGCTACCCGAGTGGATTCGCATTGACACCGGCAGCCGGAACGGCGGCAGGTGGAGCAAGTAAGGGCAAGTAATGAGCAAGGAATACAAGGATCTGATCGTCGGCCTCGACATCGGCACTTCAAAAATCACCTGCATGGTCGCGGAACTGCGCCCGGACGGACGGCTGAACGTCGTCGGCCTTGGCACGCAACCGGCCAGCGGTTTGAAGCGTGGCGTGGTGGTGAATATCGAGGCCACGGTGGATGCGATCTCGCGTGTGATCCAGGAAGTTGAGCTGATGGCCGACTGCAAGATCCGCGACGTGTATACCGGCATTGCCGGCAGCCATATCAAGAGCTTCAACTCCAACGGCATGGTGGCGATCAAGGATAAGGAGGTGACGCCGCTCGACGTCGAGCGCGTGATCGAGGTCGCGCGTGCGATGCCGATCCCGGCCGAGCAGCAGATTCTTCATATCCTGACGCAAGAATTCATCATCGATGGCCAAGGCGGCGTGCGCGAGCCGATCGGCATGAGCGGGGTGAAGCTGGAGGTGAAGGTTCACATCGTCACCGGCGCGGTATCGGCGGCGCAGAACGTCATCAAATGCGTGCGCCGTTGCGGACTGGAGGTGATGGACCTGATCCTACAACCGCTGGCCTCCAGCTATGCCGCGCTGACCGAGGACGAGAAAGACTTGGGCGTGTGCCTGGTGGATATCGGCGGCGGTACGACCGACATTGCCGTATTCACCCAAGGCGCGATCCGCCATACCGCGGTGCTGCCGGTGGCGGGCGATCAGGTGACCAACGATATTGCGATGGCGCTGCGCACACCGACGGCCGAGGCGGAGGAAATCAAGATCCGCCACGGCGTGGCGATGCATACCCTGGCCGATGCGGAAGAAATGATCGAGGTGCCCGGCGTGGGCGATCGCCCGCCGCGCAAGTTGTCGTGCCAGGCGCTGGCCGATGTGATCGAGCCGCGCGTATCCGAGCTGTTTGAGCTGGTGCAGGCCGAATTGCGCCGCAGCGGTTATGAGGAGCTTTTGTCGTCGGGCGTCGTGCTCACCGGTGGTTCGTCGGTAATGCGCGGCATGGCCGAATTGGGTGAGGAAGTATTCCACATGCCGGTGCGGGTCGGCGCGCCGCACTATGAAGGCAGCCTGGCCGACGTTGTCTGCCAGTCGCGCTATGCCGCCGCGATGGGTTTGACGATGGAAGGCGCGGCCCAGCGCCGGCGCGGCATCCAGGCGCGCGATACACGCTCGGTATGGCAATTTTTCGGGCGTATGCGGTCGTGGTTCGAGAAGAATTTTTAAGCAGGCGTTCGGGTGGGCTGAATGGGTCGCCAAGAGTGGCACCGGGATGGGTGAAAAGACCATTCGGGTATTCCCTCTGTATTTAATTGAAAAAAGCTTGATTGCTGCATCTAGATTTAGTAGTACACTCCGCGGCTGATACTAGATATGGGTTCTTCCGGGACTCGCGGCGTGGCGGAGCCGTTTATCAAGGAGGCGAGGCAAATGTTTGAAATCGTTGAAAAAGAGCAGGTCGGCACGATCATCAAGGTGATCGGCGTCGGTGGTGCGGGCGGTAATGCGGTCGACCATATGATTCGAGAGGGCGTGCAAGGCGTGCAGTTCGTCGCCGCCAACACCGACGCCCAAGCGCTCGGCCGTTGCCTGGCACCGACCAAGATCCAACTCGGTGTCACCGGGTTGGGCGCCGGCTCCAAGCCGGAAGCGGGTCGCGCAGCCGCGCAGGAGTCGCGCGAGGCGATCGCCGCCGCGCTCAGTGGCGCGCACATGTGTTTCATCACCGGTGGCATGGGTGGCGGTACCGGCACGGGCGCCGCGCCGGTAGTGGCCGAGGTGGCTAAGGAACTGGGCGTTCTTGCCGTGGCCGTGGTGACCAAGCCGTTCGATTTCGAGAACCGGCTGCGCGTGGCCGAAAGCGGTGTTGAGGAACTGACGCGCAGCGTCGATTCGCTCATCGTCGTGCTCAACGACAAGCTGCTCGAAGTGTTCGGCGACGACGCCGGTTTCGAGGATTGTTTCCGCTCCGCCGACAACGTGCTGCGCAGCGCCGTTGGCGGTATTGCCGAAATCATCAACGTGCCGGGCTTGGTGAACGTCGACTTCCAGGACGTGCGCACGGCGATGGCCGAAATGGGCCGCGCGATGATGGGTTCCGCCGAGGCGTCGGGCATGGACCGCGCCCGCATTGCTGCCGAGCAGGCCGCTGTGTCGCCGCTGTTGGAAGGCACCGAATTGTCCGGCGCGCGCTGCGTGCTGATCAACATCACCGCCAGCCGTTCGCTGAAGATGTCGGAAGTGCGCGACGCGGTGAAAACGGTGCAGGCCTTTGCCGCAGCGGAAGCCTTCGTCAAATACGGCACGGTGTTCGATGAGGCGATGGAAGACCGCATCCGCATCACCGTCGTCGCCACCGGCTTGGGTACGCCGCGCGCCGCCGTGCGCCAGCCGGTGATGCAAGTAGTGCAAGGCACCGGCACTTATGGCCCGGCCGGCGGTGTCGACATGAACAGCCTGGACGTGCCGGCGGTGATCCGCAGCGGCCGCCGCACGACCGTCGAAGCGATGAGCACCAACGGCGTGGGCACTTACGACATTCCGGCCTTTCTCCGCCGCCAGGCCGATTAAGTTCGTTACGCCCCGTCCCCGGACGGGCGCCCCGCGCGGAGCGACGCCTCCGTTTCGCGCAGGGCGCCCGTCTTTTTTGCTTCCGCATGCACGTGGTGTTTGTTCCCGATCCGTCCCTTGGCCTTCGACATGGCCGATGCGGGTGCGTGATAAACTTCCGGGCGCAAAAGGACAAAAGATGATTAAACAGCGCACCCTCAAATCGGTGGTGAAAGCAACCGGCGTCGGCCTGCATGGCGGACGCAAGGTGCACATCACCCTGCGCCCGGCCGCGCCCGATACCGGAATCGTCTTTCGCCGCGTCGATCTCGATCCGCCGCTCGATCTGCCTGCCGATCCCTACGCCGTGTGCGATACCCGCATGTGCTCCGGATTGGAAAAGAACGGGCACAAGGTTGGAACGGTTGAGCATCTGATGTCGGCCCTGGCCGGGCTGGGTATCGACAATCTGTATGTGGATGTCGATGCGCCGGAAATTCCTATTCTCGATGGCAGTTCCGCGCCTTTCGTGTTCTTGCTGCAGTCGGCGGGCATCGAGGAGCAGCCGCGCCCGAAGCGCTTCATGCGGGTGAAAAAGGCGGTCGAGTACCGCGATGACGACAAATGGGTGCGCCTGGAGCCGTACGATGGCTTCCGCCTCGATTTTTCCATCGTCTTCAATCACCCGGCGATCGACCGCACCGCGAGTTCGGTGACGATCGATTTTTCCGAACATTCCTACGTCCGCGACGTGGCGCGGGCGCGCACCTTCGGTTTCATGCAAGAGGTGGAATTCATGCGTGCCAACGGGCTGGCTCTCGGCGGTAGTCTGGATAACGCCATTGTCATGGACGAATATCGCGTGCTCAACGCCGACGGTCTGCGCTACGGCGACGAATTCGTCAAGCATAAGGTGCTCGACGCCATTGGCGATCTGTATTTGTGCGGCCATCCGTTGCTTGCCGCCTATTCGGCCCACAAGGCGGGTCATGCGCTGAACAATCAGGTTTTGCGCGTGTTGCTGGAGGACAACTCGGCGTGGGAGCTCGTCAGCTTCGACCAGAGCTCCACCGCGCCCGCGGCGGTTGTGCGCCAGTTCGCGCCCGCGCTGGCCGCGTAACCGCGCGCCAATCGTTCGCCCGCGCCCGCGATGTTGATTCTGCGTCTGCTCGGTACCTTGGCCGCGATCGGCATCGGTCTATCGTTTGTCTTGTGGCTGATTACGGGCCAGGCCCGTTATCGTTACTGGGCGTGGAATATGTTGCGCGCCGGCGTGATCGTACTGGCTGTTTTTTTTGCCATCGTGGTGTTGGAGCGGGTTTTCATTCCGCTGGTCTGATCCGGCGCCTCGCCTGGTTTCGGTTTGCTCCCTCTTTGTTGCCGATTGCGCTTTGCCCTGCCGGGCGACGCTACGTGTCCTTGCTTCTGTCGGCCAGCCGTTCCAATGACGCACGCAGCGCTGAGTCGGCCGGTAGCGTTGCGGCAAAGGCAGTCAGGCTGTTCTTGGCCGCGGTCGAAATACGCCGTTCGGTCGGTGGCCGGTGCGCGGTGTCTTGCCGTGGCGTGGCGACTTTGACTTGAATGGCCGCGAGTGGGTGGCCGGCGCGGAGGAAATACTCCGTCAGGCTGGGAATCATCTGCTTCAGGCGCACGGCCGCCGCGCTGCCGTCGGTGGCGATCACCAGCGTTTCCTTCTTCAGATTGGCGATGTGGCACGCGCTTGCGAGCGGCGCTGGCAGTGCTTGTTCGAGCGTCTGTTGCAGGCGGCGCAAGCGGGCGGCTTGGTCATGCAGGCGGGCGAGCGCGTCGCCGCTACTGAGATAGCCTTGAAGGTGCTGAGTCATCCGATGCTCCGGGCCGAGGCTGTGTGAAAGAGTGGAACACAAAGGGTGCGCGAAGGCTTGCCAGGCAGGCGGTGGGCGGCCCTTGTGCCTGGCATGATAAACTCGCCGCTTTGCCGTATCGACAACTCGTTCAGCTCATGATCTCCGGCCTGCTCAAAAAAATTTTCGGTAGTCGCAACGACCGCCTGATCCGCCAATATTCCCAGACGGTACGCAAGATCAATGCGCTGGAGCCAGAAGTCGCGGCGCTGGACAACGACGCGCTACGCGCGAAAACGGTCGAATTCCGCCAGCGACTAGCCGACGGTGTGACGCTCGACGCGCTGCTGCCGGAAGCGTTCGCGGTAGTGCGCGAGGCGAGCAAACGAGTGCTCGGCATGCGCCATTTCGATGTGCAGCTCATCGGCGGCATGGTGCTGCACGATGGCCGCATCGCCGAAATGCGCACTGGCGAGGGCAAGACGCTGATGGCGACGCTGCCGGTTTACCTGAACGCACTCGCGGGCAAGGGTGCGCATGTGATCACGGTCAACGACTATCTCGCCAGCCGCGATGCCGAATGGATGGGGCAGGTTTACGGGTTTCTCGGGCTGACCACTGGCTGCAATCTGTCGCGCATGCCGCACGCCGAAAAGCAGGCTGCTTATGCCGCTGACGTGACTTACGGCACCAACAACGAATTCGGCTTCGACTACCTACGCGACAACATGGTCTATGCCACCAGCGAGCGGGTGCAGCGCGCGTTGAGCTTTGCCATCGTTGACGAGGTCGACTCCATTCTCATCGACGAAGCGCGCACGCCGCTCATCATTTCCGGGCAAGCCGAGGACCATACCGAGCTGTACCTGAAGATGAACCTGGTTGCGCCGTTGCTGAAGCGCCAGGAGGGTGAGGGCGACAACGTGACCGTGCCGGGCGACTACACGGTCGACCTCAAAGCCCACCAGGTACTGCTTACCGAGCAGGGCCACGAGAACGCCGAGCAGACGCTTGTGCGCATGGGCCTTCTGCCCGAAGGCGCGGGGTTGTACGAGCCGGCCAACATTCTGTTGGTGCATCACCTCTACGCCGCGCTGCGCGCCCATGCGCTGTACCACAAGGACCAGCAATACGTGGTGCAGAACAACGAAGTCGTCATCGTCGACGAATTCACCGGCCGCTTGATGATCGGCCGGCGCTGGTCCGACGGTCTGCATCAGGCGGTGGAGGCGAAGGAGGGTGTGCGCATCCAGGCCGAAAACCAGACGCTGGCCTCGATCACTTTCCAGAACTATTTCCGCATGTACGGCAAGCTCGCCGGCATGACCGGCACGGCCGATACCGAAGCCTACGAATTCCATTCCATCTACGGGCTGGAAACGGTGGTCATCCCCACCAATCAGCCCACCGTGCGCAAGGACGGAAACGACAAGGTTTATCGCACGGCAAAGGAAAAATGGGATGCGGTGATCGCCGACATTCAGGAATGCGTCAAGCGCGGCCAGCCGGTGCTGGTCGGCACGACCTCGATCGAAACCAACGAAGACCTTTCCGGCCTGCTGAAAAAGGCGAAGATCGAACACCAGTTGCTCAACGCCAAGCAGCACGACAGTGAAGCCTTGATCGTCGCTCAGGCGGGCCGTCCCGGTGTGGTCACGATTGCCACCAACATGGCCGGTCGCGGTACCGATATCGTGCTCGGCGGCAATATCGAAAAACCGGTCGCCGCGCTGCTCGCGGATGAAAGCATCCCCGCCGAGGAAAAAGAGCCGCGCGCCATCGAAATGCGCGAAGCATGGCGCAAAGTGCATGAGCAGGTGATCGCCGCCGGCGGCTTGCACATCATCGGCACCGAACGCCACGAATCCCGCCGTATCGACAACCAGTTGCGCGGCCGTTCCGGCCGTCAGGGCGATCCGGGTTCCAGCCGTTTTTACCTGTCGCTGGAAGATCCGCTGTTGAAGATTTTCGCTGGCGAACGCCTCAACGCCATCATGGTGCGGCTGAAAATGCCGGAGGGCGAGGCGATCGAGCATGGCATGGTGACGCGCTCGCTCGAAAGCGCCCAGCGCAAGGTCGAACAGCGCAACTTCGATATCCGCAAACAATTGCTCGAATACGACGATGTCGCCAACGACCAGCGCAAGGTTATCTACCTGCAGCGTAACGAGTTGGTGGAAAGCGACAACATCTCCGAAACCACCCAGGCGATGCGCCAGGGCGTGCTGCACGATGCGTTCCGCATTTACGTGCCGCAGGATAGCGTCGAGGAACAATGGGACATCCCCACGCTGGAGCAGGCGCTCGCCAGCGATTATCAGCTCAAGCTGCCGGTGGGCGATTGGCTCAAGGCCGAGCCGACCTTGGACGACGAATCGATCTTGAAGCGCATCATCGATGCCGCCGAGGAAAGCTATGCGGCCAAGATCGCTCAGGTCGACCCCACAGCGTGGTATCAGTTCGAGCGCAACGTCATGCTGCAAAGCCTGGATACGCACTGGCGCGAACACCTCGCCGCGCTCGACCATCTGCGCCAGGGCATCCATCTGCGCGGCTATGCGCAAAAGAACCCCAAGCAAGAATACAAGCGCGAAGCCTTCGAGTTGTTCGAAAATCTGCTCGACGCGGTGCGCGCCGATGTCAGCAAACTGTTGATGTTGGTGCAGATCCGCACCGAAAGTCAGCTCGAACAAGCCGAAACCCCGCCCGAAGTCGCCAACGTGCAATACCACCACGCTGACTACGACGAAGCGCTGGGTACCGCCAACGCCGACAACAGCACGCAGCCGCTCGTCAACGCGGGGCCGAAAGTCGGCCGTAACGATGCCTGCCCGTGCGGTTCTGGCAAGAAATACAAGCATTGCCACGGCAAGCTGAACTGAGCGGCTGGCGTGCGTGTAGCTCCGCACATGCTTTCGATGGACGAGGATGGCGTTGGCTTGGCCTGAGCTTAGAGACCCGGTTTGCCCCTACTGTGCAGAGCCCGTTACGTTACGCCGTTGGGTGCGCACCAGTGGCAGGGGTGGGGTGTTAGAGACACGGTGCAACGGCTGCGGGAACAAGATTCGAGCTTACGTGCCGTGGTATCTCCAACTGTTCATGTTGCTTGCGTCGTCGCCGCTGCTGTTGATTCCTACCTCTATGATGGGGACGGTCCACGGGGGGTTCAACAATTTCCTGGCTTTTATCGTTTTCATCGTCGCGGTGCTTGCATGGGTAGGGGTTGCACTGGTGTTGAGCTATCGTTGGTTTGGCAGAGTCGTTGCCGACGATTGATTTCTTTCGCGGTTCCCCGCATTCAATCGAACCCTGTTCCGCTTGTGGCGTGATCTAATTTCTGTGCGGCGGCTGGTGGCTCCGGCCGTGGCGTTTGTCTGGAGGCACACATGGCCGTCAATTTGAGTACCCCCAATCCCGTTGATCTGCTGCCGGTTGCCGGCGTTCGCCTGGGCGTGGCGGAGGCGGGTATCCGCAAGGCCAATCGACGCGATCTGACGGTGATCGAGTTGGCTGCCGGCAGCCGCGCGGCGGGTGTGTTTACCCAGAACCGCTTTTGTGCCGCGCCGGTGCAGGTGTGCAAGGCGCATCTTGCGCAAGGTGGAATTCGCGCGCTGGTGATCAATACCGGCGTTGCCAATGCGGGTACTGGCGAGCAGGGGCTGACCGATGCGCGCGCGACGTGCGAGGCGCTGGGGCGGCAACTGGGTATCCGCGCCGAACAGGTGCTGCCGTTTTCCACCGGGGTGATTCTTGAGCCGCTGCCGGTGGATCGGCTTGTTGCCGGTTTGCCGCAGGCGGTGGCCGGGTTACGCGCCGATGGCTGGTTCGATGCCGCGCACGCGATCATGACGACCGACACGCTGGCCAAGGCGGTGTCGCAGCAAGTCCAGATCGGTGGCCGCACGGTGACGCTCACTGGCATGAGCAAGGGCGCCGGCATGATCCGGCCAAACATGGCGACGATGCTCGGTTTTCTCGCCTGCGACGCGGCTATTGCCCAACCGCTGCTCGAAGTCATCGCGCGCGAGGCGGCGGATTTTTCGTTCAACAGCATTACCATCGATGGCGATACCTCGACCAACGATTCCTTCATCGTCATCGCTACCGGCCAAGCCGGCAATGCCGAGATCGTCGATGCCGCTTCCGCCGACTACCGGGTGCTACGCGATGCGGTGGCGGCGGTGGCGATCCGTTTGGCGCAGGCCATCGTGCGCGACGGCGAGGGCGCGACCAAATTCATGAGCATCGCGGTGGAAGGCGGTCGCGACCGTGAAGAGTGCCGCAAGGTGGCTTACGCGGTGGCGCATTCGCCGTTGGTGAAGACGGCGTTTTTTGCGTCCGACCCCAATCTCGGACGCATTCTCGCCGCTATCGGTTACGCGGGCATCAACGATCTCGATACGGCGAAACTGCGCGTCTGGCTCGGCAGTCCCGACGAGTCGGTGCTAGTGGCGGAAAACGGCGGTCGCGCGGCGAGTTATCGCGAGGAGGCTGGCGCGCGCATCATGCGCCATGCCGAACTCACCGTGCGCATCGATCTGGCCCGTGGCGCGGCTGCGGCGACGGTGTGGACCTGCGATTTTTCCTACGATTACGTCAAGATCAACGCCGATTACCGCTCGTGATGGTGGTGATTGTTCCGCACACTGTAGTCAATGCAGCACGCGCGGCATTGCCAGGACGAAGGCGGGGATGTCGGCGCTGAAGCGGTAGCCGTCCGCCGCCACCATCTGGTAGCTGCCGTGCATGGTGCCGACGGCGGTTTCAAGTACGCAGCCGCTGGTGTAGCGGAACGATTCGCCCGGTGCGAGCAGCGGTTGTTCACCCACCACGCCTTGCCCGTGAACTTCCTGCACATTGCCGGTGCCGTCGGTGATGATCCAGTGGCGGCTGATGAGTTGTGCGGCAACGCTGCCGGTGTTGCGGATCGTGATGTGGTAGGCGAAAACGTAGTGGTCGTCCTCGGGATTCGACTGCGCCTCGACGAATTCGGCGACGGCTTCGACCTCGATGCGATAGCTGTCCGGTGTGCTCATCATCACAGGGGGCGCTCGGTTGGTTTGGGGAAGGCCGATACGGCGCGCGAGAAGGTTTGACGAGCCCGCTCGGCTGTACCGCATCGTTTTGTTTTCGTCGCGCAGCGAGGGCGACGCAGAGCGGTAAAATAACACTTTGTCTGGAAGTATCGCTATGTCTATTGCTGCATCCTCTACCCTTACCGCCTTGTCTCCGCTCGATGGCCGCTATCACGGCAAGGCGTTGATTCTGCGCGATCATTTTTCCGAACATGGCTTGATCCGCAATCGCGTCAAGGTAGAGGTGGCGTGGTTGAAGGCGTTGGCGGCGTCACCCGATTTGGGCATCGGGCCGTTTTCCGCCGCCACGGTGGCGGAGTTGGATGAAGTGGTGGCGAGTTTTGCGCCGGCCGACAGCGAGGCGGTGAAGGCGATCGAGGCGACGACCAATCACGACGTCAAGGCGATGGAGTATTGGCTCAAGCAGCGTCTTGAGGGCAACGCGGAGGTGATGAAGGCGTCGGAATTCATCCATTTCGCCTGCACGTCGGAAGACATCAATAACGTTTCCCATGCGCTGATGCTCAAGGCGGGGCGCGACCAGGCACTGCTGCCGGCGTTGGATGCGGTGATCGCGCGCGCGCGGGAGCTTGCTCATCAGCACGCCGCGCTGCCGATGCTGTCGCGCACGCACGGCCAGCCGGCCAGCCCGACCACGCTGGGCAAGGAAATGGCCAATATCGCCGCGCGCCTGCTGCGCGCCCGCGCCAATATTGCCAATGTGGCCTTGACGGGCAAGTTCAATGGCGCGGTGGGCAACTACAACGCGCATCTGTCGGCCTGGCCGGCGTTCGATTGGGAAGGTTTCAACCGCCGCTTCGTCGAAGCGCTCGAAGTGGAGTTCAACCCGTATACGATCCAGATCGAGCCGCACGACACCATGGCCGAACTGTTCGACGCCATGGCCCGCTGCAATACGATTCTGCTCGATGCCTGCCGCGATTTCTGGATGTATATCTCGCTCGGCTATTTCAAGCAGCGCTTGAAGGAAGGCGAGGTCGGCTCCTCGACCATGCCGCACAAGGTCAACCCGATCGATTTCGAGAACGCTGAAGGCAATCTTGGTATCGCCAACGCGGTGCTGCGCCATTTTTCCGAGAAGCTGCCGGTGTCGCGCATGCAGCGCGACCTTACCGATTCGACCGTGCTGCGCAATATGGGCGTGGGCTTCGGTCACACCGTGCTGGCGCTCGACAGCATGCTGCGCGGCTTGGGCAAGCTGGAAGCCGATCCAGCCCGTCTAGCGGCGGATTTGGACGAGTGCTGGGAGGTGCTGGCCGAGCCGGTGCAGACGGTGATGCGCCGTTTCGGTATCGAAAATCCCTATGAGCAGTTGAAGGCAATGACGCGTGGCAAGGGCATCACCCGCGATGCGCTGCACGATTTCATCCGCACATTGGCGATCCCCGCTGCCGACCGCGACCGCCTGTTGGCGATGACGCCGGCGAGTTACATCGGCAAGGCAGTGGAATTGGCCCGCGCCATTTGATTTTCCGCTTATTTTTCGCTTCCCGGCCGTTTTTTCTCGCCGTCGGCGATGTGGCGCGCGCGGCCGGTTTTTGATCGCACAGGGATGGATGATTCATGGCTTTCGCCGACAATCTCAAGCAGTTGCCGGGCGTTTCACATCTGGCGGCAATCAATTTGCTCGATGACGCCGATTCCGTTGTCGCCACAATCGAGAACAAGCCCGGGCAGGCCGGTTCGCTCGCGGTCTACAACTATTTGGCGCAGCTTTACGGCGCGATCACGCCGGAAGCGGCAAAAAAAGGCTTGGATTTGTATGCCGAGCATACCGAGGACGCGAAGCGCCATCCAGGAAAGCATCCGAATATCGACCGTTTGATCGGGCTGGTCGAGCGCGGGCAGACCTTGCGTATCAAGCAGGTTTTTGAGCTGTAAAAGCGGATTCACCGGGTTGCCGCCCGGGTGGGGCCTTCCCATGCAAGGCCACCACCTAGGCAGGCAAGGCGCGGCTCAGTCGCGCGCGGGGATGAGCAGTTCCGCTTCGCCGGTCAGCACGACGGTTTCGCCAACGCGGCATTCGGTCAGAAAGACGGCGCGGCGTTTCTCGGTGTTGAGCGACTTCAGCGTGACGCGTGCGACGACGGTGTCGCCGATCTTGACCGGCGCCTTGAACTTCAGGCTCTGGCTGATGTAGATTGCGCCGGGGCCGGGAAGCTTGGTGCCGAAGACGGTCGAAATGAAGGACGCCGCTAGCATGCCGTGCGCGATGCGCCCGCCGAACATCGTGTTGGCGGCGAATTCCTCGTCGAGGTGAACCGGATTGCTGTCGCCGGAAACCCCGGCAAACATCAGGATATCGGCCTCGCCGATGGTGCGCGCGTAGCTGGCGCTCATGCCCTCGGATAAGTCTTCCAGGCGGAGATTGTACGACTCGGAAAAGTCGCGATGGGCTGCTGTAGTCATGTTTTTTCCTGTAGTGAGCGTAGTGGTTGGTGAGATGCCTGATGCAGCGCTTGGCATGGGTTCGCGGTTGCGTTGCAGCAATGCGGGCAGAGGACATGATGACATTGACGCTGTAACGCGTCGATTGTTTCATCAAGGCCGGCCGATACCACTTTTGGGTAATACGACTGCGTCAAAAGCACTGCCTTGAATTTTTGCGTGCTATAAAAATCAATGGGAAAGTGACAGATTAGGATTTTGTCATTGAACCGGCGGCAATGATTCAAAGCCCGTGACCAGTTTAACGCTGTCGTTTTTGTTGTTCGCGTAAGGTGACTCCATCAGGGATTGACGCAGATAGCGCAAGCAGATCTTCCAAAAGAGGAGCGCGCGATTTTGCGGTGCAACGAGGGTCACGACTTTGAAGATCGTATTCAGACATTATTTTCCGTCGCACACGCTGCAGCAGATCGTGTTCGACGCTTTTCTGCTGTTCATGGCGGTCATGCTTGCCGTGTTCCTGCAGCTTCAGTCGGAAGCGGTCCAGTGGCGGCTGGTGGTGCCGTCGGCGTTGTTGTTCGCTTTGACGATGGTGATGCTGAATTCCGCGATGGGTCTGTACAGACCGATTGTGCATAGCTCCCATCGGGATGCTTTTGTTCGTGTGCTGCTTTCGATTCTGGTCAGTGTGCCAGTCGCTTACGGCATATTCGGACTGCTGCCCTGGGCGGGATTCACGTCCGAGGCGATGCAGATTTCCATCGTGTTGTTGCTCGGATTCGTGCTCGCTATGCGTGGATTGGTGAACCGGCGGCGCGCGGCGGCGTTGTTTACATCCCGCGTGCTCGTTATCGGAACGGGTAACGATGCGCTGGCCGTGCAGCGGACTTTGCTGTCCCCGCAGCAGGGCGGGGCGGGTGTCGTCGGCTTTTTCTCGCCGGGCGGCGAAGAGCCGGTCGAGGTCGATCAGAGCCGGGTGATCAGCGGCATGGGCTTGCTCGAAGTCGTGCGCAAGTATCGGGTCGATGAGGTCATCGTCGCCTTGCGCGAGCGCCGCGGCGGGGTGATGCCGCTGCGTGAGTTGCTCGATTGCAAGCTCTCCGGTATCCGTGTCCTTGATCTGTCCTCGTTTTTCGAGCGGGTCCAGGGGCAAGTCCGTGTCGATTCGTTGCGCGCAAGCTGGTTGATTTACGGCGACGGTTTTCGGCAAGGGATCGGACGGACGGTGGTGAAGCGTTGTTTCGATCTCGTTGCGGCGCTGGCGCTGCTGACCGTTGCGTTACCCATCATGCTGGTGGCGGCTTTGTTGATCCTGATCGAGGACGGCGGCCCCGTGCTGTATCGGCAAGAGCGCGTCGGGCTGGGCGGGCGGATTTTCCGTGTCACCAAATTCCGCAGTATGCGCACGGATGCGGAAAAGGACGGCAAGCCGCGCTGGGCATCGTCGAACGACGACAGGGTCACGCGTATCGGGCGGATCATCCGTAAAACGCGCATCGACGAACTGCCGCAACTGTTCAATGTGCTGGTTGGCACCATGAGCCTGGTCGGTCCGCGCCCCGAACGGCCTTACTTTGTCGACCAATTGGGTAGGGAAGTCCCGTTCTACGGTGTGCGGCATTGTGTTAAGCCAGGCTTGACCGGATGGGCACAAGTGCGTTACCAGTACGGGGCGTCGGTCGATGATGCGATTCAGAAACTGCAATATGACCTCTACTACGTCAAAAACCACACTTTGGTGCTCGATACGCTCATCCTGTTCGAAACGGTGAGGGTTGTGCTGACCGGTGAGGGCGCGCATTGACACTTGAGGGTCGCGGCCGCCGACGCGTTTTCGGTTCTTGTCTGAATTAGGGGAATTGAGTCGGCGTGTTGGAAGTCGCGATCTGGGGTTACGGGCTGGCGGCACTCGTCTACGCGTGCTTCGGTGCCTATCTTTTTTTCGCCTGGCATGGCGGCAAGCCCGGCGGTTGGCTGCTTTCCGCTGTTGTTGCGAGCTGCGTCTGGGCTGTGGCGGGTGGTTTGTTTGCCCGTTCGCCGCAAGAAGCGGGTTTGTTCTATGCCGAGCAGGCGCTGGATATTCTTCGCGGCGCCGCATGGTATGCGTTTGTTCTGATTCTTCTCGCGCCGCTTGGCGGTCGCCGCGCGCGTTGGCCGTTGGCGGTTGCGGTCTTGATCGTTGTCGGCCAGATCGTGCCGCGCGTGCTGGGCGCGAGCAGTCTGCTGCCGCCCGAAATCGTGGCCCAGTGGGTCTTCGCGGCATCGTTGGCCTATGCCGTATTTGGCCTGGTGCTGGTTGAGCAGCTTTATCGCGGTTTGCCCGCGGAGTCGCGCTGGGGGCTCAAGCCGCTTTGCCTCGCCTTGGGGGCGGGATTCGTCTTCGAGCTTTATTTCTTTGCCGATGGCCTGTTGTTTGGGCGCCTCGACTCGGATGTATGGGCCGTGCGGGGCGTTGTCCACGCGCTGTTGATGCCCTTGATCGCGTTATCCGGTGCGCGCAATCCGGCGTGGACCCTGCGTATGTCGATGTCGCGCGAGATGGTCTTTCACTCCACGGCCTTGGCTGTCGCCGGCTTGTATTTGTTGGTGATCGCGGCGGCGGGCTATTACGTTCGCTATTTCGGTGGCGATTGGGGGCGCGCGCTGCAACTGACGCTGTTGTTCGCGGGTTTGCTGCTGCTTGGTGTTTTTGTTTTTTCCGGTGCGCAGCGCGCGCGCTTGCGGATTTTCATCAGCAAGCACTTGTTTTCCTATCGCTATGATTACCGTAGCGAGTGGCTGAGATTTACGCGGGCGTTGTCGTCGGCGGGGCAAAAGCTGGATCTTGGGCAATCGGTCATCAAGGCGCTTTCCGATCTGGTCGAAAGCCCCGGCGGAGGCTTGTGGCTGCATGGTTCGGATGGGAGCTATGCGTTGCGCGCGCGCCTCAATCACCCCGTATCCGATGCGAAGGAGCCGGGGGAGGGGGGGTTGTGCCGCTTTTTGGCCGAGAAGGAATGGGTGATCGATCTGGAGCAATACCGGCGCAGTCCGGTTACCTATGAAGGCTTGGTGTTGCCGGAATGGTTGTCCGTGCTGCCCGATGCCTGGCTGGTGCTGCCATTGAAAAGCCCGGGGGAGTTGGTGGGGTTCGTGGTGCTCAGCGCACCGCGCGCGCGTTTCGAAATCGATTGGGAAGTGCTCGATCTGCTGAAGACGGCACAGCGTCAGGCGGCAAGTTACCTGGAGCGGATGCTGGCGGCCGAGGCGTTGTTGGAGGCGCGCAAATTCGAGTCGTTCAACCGGATGTCGGCTTTCGTCGTGCACGATTTGAAGAATCTCGTCGCTCAATTGTCGCTCATGCTCAAAAATGCGGAGCGACACCGGCATAATCCCGCCTTTCAGGACGATATGCTGGAAACGGTTGCCCATGTCGAATCGCGGATGCGCGGTCTGATGGTGCAGCTACAGGAAAAGCGCTCGATCGATCCGCCGCGCGTGGTCGATGTGCCAAGCCTGGTCGAGCGTGTCCGCCAGACCAAGCGGGCGTTGTTGCCGGCGGTGACCGTGCATGACGAGATCGTCGGTTCGGCCGCGGTGCTGGCGCATCCCGAACGGCTCGAAAGAGTGATGGGGCATTTGGTGCAAAACGCTATCGACGCGACGCCGGAGGATGGTAATGTTTCCATTTCCCTGTGTAGCGGCGATGCGGATCGGATTCGCATCGCTGTCACGGATACGGGTTGTGGCATGTCGGCGGCTTTTTTGCGCGAACGCTTGTCCAAACCGTTCCAGACGACCAAAGAGAGCGGAATGGGGATCGGCGTGTATGAAACGCGGCAGTATGTGAATGAACTGGGCGGTTCGATCCGGTTCGAAAGCGAAGAAGGGAAGGGGACGCGGGTGATGATCGAATTGCCTGTCGTGACCCGGATCGACTCTGACGTGGAACAACAGGGAGCGCAGCAGCATCATGGCTGACGAGCGGCGTACGCTTCTTATCATCGAGGACGACCTGGCGCTGCAAAAGCAGATGCGCTGGGCTTTCGACGCTTTCGAAACCGTCGTCGCGGACGACAGGGAAACGGCGATCGCGCAGCTGCGCCGCTACGAACCGGCGGTCGTCACCATGGATTTGGGGTTGCCGCCGACGCCGGACGATACCACCGAAGGTTTCAAGCTTTTGGGCGAGATGCTCGCGCTTGCGCCGGATACGCGCGTGATCGTGCTGACCGGCCAGCATGACCGGGAAAATGCGGTGCGCGCGGTGGGGATGGGGGCATACGATTTTTTTGCCAAACCCTTCGAGCCCGATCTGCTCAGTTTGACCATCGAGCGCGCTTTTCGACTCTATGATCTGCAACGGGAGAATGTGCGCCTGAAAGAGCAGCAGGGCAGTGCGCTGGCCGGCTTGCTGACGCGCGATCCCTCGATGCTGAAGGTGTGCCGGACGATCGAGAAGGTCGCGTCGGCTTCGGTGACGGTCGCGCTATTCGGCGAGAGCGGTACCGGTAAGGAAATTCTTGCGCGCGCGCTGCACGCGCTGTCACCCCGCGCCAAGGAACGTTTCGTTGCCATCAATTGCGCGGCGATTCCCGAAAATCTGCTCGAAAGCGAGCTGTTCGGCTACGAAAAAGGCGCATTTACCGGTGCGGGCAAGCAGACGCCGGGAAAAATAGAAACGGCGCACAAAGGCACCTTGTTTCTTGATGAAATCGGCGATTTGCCGATGCCGCTCCAGGCCAAGCTGCTGCGCTTTTTACAGGAGCGCGTGATCGAGCGCGTCGGCGGGCGGGAGGAAATTCCCGTGAATGTGCGCGTGGTCTGCGCAACTCACCGGGATCTCAAGGCGCAGATTCAGGCCAACGCGTTCCGCGAGGATTTGTACTACCGCCTAGCGGAAATCGTCGTCGATATTCCCGCGCTGCGCGAGCGCGACGGCGATGCGACGCTGCTTGCCCATGCGTTCGTGCAGAGGTTTTCCAAGGACAACGGCCGCAGTGTGCTGCACCTTGCCGAAGACGCGCTGACCGCGATCGAAGCGCACGTGTGGCCGGGTAACGTGCGGGAGCTGGAAAACTGCCTCAAGCGCGCGGTCATCATGGCCGAGGGAAATCGCATCCGCGCGGAGGATCTCGGCCTCGATGCGGCCGAGGAGAATCTCGACCGTCTCAATCTGCGCCAGGTGCGCGATGAGGCCGAGCGCAGCGTGGTCGTCCGCGTATTGTCGCGGACCAATGGAAATATTGCCAAGGCGGCCGAAGTGCTGGGTATCAGCCGACCGTCCTTGTACGACTTGATGAATCGTTTTGGATTGAAGAAGGAGTATTGAACGTGCCCGCATCGTTCCGTCATCGCCGATTTTCGGCCCCGTGGGGCCGTGCCGCCCGTGGCGCCGCCGTGGCCTGTCTGTCCGCCGCCTTGCTCGCCGCGTGCGGCAAGAACCCGGATGACATGGTTGCTTCCGCCAAGAGCTATCTGGCCAAGAATGATCTCAATGCCGCCAGCATCCAGCTCAAGAACGCATTGCTGGAAAAAACCGATCTGGCCGAAGCGCGCTTTCTGCTGGGCAAGATCCACCTTGCGCAAGGCGATGCGCCGAGTGCGGTGAAAGAGTTGCAGCGCGCCGCCGATCTGGGCTACTCGATGGAAGAAATAACACCGCTGCTGGCGCGGGCATTGGTGATGGCGGGTGAATTCGACCGTGTGCTGAAAGAGTTCGCCGACAAAAAGTTGGCGGACCCTGCCGGGCAGGCGAACTTGCTGGCCGCCGTCGGCGAGGCCAACCTGGCGAAGTCGAATCTAGCCGGCGCCAAGGCGGCCTATGAGGCGGCGCTGAAGGCGAATGCCAATAACCATCTGGCACGCGTCGGTCTGGGGCAAGTGAAGCTGTTCAGTGGCGATTTCGCTGGCGCACAGGCTGAAGCCGAAGCGGTGGTGGCCGCGGAGCCCGAAGTGGCGGAGGCGCAGAGCTTGCTGGCGAACGTGCTGCTGGTCCAGAACAAGCCCGATCAAGCGGTGGCCGCGCTCGAGGCCGCGGTGAAGGCGCAGCCCGCGGTTCCCGGTTATCAATTCCGCCTGATCTCCGTGCTGCTCAGCCAGAACAAGCTCGATCCGGCCACGGAAAAGCTGAAAACCCTGACCAAGCTTGCGCCGGCCCTGCCTTCAACCAAATATCTGCAGGCTTTCGTCGATTTCCGTAACGAGCGTTTGCCCGAAGCGCGCGCCAACCTCGAGCAGGTCTTGAAGGCCACGCCCGCTTACATGCCGGCGCAATTGCTGATGGGCTCCATTCTGGTGAAGCAGAACGAGTTCATTCTCGCCCGCTCGTATCTGGAAAAGGTGCTCGAACGCGCGCCGAACCAGGGGTTGGCGCGTCGGCTGCTGGTCATGTCCTATATGGGGGGCGGTGAGCCGGCGCGTGCGCTGGAAGCCATTCAGCCCTTGCTCCAGGGGGCGCCGAACGATCCCGCGCTGCTTGGTCTGGCCGGGCAGGTCTATATGGAAAACGGGGATTTCGACAAGGCCGAAAGCTATCTGGCCAAGGTGGTGTCGATGTCGCCGGCCGATGCGCAGGCGCGGATGCGCCTGGGGGTGGCGAAGCTGGCCGGCGGCGATACGTCGGGCGCGTTCTCCGATCTCGAAACCGCATCGGGTCTGGACGACAAGGCGGTGCAGGCCGATCTCGCGCTGACGCTTACTTACCTGCGCCGGGGCGAGTTCGACAAGGCGCTCGAGGCCCAGCAGCAGTTGGAGCGCAAACAGCCGAATAGCGCGCAAACTTACAGCCTCAAGGGTGGCATTTTGTCGGCCAAGGGGGATAAGGCCGGGGCGCGGGCCGCTTTTGAAAAAGCCGCGTCGCTGCAACCCGATTTCTTGCCCGCGGCCCTGAACCTGGCCCGCCTCGATTTGCAGGACAAACGCCCGGCGGATGCCAAGGGCCGCTTCGAGGCGATCCTCAAGCGCAACCCGAACAATGCCGATGCGCTGCTTGCTCTGGCCGATGTGCAGAGCCGCACGGGCACGCCGCCCGACCAGGTGCAGGCGACGCTGGAGCGCGCCGTGGCGGCCATGCCGACGGCTTTGCCGCCGCGGCTCGCGCTGATTCAGCATTTCCTGCGCTACGGTGAAGCGGGCAAGGCCGTTGGCGTGGCACAGGCCGCGGTGACGACGAGTCCGGGGGATGCGCGCGCGGTCGGTGTGCTGGCGCGCACGCAGTTGGCCACGGGCGATCATCAGCAAGCCATTTCGTCGTTCAACAAAGTGGTGGCGATGCAGCCGCAATCGGTGGCGGCGCTCATCGATCTGTCCGACGCGCAGCGCCAGCTCAACGATCTGAACGGCGCCGAGCAGAGCTTGCGCAAGGCTTTGTCGCTGCAAGCCGATTCGCCGGAGGCTCAGCAGCGGCTGATCGCCGTGAAAATGGCCCGCAACGATGCCACCGAAGCGTTGAGGCTGGCGCGGAACGTTCAGCAGCAGCACCCCGAGCAGTCTCTTGGTTACATGTTGGAGGGCGACATTCAGTCCGTCGGGGCGAAGTGGAGCGATGCCGTCGCCGCTTACCGCAAGGCCTTCGAGCGGGCCAAGGCGCCGGACGTTTTCAGTAAGCTGCATTCGGCGCTAGTGCGTTCCGGGAAAAAGGACGAGGCTGACAAGCTGGCGCAGGATTGGCTGCGCACGCAGCCGAAGGACGCGCTCGGACGGACTTATCTGGCCGAAGTGGCAATGGCCGAAAAACGTTACGCCGATGCCGCGCGCATGTTCAAGAGCATCCTCGAGTTCGCGCCCGATAATGCGTTGATCCTGAACAACCTCGCTTGGGTCAGTAGCCAGTTGAAAGATCCACAGGCGCAAGGCTACGCCGAGCAGGCGCTGGCGATTCAGCCGGACAACGCTGTCGTGCTCGATACCCTCGGCATGATCGAGGTCGAGCAGGGTCAGACGGACAAGGGCGTGGCGCACCTCGTGCGGGCGGTATCGCTTGCGCCGGAGGTGCCGCAACTGCGCCTTAACCTGGCGAAAACCTACGCCAAGCTCGGGCGCAAGGACGACGCGCGCAAGGAACTGAACGTCCTCATGCCCAAACTCAAGGAAGGCACGCCGTTGTATGCCGAGGCGTCGTCGTTGCTCAAATCGCTGTGAACGTGTCATGAATGTCATGAGTGCCGCGAATTTTCAACTGAAATGCATCGTGCCGATGCGTAAGGATTTGTCGCTATGACCACCATCGCTGTCGTTGGCCTTGGTTACGTGGGCTTGCCGCTCGCGGTCGAGTTTGGTAAGAGGTTCAAGACCTTGGGGTTCGATCTGTCGGTGGAGAAGGTGGCTGCCTACCGTTCCGGCGTCGACCCGACCGGTGAGGTCGACTCGGCCGATTTGCGCGCGGCCACACAGCTTTCTTGCCATACCGATCCCGCTGTGTTGACCGAGGCGGATTTCATCGTCGTTGCGGTGCCCACGCCGGTCGGTGACGCACATCAGCCGGATTTCACGCCGTTGGTGAAATCGTCCGAAACGGTGGGGCGCAATCTCAAGCGCGGTGCGGTCGTGGTGTACGAATCCACCGTTTATCCGGGCGCGACGGAGGAAGTGTGCATCCCCATTCTCGAACGCGAATCGGGTTTGAAGTGGAAGCGCGATTTCTTTGTCGGCTATTCGCCCGAACGGATCAACCCGGGCGACAAGGAGCGCACCGTCACGCGCATCGTCAAGGTCGTGTCGGGCGATACGCCGGAAACGCTGGAAACGGTCAGCCGTATTTATGGCACGGTGATTACCGCCGGCGTCTATCCGGCCAGCTCGATCAAGGTGGCCGAGGCGGCGAAAGTGATCGAAAACACCCAACGCGATCTCAACATCGCGTTGATGAACGAGTTGTCGGTGATTTTTCACAAAATCGGTATCGACACGTTGGAGGTGCTCAAGGCGGCCGGTACCAAGTGGAATTTCCTGCCTTTCCGTCCGGGTCTGGTCGGCGGCCATTGCATCGGTGTCGATCCTTACTACCTGACGCACAAGGCGGAAATGCTCGGCTATCACCCCGAGGTGATTCTTGCCGGGCGGCGCATCAACGACAGCATGGGCAAATATGTGGCGGAGCAGACCGTCAAGCAGATGATTGTCGCCGGCTCCAGCATCAAGGGCGCGAACGTTATCGTGCTCGGGCTGACGTTCAAGGAGAACTGCCCCGATCTGCGCAACAGCAAGGTGATCGACGTTATTCGCGAGCTTGAAAGCTATGGCTGCCGCGTTCATGTCCATGACCCGGTTGCCGAGGCGGACGAGGCGGTGCACGAATACGGCGTGCGGCTCGTCGCTTGGGACGATCTGCCGGCGGCCGATGCGATCGTCGCGGCGGTCGCGCATCGTCAATATGTCGATATGCCGCTTTCCGGACTGCTTGCCAAGCTCGTGACGGGCGGCGTGTTCTGCGACGTCAAGTCGCAGTACGACCCGGTGGCGCTCGCGGCGGCCGGCGCGAAGGTCTGGCGGCTTTAAAGCATGTCGGCGTGCGCGAAGCCAAGGCCGTGAACGCGGGTATGCAAAGCCGGCGCTTGGGCCGCACGCTGCTTGCGGTGGGTGTTGTTGCCGTCAGCGCGGCGATGGCGGGAGAGCCGGTGCGCGCAGCCGATTCCGTTGAAACCGATCCCGCCGTGGTTGCCGCGTTTACCCGGCAAGCACGCTACCTGGCCGAGCAAGCCTTGGCTTACGAGCATGGCGAAGGCGTGCCCCGTGATCCCGCCCATGCCGCCGTTCTTTACTGTGAGGCGGCTCGTTTGGGCGATACCGGCGCCATGTATGCCCTTGGTTGGATGTACGCCAACGGACGCGGCCTCGCGCGTAACGACGGATACGCCGGTACGTTGTTCGCGATGGCGGCTTTCCTCGGCGATGAGCAGGCGGCGCGCATGCAGCGTTACACCGGCGACTACTCCGGAGCGGTGCCTGAGTGCCTGCTTGCGCGGCCCACGGACGAGCCGCAGGTGGACGACATCATCAACGCCATTCCGGAGGAAAAGCGGCGTATCGCGCGCTTGCTCGTTGCGCGCGCGCCGGAATACGGCATCCATCCTCGCTTGGCTTTGGCGATCGCGCTGACCGAATCCAACCTTGAATCAGCGGCGCTGTCGCCCAAGAACGCGATGGGCGTGATGCAGTTGATTCCCGAAACGGCGGTGCGTTTCAACGTCCGCAAGCCCTACGACCCCGAGGAAAACATCAAGGGTGGTCTGGCTTACCTGCGTTGGCTGCTGGCCTATTTCCGCGGCGATGTCGCGCATGCCGCCGCCGGGTACAACGCCGGTGAGGGCGCGGTGGATCGTTACGGCGGCGTGCCGCCCTATCCCGAAACGCGCCAATACGTTCAGCGCATTCTCGGCTTGGTACGCAATCGCCTGCACCCTTACGACAGCCGCGTCGTCGAACCTGGCCCGGTGCTGCCGGCGTTGCAGCTTTCGAGCAAGGAGTAGGGCCGATGGGCAGCCGCTTTGTTTTTTCGTCCCCGCTATTCCGGGGGACGCTCATTTTCTTGTCGTGCCTGGGCTTGCTGGCGGTCGCGCCGGCGCGGGCCGATCTGGTGCAAACCTTGCCGCGTATCAAGCCGTCCGTGGTTGCGGTTGGCACTTACCAACGCACGCGCAGTCCGGCGTTCCGCTTTTTCGGTACGGGTTTTGTCGTCGGTAATGGCCGGTTGGTGGTAACGAATTTCCACGTTTTGCCCGACAAACTCGCCACCGAGCAGCTCGAAAATCTTGTCGTCGTCGTGCCGGGCGAAAACAACGACGGCAACGTGCGTGCCGCTGTGCGCGTAGCGGGTGATCCCAATACCGATCTGGCGGTGTTGAGGCTGGAAGGCGGTGCGCCCTTGCCCGCGCTGCAACTGGCGGCGGATGCGCCGGTGCATGAAGGGCAGCCGGTGGCCTTTACCGGTTTCCCGATCGGCAATGTGTTGGGCATGACGCCGGTGACGCATCGCGGCATCGTTTCGGCGATCACGCCGATCGGCATTCCCCAGGCTAATTCGCGCAACCTCAATCCGGTACTGGTGCGCCGCCTGGCGGGCGACGTGTTCCGCGTCTATCAGTTGGACGCGACAGCGTATCCGGGCAACAGCGGCAGCCCCTTGTACGATCCGGACAGCGGCGAGGTACTGGGCGTCATCAATATGGTGTTCGTCAAATCGACGAAGGAAAGCATACTCAGCGATCCGTCAGGCATCAGCTACGCGATTCCGGTCGCGCATTTGCGCGCCTTGCTTTCGGGTATCCAGTAGTCCGATCGCCACGCGGGCGCCCGCCGCGCGCGGATAAAGACACGCGCGCATGAGGCGGGAGGAGAGGGGCGCTTACTCGTTCAACTGATCGTCGGCGATGTACTTCGTGCCACCCCAGTTCGCCTGCATGAGCACGCCCGAATCAGTGAGCTGATAGATCGACAGATAGGGCGTGAACGAGGTCGAATCGTCGAGCGATTGGCCTTTGCCGCCGGGCTTGAAAGTGGCGTTGCCTTGGGCGCTGACATCGACGCCGAGTTTGGCGAATTGCTCGAATACGGCGTCGTTCTTGAAGACCATCACCTGCCGATAATTGACGTAACCCAGGCCAGGGCCCGTGCCCAGGCGCAGCATGCGGATGAAGGTTTCCTTGCCGTTGCGCTGGTTGACCAGCAGGCCGTGTCCGTTGGCTTCCACGAGCAGGATGACGTTGATGCCGCTCGTGTCAATGACCGCATAGCCGGCGGCCTTTTCGATTTCCTCGCGCGCGGCGGGGTTCTGTCGGTACAGATCCTGTAACGCCTGATCGCGCATCGCCAGGATTTTTTGCCGTGCCTCCTCGCGTTCGTGCGGCGCCAAGGTGGCGCTATTCGGCTCGCCAGATGTTGTGTGGGTGCCTGCCGACATGCAGCCGCCAAGCATCAATAACAATGGGGTGCCAAGAACCAGGGCGACTTTCGCGAGGGTGGGTTGTGTCACGGTAACAATCTCCTGCGTGTTTTTAGATAGGCGGATGTGCGTCGGCCAGTACTGCGCAAAGGGATAACGATACCACTCTTGATGCCGCCGGCCGGTTCGCGCGTTCGCGCGGTGAGTTCGGTCCAGCGCGTATGCAGGCTGATGGCGGTGTGGCCGGTGTTGGTCTCGAAAAGGTGCAGACCGAGCAGAAGCAGGGCGATACCGCCGAAAAACGTGGAGGCGATGCCGAAGAAAAAGGGAAGGGTGGATTCCATACCGTGCTCCTCACGTGCTTGTTGGGGCGCCGTGGATGGGCGCGGTGACAGGAGCGCTCAGGTTAGGAAATCAGCCTGCATGGAGAAATAAGGTTTTTCCCTTTATAGGGTTTCCCCTTGGCGGTGGGGAAGGTGAGGCGGGGGCCCCGTGCTGAAGCAGTAGGGGCCCCAAATTCTGGGAGTCAAGCCTCCAGGTGCGAGTACAGCGCTGTGGACAGGTAACGCTCGCCAAAGGAGGGGATGACGGCGACGATGAGCTTGCCCTTGCTCTCTGGCCGGCGGGCGATTTCCAGCGCCGCATGCACTGCCGCGCCGGAGGAAATTCCGACGAGTAACCCTTCCTCGGCGGCTAGCCGGCGTGCGACGGTGAAAGCATCATCGTTGGCGACCTTGAACACTTCGTCGTAGATCGCGGTGTTGAGGATTGCCGGTACGAAGCCGGCGCCGATACCCTGGATCGGGTGCGGCCCCTTCTGTCCGCCGGACAATACCGGGCTGGCGGCCGGCTCCACGGCGACAATGCGCACGCCCGGCCGGCGCGCCTTGAGCACCTCGCCCACGCCGGTGATGGTGCCGCCGGTGCCGACGCCAGAAACGAAGATATCCACTTTGCCGTCGGTATCGCGCCAGACCTCTTCCGCCGTGGTGTTGCGGTGGATCTCCGGGTTGGCCGGGTTTTCGAACTGCTGCGGGATGAAGTAGCGCGGATCGGATTCAGCCAGGGCTTTAGCCCGGTTTATCGCGCCCGTCATGCCTTCCGGGCCGGGGGTCAGGATCAGTTCGGCGCCATAGGCCTTGAGCAGCAGGCGGCGTTCGCGGCTCATCGTTTCCGGCATGGTGAAGGCGCACTTGTAGCCGCGCGCGGCGCACACCATCGCTAATCCGATGCCGGTGTTGCCCGAGGTCGGTTCGAGAATGATCGTGTCGGCCTTGATCTTGCCGGCCTTCTCTGCGGCGTCGATCATCGATACGGCAATGCGGTCCTTGACGCTGTGGGCCGGGTTGAAAGACTCCAGCTTCAGCGCGATGGTGGCGTCTATACCTTGGGCAAGGCGATTCAGGCGCACCAGCGGCGTGTTGCCGATCAGCGCGGTAATGTCGTTGGCGATGTTCATGCGGGCGATCTCCTGTTGTTGTGCTTTCCAGTGTTTCGATTTTAGAAGGGCATGCCTAGGGTGGTTAAGCACCCGGACGCATAAGCTCAGAATTTACGGTCCAGGCTTATTGTCCCGCGCTCCGGATATACCCGATACGGGTAAGCCCTGGGGTGATACGGAAAATGTCGTGGCGATGGCGTTATGCCTGGATTTTGCCTGGTTTGGGCGGTCTGCTTCTGGTTATCAACATAAACCCGCATTGCCAGAAACCCGTATTGCGGCAGAAAAATGGGCCGTGACATGATCGACACAAAAGCAATGGCATGAGGCGGGCATGCAGGGCGGTAAACCGCATCGAGAAGTCCGCCCCATCTAGCCTGCATTAAATAAGTCTTTTTCATCTGAGCCTTTTTCATCAATGCCTGCCTTGGCTGACGGCCGCATGGGGAGTCCAACCATGCCGTTGCGGCCATCGTAGCCGCGGTAACCGCGCCTAACGATAGGGATGGAGGAGAAATGAGTCTTGCTGTCCGCATAGCGGGTTCGATGCTTCTCCTCTGTGCCGCCGGTCCCTTGCGGGCCGAGGGCGTGCCCGCGCGTTACAACCTGCAAGCGCCGGCCAGCAGTATCGCCACGCAGATTTATGACATGCACACGATGATGCTGGTGATCTGTCTGCTGATCTTCATCGGCGTGTTCGGCGTCATGTTCTGGGCGGTGATCCGCCACCGCAAATCCCGTGGCGCGGTAGCGGCGAATTTCCATGAAAACACCGCGGTCGAGATCGCGTGGACCGTCGTGCCGGTGCTGATTCTGCTCGGCATGGCATGGCCGGCGACGAAGACGGTGATCGCGATGAAGGATACGAGCGAGGCCGACCTCACCATCAAGGCCACCGGCTACCAGTGGAAATGGGGCTACGACTATTTGCAGGGCGAAGGCGAAGGCATTCGTCTGCTATCCAATTTATCCACGCCGCGCGCACAGATCGAAGGCAGCGAAGCCAAGGGCGCGACCTACCTGCTCGAAGCCAGCGAGCCGCTGGTGGTGCCAGTGGGCAAGAAGGTCCGCATGCTGCTTACCGCCAACGACGTTATCCATGCCTGGTGGGTGCCGGCTTTCGGCGTCAAGCAGGACGCCATTCCCGGCTTCATCCGTGATGCCTGGTTCAGCGCCGACAAGGAGGGCGTGTATCGGGGCAGTTGCGCGGAACTGTGTGGGCGCGACCACGGTTTCATGCCGATCGAGGTGCATGTGGTGTCGGCGGCGAAATACACCGCCTGGGTGACCGAGCACCAGGCGAAAAGCGCCGGCGCGGCAGCGAACGAGATGCGCACGTGGGCGTTGGAGGAACTGGTTGAGCATGGCGCCAAGGTGTTCGCCGCCAATTGCGCGGTCTGCCACCAGGCGGATGGCAAGGGTTTGCCGCCAGCGTTTCCGCCGTTGGACGGCTCAAAAGTGGTGCGCGGCGACAAGGCCGGGCAGATCGATGTTGTGCTGCATGGGCGGCCGAATACGGCAATGGCGCCTTTTGGGCAATTGCTGCCGGATGCGGATATCGCCGCCGTCATCACTTACACACGCAATAGCTGGAGCAACCGCAGCGGCGAGGCGGTGCAGCCGGCGGACGTCAAAGCCGGGCGCGACAAGAAGTAGGGCCGCCAGTAACACAACGCCGCGATAGGAGAACGCCACATGGCCGCCATCACCCCCGATCAATTGCATGACCATCATCCGGCGCCGTCGGGCCTGATGCGTTGGGTGACGACCACCAACCATAAGGATATCGGCACGCTGTATCTGATTTTCAGCCTGGTGATGTTCTTGTCCGGCGGCGTCATGGCGCTGACGATTCGCGCCGAGTTGTTCCAGCCCGGCCTGCAAGTGGTACGGCCGGAACTGTTCAATCAGCTCACGACGATGCACGGCCTTGTGATGGTGTTCGGCGCGATCATGCCGGCCTTCGTCGGCTTCGCCAACTGGCAGATTCCGTTGATGATCGGCGCCAGCGACATGGCCTTCGCGCGCATGAACAACTGGAGCTTCTGGCTGCTGCCGCCGGCGGCGATTCTGCTGCTTGGGTCCTTTTTCGCCCCCGGCGGCGCGCCCGGCACGGGCTGGACGATGTACGCGCCGCTGTCCGTGCAGATGGGCATGGGCATGGATATGGCGATCTTCGCCATTCACATCATGGGTGTGAGTTCGATCATGGGTGCGATCAACATCGTCGTCACCGTGCTCAACATGCGCACGCCCGGC
>JAVBJT010000054.1:0-3992 GCA_031546845.1 Azoarcus sp. | reverse complement strand
AAAGCTTCAGTAAAGCGGCGGGGCAGAGCAACTATGCGGCTGGCTGCACGTTCAAGGACGCGTTCGCGCGCAGTCTGGGCCAGGCGTGGCCGTGCCCGGTGAAGGTGATGAACTGGGGATGGTGGGGCAGCGTCGGCGTTGTGGCGTCACAGGCCTACCAGGAGCGGATGGCGCAGTTGGGCCTGGCTTCGATTGAGCCGGACGAAGGGATGGCCGCGCTGACGAATCTGCTGGGTGGTCAAGCCGGGCAATTGGCGTTGCTGAAGACCTCTGCGAAGGCGGTTCTGCCGGGAGCGCCGATGGCCGAAGTCGTGCATATGTTCAAGCAAGGCTATCCCTCGCTCGTCGGTGCGATCCAGGATACGTCGGTCGAGTTAGGGCAAGAGGATAGCGAAGCGATTGACACATTCGGGATGTCCGAAGTGGTTGTGCGGTCAATGCTCGGTAAGCTGCTGTGCGGGCAACTGCAAGCGCTGGGATTGCGCGAGGGCCAGCAAGGTGTGGCTGCTGAAATCGCCGCAGCGTTGGGTCTGCTGGAAATGTATGGGCGTTGGTTCGAGCAGACGTTGCGGGTTTTGGCCGAGCACGGGTATGTGCAATTCGACGGCCAGCACGTGTCGACTCAGGGCATGCCGGCCATCGATATGGATGCGGCTTGGGCGGAATGGGACAGCCGTAAGGCGGATTGGCTGAAGGCTCCGATCCTGTGCGCACAGATCATCTTGGTGGAAACGATGCTACGGGCGCTGCCGGATATCTTGCGCGGCCGGGTACCGGCTACCGATGTGATGTTCCCGGATTCTTCGATGGGCCTGGTAGAGGGCATCTATAAATACAACCCGGTAGCCGATTACTTCAATGCAGTGCTGGCCGATGCGGCCGTGACCTTTGTCCAGGAGCGTCTGCGACAGGATCCGCAAGCGAAGATCCGCATTCTGGAGATCGGCGCTGGTACCGGCGGTACCAGTGTGGTGCTGTTTGAGCGGTTGCGGCCGTATTCGGCTCATATTGCTGAATACAATTACACGGATCTGTCCAAAGCCTTCCTGTTCCATGCGGAAAAGGAATATGGCGCGGCCAATCCGTACCTGCGCTACCAGCTCCTTGATATCACCCGGGCTTTGACCGAACAAGGCATGACTCCGGGGGGATACGACCTGGTGGTTGCCACGAACGTGCTGCACGCGACATCGAACATCCGGCGTAGCGTGCGCAACGCGAAAGCGGCGCTGCGTCCGCATGGCCTGTTGATGCTCAATGAAATCAGCCGTGGTCACTTCTCCACGCACTTGAGTTTCGGGTTACTCGAAGGCTGGTGGTTGTACGAGGATCCCGAGTTGCGGATCACGGGTTGTCCCGCTCTGTCGGGTGATAGTTGGCGCGCGGTGCTGGAGGACGAGGGCTTTGGCGCGGTGGTTTATCCAGCTGGGGATAAAGCCGCGCTGGGGCAGCAGATCGTCGTTGCCGAAAGCGACGGTGTGGCTCGCCAGCAGCGTATACCGCCTGCTGTCCGGCAGGAGCCGGCAGAGGTGAGCCGCCCGGCAGCCGTAGCGCGGCCGGCGGTGTCCGCGCCGGTTGTCGAAGCGGGCGATGCTTCGGCGTCGATGCGTGACAAAGCGGTGTCTTATTTCAAAGGTTTGCTAGGGAAAACACTGAAGCTACCTAGCCACCAGATCAGCAGCGCGGAGCCGCTCGAAAAGTACGGTATCGATTCGATTTTGGTCGTGGAAATGACCACGGCTCTGCAGGGCGTTTTCGAGAATGTCAGCAGCACGTTGTTCTTCGAGTACCGGACCATCGACGAGCTGGTTGGGCACTTCATTAAGACTCAGCCGGAGGCATTGGCCAAGGCGCTGAACCTGGCACCCGTCAGCAGCGTGCCCAGCCGCGCGCCGGTGGCGGCTGAGCGGATTGTTGTTCCAATCAGAAAGGGGCAACGTTTTATCCGCCAAATCGCGTCGACATCCGAAATGCTGCAACCGCGGCATGTGGTGGGTACAGACGTAGCCATTATTGGTTTGGCTGGCCGTTACCCGCAGGCGCGGGATGTGGATGCGTTCTGGGACAACCTGAAACAAGGCCGCCACTGCATTAGTGAGATTCCTGCCGAGCGATGGGATTCGGGGTCGTATTTCGATCCGGAGCGGGGCAAGCCAGGGAAGACTTACAGCAAATGGGGTGGCTTCATTGACGGCGTGGATGAGTTCGATCCGCTGTTCTTCAACATCGCGCCGCGCGAAGCGGAGATCATGGATCCGCAAGAGCGGCTGTTTCTGGCGCAAGCGTATGCCGGTATCGAAGACGCGGGTTATACGCCGGGCAGCTTGAGTGCGGGCGGGAAAGTGGGGGTGTTCGCGGGCGTGATGAATGGCCATTACGGCAGTTCGCGCTATTGGTCGATCGCCAACCGGGTGTCGTACCTGTTTGACTTCCAGGGGCCGAGCCTGGCGGTGGATACGGCTTGCTCCTCGTCGCTGACGGCTTTGCATCTGGCGTTGGAAAGCCTGCGTTGCGGCGCGTGCGATGCGGCGATCGTGGGTGGCGTGAATGTGATCATCGACCCAACCCATTACGTGGGGCTGTCGGCGATGAACATGCTGTCGGCGGGGGATCGTTGCCGCGCTTTCGGTGTCGATGCCGACGGCTTCGTCGATGGGGAAGGCGTGGGCGCGATTGTGCTCAAGCCGTTGGCGCAAGCGGTCGCCGATGGCGACCACATTTACGGTGTGATCAAGGCCACTGCGATCAACCATGGCGGCAAGACCAACGGTTACACGGTACCGAACCCCATTGCGCAGGCGGAGGTGGTTACCCGGACGATTGAGCAGGCGGGTATCGATGCGCGCACGATCAGCTACATCGAAGCGCACGGCACGGGCACGAGCCTGGGCGATCCGATCGAGATCGCGGGATTGAGCAAGGCGTTTGGCGCAAGCACGCCGGATCGTCAGTACTGCGCGATCGGTTCGGTGAAATCGAATATCGGGCACTGCGAAAGCGCGGCGGGCATCGCGGGGCTGACCAAGGTATTGCTGCAGATGAAACACGGGCAGTTGGCGCCGAGTTTGCATGCCGAGCAGTTGAACCCCGGTATCGACTTTGCACGGACGCCGTTTGTGGTACAGCGGGAATTGGCGGAGTGGAAGCGTCCGGTATTGGAAGTGGAGGGCCGGACGGTGGAGGTTGCGCGCCGCGCGGGGATTTCGTCGTTTGGCGCGGGTGGGTCGAACGCACATGTGATCGTGGAGGAGTACGTTGCGTCCCATGCGCGGCCCCGTGTAGTGACGGTGGCCGATCCGGCGCTGGTGGTGTTGTCCGCGCGGGATGAGGAGCGATTGCGGGAGCGGACGCGGCAACTGCTGGCGGCGATCGAGCGGGGTGTGGTAACGGAAGAGAATCTGGCCGATGCGGCTTACACGTTGCAGGTCGGGCGTGAGGCAATGAATGAGCGGCTGGCGCTGTTGGCGGGTTCGCTGGAAGAGCTCAAGGCGAAGCTAGCAGCGCATCTGGCCGGCGAGGATAGCATCGAAGATCTGTATCACGGCCAGGCTAAACGCAACAAGGAGGCCATGGCGATGTTCACGGCCGATGATGAGTTGCGGGAAGCGGTCGGGAAATGGGTGGAGCGGAGGAAGTTCGCGAAGGTGCTGGAACTGTGGGTGAAGGGCCTGACGTTCGACTGGAATACGTTGTACGGCTTGTATGGTGAATGGAAGCCACGGCGGATGAGTCTGCCGACTTATCCGTTCGCAAGAGAACGATATTGGATGAGCCGATCTTCCACCCAGCTTGGCGTCGCTGCCGATATCGGCGTTTCCGTGGTGGCTTCGCGTGCTGGCGAAACGCCGGCGGACCGTCTGACGCTGCTTGCGCCAGTATGGGACGTTGTGCAACCGGAAATGTTGGCCGCTGCATTGGCGCATCGCATGCTGGTCATTGGCGGCACGTCGTCACAACACGAGACGCTGCAACGCCATTACCGCCAGGTTCAA
>JAVBJT010000031.1:0-57609 GCA_031546845.1 Azoarcus sp. | reverse complement strand
TCCTGGAAATGCCGCGAAAAACGCGGCGCGCCGGACTACTCGCCTCTGAAAGAGGCTTGGGCTGCTCGGGCAGTTCCCAGTGTTCAGCGACTCGTCAGATCAGGCAACCATGTTGACACTCGCGAATGCAACCTTACATCCTTCCGGCGCGGCCGAGCCCAGCGCCGCCGATAAAATCTTGACCGATACGCTGAAGCGCGCGCTTGCTTTCGTGGATGTGCGCGTATTCGATCATTTCATCGTTCCTGCTTATGGCACCCCGGTTTCTTTCGCGGAGCGCGGTCTTCTTGCCGCGTAGAGGGTAAGTCGATGCTTTGGCTTGCGTTCTTGCCAAAATATGCGGTATATTCGAAATCTTTTCGCAAATCGAATTCCCTGGAGCATCGTATGGCTCGCGTCTGCCAAGTGACCGGTAAAGCACCGATGGTGGGAAATAATGTTTCTCACGCCAACAATAAAACCAAGCGCCGTTTTCTGCCCAATCTGCAGAATCGCAGATTCTGGAGCGAAGGCGAAAATCGCTGGATTCGCCTTCGCGTTTCCAACGCTGGGCTGCGTACCATCGACAAGAAAGGCCTCGACGTTGTCGTTGCCGAGCTTCGCGCCCGCGGCGAGAAGCTGTAATCGCGCGGCACTGATCCGCCCGCAATCGAACGGAGAGAATCATGGCCAAAGGCGCCCGAGAAAAGATCAAGCTGGAGTCGACCGCTGGTACCGGTCATTTCTATACAACTTCAAAGAACAAGCGTACGACGCCGGAGAAGTTGGAATTCAACAAATACGACCCAGTTGTGCGCAAGCACGTTCCGTATAAGGAAATCAAACTTAAGTAATTTGCCGTGAGAGGGTTCGCAGCGATAGTTGCGGACTTCTCCCTTCACTGAAGGGAGACGGAAAAAGGAGAAGGCCGCCGATGTTTCGGCGGCCTTCTTTATTTTTTAATCCAGTGACGCTCGGTGAGCGTCAACCCTCTCCACAAGCCAATCAGGCCTTTTGAATATTTGAAGCTTGCTTACCCTTCGGCCCTTGTGTGACTTCGAAGGAGACTTTTTCGCCTTCCTTCAGAGTCTTGAAGCCGTTCATGTTGATGGCGGAGAAGTGCGCGAACAGGTCTTCGCTACCATCGTCCGGGGTAATGAACCCAAAGCCCTTGGAGTCGTTGAACCATTTGACAGTGCCAGTTGCCATATTGCTTTAATCCTTAAAGTGTTACTGTGTACAGATCGCCTCTCCAGCCAACGCTTTAATACCTACTGCACGAATGAGCCGGACCTGCCAAGTTTGGACTGAGTTTCTCTCCGCGCTGTAACAGAATCCGGCGCATCCGTAGTATCTCGCACGCTGGAACGCCTAGTTTTTACGCATTTGTCCGCACAGCGTCAACGATTTATTTTCATACTCCCCTTATCAGCTGTGCTTTTTTGCCACGCCCGTTTGGCGCTAATGCACATCAGGTGGGGCTTGCCCCGTTGCTTGGGAGTGCCGCTCCGGGGCGGGCAGGGAGTGTTGCATTTTGGTCAGATACACCTCAAATAGGGAAGGAAAGGCGGGGTGTTGCACTCTGTTTTCGCTTGATTAGAATGGTTCGCATGGCCACGCACAAACAAGATGAACTTGTACTTGAAGCACAGCGCACGCGCGTTAGTCCGCCGCCGCTCTATAAAGTGCTTTTACTCAACGACGATTTCACGCCGATGGATTTTGTGGTCGTCGTGCTGCAGAAATATTTTGGCATGGACCGCGAACGGGCTACGCGGGTCATGCTCCAAGTTCACAGAGAGGGTATGGGGATATGCGGTGTCTTTCCCCGGGACATCGCCGCGACCAAGGTGGAACTGGTTATCTCCTTTGCCCGTCAGCACCAGCATCCGCTGGCCTGCGTGATGGAGGAAAATTGAATGATTGCGCAAGAGCTTGAAGTTAGCCTGCACATGGCTTTCGTTGAGGCGAGGCAGAAGCGCCACGAGTTCATTACGGTGGAGCACTTGCTGCTTGCGCTGCTTGACAACCCGTCCGCAGCGGAGGTTTTGCAGGCGTGTGCGGCGAATTTGGATGAATTGCGCCGGGAACTGGCCAATTTCATCAATGAGCACACGCCGAAGATCGAAGGTAGCGAGGAAATCGATACGCAGCCGACGCTTGGCTTTCAGCGTGTCATCCAACGGGCGATCCTGCACGTCCAGTCCTCGGGCAAAAAGGAGGTCACTGGCGCCAACGTGCTGGTGGCGATTTTTGGCGAGAAGGATTCGCACGCGGTGTATTTTCTCCAGCGGCAGAACATCTCCCGTTTGGATGTGGTGAATTTCATTTCCCACGGAATCGCCAAGACGCCGCAACAAGGGCAGGGGGCGGCCGCTGCCGGGCGGAACGAATCCGAGCAGGGCGACCAGGAGCAGGACGACAAGTCGGCGGGCGGCGCGCTGGAGAACTACACCCTGAACCTGAACCAGCAGGCCTTAATCGGCAAGATCGATCCGTTGATCGGGCGCGAAAAGGAAGTGGAGCGCGTTATCCAGACCCTGTGCCGGCGGCGTAAGAACAATCCGCTGTTAGTGGGTGAGGCGGGTGTGGGTAAAACGGCGATCGCCGAGGGCTTGGCGCACCGTATCGTGGAAGGACGCGTGCCGGAGATCCTCGAAAACGCGCAGGTGTTCGCGCTCGATATGGGCGCTTTGCTTGCGGGGACGAAATACCGGGGCGATTTCGAGCAGCGTTTGAAGGCGGTGCTGAAGCAGCTTGTCGAAAACCAGGGGGCGATTCTCTTCATCGATGAGATTCACACCTTGATCGGCGCCGGCGCGGCTTCCGGCGGTACTCTGGATGCGTCCAACCTGCTCAAACCCGCGCTTGCCACGGGGCAGTTGAAGTGCATTGGCGCCACGACGTATAACGAGTTCCGCCAGATTTTCGAAAAGGACCACGCGTTGTCGCGGCGTTTCCAGAAAATCGACGTACTGGAACCTTCCGTTTCCGAAACGGTGGAAATCCTGAAGGGGCTGAAGAGCCGTTTCGAGGAGCACCACGGCGTCAAGTATTCCAGCTCGGCGCTGGCCAGCGCGGCGGAACTGTCGGCCAAGTACATCAACGACCGCCACCTTCCCGACAAGGCAATCGACGTTATCGACGAGGCGGGCGCGGCTCAGCGCATTCTGCCGAAGTCGCGGCAGAAGAAAACCATCGGCAAGGGCGAGATCGAGGATATCGTCGCCAAGATTGCGCGTATTCCGCCGCGTAGCGTGTCCAATGATGACAAAGCCGCGTTGAAGACGCTGGACCGTGATCTGAAAAACGTCGTTTTTGGCCAGAGCGAGGCTATTGACGCGCTGGCGCAGGCCATCAAGATGTCGCGCTCCGGTTTGGGCAGCCCGCAGAAACCGATTGGTTCGTTTCTGTTTTCCGGGCCGACCGGCGTGGGTAAAACCGAAGTCGCTCGTCAGCTTGCCTACACGCTGGGTATCGAACTGGTGCGTTTCGATATGTCCGAGTACATGGAGCGCCATGCGGTCAGCCGCCTGATCGGGGCGCCGCCGGGTTATGTCGGTTTCGACCAGGGTGGGCTGTTGACCGAGCAGATCACCAAGAAGCCGCATTGTGTGTTGCTGCTCGACGAAATCGAGAAAGCTCACCCGGATATTTACAATATCCTGCTGCAAGTCATGGATCATGGGACGCTGACCGACAACAACGGGCGTCAGGCCGATTTCCGTAACGTGATTCTGATCATGACGACCAATGCTGGTGCGGATGCGATGCAGAAACTGGTGATCGGTTTTTCCGCCAAGCGCGAAACGGGCGACGAAATGGGCGAGATCAAGCGCATTTTCTCGCCGGAGTTTCGCAACCGGCTCGACGCCATCATTTCCTTCAAGGCACTGGACAATGAGATCATTCTGCGCGTAGTGGATAAGTTCCTCATGCAGTTGGAAATGCAGCTCCACGAAAAGAAAGTGGACGCGCATTTCAGTGACGATTTGAAGGCGTGGCTGGCGGAAAGAGGCTTTGATCCGGCAATGGGCGCACGACCGATGGCGCGTTTGATCCAGGATACGATCCGTGCCGCGCTGGCCGACGAATTGCTGTTCGGTCGCTTGGTCAATGGCGGCAAGGTTACGATCGACCTGGACGACGAGAGCAAGGTCAAGCTGGTGTTCGACGAAACGGAGCCCGTTCCTGCCTGAAGCCGGACCGTGTGAGCTTTGCTTCTGGCCGTGCCCGGTGTTAGCCGGGTAACTGTAGTTGAAGTGAGTGTGGCTAAAAGTGTGGCTAAAATATCGATGCCCGGAAGAGTTCTTCCGGGCATCACTTTTTATCGCTTGCGGGAAATCCTATGTCGATCATACAAACAGCCGATCTTTGTGACGCCAATGAAGACACAGTGAGCATTGTCGCCCCGATGTTCCGCAGCTTTGGTGGGCGCTCCGCTTTCGGGGGGGCGATCGCCACGCTGAAATTGTTCGAGGATAACGCTCTTGTGCGCAAGACGCTCGAATCTCCCGGCAAGGGCCGTGTGCTCGTGGTCGATGGCGGCGGGTCAACGCGCTGCGCGCTTGTCGGCGATCAATTGGGCGCGCTGGGTGTCCAGAATGCTTGGGCCGGTATTGTCGTGTATGGCTGTATCCGCGATTCGAAAGCCTTGTCCGGCATGGATATCGGTATCTTTGCTCTTGGCACCCACCCGAAAAAATCAATCAAGCGCAACGTCGGTGAAGCCGACATTCCCGTGAGCTTTGGCGGCGTGACTTTCGCGCCAGGCCATTATCTGTATGCCGATGAGGATGGCGTCATCGTCTCGGCCACCGCGCTTTGCTGAAACCGGAATGCACATATGAAATATGGCGAGTTCGATACCGCTTCCTTGATGTTCGTTACCCAGCGCCCGGAGATCGTGTTCGAGCGCGGTGAAGGTTCCTGGCTTTTCGATTCGCAGGGCAAGGCTTACCTCGATTTTGTCCAGGGATGGGCCGTGAACTGCCTGGGACATTCGCCGGCCGAAATTCGCAATGCGCTGATGCGTCAGGCTGGCATGCTGATCAATCCCAGTCCGGCCTTTTACAACGGACCGATGATCGAACTGGCGGGTCTGTTGAGCGCGCACTCCGGTTTCGAGCGCGTGTTCTTTGCCAATACCGGTGCCGAGGCCAACGAAGGCGCGATCAAGCTCGCGCGCAAGTGGGGCCGGCTGTACCGCGACGGTGCGTACGAGATCATCACATTCGAGCATTCTTTCCATGGCCGTACCTTGGCGACCATGTCCGCTTCCGGCAAGACCGGTTGGGATACTTTGTTTGCACCGCAGGTACCCGGTTTTCCGAAAGCGGTATTGAACGACATCGAATCGGTGAAAGCATTGATCGGCGCCAAGACCGTGGCGGTCATGCTGGAGCCGGTACAGGGCGAGGGCGGCGTGATTCCGGCCACACCTGAGTTTTTGCACGCACTGCGCGAATTGACGCGGGAGCGTGGCCTGCTGTTGATCGTCGATGAGGTGCAGACCGGCATGGGGCGTACCGGCCGTCTGTTTGCCCACCAGCATGCTGGCATCAGGCCCGACATCATGACCTTGGGTAAGGGAATCGGTGGCGGTCTGCCGCTGTCGGCCCTGCTCGCGCGCGAGCAGGTGTGTTGTTTCGAGGCGGGCGATCAGGGCGGCACTTACAACGGCAATCCCTTGATGACGGCTGTCGGCGTGGCGGTGATGCGGCGCTTGATCTCCCCGGGTTTTCTCGATGGCGTGGTCGCGCGGGGCCGTTACTTGGCGATGCGTTTGCAGGCATTGAGCGCGCGGCATGGTTTGGCCGGTGAGCGCGGCTCGGGTCTGTTGTGCGCGCTGGAGCTCGATCGCGACCGTTCGGCCGATATCGTCAAGGCTGCGCGGGAGGCCGTGCCAACGGGGTTGCTGCTGAACGGGCCGCGTCCCAATCTGTTGCGCTTCATGCCGGCGCTGACGGTGACCGAGGCGGAGATCGACACAATGGCCGATATTCTCGACCGGCTGCTGAAAGACTGAGTGCGCTTATTTGCTGAATCTGAGCTGATAGTTGGGATGGGCAGGTGGGAATCGGTCGGCGCCGTTGGCGCTAGCAGGTTGACGTTAACGTCAACGGCGCTTATGTTGCTGGGCACGCGTTCAAATAATGGACGACAGCACAGGGAGTGAATGATGCGGATTGAAAATGGAGTGTTTCTCGTCACGGGTGGCGGTTCGGGGTTGGGCGCGGCGACGGCGCGCATGCTGGTGGAGGCGGGCGGCAAGGTCGTGCTCGCCGACGTCAACCGGGAGGCGGGTGAGGCGCAGGCCGCTCAGTTGGGCGCTGCGGCGGCTTTCGTCGCCACCGACGTGACCGATGAGGCGAGCGCGAAAGCGGCGGTCGACCGGGCAGTATCCGGTTTTGGCGGTTTGCATGGCCTTATCAACTGCGCGGGCGTCGCCCCGGCGGAGAAAGTGCTTGGCCGTGAAGCGCCGCATAAGTTGGAGTCTTTCGCCCGTACGGTAAATATCAATCTCATCGGCGTATTCAACATGATGCGGCTGGCCGCCGAGGTCATGAGCAAGGCCGCGGCGAATGAGGGCGGGGAGCGTGGGGTGATCGTCAGTACCGCCTCGGTGGCCGCGTTCGACGGACAGATCGGCCAGGCGGCCTACGCCGCTTCCAAAGCGGGTATCGTCGGGCTAACTTTGCCTGCGGCGCGGGAGTTGTCTCGCTTTGGTATCCGTGTCATGACCATTGCGCCTGGCATCATGGAAACGCCGATGCTGGCCGGCATGCCACAAGATGTTCAGGATTCGCTGGGCAAGATGGTGCCGTTCCCGTCGCGCCTGGGGCGTCCCGCCGAGTTTGCCGCGCTGGTGCGCCATATCATCGAAAATGCATACCTCAACGGTGAGGTGATCCGCCTCGACGGCGCGATCCGTATGGCCCCCAAATAAGCTGCTGCAAGGCACTGCCAGCTAAAAAGCAGCGGACAGAAAGTAGCCGGCTGGATAGCGGGTGAAAAGAAGACCGGCAGGGAAGGGTGCGGCGCGGTTTCGACCGCGTTTGCCCGTGTGCGGGAGAAATGTGCTACAAGAACAGATCCCCCACGCGCGATCGTGGTTTTGCTACAGGGCCTGATCGCGGCTTCCCTTGCCGATGAAAACTGCTGACTTGCCTGTTTTTGCCACAGCCGATACGGACTGTGACTGTTACCACTGTGGTTTGCCGGTTCCTGCGGAAACCAGCCATTACGTTCAGATCGACAGCCAGCCCCGGCGCATGTGTTGTGTCGGCTGCGAGGCTGTGGCGCACTCCATCGTCGATAGCGGATTGACCGACTACTATCGCCACCGCGACGCCATGCCGGAAAGCCGCCGCGAGGCGATGCCGCGAGAGTTGCAGGAGTTGGGCCTGTTCGATCATCCGGATTTCCAGAAAAGCTTTGTTCACCCGGTTGGCGAGCATGAGCGCGAGGCCGCGCTGATCCTCGAGGGCATTACCTGCGCCGCATGCGTGTGGCTCAACGAGCGGCACATCTCACGGCAGGACGGCGTATCGGTCGTCGACATCAATTACGCCACCCGCCGCGCGCGGGTGCGTTGGGACGAGCGCCGGATCAAGCTTTCCGACATTCTCGCGGCGGTGCAGGCCATCGGCTACCGTGCTTATCCCTACGATGCCGAGCGTTCCGAACAGATCGCCCACCGCGAACGGCGTTCGATGCTATGGCGGGTGTTCGTTGCCGGTTTCGGCATGATGCAGGTGATGATGTATGCCATTCCGGTCTATCTGGCCGGCGATGGCGATATGACGCCCGACATTGAGCTGATGATGCGTTGGGCCAGCTTATTGCTGACGCTTCCCGTGGTGTTCTATTCCGCCGCGCCTTTTTTTCGCCGCGCGCTGCGCGATATCCGCCTGCGCCGGTTGGGGATGGATGTGCCGGTCGCGCTCGGCGTTGGCAGCGCCTTCGCCGCCAGCGTGTGGGCAACGCTGAACAATGGGCCGGTGGTGTATTTCGACTCGGTGACGATGTTCGTCTTCTTCCTGCTCGGCGGCCGTTATCTCGAAATGCTCGCGCGCCAAAAGGCAACGCGTGGTGTTGAGGAATTGGGCAAGGTATTGCCCGCGTTTGCCGAGCGTTTGCCGGAGCGGCAAGCGACGACGGCCGAGCGTGTGCCGGTTTCACAGTTGGTGCCCGGTGATTTTGTGCGAGTGAGGCCGGGCGAAGTGATTCCCGCCGACGGCGTCGTTGTCGATGGCTACGGTGAAACCAACGAGGCATTGCTGACCGGTGAAAGCCGGCCGGTGGCAAAAATGCCCGGTGCCGTGCTCACCGGGGGCAGCATCAATATTTCCAGTCCGCTGGTGTTTCGCGTCGACCAGGTGGGCGACGCGACCCGGCTGGCGGCGATTCGCCGTCTGATGGAGCGCGCGGCAACCGAGAAGCCGCGTGTTGCCGCGCTGTCCGATCGCGTGGCGGCGGCTTTCATCGTCACGCTGCTTGTTCTTGCGGTGGCGACGGGCGCTGCCTGGTACTTTATCGAACCGCAGCGGGCGCTTTGGGTTTTCGTTTCGGTACTGGTCGTGGCTTGCCCCTGCGCATTGTCTTTGGCAACGCCCACGGCGCTGACGGTCGGTACCGATGCGCTTGCCCGTCTGGGGGTGTTGGTAACGCGGGGCTATGCCATCGAAACGCTGGCTAAAGCCAATCACTTCGTTTTCGACAAAACCGGCACGCTGACTCATGGGCGTATGACACTTGAGGAGGTTTTGCCTCTGGGCGAAACCGACGATGTGGCCTTGCGCGCCTTGGCCGCCGCGCTAGAGCAGGGTTCGGAGCATCCGGTTGCCGCTGGCTTGCGCGAAGGCGTGGGCGATGTGCCGTTGCCATTGGTGAGCGATGTGATGGCCTGTACCGGCGACGGTATAAGCGGGCGTGTCAATGGACGCACGCTATGGATTGGCCGCCCGGCGTTTGTCGCCGCAAATATCGGGCAGCCGCTGCCGGCGCAACTGGTGGAGCTTGAAGCGCGGGGGGGAACGGTTGTCGCGCTAGGTGCGGAGGGGGCCTGGCTGGGTTTGTTCCGTTTGGCCGATACCTTGCGTATGGAAGCGCAAGTGTTGACCGCTCAGCTTGCCGCCGAACGCATTCGTATGACGGTCCTGTCGGGCGATGCGCCGGCTGTCGTTGCCGGGGTGGCGCAAAAACTCGGCATTGAAGATGCGCATGGAGGCATGACGCCGCAGGGCAAGCAGACTTTCATCGCCGATTTGCAGCAGCATCCGGAAGCGGTCATTGCCATGATTGGCGATGGAGTGAACGACGCCCCCGTGCTGGCGCAGGCGCACGTTTCGGTCGCTATGGGTGGGGGAACGGATCTGGCGCGCAATCAAGCCGATATCGTATTGCTGAGCGAAAATCTGGCCAGCCTCGGACGGGGTATCGGTCTGGCGCGGAAAACGCTGCGTGTCATCCGGCAAAATCTGTGGTGGTCCTTTGCTTACAATTTCACCTCGGTTCCCTTGGCGATGGCCGGGTTGGTGACGCCGTGGATGGCGGGTATCGGCATGGCCGGCAGTTCGTTGCTGGTTGTGCTGAATGCGATGCGCCTGCAACGCAAGCGGCGTGAACCTTGAACAGAGAGGAAAGTCTGTAAATGGAAAGTCTGTATTTGTTGATTCCGCTCTCCGTTGTCCTGGTTTTCATCATCGGCGCGGTTTTTTGGTGGTCGCTGCGACATGGCCAGTTCGACGACCTCGAAGGGCCGGCCTATCGTCTGTTGCTGGATGACCGCGACGAACCCCCTGTTTCCGCGCAAAAGGGCCAAGCGGAGCGCGTTTCCACGGATAGGGATGGTTCTTCTGGGCCGGAAGAGAAATGACGTACTTTTGATGCATGTCAAAGTTTTCTTTTCGCGAGAAGGCATACTCCGAATATGGTTTTCGCTCGGCGGGTGCAGTAGCCGCCTGGAAGGGGAAGGCAGGACATCTCGTCTCTCTGTTGGGGTTGGGGGGTGCGCTCAAAAGCGCCCCCTTTTTTTTTGCCCCGATATATGTCGTTGCTGTGTATTACAGCAGCGACAGTCTTTCAAGCGCTGTGGTAGTGCAATACAATGTTGATCTGTATCAAATTGCGTAAACGTGTCCGGGGTATCCTACCGCAGGCAAAGTTCAAGCCGCAGTTTGTAGTCGAATTGGTTTTACAAGGGGTTTTTAACTAAGAGGTGACTCACATGCAATCGCAAACGACTTATAACTACAAAGTCGTGCGTCAGTTCGCCATCATGACGGTGGTGTGGGGCATCATCGGCATGCTTGTCGGCGTCATCGCCGCGGCACAGCTCGTGATGCCGGAACTGAATGTTCACGAATGGCTCAGCTACGGCAGGCTACGCCCGCTGCACACCAACGCGGTAATTTTCGCGTTTGGCGGTAGTGCATTGTTTGCTACCTCCTACTACGTTGTTCAGCGCACCTGTCATACAAGGCTATTCGCGCCCGCGCTGGCCAGCTTCACATTCTGGGGTTGGCAGCTCGTCATCGTGCTTGCCGTTATTACCTTACCGCTCGGTCTCACCACGGGTAAGGAATACGCTGAACTCGAATGGCCGATCGATATTCTGATCGCCGTCGTGTGGGTGTCGTACGCCATCGTGTTTTTCGGCACGGTCGGTACGCGCAAGGTTTCCCACATCTACGTCGCCAACTGGTTCTACGGTGCCTTCATCATTGCGGTGGCCTTGTTGCACATCGTCAATAGCTGCGAGGTTCCGGTTGGTCTGTGGAAGTCTTACTCGTGCTACCCCGGTGTGCAAGACGCCATGGTTCAGTGGTGGTATGGCCACAATGCGGTGGGTTTCTTCCTTACCGCAGGCTTCCTTGGCATGATGTACTACTTCGTGCCGAAGCAGGCCGAACGCCCGGTGTATTCCTACCGGCTGTCCGTGGTGCACTTCTGGGCGCTGATTTTTACCTACATGTGGGCGGGCCCGCACCACTTGCACTATACGGCGCTGCCTGACTGGGCACAGTCTGTCGGCATGTTGTTCTCCTTGATTCTGCTGGCTCCGTCCTGGGGTGGCATGATCAACGGCATCATGACTCTGTCTGGCGCGTGGCACAAACTGCGCACCGACCCGATCCTGAAGTTCCTGATTACCTCGCTGTCCTTCTACGGCATGTCGACCTTCGAAGGGCCGATGATGTCGGTGAAGACGGTCAATGCGCTGTCGCACTACACCGACTGGACCATCGGTCACGTTCACTCCGGCGCATTGGGCTGGGTGGCGATGGTTTCCATCGGGGCGATTTACTTCCTGCTGCCGCGCTTGTACGGCAAAACAGAAATGTACAGCGTGAAGCTGATCAACACCCATTTCTGGGTAGCGACCGTCGGTATCGTGCTCTACATCGCTTCGATGTGGATCGCCGGTGTGATGCAAGGGATGATGTGGCGCGCCACCAACCCGGATGGCACGCTGACCTACGCGTTTGTTGAAGGCGTCAAGAACAGCTATCCCTTCTGGACCATCCGGCTTGTCGGTGGCGTGTTGTTCCTTGTTGGCATGTTGATCATGTTCTACAACATGGTCAAAACGATTGCCGGCCAGAAAGCATACGACGCGCCGGTTCTCGCACCTGCGGCCGCTCACGCCTAATCGGAGATATCCAATATGAAACACGACAGCATTGAGCGGAGCGTTTTTCTGATGATCGTTCTGACCCTGCTCACAGTGAGTGTGGGGGGGTTGGTCGAAATCGTTCCGCTTTTCTTCCAGAAGTCGACCACGACCGCGATCGACCAGAAGGGCAATAAGCTCGACGTCAAGCCTTATGACGCTCTTCGTCTCGCCGGGCGCGACATCTACATTCGCGAAGGCTGCTATAACTGCCATTCGCAAATGATTCGTCCGTTCCGTGCGGAAACCGAGCGCTATGGGCATTACTCCGTGGCGGGCGAGTTCATCTACGACCATCCGTTCCAGTGGGGGTCGAAGCGGACTGGTCCGGACCTCGCTCGCGTTGGAGGGCGCTATTCCGATGAATGGCATCGCGCTCACTTGCGTAATCCGCGCGACGTCGTCAGCGAGTCGAACATGCCTGCCTATCCGTGGCTGGATCGACCGGTCGGCAGTCTCGATATCGAAGCCAAGATGCGCGCGCTGAACATGGTCGGTTTGCACAAATACAGCGATGAGGACATTGCTGGCGCGCGTGCCGCCCTCAAGGACAAGACCGAGCTGGACGCATTGATTGCGTATCTGCAAGGCATGGGTCTTGCGTTGAAAAATGTGAGGTAAGGGCGAAAGGAGCGCGTCGTGGATTATCTGAACGAATTTCGCAGCATCATCGCAGTCCTCTCGCTGCTGTGCTTTTTATGTATCTGCGTCTGGGCGTATAGCAAGCATGCGAAATCCGGCTTTGATGAAGCGGCGCGCCTGCCTTTGACCGATGACGACGATCTGCCGGTCCAACGCGACCGGCAAGAACAGGAAGGGAAAACAAATGGCTGACTTTGTTAGCGGATTTTGGAACGTGTACGTGATGGGCCTTGTGGCCTTGAGCTTGCTGTTCTGTGTCTTCATTCTGGCGACGAACATGACCCGGCATCAGGGGCCGGTTGAACTGCACGGTCACGTGTGGGACGAAAACATCGCCGAGTACAACAACCCTTTGCCTCGGTGGTGGCTGTATCTTGCTTGGGCGACGGTGATCTTTTCCGTCGCCTATCTGGTGATCTATCCCGGCTTTGGTACGCATCAAGGTCTGTATCGCTGGAGCGGGGTTAGCCAGTACGAGGCGGAAATGAGCACGGCCGATAAGACTTACGGGCCGATTTTCAACAAGTACCTGGGACAGGATCTGCATACGGTGGCGGCCGATCCGCAAGCGAATGCCATGGGCAAACGCTTGTTCCTGACCTACTGCGCTCAGTGTCATGGCGCCACGGCAGAAGGTTCCAGCACCAAGGGCTTTCCCAATCTGACCGACGATGAGTGGAAGTGGGGAGGCGAGCCGGCGACCATCAAGGCGACCATCTCCGAAGGCCGGATAGGGGTGATGACGCCGTTTGGCCCGGTGCTTGGTCCAGAAGGCGTGAAGGATGCGGCCAACTACGTCCGCTCCCTGTCTGGTTTGCCGAACGATTCCCTGCGTGCTCAGCGCGGTAAAGAGTTGTTCGCGCAGAACTGCGCGGTCTGCCACGGCGAGGATGGCAAGGGCAATACCATGCTTGGCGCGCCGAACCTGACCGACAGCGTATGGCTATATGGTTCGTCCGAAGCGTCGGTGATTGAAACCATTACACATGGCCGTACCAACCAGATGCCCGCATTCAAGGAGTTCCTGGGTGACGCGAAAGTGCACCTGCTGAGTGCTTACGTGATGAGTCTTAATAAAAAGAACTGATTCCGCCAAAACCCCCCGGGTATATCCGGGGGGTATCATATGCAGATTGCCGATAAGTTTTAGTAGAGCGATCATGTTATGAATAGCTTGACCCCACCCCCTGAGCCTGTTGGCTCTGCGCCTCCCCCCGAATCGGGGACTTCGTTGTTCGCTGCGCATAAAAAAGTGTATATGCGCTCAGTGAGCGGTGTTTTTGCCAAATGGCGCTGGGTGTTGGTTTGGTTTACACAACTGCTTTTTTACGGCCTGCCTTGGTTGACGTGGAATAACCGGCAGGCTGTTTTGTTTCATATCGTAGACCGCAAGGCCTATGTTTTCGGCTGGGTTTTCTGGCCGCAGGATGCGCTTTTCCTGGCCCTATTGCTGATTATTTCGGCGTATTCCTTGTTTTTCTTTACGGCGGTTGCTGGTCGGTTGTGGTGTGGATACGCCTGTCCGCAGACGGTATACACCGAAATTTTCATGTGGATAGAAGAAAAAATAGAAGGCAACCACACCCAGCGGGTTAAGCTCGACAAGCAGCCGCTGGGGCCGAGAAAGCTCGCATTGAAAAGCACGAAATATGCGGTCTGGGCAATCGTTGCGCTATGGACCGGTTTTACCTTTGTCGCCTACTTCTCACCGCTCGACGATCTGCTGAAAGCTGCGACCACGCTCAATTTTGGTCCTTGGGAATTGTTCTGGATCGTTTTTTACGGCTGTTTTACCTATGCATTTGCCGGGGCGCTGCGTGAGCAGGTATGCAAATACATGTGCCCCTATGCGCGCTTTCAGGGGGTGATGTTCGATCCCAATACCCTTGTTATTACTTACGATGAAGAGCGTGGCGAGCCGCGCGGCGCGCGTAAAAAGGGGGTGGAGCCGAAATCGATCGGGAAGGGCGATTGTGTGGACTGCGGCATCTGTGTGCAGGTTTGTCCGACCGGCATCGATATTCGCCAGGGGTTGCAGTACGAATGTATTGGCTGCGCGGCTTGCATCGATGCGTGCGATCAGGTCATGGACAAAATGGACTATCCGCGCGGTCTGATTCGTTATTCGACCGAAAATGCGCTGAAGCAGCATTGGGGGGGCAAAGAGATTTTCTCCCATGTTTTAAGACCGCGTACGCTGATTTACAGCGTCATTCTTGCTATTTTCTGTGCGGGCTTCGCATGGGGACTGGCGACGCGCAATTTGATGCGTGTCGATGTCATCCGCGATCGGGCAACGCTGGGGCGCGAACTCGCCGATGGCCGGATAGAGAATGTTTACAACCTGCATCTGATGAATATGACGGAGCGCACGCGGGTTTTTGAGTTTGAGGCAAGCGGTTTGCACGATGTGCAGATAAAGGGAGAGAAAAAATTCGAGGTTGGTCCCACGGCAAATCAGGATGTGACGCTGCAAGTCATAGCGCCGCCCGATGCCGGGAAACCAGGGGCTAACGTGATGTTTTTTGAGATTCGCGCCGAGGATGATCCCTCTCGTGTGCTGCGCGAAAAAACAACCTTTTTCTTTCCTCAGTGAAACAAATGAATTCGACGACGATGACCGCTAAAGATATTGCCCCTTGGTATAAACAGGGTTGGCCCTGGTTTCTGATTTTTTTCCCAGCGTTGGCGGTGGTTGCGGGTTTCATTACGCTCGCCATCGCGCTTGATACCTCGGATGGCTTGGTCGTTGATGACTATTACAAAGAGGGCACGGCGATTGTTCAGGAAATAGGCCGTATCGAGCAGGCTCGTGAATTGGGGCTTTCCGCGCGGCTCGATATCCGCAGCGATAGGCTACGGATCGAGTTGTCCGGTAAAGACGCAACAAAGATACCTGAGCGGATTTTGGTGACAGTCATTCACCCGACTCAGGTTGGCAAAGATCAGGCGCTTTCACTGCACAAGAACGGTGAAGTGTTTGAAGGAGCTATGGCTCCGCTCGGTACTGGCCGCTGGCTGTTTCATATAGAAGACGAGACGCATACGTGGCGCATGAGCGGGGCTGCATATCTTCCGACAGAGACGAACATAAAAATTGATCCAAGTTCCTAACCTGTCGTAAAAGGAGTTTTACCATGGCCTGGAAAGAGCTGTTTAGTACGGATATTGGGCTTCTCAGCCTGTTTACGATTGCTGCGATTCTTGTGATTGGCGGCTATCTGTACTATTTTGTGACGCAGCAGATTGCAGCAGATGAGAAAAAAGCGAACCGCGCCAATAAAGCGTAGCTCGAAAATAATCTCACAATCTCACGGGGTTTTTTGAAAAAGATAATCAGGTGAGCAAGATGTTTCCCTGGGTGACCTTGGGAAACATCTTGGATGCACAAAATCGCGAGCACTGCGTTTCGCAGCATTGATTCGACACGCCGGCCACATGCCGGCCTCTTAGTGAGCCGGTTGCGCTATCTGCCAACAGCGCTGGGCGCTGAAAATAAGAAAACCTCAGCGCCAGTCGCCACGCAATTGGGCTATCTGTGCATGCAGTGTTTCAGGTGTCATTGCGCCGGGAGGCACAGCCTCACCGGCGACCAATTCAATGCGGTTGAAGAGCCCCCGGCGTAGTGGCTGTGACATCGCCGGACCATCCTTGTGCGAGAAGAAACTGCCCCATAAGCCGCGTAGTGCAAGCGGTATGATGGGTACGGGCGTACGCGTGATGATGCGTTCAAGGCCGGGGCGAAAGGGCTGAAGTTCGCCATCCGTGGTGATACCGCCTTCAGGAAAGATCACCACCAAATCCCCAGCTTCCAGTGCGCGGGCGATTTCGTCGAAAGCGTGCTCCAGTATCTGAGGGTTTTCTTTTTCCGATGCAATAGGAATGGCGCGGCTTTCGCGGAAGAGGAAGCGCAGTAGCGGCATGCGGAAAATCCGATGGTCCATGACGAAACGTACCGGTCGCCGGCTTGCCGCCGCAACGATGAGCGCATCGGCGTAGCTGACGTGATTGCATGCCAGCACAGCCGGGCCCTCTTCCGGGATGTGCTCGATGCCTTTTACCTGCAGGCGGTAGACGGTACGCACCAGCAGCCAGACGATGAAGCGCAGGAGAAATTCCGGAACCAGGGTGTAGATGTAGGTTGCAACCACGGCGTTGAGCAGGGCAGTTACGAGAAACAGCTGTGGCACGGAGGCGCCGGCCGCGAGCAGTCCGGCGCCCATGATGGCGGCAATGACCATGAACAGCGCGTTGAGGATGTTGTTGCCGGCAATGGTGCGCGAGCGGTGGCTGGCGTCGCTGCGGCGCTGGATCAGCGCATAGAGCGGAACGATATAGAAGCCGCCGAAAATACCGATGGCAATGAGGTCGGCAAGTAGGCGCCAGGTACCGGGGCGAGCGAGCAACTCATCGAGCGACAGCGGTATTGCGTTGGCGGCGAGTGCCGCGGCCGGGCTGCCCCACCATAGATCGAGCGCGAACAGCGACAGGCCGATGGAGCCGAACGGCACGAGACCCAGTTCGATGCGCCCGGCCGATAGGCGCTCGCACAGCAGCGAGCCGATGCCGATGCCGATTGAGAATACCGCCAGCAGCAGAATGACTGCGTGTTCGTTGCCGCCGAGCACGTCTTTGGCGTAAGCCGGGAATTGCGATAGAAACAGCGCGCCGTAGAACCAGAACCACGATATGCCGAGAATGGAAAGAAATACGGTGCGGTTGCCACGCAGGAAGCGCAGGTTTCGCCAGGTTTCGCCAAGCGGGTTGTAGTCGATTGTCAACGTGGGCGAGGCGGCGGGCGCGTTCGGAATGGTGCGGCTGGCGAGGTAGCCGAGCACGGCCAGTGTGAGGACCGTGATGGAGATCCAGTGCGTGCCTTGCGGTAGCCCCGCGAGCACGCCGCCGACCAGGGTGCCGAGAGGAATGGCGACGAAGGTGCCGGATTCGACCAGCGCGTTGCCGCCAACCAACTCTGTTTCATGCAGATGCTGCGGCAGGATGGCGTATTTGACCGGACCGAACAGGGTGGAGTGGGTCCCCATCAGGAATAACGCGACCAGCATCAGCGTGAGCGAATCGAGCGCGAAAGCGATGCCGGCGAGTGACATGACGGCGATTTCGAACAGTTTGACGAAGCGGATCAGACGGCTTTTTTCGAACTTGTCGGCGATCTGTCCGGCGGTAGCCGAAAACAGAAAAAAGGGCAGGATAAAGAGTCCTGCGCATAAATTCACCAGAATGCCAGCCGACAACGTGGTGTAGCGCGCGGTGTGAAAGGTGAGCAGCACGACCAGGGCGTTCTTGTAGACGTTGTCGTTGAAGGCGCCAAGAAACTGAGTAAGAAAGAAAGGCAGGAAGCGGCGCTGCCGCATCAGGGAGAACTGGTGGCTCATGCGGATAATCTATGTAAGGTGGCTCGGGCGAGGAGGGTCAAGCGTTGTTACGCGTGAAGTGGCGGCGGGTTTCGAATACGGCGGCGGAGAAGCGCCGCCCGCGCGAAACAAGCTGGCGCTTGAGGGCAAAGTCGAACAGGATCGGGTTGTGATGACGCAGTTCTTCCAATAGGGGCACGTCGCGTTCGTCGAGCAAGCGTTCGCGGACGAGTTTGCTCAATGGAATCAGCGGCACGATGCCGGGCAGTGGGTAATCGCTGCCGAATAGCAGGCGGTCGTGCCATTCGCTGTGTTCGACCAGGGTGCGGATGATACCCGGGTCGCGGTTGGTCAGCGTGATGGCTGAAATGTCGCCGAACAGCCTGTTTGCGTATTGTTTTTCGTCCATCATGCGAGCGAACAGATCGAAAGTCGGCAGGCGAGGGCCGTCCGTGCCGCGATCGGTGTCGATGTCGCTACCCATGCTGCCGCAGTGGGCGACAATGACGCGTACGCCGTGTTCAAGTGCGCGGCGCAGCCGCAACGGGCTGGCCCATTCCGGCCGGCCTGGACCGTGTACCGCTTTTTCCTCGCCGACATGGGTAATGAGCGGTAGATCGAGTTCCGCCAAGGCGGCGTAAAAGGCATCGCAGCGCGGCGAGGCTGGATCGATGCCCATTGCCGGAGGTAGCCATTTCACCGCCCGAGCGCCGCCACGGACTGCGGCGTGCAAAGCGCCGATGGCGTCTTCGCGCAACGGATGGATCGAGCATGCCCATTCGAAGCGTTCGGGATTGGCCTGCGCCACGTCGCGGGCGTAGGAATCGGGCACGTAAAGACTGCTTTGCTGCGGCAAGGCGCGGCCTTGCTCATCGTGCGCGCGGTCGAACGCGAACAGCAGCAGCTTGAAGCCGGCTGGCGCGGCGGTGCACAGGTTGCGCAGGCGGGCAATGTAGCTGTCGTCGACCTTGCCGGGTGCGTCGTGGGCGCAGCCGGCATTGAGATAGAACAGGCGTTGGGCGTATTCCACCGGACGCAGCGGCGAGGCCGCCGGGATTTCGATGCCGCGGCCGGAATCGCCGGTGCCGGCGAGGTGGACGTGCATGTCCCAGACTTGTGTGGCGTCGATACCTTCCCACGTTGCTTGGAGCAAATTCCGTAATGCCGGATCGGAGGTAAGATCGGTGCGGCAGGCGTTCATCAGCATGGGTTTGGAGCGGCTCGCGGCAGCGGCGCCGCCAGCCAGGGCAAGGCCGAGACCGCCGAGCAGCAAGCGTCGGCGCACGGGCGAGCGGAGCGTATCCATCAGGCGGCCTCCGCCCACTGTTTTAGCGTTACGTAGTCGAGCTTGCCGGTGCCCAGCAGCGGTAGCGCATCGACCTTGATGATACGGCGTGGCACGGCGATCTCGGGCCAGCCGCCGTCGCGCGCCGCTTTCTGCAAGTGTTCGCGGGTTAGTTCCGGGTCGGTGGAAAACAGCACAATGGTTTCGCCGCGCGCTTCATCGGGTTGAGTCGAGGCCGCGTGCATTGCTTTCGGTGCGGCCCGCGTGGCGAGGACTTCGACTGCTTCAAGCGATACCATTTCGCCAGCGACCTTGGCGAAGCGCTTGACCCGGCCAACGATACGGACGAAGCCTTCGTCGTCGATGTCGACCACATCTCCGGTGTCGTACCAGCCGTTGCCGGCACTGGATTCCGGCGGCTGCAGCTCACCCGGGCGTTCGACGCGCAGATAGCCGGACATCAGGTTGGGGCCGGTGACGTGCAGAATGCCGCCGCGTTCGATGCCGGGCACGGGCGTCAATTGCGCGCGCAGACCGGGCAGCAACTGGCCGACGGTGCCGCTGCGGTAGGCCATTGGCGTGTTTACTGCCAGTACCGGTGCGGTTTCAGTGGCGCCGTAGCCCTCGAAGATACGAATGCCGAACTTTTCAAACCAGATATTGCTTACGGATTCCGTCAGTTTTTCCGCGCCGGCAATAACGTAGCGCAGGCGGTAAAAGTCGTAGGGGTGGGCAAACCTTGCGTAGTGGCCGAGGAAGGTGTTGGTGCCGAACAGTACGGTGCAGCCGCGGTCGTAGGCCAGTTCCGGTATCACCCGGTAATGCAGCGGCGACGGGTAGAGAAAAACATCCGCCCCCGTCAATACCGGCAGCAATGCGCCGGCGGTGAGGCCGAATGAATGGAATAGCGGCAGTGCGTTGAGAACCTTGTCTTCTGGCGAAAAATCCACCACGGCGCGGATTTGCGCGATGTTGGCGAGCAGCGCGCGCTGCGACAGCACGACGCCTTTCGGTTTGCCTTCGGAGCCGGAGGTGAACAGCACCACGGCCGGATCTTCCGGATCGAGCCGTCGCGCCGCCAGGCGCGGTACGCGCAGTGCCCACAGCACCAGCCAGAGTTTGTCGACGAGCGTTACGCCCTCCCGAAGGTCCTCTAAATAGAGCAGTTCCACATCGCGCAGCCCCGCCAGCCGGGGTGCGAGTTTGGCTTGGTCGACGAAGGCGCGCGATGTGATGATGGTACGCAAGCAGGCTGCGGTGCAGGCGGCTTGCAAGCCGTCGGTGCCGCTCGTGTAGTTGAGCATTGCCGGTACGCGACCGAAGGCATTGAGGCCGAAGATGAGGCCGAGCGTGGGGGTGAGGCTGGGCAGCAGCAAGCCGATGCGTTCCCCCGCCGCCGCATGGCGGGCGCCGAGGCGGCCGAGCATCAGCGCCATTTTCAGCAGATCGCCGTAGCTGTATTCGACCTGTTTGATGTCTTCGATTACCGCGCGAGAGCGACCGTGGATGGCGGTGGTGTCGAGCAACGCCTGAAAGAGTGTCTGCTGGGGGCGAGAGGCGAACAGTGCCTCCTGCATCAAGCGGCGCATGATTTCGCCGGCGCGGCGGCGACGCTCGCGTGCCGTGCCTTCCGTGGGCATCTCGATGCGGGTGGCCGGTTGCATGCTCAGGGTGATGCGTGGCAAAAGCCGGCGCGGATGACGGCCGGAAACGCGCGAAAAGTAGCTGCGCGCGGCGCCGTCCACACGAACGGGAACGACGGTGGCCGCGCATTTCGCGGCGACGAAGGCGGGGCCTTCGTAGACTTTCATCAAGCTGCCGGTCGTGGTGATTCGGCCCTCGGGAAAGATCACCACTGGACGGCCCGATTCGACCAGGCGGATGACGCGTTTCATCGCCATTGGGTTGCTCGGATCGACCGCTAGGTGGTCGACCAGCTTCAGCGCTATACGGAACCAGAGGTTGCGTACAACACCCGTATGCACGACAAAAACCGGGTCGAGCGGCAAAAATATGCCAAGCAGGATGCCGTCGAGAAAAGATTCATGGTTGGCGACGATGAGCAACCGGGGGGCGGAAAGGGCTGCTTTATCAATGCCTGTCGTGCGAATCCGGAACAACTGCCTAAGCACGGGACGAAGAAGGCGCTTCAGGATGGATTTGAGCATGGTGTAAAGGGGTGGGAGATAGGGTGTGTAAAGGGTGCTGCGATTATGGAAGTGTTGCGATTAAATGTCTAATCTTTTCGATGTATATGCAGGGCGGTCACAGATTCTGATCGAGGTAGTCGCGTACGTTGCCAAAGGTTTCAGTAAGGAAGGGCTTGTTTATCCAGAAAAAAACCTCTTTCCCGATTTTTTCGGAACACAGCACCTCTGCTTCTCGCAGGATCTTCAAGTGGTGGGATACGGCTGGGCGAGATAGGGTGGATACGGCGACGATCTGCCCGACGTTGAGGCGCTCTCCGCGGTCGAACGTCAGCAGGATGCGCTGCCGGTGCTCGTCGCCGAGCGCGGTGAAAACGCGCGACATGCGGCGCCAGACTTGAGGGATGGAGCGGGAGTAGTCGGGATTCATAGGCTAGAGTCGGGAGAATGAGCATTGGCTAATACGGTATGCTAGCCACGGGTTTCAAACATAGAACGTTTCTGCGCGTGGAGGGTTCGTGTCCGGCATTTTGGTTTGACTTCACGGTGGTTAACTCATAGTATGCACGGGATTTTCTGGTGGCCGTTTTCGGGCGGCGCCGATAAAAATTAATAGATGCTAAAAGCCGTATTTTTACAGTTGGGCGCGACGCTCTTGGCGACGGCCGTTTCGGCCGTTTTTTTTGGCTCTCGGGGGGCGGTATCCGCAGCTTTCGGTGGTCTGGCCTGCGTTGTTCCGGGGTGGGTATTCGCATTACGCCTTGGAATTCTTGCTAAACGGCCGACTGGTGCGACTGTGACCGCATTCGTCGTGGGCGAATTTATCAAGGTCGTCTCGATTGTAGGATTGTTGGCGCTGATTCCGCTGCTGTATCCCAGCGTTCATTGGGGAGCAGTGTTGATCGGTTTGATTCTGGCGCTAAAAGCGAATTTATTTGCATTTTTGGTAAAGACCTAATAAATGGCCACAGAACACGCTCCTACCGCATCCGAGTATGTCGTCCATCACTTGACGCATCTCAACAATACCGGTCATGCCCAGAAAAACATCGTCGATTGGACTGTCATCAATCTCGATTCGATGTTTTACTCGGTGTTGCTTGGAGGGCTGACGATCTTCCTGCTTTGGCTGGGCGCGCGCAGGGCGACGTCCGGTGTTCCGGGGCGTTTTCAAGGTATCGTCGAAATCCTGGTGGGCATGGTTGCCGATCAGGCCAAGGGCATCATCCATAGCGCCGAGTCACGCCGTTTCGTGGCGCCGCTTGCCTTGACCGTGTTTGTCTGGATCTTCCTGATGAATGCCATGGACTTGCTGCCGGTCGATTTGCTGCCGCGCATCTGGGAAGGCGTTTATGCCGCTGGTGGTGGCGATCCGAGCCATGCCTACATGCGTGCCGTGCCTACAGCCGACCTTTCCGCGACGTTGGGCATGTCGATCGGCGTGCTGTTGCTGTGCCTCTATTACAACGTGAAAATCAAGGGTGTTTCCGGCTGGATTCATGAGCTTTTCACCGCGCCTTTCGGTAGCCATCCGTTGCTCTACCCGGTCAACTTCGCGATGCAGATCATCGAGTTCGTTGCCAAGACGGTATCCCACGGCATGCGTCTGTTCGGCAACATGTACGCTGGCGAGCTGATTTTCATCCTGATCGCGCTACTGGGCAGCACCGCCACGGTGTTCGGCTTTGTCGGTCACGTTGTCGCTGGGACGATCTGGGCGATCTTCCACATCCTGATCATTACCTTGCAGGCTTTCATCTTCATGATGCTGACGCTGGTGTACATCGGCCAAGCGCACGAAGGTCATTGATAAAGATTTGTTCGTAGTATTTGGTTTAGCTTCAATTGTCGTTTCTCAACACAAGGAGTTGTCATGGAAAACGTTCTGGGTTTTGTTGCGCTGGCTTCTGGTCTGATCATCGGTTTGGGCGCGATCGGCGCTTGCATCGGTATCGGCATCATGGGCTCCAAGTATCTCGAAGCCTCGGCCCGTCAGCCGGAGCTGATGAATGCGCTGCAAACCAAGATGTTCCTGCTTGCCGGTCTGATCGACGCTGCGTTCCTGATCGGTGTCGGTATCGCCATGATGTTTGCTTTTGCCAACCCGTTCCAGCTCTGATCGGTTCGAGTTCGCTTCCTCTGAACGAAACTGAGGGTCAAGAACAGTGAATTTGAACGCAACTCTGATAGCCCAGCTTGTTGTGTTCTTCATTTTGGCGTTGTTCACGATGAAATTCGTGTGGCCACCCATCGTGAAGGCACTGGACGAGCGTGCAAAGAAAATTGCGGATGGGCTGGCGGCCGCGGATAAGGCTAAAGCCGATCTGACGCTCGCTGAAAAAAAGGTCGTCGAGGAACTGCGCAAAGCACGCGAATCCGCTGGCGATGTGCGCGCCTCCGCTGACAAACAGGCAAGTGCATTGATCGACGAAGCGCGCACCGAAGCGGCGCGCATCATCAGCCAAGCTCGTACTGCCGCCGAAGCCGAAGCGGGTGTTGCCGCTCAACGAGCAAAAGAAGCTTTGCGCGACCAAGTTGCCAATCTGGCGGTGGCGGGTGCTGAAAAGATTCTTCGCCGTGAGATCAACCCCCAGGTGCATGCCGAACTGCTTGCCAACCTGAAACAGGAATTGCAATAAGCCATGGCCGAGAACGTCACCATCGCGCGTCCCTATGCCGATGCCGCCTTCGAGTTGGCTCGTGGGGCGGGTGCGCTGGGGCCTTGGTCGGAAGCGCTGAATCGGCTTGCCGTCGTGGCGGCCGATTCCGCCATGCGGACCTGCATCAGCGATCCCAAGCTTCCCGCGGATCAGCTCGCCAAGCTGGTGTTGGATGTCTCTGGCGATCTGTCTGCCGATCAGCAGAACTTCATTCGTGTCCTTGTGGATAACGAACGCCTGCAGGTGCTTCCTGAAATTCGCGATTTGTTCATCGAACTCAAGAACGAACATGAGGGTGTCATGGAGGTGCAGATTGCCTCCGCCTTTCCCCTCGACGATGCCACGCTGGCTTCGCTTAAGACCGACCTCGAGGCTCGTTTCAAGGCTCGGCTGAATGCGAAGGTCGCTGTCGATCCCAGCCTTATCGGTGGGGTTCGCATCGCCGTCGGTGACGAAGTGATCGATGCCTCGGTTCGCGGCAAACTTGCGAACATGGCCGCTGCGCTCAAGAACTAGGAGTTAAACGCAAAATGCAACTCAACCCCTCTGAAATCAGTGATCTGATCAAGAGTCGGATCCAGAATCTGCAGCTCGCCGCCACGTCGCGCAACGAGGGTACGGTCGTGTCGGTTACCGACGGTATCACCCGAGTTCATGGTCTTGCCGACGTCATGCAGGGCGAGATGGTGGAGTTCCCCGGCAACACCTTTGGTTTGGCGCTGAACCTTGAACGCGATTCCGTCGGTGTGGTGGTGCTCGGTGAGTACGAGCACATTACCGAAGGCGACACCGTCAAAGCGACTGGCCGCATTCTTGAAGTGCCTGTCGGTCCCGAGTTGATCGGACGCGTGGTCAATGCGCTCGGCCAGCCCATCGACGGCAAAGGGCCGATCAATGCCAAGCTGACCGACAAAATCGAAAAGGTGGCGCCAGGCGTTATTGCGCGCCAATCCGTGTCGCAACCGGTGCAAACCGGGCTGAAGTCGGTGGACTCCATGGTGCCGATCGGCCGTGGCCAGCGCGAACTGATCATCGGCGACCGCCAGACGGGCAAGACAGCCGTCGCGGTCGATGCGATCATCAATCAGAAAGGCCAGAACATGTTCTGCGTCTACGTTGCCATCGGTCAGAAAGCCTCGACTGTTGCCAACGTTGTGCGCAAGCTCGAAGAGCATGGCGCGCTGGAATACACCATCGTCGTTGCCGCGACGGCGTCCGAGTCGGCCGCGATGCAGTATCTGTCGGCCTATGCCGGCTGCACGATGGGCGAATATTTCCGTGATCGTGGCCAGGATGCGCTGATTGTTTATGACGATCTGACCAAGCAGGCTTGGGCTTATCGCCAGATTTCCCTGCTGCTGCGTCGTCCGCCGGGTCGTGAGGCCTATCCGGGCGATGTGTTCTACCTGCACTCCCGTTTGCTCGAACGCGCCGCGCGCGTCAATGAGCATTACATCGAGCAACTCACCAAGGGTGAAGTCAAGGGTCAAACCGGTTCGCTGACCGCGCTGCCGATTATCGAGACGCAGGCTGGCGACGTTTCCGCGTTCGTGCCGACCAATGTGATTTCGATTACCGACGGTCAGATATTCCTTGAAACCGACCTTTTCAACGCCGGCATCCGCCCCGCCATCAATGCGGGTATTTCGGTGTCGCGCGTCGGTGGCGCGGCGCAGACCAAGGTCATCAAGAAGCTGTCCGGCGGTATCCGGACCGACCTCGCGCAGTACCGCGAGCTCGCGGCCTTTGCCCAGTTCGCTTCCGATCTGGACGATGCCACGCGCAAGCAGCTTGAGCGTGGCCGCCGCGTTACCGAACTGATGAAGCAGGCACAGTACGCTCCGTTGTCTATTGCCGATATGGCGGTAACGCTGTACGCGGTGAACAACGGCTACTTCGACGATGTCGAGGTGCCGCGTTTGCTGGCGTTCGAAGCGGCGCTGCAACAGTATGTGAAGACCAAGCATGCCGCTTTGGTGGCCAAGGTTGCGGAAACCAGGGAGCTCGACGCCGAGGGCGAGAAGACCTTGGTGGCCGCGATTACCGAGTTCAAGAAGTCTTGGGCTTAAGGCCGCCTACGGAGACGGAATATGGCTAGCGGTAAGGAAATCCGTACCAAGATCAAGAGCGTGCAAAACACGCGCAAGATCACCAAGGCCATGGAAATGGTGGCCGCATCCAAAATGCGCAAGGCGCAGGATCGGATGCGCGCCGCGCGTCCCTATGCCGAAAAAGTCCGTCGACTCGCTGCAAATTTGTCACAAGCCAATGTGACCGATTACAAGCATCCTTTTCTGGTTCGTAAAGACCAGATCAAGCGGGTCGGAATCATTCTGGTGACGACGGACAAGGGTTTGTGCGGCGGTCTCAATACCAACATCCAACGCGTCGCGCTGAATGCCATGAAGGAGTGGGACGGCACTGGAGCGACCGAGGTTCGTGCCTGCTGCATCGGCAATAAAGGGTTCGGCTTCATGCAACGCATGGGCGCGAAGGTGGTTTCGCATGCGGTTTATCTGGGCGATACCCCGCACCTTGAGAAGCTGATCGGCCCGGTCAAGGTCATGCTGGACGCGTTTCAGAATGGCGAGCTCGATGCGGTTTTCGTGGCTTATACGCGCTTTATTAACACCATGCGCCAGGAGCCGGTGCTGGAGCAGTTGCTGCCATTGACCGGTGACAAGCTGGGTACGCCGGACGGGTCGTGGGATTACCTGTACGAACCGGATCCGCAGACGGTGATTGACGAAATGCTGGTGCGTTATGTCGAGGCGCTGGTGTTTCAGGCGGTTGCTGAAAATATGGCGTCCGAGCAAAGCGCGCGTATGGTGGCGATGAAGGCCGCGTCCGACAATGCCAAGAATGTCATCGGCGAATTGCAGTTGGTCTATAACAAGACCCGTCAGGCCGCGATTACCAAGGAATTGTCGGAAATCGTCGGCGGCGCTGCGGCGGTGTAACGGATTATTGATTTAAGGAAAAACGATGAGTACTGGTACGGTCGTTCAGTGCATCGGCGCGGTGGTGGATATTCAGTTTCCGCGCGACGAGATGCCCAAGGTGTATGAGGCGCTGAAGCTCGAAAGCGAAAACAGTGCGGGCTCCTTCGCCGAAGCGGGCTTGACCTTCGAGGTTCAGCAGCAGCTTGGCGATGGCGTGGTACGCACGATTGCGCTCGGATCGAGCGACGGTTTGCGCCGCGGTATGAAAGTGGGCAAGACCGGCGCGCCGATTTCGGTGCCGGTGGGTCACGGCACTCTGGGGCGGATCATGGATGTTCTCGGCCGCCCGATCGACGAGAAGGGCGCGATCGAGTACGACGAACTGCGCCCGATTCACCAGAAAGCGCCGAAATTCGACGAGCTTGCCCCATCGGTCGATCTGCTCGAAACCGGCATCAAGGTTATCGATCTGGTTTGCCCGTTCGCCAAGGGCGGTAAGGTTGGCCTGTTCGGCGGCGCCGGCGTGGGCAAGACCGTGAACATGATGGAATTGATCAACAACATCGCCAAGCAGCACTCCGGTTTGTCGGTGTTCGCCGGTGTCGGTGAGCGTACCCGCGAGGGCAACGACTTCTATCACGAAATGAAGGAGTCCAACGTTCTCGACAAGGTGGCGATGGTGTTCGGCCAGATGAACGAGCCGCCGGGCAACCGTCTGCGCGTCGCGCTGACCGGGCTGACCATGGCCGAGCGTTTCCGTGACGAAGGCCGTGACATTCTGTTCTTCGTCGATAACATCTATCGCTATACGCTGGCCGGTACCGAAGTGTCCGCGCTGCTGGGTCGGATGCCGTCGGCGGTGGGTTATCAGCCGACACTGGCCGAGGAAATGGGTAAGTTGCAGGAACGCATCACCTCGACCAAGGTGGGTTCCATTACCTCGATCCAGGCCGTCTATGTTCCGGCGGATGACTTGACCGATCCGTCGCCGGCCACGACCTTCTTGCACCTTGACTCGACCGTCGTGTTGTCGCGCGATATCGCCGCCCTGGGTATCTATCCGGCGGTCGATCCGCTCGATTCCACCAGCCGCCAGCTCGATCCACTGGTCGTCGGCGAGGAGCATTACAACGTTGCCCGCCAAGTGCAGGCGACGCTGCAGAAGTACAAGGAATTGCGCGATATCATCGCGATTCTTGGTATGGACGAATTGTCGCCGGACGACAAGCTTGCGGTGGCGAGAGCGCGGAAGATTCAGCGTTTCTTGTCGCAACCCTTCCATGTGGCCGAAGTGTTTACCGGCTCACCGGGTAAATATGTGCCGCTGAAGGACACGATTTCCGGCTTCAAGATGATTGTGGGCGGCGAGTGCGACCATATTCCGGAACAGGCGTTCTACATGGTTGGCAATATTGAAGAGGCTTTTGAGAAAGCCAAGAAGCTTCAGTAATTCTCCCCCGGCCGTGCGTCGCTTTGCGGCGCGCGGCGTTGAAGAGGACACATTATGGCTATGACGGTTCATGTGGACATCGTCAGCGCGGAAGAGCAGATTTTTTCCGGGCTGGCCGAGTTCGTCGTGCTGCCTGGCGAGGCGGGTGAGCTTGGTATTCTGCCTGGTCACATGCCGTTGATGACTCGGATCAAGCCGGGGACGGTACGGGTAAAAGTACCCAATCAAGCGGAAGAAGAGCTGGTTTTCGTTGCGGGTGGCATGCTGGAAGTTCAGCCGGGTTTGGTGACGGTGCTGGCTGATACTGCTATTCGCGGCAAGGATCTGGATGAAGCGAAAGTGCTGGAGGCCAAGAAACGGGCCGAAGAGGCATTGGCCAATCAGAGTTCCAAGCTTGATTACGCTAAGGCCCAGGCGGAGTTGCTTGAGGTGGTTGCTCAGCAGGCAGCGATCGAAAGGTTGCGTAAGCGCGGGCACTGAGCGCAGGCATCACTGTTGGTGAGGCCTTGAAAGCATAACGCTTACAGGTCTTGCCTATTAAGTAAATAAGATGGGGCGGTTCCAGTGGAACCGCCCCATCTTATTTGTGATGCGCGTGAAATTAAGACCTTATATCTGCAAGACGGTTGATCCGTTCATCAAGGTGGGTTGTCGCTTGAGCGAGCGCGGTAATATCGCTGGAAAGGCTGGCATGGGGCGCGCGAGAAATGAGAAAAGCGCTTTCTTCCGCAAGGTAATCGGTGAGATTGCCGTTGGCGCTGTTCCATAATTTTCGCGGCACTTCGCTGAGTGCGCGGCCTGCATTCGCGATGCGATGAGCCGCAATGTCGCCGATGATACGGGACAGATCTTCTTCGATATCCCAATGCAAGTGGCGGAAAACGAAGCCGATGGTATCGGCGAATTCGGCGCGGCCTTCGATATGGGCGCGTTGCATGAGGCCTTGGAAGCCTTCGGTCAGCATCAGGGGGGTGTCGGCCAGCGGTAGCGTCAGCGCGACATCGGCCTCGGTGTCGTCGCCATGCCATGCGGCAAGGTAGCCGTCCGCTGTGATGGAAAAGCGCACTTTTAGTGGCACCAGATCGATTCGAGCGGTGTGCCCGGCGTATGGTGTCAGGCGATGGCGCGCCCAGCCGGACTGCTTCAGCAAATGGTTGGCGGCAGCGAGAAAAATCGTGTCGAACATATCAACGGGGTTGGTTGAGGGCAGGCCGTGGCCTGCCCTATAAGCGAGAGGATTCAGTTCAACTGCTGAATGCCGGCGACGCGCCAGCCGTCGTTGCCGGTTGTGGGTTTGGTAAGGTGCCAGACTTCATCGATTGTTGCTGGCGCCGCATCCGCTTCTTCGCGCAACAAGCCGTTGAAACGGACGCTGACGATGTAGCGGCTCGCTTCCTCGACTACTTCCACAACGCTCGCGTCGATATCGATGACATCGGTTTGCTGGGCGTCGCCACCGCGTTCCGTAAGCTGCATGCGGATTTCGGCGAACATTTCTGGCGTGGTGAATTCGCGGATATCGTCAAGGTTACCGGCGTCATTCGCTGCTTGCAGGCGGATGAAGTTGATCTTGGCCTGGCGCACAAAGCTTTCGGCATCGAAGTTCGATGCTGTGCTTGTAGCAGACATGGCCTGCGGTGTGGCGGGATGGGAGGGGGCCGAGGCGCCGACCGGTCCCGCGCCGGCATATTGCAGGTTCGGACCATGCTGTGCGTCCCTACGACGAAACAGCAGACGGAACACGACAATAGCGCCGATGACCAGCAACGCTATCATCATCATTGAGGCCATTCCCTCGCCAAAGCCGAGGTAAGAGGCAAGCGCGGCAAGGCCAAGCCCGGCAGCCAATCCGGCAATCGGTCCCGCCCAGGAGCGTTTGGGCTGCGCCGCCGGTGGGGCGGTTTGCTGGCCACCGGTGTTTTGATTGGGTGTGGCGGCGGGTTGGCGAGGCGGTGTTTGCGGCGGCGTCATTTGGCGCTGCATGCCGGTGCTACCGCCTCCGCCCAGGCGTCTGGCTTCGGCTTCCGGTAGGTCGAAACCAAAGGAGAAGAGGCCGACGAGCAGGGCCAGAATCAGGTGTTTCATATGGGCAGTCTCCTATTGGATCAGGTTTTATAACCACGGTGCAGGGCGACGACGCCCGCGCTGAGGTTGAAGTAGTCGACCCGCGATAGGCCGGCTTGTTCCATCATGGTTTTGAGGTCTTCCTGGCTTGGATGCATGCGGATCGATTCGGCGAGATAGCGGTAGCTATCGGCGTCGTTGGCGACCTTGTCGCCCAGCCATGGCAGGATTTTGAATGAATAGAAGTCGTAAACCGGTGTCAGCGGTTTATAGACGCGGGAAAATTCCAGCACAAGCAGACATCCGCCGGGACGCAATACGCGGCGCATTTCGGCGAGCGCGGCGTCCTTGTGGGTCATGTTGCGCAGGCCGAAAGCAACGGTAACACAGTCGAACCAATCATCGGGGAAAGGCAGTTTTTCGGCATTGCACTGGGCCGCCGGCTGGATAAGGCCGTGGTCGTAAAGGCGGTCGCGGCCACGCGACAGCATGGCGTGATTGATGTCGGTGAGCCACACCTGGCCGCGTTGCCCGACTTTGCGGGCGAAGGCGAGCGAGAGATCGGCGGTGCCGCCGGCAACGTCGAGCACGCGATGGCCTTCTCGTACGCCCGACACTTGAATGGTGAAGGCTTTCCAGAGTCGATGCAGTCCGAACGACATAAGGTCGTTCATGAGGTCGTAGCGTTGTGCGACCGAGGAAAAAACCTCGGCAACCTTCTTTTGCTTTTGTTCTTCGGCGACGTTCTGGAAGCCGAAATGCGTGGTTTTTTGCGTTGCGTCGTTGTTCATAGCGCGTTCATGGCGGTTTCAGTGACGGTGGCCGCAGCCGCCCGATTTGGGCGCAGGGGGTGGGATATCGGCCGGATTCCGGCTGCCGCCCTCTTGGGCGAGGCGCTCCAGGTAGGTTTGCCACAGCGGATCGTGATCGCGCCCGAGGGTGTAGAGGTAGTCCCAGGAGTAAAGTCCGCTGTCGTGGCCGTCGGAGAAGCTTGGTTTGATCGCGTAGTTGCCTACCGGCTCGATGTCCGTGATTTCAACATCGCGCTTGCCTTGCTGCAGCGTTTCCTGGCCGGGGCCGTGGCCGCGCACCTCGGCGGAGGGGGAATGCACGCGAAGAAACTCGAACGGCAATTGGAAGTGGCTGCCGTCATCGAAGGCAATTTCCAGCACGTGGGATTGGCGATGCAGGGTGATCGCGGTGGGAAACGGGGTGTCTTTGTCGAGTCCGGCCATGATTTTAGCCTCCGTGGCGGGGCATCAATCATACTCGAAGCTGCGCGAAGTGTCGGAATGGTGTCGGTGAGATGTTTTTGGCATGGTTCGGATGCTGTCATAAAAGCTTCAAATTCCTGAAATACACTGCCGCGGACTGATGGAGGCGGAGAGATGTCTGCGAATATTCTGGTGGTGGAGGATGAGCCGGCGATTCAGGAACTGATTGCCGCGAATTTGACGCGCGCCGGTTATGGCGTGATACGCGCGGGGGATGCCGAAACGGCGCAGCGCCTGATGCGTGAAAGTTTGCCCGACCTGGTGCTGCTCGATTGGATGCTGCCCGGTATGTCGGGTATCGAGTTTGCCCGCCGTTTGCGCGCCGAGGATCGTACGCGGGCGATTCCGGTCATTATGCTGAGCGCGCGCGGCGAGGAGCAGGATAAGGTCAGCGGACTCGATGTGGGCGCCGACGATTATGTTGCCAAACCGTTCAGCCCACGCGAGTTGGCGGCGCGGATCAAGGCCGTTTTGCGCCGCCGGATGCCTCAGGCGACCGAGGATGTGGTTGCGTTGGGCGGCTTGCGGCTCGACCCCGTGGCACATCGCGTTAACGCTGGCGAGCATGCTTTAGTGCTGGGGCCGACCGAGTTCCGCTTGCTGCATTTTCTTATGACGCACCCGGAGCGCGTGCATTCGCGCGCGAAATTGCTCGATCAAGTATGGGGCGATCATGTGTTCGTCGAGGAGCGCACGGTCGATGTTCATATCCGCCGCTTGCGTAGCGCGCTCGAAGCGTCGGGCTGCGATGTGCTGATCCAGACCGTGCGTGGCAGTGGTTACCGCTTTTCGACGCAGTAGGAGACGGCGCCAGCCGTGCGATAATTCGGCGGCTGATACGGATTTGCCTTCAACCGTATAACTTCGTTGGGTTGTCTTGCCGTGCTATGGCACTGTCTTCGGCTCTCCGCCTTGTTATCCGCTTGAATGCAAACCCGTATGATAGGGGAGAAGCGCCATTATCCGATCTCAACGTTATGTTTGGACGGGCGTGTGCCCGACATTGGCGGCGCTTGCCGTCGGGGCTGTTGTTGCCGGCGGGTTTGGCGGGGCCGCATGGGGCTGGTCGGTGATGGTGGTGGGCTTGTTGGCGCTGGGCGGGTATCACCTGCGCAATCTTCAACGGCTCGTTGCTTGGGCGCGCGCGCCGGTCGATACGCCGCTGCCGCGCGCTGTCGGTACATGGGACATGATTTTTGCCGATCTTGGTCGCCGTGCCCGTGTGGCGCGCGGTATGCGCGAGAATCTGTCCTCCGAATTGGAGCGTTTCCATGACGCCAGCGAGGCGATGCCCGATGGGGTCATGTATCTCTCCGGTGCCGATGCGATCGAATGGCTCAATTTGAAGGCCGAGCAGCACTTTGGTCTCGATCGTGGCCGCGACCGCGGTGTACCGGTCACCAATCTTGTGCGCCACCCCGAGTTTGTCGCTTATCTGCGCTTGTCGCATTTCGACGAGCCGCTGGTGCTGCAATCGCATCGCCGTCCGGGATTGACGCTGCAAGTACAGGTGGTTCCTTTTGGCGGTGAGCGCAAGCTGGTTTTGTCGCGTGATATTTCGCAGTTAGAGAGATTGGAGACAATGCGGCGCGATTTTGTCGCTAATGTGTCGCATGAGTTGCGCACGCCACTGACGGTGGTCGGGGGCTTCCTCGAAACCTTGATCGACGGCTTGGATGATCTGGGGCGCGATGAGACGCTGCGTTTTTTACGCCTTGCCAACGAACAGTCGTTGCGTATGCAGCGCTTGATCGAGGATTTGCTCGCTTTGTCGGTGTTGGAGACGGGTACGCCGGTGCCGGCCGAGGAACATATTGCTGTCGATGAGTTGATGCGCGACGTGCATCGGGAAATCGAGCTGCTGTCGGCGGGCCGCCACTGCGTCACATTGACGCTTGAGGGGGCCAGCGCGAATGGCGGGAGCGTATTGTTGGGAAACCGCGAGGAATTACGCAGCGCCTTTGCCAACCTGGGTAGCAACGCCGTTCGTTACACGCAGAACGGGGGGGGCATCATGCTGGTGTGGCGGGACGATGAAAGCGGCGGCGAATTTTCGGTGAGCGATACCGGTATCGGTATCGAGGCTCATCACATTCCGCGTTTGACCGAGCGTTTCTACCGCGTGGATCGCGGCCGGTCGCGTGAAATCGGCGGCACGGGACTGGGGCTGGCCATTGTCAAACACGTCCTTACCCGGCATCAGGCCGAATTGGGTGTGCATAGCACCCCCGGCAAGGGGAGTCGCTTTACCGTGCGTTTCCCGCGTGCGCGTGTCCTGCCGGGGTCACCGGCTCAAAGCTGACCTGCTCGAAGTTTGCGCCTTTCAATAGTAGCTTGTTGAGCCGGATCTGGTTCGCGGCTTCTTTGCCGTCGTGAATTTCAAGCACGCGGCTGTGCTCGAACCAACCCGCCGGCAGGACGAGCGATGAGGGTTCTTTGAGCGCGGGCGTGGGGGGGAGCAGAAAAACCGGCTGGTAAAGCTCGTTCTGCTGTGCCGAACGTAATGTAACCGGGCGCGCGGAAAGCCTTTGTGGGACGCCGGTGAGGACATGCACGCCGATTTCCAGCGAGCCGTCGGTGCGGTACATCAGCCAACTGACTTGACCAAGAAGAAAGCGGTCGCCATCCTGCGGCCGCAGGCCGACCAACTGGCGGTGTTCCAAACGTTCGGCGCTCGGTTGGCGCTGCATGCGAAAACCGCTGACGGATTGGTCGAGCAATTCCCATTGTTCGCAGACAAAACCGAATCTTTCAGCTTCGCGTACGCGTTTTATCTGCGTCGTGGTCGAGTTGTTCGCCTCTGGCGCGCGCTCGCCCAGGGTGAAGGCGGCGATGTCTTGATCCAGCTTGGATCCAGCCATATAGGTGCGTGGTTGTTCAAATACCTTTCCATGCACATGAAATCCGATCGCCAGCCAGTCGCCGCACAGTTCCACCGTGCCCTTGCTGCCACGGCGCGGGAAGCGCCGGCCGGCGGAGGCCAATCCCCAGGGACGATAGAGCGAAAGCAGCAGATGCGCGCAGTCGTCCACCGGGCAATCGCTACCCAGGCCCAGGGATGCCGGTTTCATGCCTTGTTTGAATTGCGTCAACACTGCTTGTATTTGCCCGGCCAGTTTGTTGCTGTTGAAGCGATACAGGCCCGTCGTGCGGGCTTGTAGGCCGAGCGGGCGCAAACCGTGATCGGTAGCCAGATCAAGGCTGTACACCGTGGGTTTACGGTCTTCGGTTTCGCCGTGCAGATTGCAATAGGGCGAGAAGCGCTGCGCCCAGCGGCAAATCCATGTGAGCTCACGCTCGGTGCGTCCGTAGGGGTTGCCCAGATCGATAAGCAGTATCGCGATGTGCGCTTCCACGGTGCTTTGTGCTTTCCAGACCTCGTTCAAGGGGTCGGAGACGCGAATTTGCGCGACACCGATCCGCTCGGCATCGGCATAGCATTCATGGATTTCCGCCCAGTAGCCGGCGGGTATCGCGCGATGGGCGCGAAAATATTCCAGCAACGCTTGTCCCGCGTAGTGTATGCGGCGCTGGGCAAGCAGGGCGCGTTGATCTTCCAGGGTGCCGTGTTGCGCGTCGGCGCGGGTGAGATGGGCGTAGGAGCGGGAGAGCGTGCGCCATAGCGCGACGACACGGTCGAGCGTTGCGTTTTCGGCGCTGTTCGGCGGTAGCGGATGGGCGGTGTAGCGCGCCGCCAGATGGGCCTGGGTTGTGGCAACGATTTGGCGGGCGGTTTCCAGCACTTCGAGGTGCTGATTGGGCGCGGGCGGGGCGGCGAGCAGTCCGGCGATCATCGCCATGAGCGAGGCGTGGGTTGCATCGGTGTCGTCGAGCTTGAGATTTTGCAGCAGATTCAGGCATTCGGCCGGATTTCGGTAGTCCATGACTGCTCCGGGTGGTGGCTTTTGATTAGGCGTTGACGGCGAGGGCAATTGCGCTGGCCATGTCGTTGTCGTTGGGGGCGGTGTGGACGATGCCCACGCGCTGGGCTTTGCCCCAGATCGATTCGGGAAAGTGGCTGTCGTCGCTAAAGCGCGGGATGATATGCCAGTGTAGATGCGGCACCATGTTGCCAAAACTGGCAAGGTTGACTTTGTCGGGGCGGCACAGTTCTCGCAGTGCTTGTTCTGTAGCTAGGACGACATTCATCAGATGGAGGCGCTCGGCAGGGGGGAGGTCGGTCATTTCGGCGACATGTTCATGCCAGATAACGCGACAGAAACCGGGGTACATGGGGTCATCTACACGAATAACGCGGCAATGTGCGTCTTGCCACAAAACGATGCCACCCTCCGCTTCACATAGCGGACATGCCATATTGTATTGTCTCCAGCCGAGTAAATGATATGCGGATGTTTACTCTATCGCGTGTTCCCGTTCACGGTAAGGAACATTTACGCACTGGATGGTGTTGAGGGGCAATGGGAGGGCGCGGGTGCGGGGCGTGTTTCCCCGCGCGCGATGGCTGTGCCGTGCTGGAACGCGAGCAAGGTGCCCGGCGTCATCGTGTGCCATGTTTCATTGTCGGTCAGCGGCGTGGTGGCGATGATGGCGACACGGTCTTGCGGGGTTGTGACGTTGTTGAAGTCGACGGCGAGGTCCTCGTCGGCGAGATGGGCAGTGGAGAAAGGCGCCTGGCGAACGATATAGCACAGCCGTGACGAGCAATGCGCGTAAAGGCAGTCGCCGTTGCAGAGCAGAAAATTGAATTCCCCGTGGCCACCGATGTCGTGCGCCAGTTCGCGCAACAGCGGATGAATCTCGGTGGGCGATGGTTCGGTGGTGAAACTTTGCGCGAGCGTATCCAGGATATGGCAGAAGGCGCGTTCCGAGTCGGTGGTGCCTACTGGCAGGAAGCGGCCGGATAGCGTTGGCGCGTAGTCGGTTAGGTTGCCGTTGTGCGCGAAGATCCAGTGGCGTCCCCACAGTTCGCGCTGAAAAGGGTGTGTATTTTCGAGCCGGATTTCGCCCTGGGTCGCTTTGCGGATGTGCGCGATGACGTTGAGCGAGCGGATAGGGTAGTGGCGCACCAGTTCGGCCACCGGCGAATCGGCGCTTGCGTTCGGTTCGAGGAACAGGCGCGCGCCGCGCCCTTCGAAAAAGGCGATGCCCCAGCCGTCGCGGTGATGGTCGGTCAAGCCGCCGCGGGCGCGGAATCCGCTAAAGGAAAAGCAGATGTCCGTCGGAACATTGCAACTCATGCCAAGCAACTGGCACATCGGGATTCTCCGAGGGCGGGGCGGGCTTTTTCGATTATAGCGCCACCGTGCGGGTGTTCCGGGTGGCGCGGTGGGTCATTTCGGGGGTTTCTGCTGCAGGTTTTTCAGTACTTTGTCGACATTGATGCCGCCGACGCTTTTCGTTACCACGTCGCCCGGTTTCTGCCCCGGTTGGCAGTCGCCGAGCCGGCGGGACTCCTGCTTGAGCGTCATCTTGGTCATGCCCTGCAGCGGGGGATCGTAGGTGGTGAGAATATCGCTGTTGTAGTGAGTGGAGAAGTCCCCGGAAAATTCGCCGTGGATGGTGGCCAGGCTGCCTTCGGCCTTGCATACGGCATCGAGCGTGACGCGGCCGCCATCGGTTCGGAAGTTCTTCTGCGGGCAGTCCTTGCTGGTTTTTGCCGCTTGCTCGGTAAAGTCGCCTCCGTTCTCACCGATGCAGATTTCTATCGTTTGGACGATGCCGCCGAGCGAGGCCATGGTGTTTTTCATTTCCCACAAGCCGGGGGCGAGCCGGGGATGGGCCGCGGGGGCTTCGGTGGCATGGGCGGCGGAGCAAACGATCAGACTGGCGACAAGAGCGGAACGCAAAAGCATGGTGATTTCCTTGGAAAAAACGGACGTGCGCGGAAAGCGGTGAGCGCGCAGGGCGAATAATAAGGAATATCGAAAATTCAGGTATTGAGCTTGCGACGCAGCAGATCGTTGACTTGCGTTGGGCTGGCTTTGCCCTTGCTGGCTTTCATGACCTGGCCTACTAGCGCATTGAAGGCTTTTTCCTTGCCGGCCTTGAATTCCTCCACCGATTTGGGGTTGGCCGCAAGCGTTTCGTCGATCAATGCTTCGATGGCACCGCTGTCGGTGACTTGCTTCAGCCCCTGGCGTTCGATGATCGTGTCGGCCGAGTCGCCTTCGCCGTTCCACAAGGCATCGAATACTTTTTTGGCGATGGCGTTGGAAATGGTGTTGTCGGCGATGCGCGCGATCAGGCCAGCCAGTTGCGCCGGTGCGACCGGCGAGGCGGCAATGTCCAGTTCTGCTTTGTTGAGCCGCGCGGCCAGTTCTCCCATCACCCAATTGGCGCAGGGTTTTGCCTGCGCCGTGCCGGCAGCGCCGACCGTGGCCTGGTAATAGGCGGCGATTTCCTTGCTTGCGGTGAGGGTGGTGGCATCGTAGGCGGAAAGGCCGTACTGGTCGATAAAGCGGGCTTTCATCGCCGCCGGCAGTTCCGGCATGGTCGTGCGCACGCGTTCGATCCACTCGGGCGAGATCGCCAGTGGTAGCAGATCGGGGTCGGGAAAGTAGCGGTAATCGTGCGCGTCTTCCTTTGAGCGCATCATGCGCGTTTCGCCGCTGTCGGGGTCGAACAGTACGGTGGCCTGTTGGATCGTGCCGCCGTCTTCGAGCCGTTCGATCTGCCACTGCACCTCGTAGTCGATGGCTTGTTGCAGGAAGCGGAAGGAGTTCAGATTCTTGATCTCGCGCCGGGTGCCGAGTTGCGTTGTTCCGAGCTTGCGCACCGAAACGTTGGCGTCGCAGCGGAACGAGCCTTCCTGCATGTTGCCGTCGCAGATGTCGATCCAGCGTACCAGCGAATGCATGGCTTTGGCGTAAGCAACCGCTTCGGTGGAGGAGCGCATGTCCGGTTCCGAGACGATTTCCAGCAGTGGCGTGCCGGCGCGGTTGAGGTCGATACCGCTCATGCCGTGAAAATCCTCGTGCAGGCTTTTACCGGCGTCTTCTTCGAGGTGGGCGCGTGTCAGGCGGACGGTTTTTTCGTAGGCCGCGTCGCCGTCGCCGACGTGGATGGCGATTTCGCCGCCGGAAACCACCGGTAGTTCGAACTGGCTGATCTGGTAACCCTTCGGCAGGTCGGGGTAGAAGTAATTTTTACGCGCGAACACGCTTTTCGGCGCAATGTGGGCGTCGAGCGCAACGCCGAAACGGATCGCCCGCTCCACCGCGCCGCGATTGAGTACCGGCAGCACGCCGGGCAGCGCGATATCGACCGCGCTGGCCTGTGTGTTGGGATCGGCGCCGAAGGCGGTCGAGGCAGCGGAAAAAATCTTCGAGGCCGTGTTGAGTTGGGCGTGGATTTCCAGCCCGATGACGACTTCCCAGTCGGTTCTGCTCATGATCGTTCCTGTTGTTTCGGACGCTTCGCGGCATATGTTGCCGGCGGCACGCGCTCAGTGGCACTCAGTGGTATTTACTCAGTGGCATTCATTTTCCAGCCGTTCCAGCAGAATCGGCCAGACGTGGTCGAAAGTGTCGTGGGTACAGCGGCGCGCGCATTCGGCGAAGGCGATGGTGACTTGTTCGCCCTGCTCCCACATGCTCACTGTGCAGTTGCCGCTGCGGTCGCGCAGTTCGATGTGCGGCAGCTTGCGTACCTGGGTGAAGTCGGCGAGATCGAAGCGGCAGTTGCCGTGCTGCGGTACGTCTATGCGCGCGCTGAAAGCATGTACTTCCGCCTCGCCGATGTCGAGTTGGGCGCGGGCGCTGTAACCAGTTTCGTCATCGGTGAAATGGCACTCGGAATGGACATTGAGCGGCCGTACCGGCATCGGCTTCAGGCGGCCCTGCACTTCTGCGGGCTGCTTGGGAAGCGATTCGGGCATGCGTTCCCTTGTGGATGCCGCAGATCGGTTGCTCACGGGCGGGCGCGTAGGCGTGGAGCAGGCGCTGGCGATGAGGAGCACCACGGCCAAGGCCACGATACGCCTAGCCGTGCCCGATTGTGGGGATGCGCGCCGCATCGTCAAGCCATGCCGGCCGGCCGGCGGAGGTGCCAGTCGGTGGATTGCTGGTAGCGGTGGGCGGTGTCCAGCAGGCGCGCCTCGGTGAAATGGTTGCCGATCAGTTGCAAGCCGACCGGCAGCGCGCCTGTGCCGAAGCCGCAGGGGTGTGACAGTCCGGGTAGCCCGGCGAGGTTGACCGCGATGGTGTAAATGTCGGACAGATACATCTGCACCGGATCGTCGGCTTTTTCGCCGATTGCCCAGGCGGTGGTCGGCGTCGCCGGGCTGGCGATGAGGTCGCAATGGGTAAAGGCGGCGGCGAAATCCTGTGCGATCAGCCGGCGCAGTTTTTGCGCTTGCAGGTAATAGGCGTCGTAATAGCCGTGGGAGAGCACGTAGGTGCCGATCAGGATGCGGCGCTTGACCTCGGCGCCGAAACCCTCAGCGCGGCTCTTGCAGTACATGTCGTTGAGGTCGTCGTATGCGCTTGCACGATGGCCGTAGCGCACGCCGTCGAAACGACTGAGATTGCTCGATGCTTCAGCCGGCGCGATGACGTAATAGGCCGGAATCGCCAGCTTGGTATTGGGCAGGTCCACATCGACGGTGGCGGCGCCGAGCGCTCGGTATTGGTCGAGCGCGGCATCTATCGCGGCGCGCACGTCGTCCGCCATGCCGGGGCCGAAGAATTCGCGCGGTAGGCCGATGCGCAGGCCGGCAAGCGGCTTGGCGTTGGCTGCGGTGGTGAGCAGGCGCGAGTAGTCTTCAGCAGGGCGTTCCAGGCTGGTGGAATCGCGCGCGTCGAAACCGGCCATGGCCGATAACAGCAGCGCGCAATCTTCCGCCGAGGCGCCAAAGGCGCCGCCCTGGTCGAGCGAGGAGGCGTAGGCGATCATGCCGTAGCGGCTGACTGTGCCATAGGTCGGCTTGATGCCGGTGATGCCGGTAAAGGCGGCTGGTTGGCGGATCGAGCCGCCGGTATCGGTGCCGGTTGCCACCGGCGCCAGGCGTGCGGCCACCGCCGCGGCCGAGCCGCCGGACGAGCCGCCGGGAATGTGCGCGGTATTCCACGGGTTGCGCGTCGGGCCGAAGTGGGAGGTTTCGTTCGACGAGCCCATGGCGAACTCGTCCATGTTGGTCTTGCCCAGGCAGACCATGCCGGCGGCTTTGAGCAGCGCGACGACGTGGGCGTCGTAAGGGCTGACGAAGTTGGCGAGCATCTTCGAGCCGCAAGTGGTGGGTAGCCCGGTGGTGGCGAAGATATCCTTGTGCGCGAGCGGGATGCCGGTCAAGGGGCCCGCGTCGCCACGAGCGATGCGTTCGTCGGCGGCGCGAGCGGCGGCAAGCGCGCCGTCGCGGTCGACGGTGATGAAGGCGTTGAGCGCCGGGTTGCGGGCTTCGATGCGGTCGAGAAACAGCGTGGTGAGTTCGACGCTGGAAATCCGCCGCGCGTCGAGCGCGCCGCGTAAGTTTTTGAGGCTGGCGTTGATCATGGGGGCAGGGGGTGCCGTGGGCGGCGTTATTCGATGACTTTGGGAACCAGATATAGTCCGGCCTCGGCCTGCGGCGCGATACGCTGGAACAGTGCGGGGTGACCGCTGTCGGTGACGGCGTCATCGCGCAGACGAGCGTATAGTTCCTGCGGATGGCTCATCGGTTCGACGCCGGTGGTGTCGACCGCCTGCATCTGTTCGATGAGACCGAAAATGCTGTCGAGCTTGAGGCGCGTCGCTTCGACCTCGGCGGGATCAAGCGCGATGCGGGAAAGGCGGGCGATGTGTTCGACTTGGGCAGTGGAGAGCGACATGCGGAAACAAAACCTGCTTAATCGACAAGGGTTTGTAGGTTATCATAATTGTTTATCTACAATTCGGCGCGACGCGCGCTTCGCGGCTCGGGCTTGGCTGTTTCCGTAGACCAGCGCGCCAAATCCTCCCCTACCGGTTTCGGAACCTTTCCTTCATGTTCGGTTTTCTGCGCTCCTATTTTTCCAATGACCTAGCGATCGACCTAGGTACGGCCAACACGCTGATCTACGTCCGCACCAAGGGCATCGTGCTCGACGAGCCCTCGGTGGTCGCCATTCGTACTGAAGGCGGTCCCCACGCCAAGCACGCCATCCAGGCGGTCGGCCACGCCGCCAAGCAGATGCTGGGCAAGACGCCCGGCAACATTACGGCGATCCGGCCGATGAAGGATGGCGTCATCGCCAATTTCGTCGTCACCGAGCAGATGATCAAGCAGTTCATCAAAAAGGTGCATGACTCCCGTCTGCTGTCGCCAAGTCCGCGCGTCATCATCTGCGTGCCCTGCGGTTCGACCCAGGTCGAGCGCCGCGCGATCCGCGACGCCGCGCTAGCGGCCGGCGCCTCGCAGGTTTATTTGATCGAAGAGCCGATGGCGGCGGCGATTGGCGCCGGCTTGCCGGTGTCGGAAGCGACGGGCTCGATGGTGGTCGACATCGGCGGGGGAACGACCGAGGTCGGCGTCATTTCGCTCGGCGGTATGGTCTATGCCGGCAGCGTGCGCGTCGGCGGCGATAAATTCGACGATTCCATCGTCAACTACATCCGGCGTAACTACGGCATGCTGATCGGCGATACGACGGCGGAGAACATCAAGAAAAAGATCGGCTCCGCGTTCCCGGGGTCCGAGGTGCGTGAGATGGAGGTCAAGGGGCGCAACCTGGCCGAGGGCATTCCACGCAGCTTCACCATTTCTTCCAACGAAATTCTCGAAGCCTTGGCCGAGCCGCTGAACCAGATCGTTTCCGCGGTCAAGATCGCGTTGGAGCAAACCCCGCCCGAACTGGGGGCCGACATTGCCGACCGCGGTATGGTGCTGACCGGCGGGGGCGCGTTGCTGCGCGATCTGGACCGTTTGCTGATGGAAGAAACCGGCCTGCCAGTGATCGTTGCCGACGAACCCTTGACCTGCGTTGCGCGCGGCTGCGGCATGGCGCTGGAAAAAATGGACAAGCTCGCCTCGATCTTTACGTCGGACTGATCGCGGGTCGAGCCGGGCATGCGAACCATTTTGCTTCGTTCATGAGAGTTTCGGACGCCCCGAGATCGCTCGCCGGCCACCAGCCTCCCCCCATTTTCAAACGCGGACCGGCGCCGCTGGCGCGTTTGATGCTGTTTTCGTCCGTCTGTCTGGTGTTGCTGATCGCCGATCTGCGTTTCGGTTATCTCGAAGTGCTGCGCCAGGGCTTGTCGGTCGTCACCTATCCGCTACAAATGGCGGCGGCCAAACCGGCGGACTTCGTCCGTAACGCTTCGCGCTACTTCGCCACGCTGCTCGAAGTGCAGATCGACAATGCCGAACTGCGCCGGCAACAGCTTGGCACAGGGGAGCGCTTGTTGCGCTTCGAACTGCTCGAGCAGGAAAACGCGCATTTGCGCGATTTGCTCGGCATGTCCAAGCGCTTGGCGGCAAAGGGCGTTCCGGCCGAAATTCTTTATAACGCCCCCGATCCGTTCGCGCGCAAGGTCATCCTCGACCGTGGTTCTCAACAGGGCATCGAAGCCGGTCTGGCGGTGGTGGATGCGGCTGGCGTGATCGGCCAGGTAACGCGGGTTTATCCGATCCAGTCCGAGGTCACGCTGCTGACCGACCGCAATCAGGCGATTCCCGTGCAGGTTATGCGCAATGGCTTGCGCGGCGTATTGTTCGGCACGGGGCAGGGCCGGTTGGAATTGCGCTTCGTCATCGCCGGCGCGGACATTCAGGCGGGCGACCGGCTTGTCACCTCGGGTCTGGACGGCGTTTTTCTTCCCGGCCTGCCGGTAGCCGAGGTGCGCTCGGTTGACCGCGAGGGCGAGGCGTTTGCGCGGATCATCTGCGAACCGTTGGCGGGGGTCGAGCGCAGCGTGCAAGTGTTGGTTCTGGGGCGCGTGGCGCCGACACCGGCATTGCCGGGCGCTGTGGACAATCCCGAGGGTAAGCCTGTGGATAAACCGGCGGATAAACCAGCGGACAGGCCCGCGCACAAGCCGAGGGCACGCTGACATGATGCAGCCGACCAACCGTTCGAGCCGCATCCTGCTGCCCGTCAGGATGTGGTTTGTCTACTTCAGCCTGATCGTCGCGCTCGGACTGGTTTATGTGCCGACCGGGCGTTTGCCTGGTGTGCCGGATTGGGTGGCGCTGGTGCTTGCTTTCTGGTGCATCCGCGAACCCTTGCGCGTTGGCATGGGGGTGGGATTCGCGTTCGGCTTGCTGGTGGATATCGGCCAAGGCGCGGCGATGGGCCAGCACGCGCTGGCTTACGTCGTGCTCGCTTACCTCGCCGGCGGTCTGGCGCGGCGGGTGATGTGGTTTCCGTTGTGGCAGCAGGCGCTGCATGTGCTGCCGATGCTGCTCGTCTCCCAGTTTTTGATGGTGGTGGTGCGTTTGTTGGCGGGCGCGGAATTTCCCGGCTGGTGGTACTTCCTTTCCAGCCCGACGAGCGTGTTGTTGTGGGCGCCGTTGAGCCTTCTGTTGCTGTTGCCACAATACCGGTCCGTCGACCGCGACGACAACCGGCCGATTTGATCTGGCGACATGACGGAGTTCCAATCCCCGGATCAAGAGATCATACGTTTCCGCCGCCGCGTGGTGGTGGCGGGCTTGTTCGTGTTCGTGTGTTTTTGCCTGCTCGCGGCGCGTTTTTATTATTTGCAGGTGGTGCGGCACGATTATTTCCTGACCCGCGCCGAGGACAATCGCATCGCCTTGCTGCCGGTGGTGCCGAACCGGGGCACGATTTCCGACCGCAACGGCCTGGTGCTGGCGCGCAATTACGCGGCGTATACGCTGGAAATCACCCCGTCGCGGGTCGAGGGACGCGCGGCGGGGTTGGAAGAAACGATCGACCAGTTGGCGGAGATCATCCTCATCGAGCCGCGCGACCGGCGGCGCTTTCGCAAGATTCTGGATGAAAGCCGCAATTTCGAAAGCGTGCCGATCCGCACCCGGCTGAGCGACGAGGAAGTCGCCCGCTTTATCGCCCAGCGCTACCGCTTTCCCGGTGTCGAGGTGCAGGCGCGTTTGTTCCGCGACTATCCACAGGGTGAAATCGCCTCGCACGTCGTCGGCTACATCGGCCGCCTCAACGAGCGCGATATGGAGCGGATCGAGGAACGCGGCGAAACCGCCAATTACCGCGGCTCCGAATACATCGGCAAAAGTGGCTTGGAGCAAGCCTACGAGGCCGAACTGCACGGCCTTACCGGCGCTGAGGAAGTGGAGGTGAATGCCGGTGGGCGCGCGGTGCGGCGCTTGTCGCGCACCTCCGCGCTGGCCGGCAACGATCTCGAACTGACGCTCGATATCGAACTGCAAAAGGTGGCCGAGGCCGCCTTTGGCAGCCGGCGCGGTGCGATGGTGGCGATCGAGCCGGCGACGGGCGGCGTGTTGGCGCTGGTTTCCACGCCGACTTTCGACCCCAATCTGTTCGTCGAAGGCATTTCGACGCAGGATTGGAAGGCGCTCAACGATTCGCCCGATCATCCCTTGCTCAATCGGGCCATTTACAGCGCCTATCCGCCGGGTTCTACGTTCAAGCCCTTCATGGCCCTGGCCGCGCTCACCACCGGCAAGCGCACGCCTGGGCAGACGATCAGCGATCCGGGTTATTTCATGTTCGGCGGCCACCGTTTCATGGACGACAAGGTCGGTGGGCACGGCATGGTCGATCTGCACAAGTCCATTGTCGTGTCGTGCAATACCTACTACTACATGCTTGCCAACGATCTGGGGATCGACGGCATCGCCCGCTTCATGGCGCCGCTCGGCTTCGGCTCGCTCACCGGTATCGATTTACCGGGCGAGAGCGAAGGAGTGCTGCCGTCGCCCGAGTGGAAGAAAAAACGCTTTCGCCGCCCCGAACTGCAGCGCTGGTATGGCGGCGAGACGATCTCGGTTGGCGTCGGTCAGGGCTACAACGCCTATACGCCGCTGCAAATGGCCAATGCGTTGGCGACCGTGGTCAATGATGGGCGAGTGTTCCGTCCGCACATCGTGCGTTACGTGGTCGATGCAATGCATGGAGAAAAGCGCGCGGTGCAGCCCGAGCCGATACGCGAAGTTCCGCTGAAGGCCGAGCATCTGGCATTGGTGCGGCGCGCGATGGTGGACGTGGCCAAGGCCGGAACCGGCGCGCGTGCCTTCGCCAACGCACCCTACGAGATTGGTGGCAAAACCGGCACGGCGCAGGTGTTTTCGCTCAAAGGCGGGAAATATGTGGAAGGCCGTGTGGATGAGCGCATGCGCGACCATTCCTGGTTCATCGCTTACGCACCCGCCGATCAACCGAAAATCGCCTTGGCCGTGTTGGTGGAAAACGGTGGCTTCGGCTCGCAGTCGGCGGCGCCGATCGCGCGTCAGGTGATCGATTATTACCTGCTCGGCAGGCGTCAGAACCAGCCCGCCGTCGAAGACACCGACGCCCAGGAGGGCGAATGACGGATATCCGTTTCCGCCTGCTGGCGTTTGTGCGCGCTTTTCTGCGGCCGCTCGATCCAGCGTTGATGGTGATTCTCGCCGGTTTGCTGGGCTATGCCTATGTGCTGATTCTCAGCGCCTCGCCCGAGCGTGCCGAGGCGCAGATAATCAATATGGCCGTGGCCTTGGCGGCGATGTGGGGGGTGGCGCGGCTGTCCTGGCAGCGCCTGCTGTCGCTGGCGCTGCCGTTGTACGTGTGTGGCGTTGTGTTGTTGGTGGCGGTGGAGTTGTTCGGCGAAGTTTCCAAAGGCGCGCAACGCTGGTTGCATGTCGGCGTGACTCGTATCCAGCCGTCCGAACTGATGAAAATTGCCATGCCCTTGATGCTCGCCTGGTACTTTCAGCAGCGCGAAGGGCAGATCGCTTTTCGCGACTTCATTGTCGCCGGCCTGCTGCTGGTGGCACCGGTCGGCCTCATCCTGATCCAGCCCGATCTTGGCACCAGCCTGCTGGTGACGATGGCCGGCTTCTACGTGATCTTTTTCGCCGGCCTGTCGTGGAAGCTCATCGTGCCGGTGGCGTTGATCGGTATTGTCGCTATCGGCGGCATCGTTACCTTCGGCGATACGCTGTGCCAGCCGGACGTCGATTGGTTCGGCATGCGCGAGTACCAGAAGCATCGCGTGTGCACGCTACTCGATCCCACGCAGGATCCGCTCGGCAAAGGCTTTCACATCATCCAGTCCACCATTGCCATCGGTTCCGGCGGGGTGTTCGGCAAGGGCTGGATGGACGGTACGCAGACGCACCTTTCCTTTCTTCCCGAGCGCCACACGGATTTCATTTTCGCCGTGCTGGCCGAAGAGTTCGGCCTGGTAGGCGTGCTGGTGCTGTTTGTGCTCTATCTTGCGCTGCTTGTGCGCGGTTTCCGCATCGCCGCGCAGGCGTCGACGCTTGCCACCAAACTGCTTGCCGGTGCGATCACGATGATCTTTTTTACCTATGCTTTCGTGAATATGGGCATGGTGAGCGGCATCTTGCCGGTGGTCGGTGTGCCCTTGCCTTTCATCAGCTATGGGGGAACCGCGCTGGTTACGCTGTGCTCGGGGATCGGCATCCTGATGGGCATCCGGCGCGGCGGTAAGCCGGGTGAGCGTCGATGAAGCAAAAACGTCCCTCCGATCCGGCGCTCTGGTTTTTTTTCGGAGCTGCTGCCGCTTCCCTGCCGTGGTCTTTTTTTCTGACGCCGCCAACGGGTCTTAGCCCTCGCCAGTTGGAAATCATTGGGGCCATCTGGCGGTTTGTATTCCTTGTGACAAGCTTCGTCAGCGCTCTCGGATACGCCGGAGGGATCGCGGTTTTCAAGGAGCATTCCGGGCGTAGGCTCAGCATGGCGGTGGGTATCATTTTCGGTTGTGGTATCGTCGCCGTGAGCAGGTTGCCCCGATTCGATACGCTTGATTTCATAACGCTTTTTATAGCGGGGCTTCTTGCCGGGTTGCTGGCTGGCATCGTTATTGGTTTCAGAAAGCGGAAAGCTCGCGCGGTATGACGCTGAGACATCGGATTCTTTCGCCCGTTTTTATCGCTTCGGCGTGCGTGCTGCTTGCCGCCTGCAGCGCGACGCCATCGCGCGCGCCGGGCGATTCCGGTTCGTCCGCCTCGCGCGGCACGCCGACGGCCAAGGCGCCGGCCAAAACGCCAACGCGGCGTGGCGGCGGTTACTACAAGGACGACGGACCGGGCGACGATGCGCCGGACGATCTCGACCAACTGCCCGACGCGCAACCGCGCCTCGAACCCTTGCACCGCTTCGCCAACCGGCCTTACAACGTGTTCGGCCAGAACTATGTGCCGGCCACGGAACTCGCGCCGTTTCGCGAGCGCGGGCTGGCGAGCTGGTACGGGCGCCGTTTTCACGGCCAGGCGACTTCGAGTGGTGAGCCTTACGACATGTACGCCATGACGGCGGCGCACCCAACCTTGCCGATTCCGAGCTACGCGCGGGTCACGAATGCCGCCACCGGCCGTTCGGTGGTGGTGCGGATCAACGATCGCGGCCCTTTCCACAAAGGCCGGGTCATGGATCTTTCCTATGCCGCCGCATACAAGCTCGGCTATGTGAATACAGGCAGCACGGAGGTCGAAGTCGAGCAGATTCTGCCGGGTGAGTTGCCGATGCTCGCCGAGGCCGACCCGGTGCCGCCGTTGCCTGGGCGCAACGGGCCGTCGCCGGCACAGGTCGCGCCGCCGCCTGCGCCGATGGCCGCGGCGCCGGTGCCTGAATCCACGAGTGACGGCGCGGGCAGCGGTATCTTCCTGCAACTGGGCGCGTTTTCCTCGCGTGATAATGCCGAGGGTTTCCGCGCTACCGTACAGAACAGCATGGCCGTGTTTGCCGAACGCCTGGAATTGCTTGCCGACGGCGGGCGCTTCCGCCTCCATGCCGGCCCTTACGCGTCGGTGGACGAAGCGCGTAGCGCCGCCGAGCGTATCGCTGGTGTGCTCAAGTTGCGGCCTTTCGTCGTCGTGCGCTGAGCGCGGCACGGAGCGGGGGCTCCGGGTGGGAAAATGCCTTCAGGTTGAAACAAACCCTGTTCATTTGGGACCGAGCCTCAAAGCGCGCCCTATAATTCGCGCTTCGCTTCGTCGCACCGTGTTCCGTCGGTTCGCCCCCCGTCCTTCCTCATCACAGGTTTTTCCTATGCGTTTTGTTCTCGCTCTGTTTTTTTCGCTGCTTTCCTTCGCGGTTTGCGCTCAAAACGTGCCCGCGCCGGCGTTGGCCGCCAAAGCGTGGATTCTGCTCGATCAAGGCACTGGCCAGATGCTGGCCGGCAACAACGCGGATGAGCGCATCGAGCCGGCTTCGCTGACCAAGCTGATGACGGCGTATTTGATTTTCTCCGCGATCAAGGCCGGTACCATCGCGCTCGATCAGCCTGTACCGGTATCGGAAAAGGCGTGGAAACAGGAAGGGTCGCGCATGTTCATCGACCCGAAAAAACCGGCGGCGGTGCAGGAACTGCTGCGCGGCGTCATCGTGCAGTCAGGCAACGACGCCTGCGTTGCCCTGGCCGAACTCATCGCCGGCAGCGAGGAAGCCTTTGCCGCGCTGATGAACCGCGAAGCGCAGCGCCTGGGCATGAAAAATTCCCACTTCACCAACTCCAGCGGCCTGCCCGATCCGCAGCACTACACCACCGCGAACGATCTGGCCGTGCTCGCCTCGGCCATCGTGCGCGACTTTCCCGATTTCTACCCGCTGTACTCGCTGAAGGAATACACCTACAACAAAATCACCCAGCCCAATCGCAATCGCCTGCTGTGGATGGATGCCTCCGTCGATGGCATGAAAACCGGGCACACCAGCACCGCCGGCTATTGCCTTATCGCCTCCGCCCTGCGCGGTCCGCGGCGGCTGGTTTCGGTCGTGCTCGGTACCGATTCCGACACCGTGCGTGCGCAGGAGTCGCTCAAGCTGCTCAACTTCGGCTTCCAGTTCTTCGATACGGTCAAGCTCTATTCCGCCGACCAGGCGATGTCGCGCTTCCGCGTGTGGAAAGGCCAGGCGAACGAGGTGCCGGTGGGCTTTACCGCCGATTTCGTCATGTCGCTGCCCAAGGGGCAGGCGGATAAAGTGACCGCCACGTTGGAAAGCCGCCAGCCGGTGCTGGCGCCGCTGCAAAAAGGGCAGGAAGTGGGCACGATGAAGCTCAGCCTCGATGGCAAGCCGCTTGGAGAATACCCCGTCGTCGCACTGGAGGACGTGCCGATGGCCGGCTTCTTCGGCCGTTTGTGGGATGCCCTGGTGCTGTGGATCAAGAGCCTGTGACCCTGCGTGTTCATTACCGGAGCCGTCTGTGAGCCAGTGTTATCTCGATGGCCGTTATCTGCCGCTCGACGAGGCGCGGGTATCGCCGATGGATCGCGGTTTCCTCTTCGGCGACGGCGCCTACGAAGTCATCCCAGTCTATTCCCGGCGGCCTTTTCGTCTCGATGAGCACCTTGCGCGCCTTGCGCGCACGCTGACGGCATTGCGCATCGCCGATCCGCATACAGCCGGCGAATGGGCGGAAAAAGTGGGCGAAATCGTTGCCCGCAACCCCTGGGACGATCAATCGGTGTATCTGCAGGTAACGCGCGGCGCCGATACACGGCGCAACCACGCTTTCCCCGCCGGTGTGCCGCCGACGGTGTTCCTGATGAGCGAAGAACTCGTCACCCCCTCGGCGGCGCAGTGTGAAGCTGGCGTGGCGGCGGTGGGTGCGGCCGATTTCCGCTGGTTGCGCTGCGACCTCAAGACCGTTTCGCTGCTTGCCAACTGCCTGCTGCGCCAGCACGCGGTGGATCGCGGCTGCGCCGAAACCGTGTTGTTCCGCGACGGCTTTCTGACCGAAGGCGCGGCCTCCAGCATTTTCGCGGTCAAGGACGGCACGCTGCTCGCGCCGCCCAAGAGCCACCTGATGCTGCCCGGCATTACCTACGACGTGGTGCTGGAGCTGGCTGCCCGCCACGGCTTGCCGCATTGCGTGCGGGAAATTCTCGAAGATGAGGCACGTGGCGCCGACGAGTTGTGGCTGGCGTCTTCCACCAAGGAAGTGCTGGCGATCACCACGCTCGACGGCCGTCTGGTGGGTGGCGGCAAACCCGGTCCGGTATGGCGGCGCATGCATGCGTGGTATCAGGAATTCAAAAATACGGTGATGCGCGGCGGTTGAACACGATGGTTGAAAATATTGGCCGCTCTGGCCCCAGTCTGCTTGAATTTCCCTGTGACTTTCCGATCAAGATCATGGGCGCGCGGGTCGATGGTTTCGCCCAGGCCGTGCTTGAGGTCGTGCTGCGCCACGCGCCCGATTTCAACCCGGAAACGATGGAGATGCGCCCTTCGAGCAAGGGCAACTATCTCTCCATCACCTGTACCTTCCGTGCCGTGTCGCAAACCCAGGTCGATGCGCTGTACCTTGAGCTCACCGCGCATCCAATGGTGAAGGTGGTGCTGTGATCGTCCGGCGGTTGGGCCGCGTCGACTACCTGCCGACGTGGGAAGCGATGCGGCGCTTCACCGCCGAACGCAATGCCGCCAGCGCCGACGAAATCTGGCTGCTCGAACACCCGCCTGTCTATACGCTGGGTCAGGCTGGACGGCCCGAGCACCTGCTGCACGACAACGGCATCCCCGTGGTCAAGATCGACCGTGGCGGGCAGATCACCTACCACGGCCCCGGCCAACTCGTCGCCTATCTGCTGATCGATCTCGCGCGCCGCCGCCTCAAGGTGCGCGAACTGGTGTGGACGATGGAACAGTCGATCATCGATTGCCTTGCCAGCTACGAGCTTGTCGCCGAACGCCACGATGGCGCGCCCGGCGTCTATGTGGAAGGCGCCAAAATCGCCGCGCTCGGGCTGCGGATCAAGAACGGTTGCAGCTATCATGGTCTGGCGCTCAACGTCGATATCGATCTGGCGCCGTTTTCGTCGATCAACCCCTGCGGCTACGAAGGGCTGCGGACGGCGCGGCTCAAGGAGTTCGGTGTTGAAGACGACATGCAGGCAGTGGGCGAGCGCCTGCTCGGCCACCTGCAAAGGCGGCTGCCGCCCGAGTTCGCCACGGCGGCGGCATAGTCGTAGTAAAAGCAAAAACGCAATCCGGCACAACGAAGCACGAGAGAGAACCCGCGATGGACACCCCCTCCCGCAAACAACGCGGCGCCGACAAAACCGCTCGCATACCGATCAAGATCGTGCCCGCCGAGCGGCTGAAAAAACCGGATTGGATTCGCATCAAACTCGGCGCTGGCGCCGAGGCCGAACGCTTCAACGGCATCAAGGAAACCCTGCGCGAGCACAAACTGCACACGGTCTGCGAAGAGGCCTCCTGCCCCAACATCCACGAATGTTTCGGTAAGGGCACGGCCACCTTCATGATCATGGGCGACATTTGTACCCGCCGCTGCCCGTTCTGCGACGTCGGCCACGGCCGCCCCGAACCGCTCGATGCGAACGAGCCCGTCGAACTGGCTCGCACCATCGCCGCGATGCGGCTCAACTACGTTGTCATCACCTCGGTGGACCGCGACGACCTGCGCGACGGCGGCGCCCAGCATTTCGTCGACTGCATCCAGGAAACGCGCGCGGCTGCGCCCAAGACCGCCATCGAAGTGCTGGTACCGGACTTTCGCGGACGCATGGAAATCGCGCTCGAAATTTTCGACCAGGCGCTGCCCGACGTGCTCAACCACAACCTCGAAACCGTGCCACGCCTGTACAAGCAGGCCCGCCCCGGTGCCGACTACGCCTATTCGCTGCGCCTGCTGAAAGAATTCAAGGCCCGCCACCCGGGGGTGACGACCAAATCCGGCCTGATGGTCGGCCTTGGCGAAACCGACGAGGAAATTCTCGACGTCATGCGCGACCTGCGCGCGCATGACGTCGACATGCTCACCATCGGGCAATATCTGCAACCCTCTGGCGGCCACCTGCCGGTACTGCGCTACGTCCATCCCGACGTTTTCCAAGGCTTCGAGGCCGAAGCCATCGGCATGGGGTTCCGCAACGCCGCCTGCGGGCCGATGGTGCGCTCATCCTACTGGGCCGATCGCCAGGCCCACGACGCCGGTGTGGACGGCGCGTAGCGGACAGTTTTGCCTGATAGGACTAGACTCTACGCGATCACCGGACTAATGGTCAGTGATCTCGGCTAACACGCCGTTTGAGGGGACTGCCCAACAGCTTTGTTAGACCTCACGACGAGCAACTCTCATGGCAACCTATACAGATTGGATTTGCGAGCGAGTCTTCGCCGGGGAGCCGGAGGCATTTCTCGGGGCCCACGAAGTAGTACGAGAATTCCGCGTACGCTCGCCGGATGGTGGTGGGTGTGAACCGTGGGCATCCCGCATCAAGGCTGATCCCCCCACCTCGACGGATCTGGAGATGATTCGGTCCGCACTTCTCGATGCACTTGTGAACGGGAACGATTTGGCCGTCTCTGGGGCTGCTTTCGCGCTCGCGGAATTCCAAGATTCTGCGTTGGCGCCGCTTCTTCGCGAGCAGTTGCACCGTCACTTGCGCGCCATGACGCGGCTCCATTCAGGAATGCATAACCTCCTCGTTGCTCTCGCTTCGTCCGGAGAAGAGCTTTCGCGTCTCCCCAGCGCAATCAGCGTAGACGATGCAATTCAGTTGGCCCGTGTTTGTCTCCAGCAGGCAGGTGAGAAGGTGGTGCGATGAGGGCTGACACGGCGTTCAACTTTGCGCTGGATGCTGCGTAGCGCCGGTTGGCGCTACGTTGGGTGGTTTGCCCGCTTGCCACGTTGTCACGTATCAGTAAGTTCCGGCAATAAAGTGGTTTCCCCCAATCTATTTGCGTAAACGTTGACCCGCATCAACGTTCGCACTGGCGGATCGTGTAGCTTGGGGAGCCCCCTTCCCGTAAGAGGGTTTCTCCATGAAACCATCCGTATCGCGGCAGCGTGTTTTTTCCGCTGCGGCGTTCCTCGCTATTGCTTCCGCCACCGTGCTTTCCGTTTTCCCGCCCGCCGCCCACGCGGCGCCGAACGATACCGGGCAAACGCAGTGCTATAACGCCGCGGGCATCGGTGTTCCCTGCAACGACGCGAATACTGGCGACACTCGCTCCCTCCCGCGCCAGGACGGCCGCTTCGGGCGCGACGCGCAGGCCGCCGCTGGCGCCCTGGGCAAGACCGGCGGCGGCGATGCCGGATTCGACCTCAGCAAAATCTGCAACAACGGCAGCGACTGTTCCGCGTCAGTCGCCATCGGCGTCAATCCGGCGGACTGGGGCTGCACGCGGGACAATGCCACCGGGCTGATGTGGGAAGTGAAGACGGCGGCCGGCAGTGGCAACTCGCGCGATGCATCCTGGACCTACACCTGGTACGACTCGACCGCCCCTGTCGGGGCCCGGGGTGTGATAGGCGATACCCTGACATGCGGCAACACGCTGGGCGGCGCCAACTGCAATACCGAAAACTACGTTGCCGCCATCAATGCCACCGGGCTCTGCGGCCACAGCGATTGGCGTCTGCCGACCCCACGCGAATTGCTGTCGATCGTCCATCGCGGGCGTGTCGGCCCGGCGATCGACCCCGTCTATTTTCCGAACACGACGACGGATAGGCACTGGAGTTCGACGACGACTGCGGCCGATGCCGACCTCGCCTGGAACGTCGGTTTCAACGATGGTGATGTCGGCCTCGACGATAAGATCAACTTTGTTTCGGTGCGTCTCGTGCGTGGCGGACTGTGACCCTGCCTACGCGGATAACGTGGATGCCCGTCGCCCCCTGCCGGTCCGGAAGACGGCGTTCGGGTTCGCGGTTCGCCTGAAGAAGGCGGTACCGCATTTCCCGGCGTTGTTGCGTGGGTTGTTGTGTAATCCCGCCTGCACATACCGGCGCGGTACGATGATTTTCGGGATTGGGAGGGAAAAGAAAATGAAGCTTGCGTTTTTGTGCCGTACGGTCCTGCCCCTGCTGTTGTGGGCGGCACTGGCATGTGGTCTGGCCGTGCCGGCATCGGCGGCCTTGACCATCAACGGCGACGGCACCGTAAGCGATTCGGCCACCGGGCTGATGTGGATGCAATGCAGCCGTGGACAGAGCGGCGCGGCCTGCGCGGGCGCCGCATCGACATACAACTGGGCGGGTGCGCTGGCGCAGGCCACTGCCGCCAATGCGGCCAACGAACTGGGCTACAACGACTGGCGGCTGCCGAACATGAAGGAACTCGAATCGCTCATCGACCGAAGCCGGGTCAGTCCGGCAATCGACTCCGCCTATTTTCCGAACACGCTGCTAGATTGGTACTGGAGTTCGACGACGCATGCGGGCGTTGGCGGAATCGCCTTGTTCGTCCATTTCGGCTATGGCCATACCGGCAACACCAATAAGACCTTGGGCCTCTGGGTGCGTCTCGTGCGCGGCGGACAGTCTTTCGACCGTTTGCTGCCGGCCACCGCGACGCTGACGCAGACGGGCGGATCGGCGACCGGCGCATCTTTTTCTGCCGCGCTCGCGGCGGCGCCGGTAAGCGGCGCGAACACCATGACCGGTTACTGGCTGGTACGCGCCGCCACCGATCCGGTGCCGAGGCCGGACGAACTCATTGGTGGCGCGGGCGGTGTGGCCGCCGGCAACGGCCCCACCGGTTCCGGGCAAACGCAGTCCATTGCCGTGGCGGGACTGACGCCCGGTGTGCCGTACGTGCTCTATTACGCCGCGCTGGACGCCACCAACAACAACCTGAGCCTGATCCGCAAGCAGGCGTTTGGGGGGGCCGTGGCTTCGCCGACTCCGATCCCGGCGCTGGATGGCGTGGGGCTGGCGGTGCTGGTGTTGGCGTTGGGCGCGCTCGTCGCGCGGCACGGGGCAGGTGTGCGCGGACGGCGCTGAGGCCGGTCGGTGGGGGTACAGCGGCGGTTTGCCGCTACCGTATCATTGTGCCAGACCGGCACGGGTGGTTCGTTTCCAATGCCGCCTGCCGATGATGCGGGCACGCGGGCGATTTACCGGCTGCATACGTGCCGGTTACACGCGGTTTCCACGGTAAATATCCGGATCGCCTATGTTGGCTGGAACGCATGCCACAATGACGCGATATCGATTTGTCGCCATAAAAGCGGATGTGCCGCCAGCGTGATCCGGTGTGCGTCATGAACAAGGGAGTCTGCAATGCCTGTCTTTTTTTCCCGCTGTAGCCAATGGGGAGGTGTGCTGTGGGGCTTGGCGCTGATTTTTCTCGCGCTGTCCGCCTTGCCGGTGGCGTTCGCCGCTGAACCGCGTGGCGCTACCGCCCAAACGGAAGAAATCTCGCTGCCCCTGGCTTTGCGGGACTGGCGTGGCTGGGCGATGTACCGGCAGGCATTCCGTGCATGTCCGCTGATTGTCGGTAGCGCCGGGGCCGAGAGCGAGGATTTTCTCTGCGCCTGGCCGGGGCGCTTGTCGCTCGATGCCGACGGCAAGGGCGCACGGTTGCGCCAGAGTTGGCGGGTCGAGGACGAGGCTTGGATTCCGCTGCCCGGCAGCCGTGAATACTGGCCGCAGGACGTACGGGTCAACGGTGCGCCGGGCGCGGTGGTCGATCATGAGGGGCCGGCGCTGCGACTGCCGCCCGGGCAGTACGACATCACGGCGTACATTCCCTGGCAGGAACGGCCGCAGGCCTTGGCTGTGCCGGAGGCGACGGGGCTGATCGAACTGAGGATCGACGGCAAGCCGGTGCAGCCCTTGCAGCGCGAGGGTGGCGAACTGACCTTGGGCCGCCAGGCCGATGCAGGCGTGGCAGCCGATAGCATCGAACTGCAGGTACACCGCAAGTTGCGCGACAGCATTCCGGCGGAACTGGAAACGCGCCTGAATGTGCATGTTTCCGGCAAGGCGCGTGAGCTTAGTCTGGGGCCGGTGCTGCCGGAGGGTTTCGCGCCCTTGGCTTTGTCTTCTGCGTGGCCGGCGCGGCTGGATGCGGACAACCGCCTTCAGGTGCAGGTGCAGCCGGGCAATGCCGTGTTGATATTGACCGCGCGCGCCAATGCGCCGCTGAAGCAGGCTGGCGTGGATTTGCCCCCGCCCGCATCCACGGAAGGCGAGGCCGCCGTGGAAGGCGCGAAAGACACGAAAGAGCGGAAAGCACGGGCTTTCTGGGCCGGGCAGGAAATTTGGAGTTACGAGGCGGTACCTTCCTTGCGCGCTTCCGCCGTGAGCGGTTCGGCGCGGCAAGGGCATGAGCCGGCGCTGCCGGTCGATCCGCGCCAATCCGGCGTTCCGGCGGAATGGCAGAACCTGCCCGCGTTCGCGCTGGGCGATGGCGCCGCGCTGACGGTCGAGGAGCGCGCGCGCGGTCTGGCGCCGGACGAGAACAACCGGCTCGCGCTGCGGCGCGAACTTTGGCTCAACTTCGCGGGCGACGGTTATTTCGCGCGCGACAACATTTCCGGCAGCATGCGGCACGGCTGGCGTTTCGACGTTGCCGCGCCGTACACGCTGGAGCGCGCCAACGATACGCTCGGCGGCGATCCTGCGGATAGTGCGCTGTTGGTCACGCATGGTCAGGAGCCCCAATCGACGGGGGTCGAATGGCGCAACGCGCGGGTTGGCCTGGATGCCGGTGTGCGCGTTCAGAACGGGGAGATGGAGGGCGGGACGATGGGCGTCGTCAGCCGTTTGCCGATCAGTGGCTGGCGGCAGACTTTCGACAGCGTCGCCACCGAACTGCACCTGCCTTATGGCTACCGCCTGCTTGCCGCGCCCGGCGCCGATCGCGCCGGCGGCAGTTGGATCGAGCGCTGGACGGTGCTGCATGTGTTTTTCGCCGCTTTCGCGACCTTGCTGGCGTGGCGGCTGCTGGGCCGTGGCGGCGGCATTGTTGCCGCCGCTTATCTGCTGTTGGCGATGCAGGAGCCGGATGCGCCGTTATGGGCGCTGGCGCTGGCCTGCGCCTTTGCGCTGCTGGCGCGCGCGCTGCCGGCGGGCCGGCTGGGCCGGGTCTGCGATGGATTGCGTTTGGTTGCGGTGGCGGTGCTGATTTTGCTGAGCATCGCGTTCATTCCGCAGCAATTGCGCAGTGCGCTGTATCCGCAGCTTGAAAGCGAGGACGGTGGCGCGCTTCCCTGGTCGGGCTCCGGCGTGCAGAGGTACGGGCAGGTGCGGCCGCCTCTGGCGGGTGGTCCTGCCCCTGCAGCGTCTGGGGGTGTTGAGAGGGCGGTGTGGCC
>JAVBJT010000015.1:0-45389 GCA_031546845.1 Azoarcus sp. | reverse complement strand
CATCTTCTGGTGATTGCGCGCGACGGACTGCGCGGACACGTCCAGGCGCTTGGCCCGCATCAGGGCGGATATGCGGCTCTCGGAAACGTTCACCGTCAGGCCGTTCTCATGGGCGATGTTCATGGCGACACAGATGGGTTTTGTGGAGATGCCGTTGTTGCGCACGCTTTCATTGACGCTGGCGGCGATGAAATTCAGCGTTTCATCGGGCAAGCGGGTCGTGCCGGCATCGGCCCGTTTGCGCCGGCCGCTGTCATACCCCGCATACAGGCTCAGCCACTTGTAGACGGTGTGGCGCGAGGTATGCCGGGCCTGCGCGAACGCCTCCACGAGCTTGCCTTGCTCGCCCCACGCCGTATCGCCGAGGCGCTGGGCGAGCGCGAGCAGGTCTTGCAGCAGATCGGGAGGCAGGGCCTTGGCCGGGGGTGCCATGATTTACGCCTCGACGTCCAGGAACGCGCCCAGGGTCTGCGCGAACACCACCTGGTCTTTAAGGTAATGGCGCTCGGCGCTTTCCAGGGCACCGGCATAGACCTCGGCGATGTGCTTCAGGGCCGCCTCGAACTTGGGGCGCTGGTCCTCGGGCATCTCGACCTGCAGCACGGCGATGCGCGCGGATTCGAGTTTGGAAAAGGTATGGTCGATATCGCGCTTGCAGGCGGCAAGCTGGTCGCACAGGGGGATCAGCGCGTCGGGCCAGTCGGTGTCGGCGACGATCTTCTTGCCGGAGCGCACCGACAGATCGGCGTTTTCTTCCGCGAGCTTGGCCGAGCGTTTGCGGGATTGTTCAAGGTCCGCGCGGGTTTCGCGCAGTTTCGCCCGCAATTCCTTGACGCTCATAACAGCAATGTCGTCAAGCTTCAGCTCGCCGGTCTGGCCGGTCTGTTCCAGCTCCTCAAGTTGCTCGTCGTCGAGGACCAGCATTTCCAGCAGCTTGCTTTGCGTACCAATAGCCCGAACCAAATTCGCCGACGTCGGCGAATTTGAGAACTTCTTGGCGGCGCTTATGAACCGCCCAGCGACGTTCGCATCAATCCCCAACACATCCAGTCGGGACATGAAGTTCCCGTGACCGCTGGCTACCTTCAATACCCCCAGCCCGCGCCCCACTTCAAGGCATGCTTCAACGCTACGCCGCATGTTTGCGGCGATGTCGCGCTGGATCAGGTCGGGGTCGGTACAGTCGGCCGGCAACTGATAGCCAAGCTGGACGGCAACGGCGCGTACCATCGCATCCTGCTGGGAATGCACCACGGCAAGCTGCTTGGCGGCCTCTTCGGCCTCATCCAGACGCGCCGGGTTGAAGCCGTCCTCGGCCGGGGGTGGAGTGTCTTTCTTGGGTCTGGCCATTGTGTTGTGCTCCCTATCAGTGGTTGCGGGTGAAGTTGTGCCGAATCGTGGCGAGGTCTTGTTCGGCACGGTCCAGATCGGCCAGTACCCGGCCAAATACCCGGCCCATCCGTGACGTGGGATGGAAGTGGCCGGTGGCCGCGTCCTTGCGCGCCCAACCTTTCTCGATCAGCACACCCATGGCGCGGGTGATGGCGCTGGCGGTCAGACTCAACTGCTTGGAGAGCGCGGTGTTCGATATCCCGGTCACGGCATAGCCCGACAGCGCGTCCAGCACTTCGAGAACTTTGATTGCCGACCCACGGTCATCTTCGTGCTTACTCATTTCTGAAACGCCTCTTCAAATTCCAGCTCGGGCTGGGCGTGTTTCTCGACGTTGCCGCGATGCCAGGCCAACGCTTCGAGCGCCTGTTGCACTTCGCCGAGGGTTTTGTTCGCATCGGCCTGGCCGCCGTAGAAGCGCAGCAGGGCGGCGGTGGTCTCGGCCAGCACCTTCTGCAACTCGGCCATCTCGATCGGGTTCGGTCGCCGGCCGGTGGGCACTGGCACAAACAGTCCGCCGGCCTGCGCGCACAGGTAGCGGATCACCGCGCGCCCGCCTGTGTTGTGGAACCATGCGGCCAGCCGGTTGGCGGGCAGGTCCGCGTCCTCCATCCATTTGTACATACGCGAGGCCGATACAGCCTGCAGTTCGGCATGCCGCTCCACCGACAGGCCGCGCGTGCGGATGCCCTGATCCTTGTCTTGCTCGAAGGCGCTTTTCAGGCTGGTTGGCACACGCTTGTAATTGCGGCGGCTCATTGGAAACCCCTCCGGGCGCCGCCTTCCAAACAAATATCCGTTTTGCAATGGGCGCAAAGCGTTTGCCGCGCATACGATTGGCAACGGATGATTTGCACTTGGGAGAAAGGCATGAGGAAGTCCGAATTCAACGAACTGGCCGGGCGCATCGAAGCCGTTGCCCGGCTCGCAATGAACCTGGTTGCCGAGATGGAGGATGCCGGGTTCATGGATGGCGAGAGGTTTGCCCAGCGTCTGCGGCGCGGTGTTCCTCATCCGCCGGCAGGGGCGAGCCAGTATCAGCAGGCTGTTCTGGCGTCGGCGGTGCAGGCATTGCTGCAGATGGCTGATTCGATTGATGCCACACGTAGTCGCCGCCAATCACAAGAGTGTGCAGCGGACGTCCGTAGTCATCGAAGAGATGATCGGTCATGACATCCTCACTGAAGCCAGTGTTGAAAAATGACACGCACACCATGCTGCTCGACCGTTTTTGACAGCACGTGCCCGCGTGGCCTGGGGCCGTGATCGGTCGCGTGCAGGTCGATCAGGTCGAATGCTTCGCGCTCGGCGACGAGGACGTAGATGATTTTCGGGGTGGCTACGAGGGGGTTGCTCATGACGTTCTCCTTTCTGCCACCCGGCGCCCGACAACCCGAGGATCGCGCTTCAAGCCGAGCAAAATCGCGCCGCGATGCGCGTCGCCGCGCAGCCCTTTGCGCTTGCCGCGCAGCAGATCGATGAGCACATATCGGCTCAGGTTGTTTTGGCGCGCCAGATCAGACATACACAACCCGTGCGCCACGATGTACGCATGCGCGCTTTCAGGGGTTTGTGGGTACGGAATGGGGATGGCGCCGGGCGCGGGGGCGGTCTTTTTCATGGGGGCGGGTGTGGTAAATTGTGGTGAAATCAACATGGGAGGCGCGGGGGCTTACATGTCGGACTTGAAGTCGAAGGCTGAGAAGCTGTTGTCCAGGCAAAAGGCATCGCTACGCAAAGTGGCGGATGACGGGGTATTCAATGAGTCCTTGTTCGGCCGATACATCGTCGCGGCGCTGTCATCGGGCCGGCGGATATCGCGAAGCGATTTGCGCGCATAGCTCAACGATGAGCTGATCAGGCTTTGCGCTTCGGAGACGGCCCCCATGCGCCCGTTTTTGGAGGCCGCCATTCGCAAGGTTGACGAATCGCCACCGGAGTCGAGCGAAAGCACTTGAAGTAGGAGGAAGAGCCAGTCCGCTTCACTGCGCCGTCTGGACTTGAGTGCTTGGCGAAAGAGCCTTTCCGGGTCAAGCGGGAAACGGCCGCTGCGCACACGCTGGATGTTTCGCTTCAGAAGCTTTTCAAGCTGATCGAAAGGACTAGACATGACGATTCCCTCAAGCAGCGAGCAGCCCAAGGCGACGGGCCGCGCGGCGGTGGTAGGTAATGGCGGCGGCGGATTTGCCGAGCGGGCCGGCGATATCGGCGCGGCGCCGGCCCGCCTCGGTGGCCTCGACCACTGGGCGCAGGCAGGGACGCACCGCGTCGAGCGCGTGGGCGAAGCGGGCGGTGCGGGCGATGAGTTCGGCTTCCAGCGCGTTGAACGCCTGGAGGAAGGCGATCTTCCAGGCCAGCGCATCACGGCCGGTGAAGCCCATCGCCAGAAGGGCGAAACCGTCGTGGGTCAGGCGGTATTCGGGCTTGCGGCGACCGCGCGAATCGACGTACTCAATGGCCGCAAAATTGCGTTCATTGAAGGTCGGGTCCGGGCTGTCGGCGAGCAGATTCTGGATAGTGCGCAAGACCGTGTCGTGCCGCTTGCCGAAGCGTTCGGACACCGCGCGGGAAGTGGTGAAAGGCTGGCCATCAGTGGAAAGAAATAACGCCTGACGGGCAGCGAGCGGATTGGGCAGGTTCAAGACAAACTGCATGGCGGTCTCCTTGCGGCTTGTTGCGTGGTGAAGTGTGGTGATGCGTGTTTCGTTGTGGTGAATTATGGTAGAACATTTCTACGATGTCAACTGAATCAGTCGAACAAATCCACTTGCGCCTGCGCGAAGAGATTGATCGTGTCGGGTTGTCGCTAGCGGCGGCCGCTAGAGCTGCCGGGGAATCTAGTCCGCAAAGGATCAAGGATGTAGTTTCTGGAAAGCAGCGTTGCCCTAGTGATTTGTTGGCGCGCCTGAATGGGACTGGCGTAGATGTTTTCTACGTTCTCACCGGCCAGCGCGCGGGAGGTGCGCCTACGTCCGCGCTCAAGCCCGACGAAGCTGCACTACTGGACAACTACCGGCACTCTCCGCCGGATGCGCAGGCGGCGATCAAGGCGACAAGCGCTGCGTTCGCGAAATCGAAGCAGGTGAAAAAAGCAGGGTAAGAAAACACGAACCAAAGAGGGAGAACGGAAATGGCGGACAGCAAAGTAATCATCTGCCCCCACTGCAAACGTCCCCGTCAATCTGACGACACGACAATCGAGAATGTCTGCGCGGGCTGCACGAAGTGGTTCACCGCTGTGGAATCAGCAAGGGTGGTTGCCGGTATTGAGACAGAGAGGAAGCAGCGTACATTTATATGCGCAGGGATTGGTGTTCTGCTGATTCTGATTGCAGGGATTACCTATCTTGCGACACGTCCGAATGTGGATGGGGCAGTAAAGGACCATGAATGGAAACTACAGATTGTCGGTGAGAAATACGTCAAAAAAATGCTCAAAGACCCTGGTGTGGCGCAGTTTCGCCACCAGTTCATCGGCTCTGGCGGCGCTCCATGCGGGGAGGTCAACGCAAAGAACAGCTTCGGTGCATACACGGGTTTTACCCGCTACGTGGTCGCAGGGCCTGATCTGGCGATGATTGAGGGAAGTAACGTCAAACCGGAGGATTTCGATGGCATGTGGAGTCAACTGTGCAGGAAGTAGAAGGAGATGAAGGCCAACACGCTGGAAATTAGGGTCAAAGTCGAAAAAGGATCGTCAGAATACGAAATCAACCTTTAGGATATTGCTCTGGCACTCATCAAAGAAGTAGGCGGGCGAATGGACCCAAATCATGCACTGATCACGATTGTGGCAATCGTTGCGCTCTTCGTCGGCCGCGCCGTGCTTGAAAACCATCTTGAGCATCGCAGGAAAACACGAGAGATGGAGGTTAAATCGGAAGCGGACCGCGAACAGCTACGGAATATCCGCTTCATGAGCGAGCAGGAAACTTCGCGCATGCAGGTAATGGCACGGCTGGTCGAATCGGGCAAATCGTTTTAATACACAAAGACTATGCCGAGTTTATGAAAGCGGGTGCTATGAACTAGTCGTTAGCGCCGAATCTGAGTGCCTCTGCATACCCACAAGGTCAATCATGTCCTCGCTAATTTTTTGCACCGAACAGAGCCGCGCACTGATTGCCACCGACACATTGATGGTTGACGAAAGCGGGGCCGGGCTTGCGTTCACCTCCAAGGCGCTGATCGTGCCGCACCTGCGCATGGCGATCGCTGGCACCGGTATTGGCGGCTTCTCCACTCGCTGGTTTTCCCATGTCAACGATTGCATGGCTGTTCGCGGGATCGACAACCTCAACTTCCACACCCCCGGCAATCTTCGGCGGCTCTATGCGGCGAGGCATGCCGTCGGCTCCCATCCTCCACTTGCTCCAGGTAATGGCGGCTGCCCCGATGGGGGCGAACAGCCCGCCGTCCGTCCCCCGTTCCCAAGCTGGCTCACCACGACCATCTACCATTTCGGCATTTCCGAGACGACCGGTCATATTCACTCCTACGCTTATCGATCCGAAAACAACTTCGAATCTGAGTCTTTAACCTACGGCACAAGGATCAAACCCGATCCCGGCCCCGAACACCTTACCGGCAACTGCGAACTGCCGTTCGGCATCATCGAGATGATGCAGTCGCAGCGCAGAATTCAAGCCGCGCTTCCCAGGGAAGATCGCATTCACATCGGCGGAGAAATCCACGTCATCGAGATCGGCGGCGGCCAGTTCTGGTGCTACCGTCTACATCGCTTCGACGACTTCGATCTGACCGAGCAGGAAATCTACAAACGCCTCTCCACGCGCACTCCCAGCGTTTAGCGGTACCCCATCCTCGCCCGCGCGCGACCCGCATCAAAGCAAAACGTTTTGCGTGAATCGCGCCGCCGGGCGGGCCACCATGCCCAGCATGGATACCGCCCAACCTGCTACCCCAGTCCCGCTTTGTCGTAACTGCGCCCGCTTCACGCGGCGTGCCGACGACCGTCTGACGGCGGTATCCGAATTCGGCAACTGCGCGTACCTGCCGGCGTGGCACTACCTCGCCCCCGATCGCCCTTGCCGTTTCGATCCGCTGAAATGGGAGCGCGCGCGTGAAACTGCCTGACCGAACATTACCGTGGCCGATCGCCTGGCCCGCAGTCGAAGAAATCGCCCGCAGCGAAGGCTGCCGCCTGCGTGCATACCGTGACGTTGGCGGAGTCTGGACTATTGGCTGGGGCGAAACCGAGGGTGTTGTGCCCGATATGGCGTGGACGCAGCAAGAAGCCGATACCCGTCTGTGCCGGCGTCTGGCCGAGTTTGCCAACGGCGTATCGGCCTATCTGCGCCACCCGACCACCGCCTGTCAGCTTGGCGCAATGGTTAGTCTTGCATACAACGTCGGGCTTGCGGCCTTCGCCCGCAGCTCGGTGCTGGCCGCACACAACCGGGGAGACAAACTCGCCGCCGCGCGTGCTTTCGGGCTGTGGAACAAAGCACGTATCGACGGACGTTTGCAAGTCGTTGCCGGGCTGACCGCGCGGCGCGCACGCGAAGCCGCGCTCTACCTTTCAGCCCCGCCCAATGCCCGACCGGCACTCGACGCGATGCCCGACAGCGCAGCCGGAGCGCTGATCGACATGCCGGCGGCGGAACCCGAATCGCGCATCAGCCGCAGCCCGATCGCACAGTCTGGGGCAGTGTCCATCGCAACCGGCGGCCTTGCGGCGGCAAGTTCCGTTTCAAGCGACATCCGCGAAATCAGTTGGGGGTTCGGCCTCGATCCACTGCTGATCCTTGCCGCCGTTGCCATCGCTGTTGGCGCGGTGGTGCTGTGGCAGCGCCACAAGCAGCGCCGGGAGGGCTGGGCATGAGCGCCCGCGTATACGGTGGCCTGGCCATCGCCGCGACACTGCTCGCGCTGGGCGCATGGGGCGGATACAAAACGGGCGTGTCGGATGGCAGCCGCATGGTCGCCGAAGCACGCGAAGACGCCCGCCGGGCCGAACTGGCCAACACCCACGCCGCACTCGTGCGCTTGCAAGAAGCACAGGCGCGCGGTGATGCGCTCACCAACAAACTGGCGGCTGTACGTCGTACTGCTAAAGCCACCCAGGAGAAACTCGATGCTGCGATCCATCGTGAAACCACTGGCCGCGTCTGCCTTTCTGGGCCTGCTTTGCGCGTGCTCGACAACGCCCACGGGCTCCGCGTCGATCTGCCCGCAGCCGCCAGCAGCACTACTGCAACAGATGGACCCGTTGCCACCGATACCGACGTCGGCCTCTGGATCGGCCGCGCCGGCCAGCAATACGACGAATGCCGCCACCGGCTCGCCGCCCTGATCGACTTTCACCGTCAAGGAAACACCCGATGAATATCGAGCAGTTGAGTGTCGGCTTCGGCACGATGCAATGGATCGTCATCGGCGTGATCGGCATCTACTCCTGGCTGATCGGCCGCCAGGCAGCCAGCGCCAAGGAACTACTGGAACTGCGCACGCGCATCACAACACTGGAAGCTGAAATGCGCCAGGTGCCGAGCCACAACCAGTTGAATGACCTGATGGCCCGCTTGGAACGGCTTGACGCCAAGCTCGAAGGCGTCACCGACAACATGCAGCCGCTCGCCCGAAGCCTGGACCGTATCAACGACTACCTGCTGCAGCATAAGTGAGGTTGTGATGGGTTTTTCCGACTACCTGCGCAAAGACATGCGGCTGGTGATTCTTCGCGTCCTGGCCGAGATGCCGAGCTATCGCGCCAACAGCTCGACCCTGACGCACGTGCTGCATCAATTCGGCCACGCGATCACGCGCGACCAGGCGAAAACCGAACTGTGCTGGCTGGCCGAACAAGGGCTGGTGAAGGTCGACGAGGCCGGTTCGGTGCTGGTGGCCACGCTCCAGGAGCGCGGCCAGGATGTGGCCGAAGGACATGCCGTAGTCGACGGCATCGCCCGCCCGAGAGCCTGAGACGTGGGCCGCAAATCGTCCGTGGACAAACAGGCGCCCGGCGTGCGCGCGCACATCCTGCGGCGCCTGCGCGAAAACCGCCTCTCGCTCGACGAACTGATCGCCGATCTGCACGCCATGTTCCCCTCCGTGGCGGCCAGCGGAGAACTACCCAGCCGTAGCGCGCTGCATCGCTTCGGCCAGGGCGTGCGCGAAATCGTTGCCCACGAACGCGAGATGGCGACAGCCGCCGAAGCCCTGGTGGCGGAGTTGGGCGAGGAGTTCGACGCAAAAAGCGGCGCGCTGCTGGCCCAAGCGGTAACGACGCTGGCCAGCAAGACGGCAATGGGCGCAATCCAGTCCGGCCAGACCTTGGAGATCGCCGACGTGCTCGATCTAGCCCGAGCGGCCAAGGCCGCGCAGGAAGCGCGCAGCCTCAATCTGCGCGAGCGCCAGGCCGTGGCCAAGACCGCACGAGAAAAACTGCTCGCCGAGCAAAAGGCCAAGCTCGACGCGATGGGCAACAAGAGCGGCGTCACGGAAGAAACCAAACGGGCGATCCGCGAAGCGCTGGGGATTGTCGGATGAAGATCGAGAACGTTATCTGTCTTGTCGCGCTTGTGATTGGAGCCGTTACGCTTGAGTTGTGCGGTCACGGTACCAGTATCATTTTTGTGCTGGCCGTTATCTGGCTGTTGGGGCCATGAGCAAGTCAGCGGGCAAGCATAAAGGCCGCGCCAAGATCATCCCGGCCAACTCCGACGCGATCTTCCTGCCGTTCCAGTCGGCCTGGGTGAAAGACGACGCCCGCCTGAAGCTGATGGAAAAATCCCGCCAGATCGGCCTGTCCTGGAGCACCGCCTACGCTTGCGTCGAGCGCACCGCCGCCCAGGGCGCGCGCAACGATCAATGGGTGAGCAGCCGCGACGATCTGCAGGCGCGGCTGTTCATCGAAGACTGCAAAATGTGGGCAGGCATCATGAACCTGGCCGCCCGCGACCTCGGCGAAGTGGTACTGGACCCGAAAGGCCGCGTCAGCGCCTACGTGCTGGAATTCGCCAACGGCCGCCGCATCCACAGCATGAGCAGCAACCCGGACGCGCAGGCCGGCAAGCGCGGCGGGCGCGTGCTCGATGAATTCGCGCTGCACCCGGACCCGCGCAAGCTCTGGAGCATCGCCTACCCCGGCATCACCTGGGGCGGCAGCATGGAAGTGGTCTCCACCCATCGCGGCTCGCACAACTTCTTCAACGAACTGATCCGCGAGGTCCGCGAGCGCGGCAACCCCAAAAACATCAGCCTGCACCGCACCACGCTGCAGGACGCGCTCGACCAAGGTTTTCTGTTCAGGCTGCAGCAAATGCTGCCGGCGGACGACGAACGCCAGGCGATGGACGAAGCGGCCTATTTTGAATTCGTCCGCGCCGGCTGCGCCGATGAAGAATCGTTCCAGCAAGAGTACATGTGCAACCCGGCCGACGACGACGTGGCCTTTCTGGAATACAGCCTGATCGCCTCGGCGGAATACCCTTCCGGTGCAGACTGGCAACAGCGCGGCGGCGGCCGGCTCTATACCGGCATCGACATCGGCCGCAAACAGGATTTGACCGTCGCCTGGCAGATTGAAGAACTGGGCGACGTGCTCTACACCCGGCGCGTGGAGCGGCTGCAGAACATGCGCAAGAGCGATCAGGAAAAAATCCTCTGGCCGATGATCGAGGAAAGCGACCGTACCTGCATCGACGCCACCGGCCTGGGCATCGGCTGGTCGGACGATGCGCAGGACAAGTTCGGTGCATACCGGGTGGAAGCAGTCACATTCACGCCCAAGGTCAAGGAAGCGCTGGCCTACCCGGTGCGCGGGCGCATGGAAGACCGCAAGCTGCGCATCCCCTACGACCCCAAAATCCGCGCGGGCCTGCGCGCGGTCACCAAGCAGACCACGAGCGCCGGCAACATCCGCTTCACCGCCGAGCGCACCCCGGACGGCCACGCGGATGAATTCTGGGCGCTGGGCCTGGCCATCCACGCCGCCAGCCAACCCGCCGCTCCCATCGAATACGACACCCTCGGTGCACGCGACATGGCGCCCGGCGCCCTGGCCGACTACATGGACGATCCCACCGTGACCAGCTACCTCGGCGACTATCTATGAATCGACCCACGCTCCTCGACGCCGACGGCAAACCGATCGACCGCGCGGGCAAGCCGGAACTGGACGAAGTCGCCTCGATCCTGTTGTCGCTGATCCCCATGTTCGGCGGGCTGCTCGCCCCCGACGACGACACCCTGGCCACGCGCGGCGGCGGTCGGGGGCTAAAGATTTACCGCGACCTCGAACGCGACGCCCACGCCTGGGCCGTGCTCGACAAGCGCAAGCGCGCGGTGATCGCCCGCCCCTGGAAAGTGGTGCCGGCCTCCGAATCCCCGCGCGATAAAGCCGTGGCCGAACTCGTCGAGCGCCAACTGAAACGCATCGCCTTCGACCGCGTCTGCCACGACCTGCTCGATGCCACGCTGATGGGCTATTCCGTCGGCGAGGTCATGTGGGACATATCCGGTAGCGAAGTCCGCCCGGCGGCGGTCATTCCACGCGCGCAGACGCGCTTCGTGTTCGACCTGGAAAACCAGCTACGCCTGCTCACGCGCGCCAACCCCACAACCGGCGCATTGATGCCGGCGCGCAAGTTCATCGTCCATCGTCGCGGCGGAACCGACAACAACCCTTACGGATTGGGCCTGGGCACGCGGCTTTTCTGGCCCGTTTTCTTCAAGCGGCAGGACATCACCTTCTGGCTGTCTTTCCTCGATAAATTCGGCAGCCCCAGCCCGCTCGGCAAATACCCCAACGGCGCAACGAAAGAGCAAAAGCGGACCCTGATGGGCGCAGTGCGCGCGTTGCGCTCCGAAGCCGCCACCATCATTCCCGAGGGCATGATGATCGAGCTGCTCGAAGCCAAGCGCGCCGGCAACACCGACGCCTTCGAGAAACTGGCCCGCTATATGGACGAACAGGTTGCCCTGATCGTTCTCGGCGAAACCATGAGCACCACGGCCACACACGCCGGGCTGGGCAGCGGGCAGGCCGAGGTGCACAACGAAGTGCGCCTTGAACTCGCCCGCGCCGACGCCGATCTGCTCACCGATACGTTATCGGCCACGCTCGTGCGCTGGATCGTCGAATTCAACGACCCCGGCGCGGGCGTGCCCAGCGTCGAGCGCGATTTTTCCGAGCCGGAAGACCAGCTCAAAAAGGCCCAGCGCGACAAAACTCTCTCGGATGCCGGCCTGGAACCGGACGACTCATACCTCGCGGAAAACTGGCCAGGCTGGCGGCGCAAGGCATCGGCCCCGCCTACGCCAGCGGAACCGATCCCCACCTTCGCCGCCTCGGTTGCCACCTCAGCCGCGGTTGATGGGCAAGCCGCCGTCGACCGCGCGCTCGACGCGCTGCCGGCCGATGCGCTGGCCGCGCTCGTGGAGGGCACGCTGCGCCCGGTTGTCGAGCGCGTCATCGCCTCCGGCGACCCCGGAGACGCCTATGTCGCGCTCGCCGCCGCCTGGCCGGAGATGAAAACCGAGGCAATGCAGGAAATGCTCGCCCGCGCGATCTTCGTTGTCGAAACCTGGGGGCGAATCGAAGCGGAGAATGGGCTGTGATTACCGCTCGGCCCCCGATTGTAAAAAGACGTCCGTGGCGCCGCGCTGGCGCGGCTATCCCCATGATGGGTGGCGCGCGGCGCATATCGCCCGCCCACCGCGTTTATAAAAGCCTTCACGGCGCGGAGCGCAGCCAGTGACTCCCCCCGATTTATCGGTCGCGTTCGCCATGCCCCCGGAAGCGGCCCTGCGCTACTTACGCTCCAAGGGCTACGCGATCACCTGGGACTGGCGCGACCTGTGGGAAAAAGCCCAGGCCAAAGCCTTCACCGTGGCCGGCGTGCTCAAGATCGACGCCTTGCAGGCCATCCGTGGCAGCCTCGACCAGACGCTGGAAAAAGGCGAAACCTTCACAAAGTGGAAAGACGGGTTAGTCCCCGAGCTGGAAAAGCTCGGCTTGTGGGGGCGCCACAAGCTGCTCAACGATGAAACGGGTGAGCTCAAGACGCTCAGCCCGTGGCGGCTTGAAACGATCTTTCGCACCAACACGCAAACGGCCTACATGGCCGCGCGCTACCATGCGCAGTTCGCCAACGTCGACGAGCGCCCTTATTGGCAGTACGTCGCCATCAACGACGGGCGCACACGCCCGAGCCACGCCGCGCTGCATGGGCGCGTGTTCCGCTACGACGATCCGATCTGGCAAACGCATTACCCGCCCAATGGTTTCAATTGCCGCTGCCGCGTGCGTGCGCTTACCGCCGAACAAATGCATGCGGAAGGCTTGGCGCTGTCTTCCAGCGCCGGCCTGCTCGATACTGCCGACGCGCCGGTATGGAAAGACCACCCGCCGGTTTCGGTGACCCGTTTCGAGCACACGCCAGGCAGGCACTTCACGCCCGACCCCGGCTGGAACTACAACCCTGGCATGGCTTGGGCCGAGCCATTCACGCCGCCGCCGCTGGATACGCTGCCGCGCACCTTTCTGCCCGGCCATGCCTTGCCCGATCTACCCACGCCGACCATCGTCGAGGCCGTCCGGCTGCTGCCCGACGGCCTGCCACCGCAGGACTACGCGCTCGCTTTCCTCTCCGAGTTCGGGGCGGACCTCAGCAAGCCGATGGTCTACGCCGATGTCACGGGTGCGCCGCTGGTCATCGACGCGGGCCTGTTCAAGGCCGGCGACGGCAGTTGGAAAGCGACAAAGGATGGACGCGGGCCGTGGATGCGGCTACTCGCCGACGCTGTGCGCGTGCCCGATGAAATCTGGCTGCGCTGGGAAGAATCGCGCGACGATCCGGGCAGCCACAAACTCAAGCGACGCTATATCAAGACGTTCGAGATCGACGACGGCAGCGGCAACGGCCCGCAATTCGGGCTGTCGGTCTTCGAGTGGGGGCGTGATGGTTGGAGCGGCTCGACCGCGATGCTCTCGCAAGCGGATCGCAGCATCGGGGCGCGGCGGCGCTACATCGAACGGCAGCGCGACGGGTTACTGCAATACCGGCGGAGGCAGAAATGAAAAAAGGCCCACGCGCCGCTTCGCATGGGCCTCTGCGCGGCTCCTTTGGATGCATCAAGGCGGGAGCTTGTGGCCGCGATCAGATGGAAAAAGTATAAGCCATGCCGGCAATCCGAGTCACCGTCATCGACGAGCTTACAACCCGGATCACGGCCCTGCACCGTGCCGGCGAGAACCTCGCACCCGCCATGCGAGCCATTCAAGGCTTGCTTGAAGACCTGACCGAGGAAGCCTTCGCCCGTCAGGCCCAGCCCGGCGGGCCGAGGTGGGCGCCGCTGGCGCGCTCAACCGTCGAAGCGCGCATCGGGCGTTGGGCGCGGCGCACGAAAGGAGGTTATCGGCGCGACGGCCGCATCAGCAAGACGATTGCAGACCGCGTTGCCAACCACCGCATCCTGCAAGACACCGGCCGGCTTGCCGCCTCGGCCTCGGGTTCGAGCGGCAACGATTTTGCCCAGATTGGTTTCGCCGCCGTGTATGCCGCCATCCACCAATTCGGCGGCAAAACCAAACCACACACAATCAAGCCAAAAAACGGGAAGGCGCTCACCATCGGCGACGCGGTGGTAAAGTCCGCGCAGCATCCCGGCAGCGATATCCCCGCGCGCCCTTACGCACCGATCACCGCCGAAGGCATGCTCACCGCGCCCGCGCGGGCCGGCATCATCGATATCCTCGCGCGCCACTTCGGCGCGTCCCCCGGCTAACAGCCCGCAATCAGCAAAACGTTTTGCGTGTCTAGCGGTGCGCGGGCGGCGACCATCGCTGCATGGATACCCCAGTCACCGCCCCCATCGTCGTCGAATCGCTGCGCCCCGGCATGTTCCCGGATACCTCCGGTAGAGCGTACACCTTCACCCGTGCCGATCTCGACGACATCGCGGCCAGCTACGACCCCGATCTATTCAAGGCGCCGGTCGTCATCGGCCACCCCCAAAACAACCACCCCGCGTGGGGCTGGATCGACCGCGCCATCGTCGGCGCTGACGACAAGCTGCGCGTCGAATTCAGCGCGGTCGATCCTGCTTTTGCCGCCGCCGTCGATAAAGGGCATTACCAAAAGGTCAGCCTGGCGCTATTCGCGCCGGCAACACCGGGAAACCCGACACCGGGCAAGTGGTACATCCGGCACCTCGGCTACCTCGGCGGCGCCGCACCCGCAATCACCGGCCTGAAAAGCGCCGACTTCGCCGGCCCAGCAGAAGGCATCGTCGAATTCGCCGGCTGGGATGAACTCGCCAATGCCGGATTGTGGCGCTCGCTGCGCGAGTGGTTCATCAACAAGTTCGGCCTGGAAGAAGCCGATCGTGCGCTGCCGGGCTACGAGGTCGCATCGGTCGAGGACGGCGCCCGCGCGCCCGACCCCAGCCCCGAAACATCCCTTTCCCCCGCTTTTGCCACTTCCACAACACAGGAGGTCACCGTGACCGAACAGGAAGCCGCGCAGCTGCGCGCCGCCAACGCCAGGCTGCAAACGCAGCTCGCCGCCGCCCAGGCGGCTGAACTGGCGGCGAAGATCGCCGCCGCGCACCAAAGCAACGTCGAGTTTGCCGCAAGCCTCACCGGTTCCGTTCCGCCCGCGCAGCAGGCGCGTCTCGTGAGCGTGCTCGATGCGCTGGAAGCGGCCGCGCAGCCGGTCGAGTTCGCCGCCGCAAACGGCGGAAGCGTTTCCGAACCGCCCGCCGCAGCGCTGCGCGCGGTGCTGTCCGCAATCCCGAATGCCGTGCCGACCGGAGAAGCGGCGGCCGACAAAGGCGCCGAGTTCGCCGCCGGCAGCGATGCGGCGAGTGACCCCGCGCAACTCGCCCGCGAAGCCAGCGCGCTCATGTCCGAAGCCGCGCGCGACGGCCGCCCGCTCGATTCCGCTGCGGCCGTGAATGAAGTCATCGCCCGGCGCGGGCGCTGAGTCTTCCCCAGGAGTTTCATATGTTGACCAAGACCTATACCGCTGCCGCCGCGATCGGCAAATACCGCATCGCCAAGTTCGACGCCGAGGGCCAGGTAAGCGCTGCCACGGCGGCTACCGACGAAGCCGTCGGCGTCACCACCGACATTCCCGCCGCACCCGGCGAGCGCTGCGACATCGTGCACAACGGCGAGGGCTTCGTGACCGCCGGGGGCGCGATCGGCGCCGGCAAATGCATCGTCGCCGGTGCCGATGGCAAGGCCGTCCAGGTCGCGCCAGCAGCTGGCAGCACGGTGCGCCTGATCGGAATGGCGCTCGAATCGGCCACGGCCGACGGCGACATCATCCGCGCCTTTATCTACCCGGTGGCCTTCAAGGGCTGACCCACCACAAGCACAAGCAAGGAGCAGACATGGCCAGCGCGCCTTTCGCTGTTAACCCCACCCTGACGGCGATCGCCATCGCCTACAGTAACCCGCTCATAACCTTGATCGCAGATCGCGTACTGCCGCGCAAGCGCACCGGGGAAACCTTCACCTACACCCGCTACGACAAAGCGGCTGCCTACACCGTCCCGGCAACCGAAGTCGGGCGCAAGGGCGCGCCGAACATCGTCGAGTTCGACGGCACCGAAGTCACCGACCGCTGCGTCGACCACGGATTGGACGCCCCGGTGCCGAACCGCGACATCAAGGTATTCAACGACATGCCGAAAGCGGCTGGCGCAAAAGGGCCGCTGGACGTCGCCACGATGATGCTCACCAACCTGATGCTGCTCTCGCGCGAAGTGCGCGTGGCGCAACTGGTTTTCAATCAGGCGGCATACGCGACTGCGAACCGCGCAAAACTGGTGGCTGCCACTCAGTTCTCTAACCCCGACTCGGACCCGCTCGGCCTCATCACCGAAAAGCTCGACGTGCCACTGGTACGCCCGAACGTAATGGTGTTCGGCCAGGATGCCTGGACGAAATTCCGCATCCACCCGGACATCGTCCAGGCATGTAAAGGGGGCGCGCAGACCTCTGGCACGGTGACGCGCCAGCAGGTTGCCGAGCTTTTTGAAGTCAGTGAAGTGCTCGTCGGCGCCGGCCGGTACAACACCGCGAAGAAGGGCCAGGCGCCCAGCTTCCAGCGCGCCTGGGGCAAGCACATCGCATTGCTGTCGGTCGATCAGATGGCGGCCGAGGCCGACCAGCCGACCTTCGGCTGGACAGCGCAATGGGGCGAGAAAGTGGCCGGCACCATCAACGACCCCGATATCGGCATCGAGGGCGGTGTGCGCGTGCGCTCCGGCGAGCACGTCAAAGAGGTGATCACGGGCGCCGACTGCGCCTTCTTCATCGAAGACGCGGTGGCTTGAGGACGCGCGCGAAATGGCCCGCAACCAAGGCGGCGCGCGCAGCCGCAACCCGCACCCGCCACGGCGTACCGCGATGACCGAAGCATTCGCCCAGGCCACCGCAACCGCGAAAGCATCGCCGCCGGCACCCGATGCGGAAAAGCCGGCGGCGCACAAAGCAAAGCCCAAGGGCGGGGAATAAGCAGCCATGAGCTACGCCACCCAGCAAGCGATGGAAGAAACCTTCGGCGCGCAGGTGCTTGTACAACTGACCGGGCGCGGCAGCGCGCTCGACTCGGCCGTGCTGGAACGCGCGCTTGCCGATGCCGAGCGTTTGATCGACAGCTATCTCGCCGAGCGTTACAGCCTGCCGCTTACCGGCCGGCGGTTTCCGACCCGCACCGCGTGCGATGTGGCGATGTACTACCTGCTCGGCACGAAGGTGAACGAATCGGCGCAGACCCGCTACGACCAGGCTCTGGCTTTTCTGCGCGACATCGCGCGCGGGCTGGCCACGCTACCGCTGGATGGCGGGAGCGGCGAAACCGCTGACGACAAGCTCGATGAAGACCTCGCCCAGGCCGTTGCCGGCGAGCGGGTTTTTAGTGCCGACACCCTGCGCGACTACTGAGCATGGAATTCGACCTCGCTCCTTACATCGCGCGTCTGGCCGAACAGCTCAATGGCTGGGGGCAGATCGGCGGCGCGGCCGACCTGGCCGCGATCGAGGACAGCGCGGTAACGCCGCCAGCGGTGTTTCTCGTGCTGCTGTCCGACCAACCCGCATCAAACCCGTTCGCGGGCGAGTTCGTGCAGCACGTCGTTGTGCGCTTCGGTGCCGTGCTTGTCATCGAAAACCTGATCGACCACACCGGCACCGCCGCCGGCTCCGAACTGACTGTGCGCCGTGGCGAGGTCCGCGCCGCCCTTGCCGGCTGGTCGCCGCACGCGGACCTCGGCTACGCGCAGCGCGGCGCGGGCGCGCTGCTCAAGTTCGCGGACGGCCGCATGTACTGGATGGACGAATACGTCACCGATTTTTACGAGAGGCAAGCATGAAAAAACCGACCCCGCCCGAGACGCCATCGGGCACCGCGCCGGCCAGCGAGCGGAGCACTGCAAAGCACCGCCGCATCGACCCCTTTGCCCATGCCGGCAAACCCGGCTGGGGCGTGGGCGGCCGTTACACCGTTGGCCAGGACGGCGTGCGCCGTCCGGCCGAACAACCCGAACCGAACAAGGAGGGCTGACCCATGCCCAACGTTCTGCTCCAGCCGCGTTTCTGGAAAAAGAAAGCGATCCTGATCGCCCCCGAGGCCACGCCCGGCATCGATGCCGCACCAACGGGCGCAGTGAACTGGATCGAGGCGCGCAACGTTTCGTTCCAGCCGTTCGACGCTGAAACGGCCGATCGCAATATTGAACAGCCGTATTTCGGTAACGGCGGCAAGCTGATCACCGGCAAATACGCGACCCTCAGTTTCGAGGCCGCGCTGGTCGGTTCCGCCACCGCCGGCACCGCGCCGAAGATCGCGCCCGTGCTGCTCGGCTGCGGCTTCGCCGAAACCATCGACGCGGGCGTGAGTGCGACCTACAACCTCGTCTCTGAAAACATCGGCAGCGTAACCGCGTACATCAACATCGACGGGGCGCTCCACAAAATGGTTGGCTCGCGCGGCAATGCCACGCTCACGCTGTCGGCGAAAGGGATTCCGCTGATCAAGTTCGAGCTGCAATCGATCTACATCGCGCCGGTTTCTGGCGTGTTGCCGGTGGTCGATAAAAGCGGTTGGCCGATCGAACAGCCCGTCACTGGCGCGACCACATCGGGCATCGAAATCAACGGCGTGATGCTCGCGTATTCCACTTTCGAGACCAACCTCGGCAACCAACTCGCGCGCATCGACTTGCCCGGCCCGCAAATCGAGGTTGCGATCACCGACCGCAAGCCGACCGGCTCTGTGATCGTGCTCGCGCCTGGTCTGGATGTGTTCGATCCGTTCGCACTGGCCACCGCCGGCACGCCGGTCGATATCGTCACCACGCAAGACAACCGCGCGGGCCACAAGGTCCAGATCGACCAGCGCGTGCGCGTGATCGGCGCGGAGTATGACCAGGTCGAAGGGATGCTCGCCTACAAGCTCAGCATCGAGCCGACCCCGGTGGCGGGTAACGACGAACTCGCGCTGACCTACCTGTAACCGCTTATCGCCAGATACGGCGTCGCCGCCGCATCTATACAAAGGAGTTTCACATGTCGCAAACCCAGGCTTCCCCCGCTCCAGCCTTCATCCTCGATCAAAACCCGACTGTGCGCTGGCCTGTCACCGTGCGCATTCCCGCCGACGGCGGCCAACTCGCGACCTATCGATTCGAGGCGCGCATCCGCGTCTATTCGGAGGACGACTACGAGCGCCTGCTACCCAAGCAGGCGCTGACCGAGGACGGCAAACCGGCGCAGCGTTCGACGAAAGAAGTCCTCGCTGAAAACGCAGCCACGCTGCCGTCGTTCATCGCCGATTGGTCCGGCGTGCTCGATGCAGAGCGCCGGCCGCTGCCAATCGAGGCGCTGCGCGAGCAACTGCTTCACGGCCCCTACGGAATGACGTTGTCGCAAGGCTTGTGGCGCGCGGTCCATGAAGTGCGCTACGGCCTGGAACCCGCGCAGGGCGGAGCCACATTGGGAAACTCCGCGCCGTCGCGCGACGCTGGGCCGGACAGTCCCACGCCGACAGCGACGAGCTGAGCGTTGATCTTGAAATGTTCGGGCTGCGCGATGTCGCCGTGTGCTGGACGTCCGAGCCGCAGGCCGTGTTCGCTCACAACTGGCCAACCTTTCAGGTTTGGCGCGACACCTGGCGGCAGTGGCGGTGGATTGGCGGCGGGTTGGGAGCGCCGATGCGCACGGGTCTGGACTGGACGCAAGTTGAGGCCGTAATGCGGATGCGCCGTATCGCGCCGCGCGTGCGGGCATCGATGCTCGACGGCTTGCGGGCGATGGAAGAAGCCGCGCTCGAAGTCATTTTTGAAGTCACCACGAAACAAGGCGCATGAACACGATCCGGTTTGGTATTCGTTTAGACGTAGACGGTGACCAAGGCACGAACAAGATGCAACAGTTCGGCCAGGTCACCGCCAGCGCGCGCGGCGAACTTGACGGCGCTGCTAGTGCGGCGAATGCAAGCGCCGGGGCCATTGGAAAACTCTCGGGAGCGATCGGTAGTTATGTCGCGGCGGCGGCTGGCGCGTTCGGTGCCGGCAAGTTGATCGAGATGGCCGATGGTTGGGGGCAACTCGCCAGCCGCATCGATATCGCATCGGACAGCGCTGCGGCGGCGGCCGCAGCGACCGAGCGGTTGATGGAAGTTTCCAACCGCACATACAAGGATTACGCGAACTCCGCAGAGCTATACATCCGCACAAGCGATTCGCTACGTGAACTCGGTTATTCCGCCGATGGCGCCCTTGGAATGGTCGAGGCGCTGCAATACGGGCTGACCGTTTCCTCGGCAAACGCTGAACGCAGTTCGCGTGTCATTGATGCGTGGTCCAAGTCGATTCTCAACGGCAAAATGGGGATCGAGGAATTTCAGACGGTTGTTTCTGCCGCCCCGCGTCTACAAAAAGCGCTCGCCGATTCGCTTGATATCACGAACGCAGAGCTGCAGCAGATGGTGCGTGACGGTAAAGTGACGACCGATGTGCTCGTCGGCGTAGCTAGTCAGGTCAAGTTGCTTGGTGAAGAAGCGGATCGGATGCCTGTCACCCTCACAGACAGCTTTCAGCGTTTCGAGAACCAACTGACACGCTTCTCGGGGGAAGCAGAAAACAACGTCGGCGTCATCCGCGCAATGACGTCGACCGTCACGTTGCTGGGCGACAACATTGAGTCGGTTGTCGCGCTTGCCGGCGTTGCCGCTGTAACTGCATTCGGCCGTTACGGCGGCGCGTTGGCGACGAAGACTGCCGGGCAGATCGCTGATGCTATGGCAACGCAGCGCAGCCTTGCTGCCGAGGTGGCCTATCAGCAAGGGGTAGCACAATCCGCCGCGCGACAGGCCCAAGCTGCGCTCGGCTCGGCCGAGCTTGCTGCCGCACGAACGGCGGAAGCCACCGCGACAGCCGCTGCGACAGCGGCGCAGGCGAGGATGATCAGCGGCGCGGGGCTTGCTGGGACTGCGATCTCCGCGCTGGGCGGCCCGATCGGGCTGCTGATTACAGCGCTTGGGGTGGCGGCAATTGCATGGACAACATTCGGCGACAAAACCGACGAGGCCACAGTCAAGGCCGAGGCAAACTTCAAGCGCATTGCCGACATCAAGGAGCGCTTGGACCGCGAAGGCAAATACGGCAAGGGCGACGAGGGCGCGCTCCGCGAAGGGAACGCGTACTTGCAATCGCAAGTCGATTTCAATAATAGCCTCATCGGTAGTCCCGACGCGCTTGAAAATCCCATGCTTCCGGCGATCGTGAAGCAGCGGGATCAGTATTTGGCGAAAATCGCCGAAAACAATGAATACCTGAAAAAATTAGAAAACAGCGGCCTTGATGATCGCCAGCACGCAAACGCTCGTTACGCGACTTACGTCGCCGATCGCAGATCGCTATCCGAACAGCTTGAAGCCGACCTCGAAACAGAGCGCCATGCGTTTGACGGCGCGGTGCGCGGGCTAGAAAAGGGTTCCGCCGAGTACGCCCGCGCACTCGACGCCCATAACCGCAAGACGCACGAACTGCGCGACGCGGCGGCGAAAAAAGCGGCTAGCGCGACGAAAGAGCAGCGCGACGATTTCGCCGACCTGATGACTGAACAAGCGGGGCTCACGCGCGATTTTGCGAAAGATTGGGCCACGCTCACAAAAGCCTTTGATACCGGCAAGCTTGGCTCGGGCGCGCAGGCGATCGAGCGCCTCACCGCCGCCCAGGCCAAGCTGCTCGAGCAGCAGCCGGCAATGAAAAGCGCCGCCGAGGAACGCAAGAAAGCCGACGACGCCGCGAAGAAAGCAGCGACGGATCGCGCGCAAGCGCTGCAATCACTCGTGAGTGCAGAAGGCCAGCGCGCCGCCGCACTGGCCGAAAGTAACGCACGCACGCGTGAGGACATTGCAACGCTAGGCATGACCGAGCAGCAACTCATCAGCTATACCACCGCAAAACTCGACGCCGCGGCTGCCGCCGACGAACAAGCGGCGGCAGAACTCGACGCCGCTGCCGCGCTGCTCGAGCAGCAAAGTGTGCTGCCCGAGGTTGCGGAAGCCTACCGCCGCCTCGCTGTCGAAAAACGCGCCGCCGCCCGTGCAGGGTACGAAGCATCCGGGCTGGAAGCTGAGCGCGGCAGCGCACGCGCGGCCGAGGCTGCGGCGCAAGGATGGGAGCGCACCTCCGAACATATCAAAGGGGCGATCTACGACGCGCTCATCTCCAGCGGTGAAAAAGGCGGGGAGGTGCTCAAGCGCACGATTAACGCTCTTGTGTTTGAACCTACCATTCGGTTTGCTTCGCAAGCTGGCGCAAACATTGTCGGCAGCGTGCTCAACATGGGTGCGGATGCGCTTGGCCTGGGCGGCTTGTTTGGTGGCGGAAAAGGTGGCGGCAGCGGTGGCATTGTCGATATTGCATCGAACCTGTACAGCGCCTACAACAACGCAGGAAAGGCATTCGACACCCTTTCAAGCGCCTATGGCTGGCTGACCGGCACCGGTGCGACGAACATGGCCGGGTTCATGACATCGACAGGGTACGGCGCGACTGCTTCGACGCTCGGCTCCGGCACGTATGGTTTGAGCAGTATGTACAGCATCGGCATGGACCTTTCAGCTCCGACGCTGACGAGCGCTCTTTCCACGCAAGCTGCCTCTGGTGCAGGCGCATCCAGTACCGGCATGATGGCCGCCGCGCCTTATCTCGCTTTCGCCGCCCCCATAGTTGCGTGGATCGCGGCGATGATCAGCAACGCGAGCAAGCCCGATCCGCGCGCGACCTACTACATGGCAGCCTCTGGCGGCGAGAACGACACACCGGGGGCGTGGGAGGACGGCATATATGCCGAAGGCGCCTTCGGCAAGATTGGCATGCATTCGTGGTCGAAGGACATTAAAGCCACTAAGTATTACGAGCAATTCCAAGCGCTCGCGGCGCAAGACAATTTCATCGCGCAGTACTTGAGCGGCGATGAGGTCGAGTCGGTAAAGGCGAGGATGGATGGCTGGGCGTCGTCGAATGAAGATCGGCGGGATCAAGGCGGCGCACTGAACAGTAGGATGCTTGCGATCGCAGAAGGTATTAGCGGTGAAGCCGGCGACGATATCAAAGCGTGGTACCAGCAGGCAAAGGGCGATGTCGTTCTTGAGTTCGTCAAAAAGAACATCGGCGGATTACGCAGCGAGAACGAAACGCTCGGCGGCAATACGGAGCTGAAAAACGCGATCGACGAGATGGTCGCGGGCGGTGACGCCAGCAAATTCGACGCATTCGTTGGTGGCTACCGCGATGCACTGCCGGAATGGATGTTCCAAGGCAGCGCGGACGCGGACAATCGGGCATACAGAGACCGGCAATTCAGTGACGGCCTGGGCGACGCCAACGTCGACAGCGCCAAGTTTTTCGAATACATCGCCGACCGCATCCGTGTCGACGATCTGCAGGACGTACTCGGCAAGCTCGGCCAATCCATCGGAGCGCAAGGTGCGATGGACTGGATGTCGGCATCGAAGACGACGATCAAGGGCGAGGACGGCAAAGAGATCGACGTCGACGGCTTCACGGCCATAACAACAGCGCTTGGCCAAGTGCAGGCCATGCTGTACTCGACGCCGATCGACGCGGTTTCCGATCAGTGGGAAGCCTTCAATAGACTCTTTGCGGCGCACGGCCAGGAAACGGTACCGAACTCGATCGCTGCATACCAAAAGATGATCGAAGCGGTCGATCTGAACACCGCCGCCGGGCGCGAGCTGTACATGACGCTCGCCGGCCTCGCGCCGGCCGTGGGTGAGATGCAAGCGGCGCTGCTCGGGCTGGCGGGCACGACGCGAGAAGACCTGGCGACGATCCTGCGCGACGGTCTGACGGGCAAAGCGACCGCCGACGCGGTTTCTCAAAACCTGCAAACGGCGGTGGTCGACGGCATCCAGTCCGCAATGGCCACCGACACCGCAGCGAAGATCACGGATTTAATGGTCGGCGGCATCGTGACGCCCGCGATCGAAGCCCTGCTGCTCGGCGGCACGCTTGCCGAAGCGCTGTCAGCAGAACACATCGCAACCGTGGTCGCGCAGATTCAAGCGCAGGCGGCCGCACTCGGCGCAATCATGTCAGCGCCAGAAATCCAGGGTGCGTTCGCACAATTGCGCGCGGCAATGGGCAGCATTTCGTCCGCTGTTGCGGGCGTCAATGAGGCAGCGGCAGCGGCGGCCGAAGCGGGGTCGGTGCTCGCAAATCTGCGCGCGGCGATCGTCGATTCGTTCGAAACGCAACTGGCCGAATCACAGCGCCTGGCCGAACAGTTTTCATCGATTGCCGACCGGCTCGAAGAAACGGCCCGTTCGCTACGCACGTCTGCCGCGTCGCCCCTGTCGCCCGAGGAAAAATACCGCGAAGCGCGGCGCCAGTTCGAAGACGTGAGCCGGCGAGCGCGCTTGGGTGACGTCGATGCGCTGGAGCAACTCGACGATGTCTCGAAGACATTTCTCGATCTCTCGCGTGAGTACTACGCCAGCACGTCGGCTTATGCGGCCGATTTTGCAAGCGTGGAGGCAGCACTCGGCCTCGGCGCGGAAACAGCACGGCGGCAAGAAAGTATCGCGAGCGCACAGGCAAGCTACGCGAAGGCGCAGCTCGATGCGCTTGGCGAAATCAAATCCGGCATCGATCAACTGACAGCAGCGCTGCTCGAAGTAGTGCGATCAAGCTCGGCATCGGGCAGTGCGGAAGACATGCTCGCGGCGGCTGAAAAGGTGGCACGCGCGCAGCATGACTGGGAGTACTACCTCGGCGACAGTTTTGCGGTGGGCCGCACACAGGCGGACTGGGCCGGCGGCACGCTGACCAAGACATCGGACGGTCAATATACGTACAGCCGTGCCGGTGAAGCGGACTACAACTTCAGCTTCGACGAGGGCTGGATCGAGGTCGGGAAGGCGAACAGGCACATCGCCGAATTTTTCCATGACTCCTACGGCGTCACGGTCGATGCGGCATCCGACGCTTTATCGACGATCTCGTCACGTGCACGCGACGCCGCACAGCGCATCCGCGACGATGCGAGCAGCTTTTCGCTTGGCCCTAACTCATCGGGGCAGGCAGCCGCATCGGCATCGAGTTCGGGCGCATCGAGCACGGCGGGCTGGAACCTGCCGGCAGGCGCCACCGATGCTTATGCCTTCAATGCTGATGCGTCCGATCCGCTGGGGCTGCGCGGCGGCGCGAAGGGGTATTACAAGGATGCCGACGGCCGGTGGACGCCCTATTTTGCTGACGGCGGCATGCACTTCGGCGGTGTACGGCTGGTGGGCGAGCGTGGGCCGGAACTCGAAGTAACCGGGCCGGCGCGCTATTTCAGCGCAGAGCAAACGGCGGCGTGGTTTCGCCCATCCGGCAATGCGCAGGATAGCGAGTCCGCTGCGCTGCTGCGCGAAGTCGTCGTCGAATTGCGCGCGATTGTGCGCCAGAGCGGAGTGGTGGGCGAAGCGACGCTGAACAGGCTCGATTCGCTCGGGCAGCGGCTCGACGACGTATCAAGCGAAATTCGGAGGGCGGCATGATTTTGGTCGAGATCGACGCGGCCCACCCCACGACTGGCGCAATCGAGACTATCCGGCTGTCTTCCGCGCCGTACTGCACACGCCGCACGGACACTCCGGCGGACGTGTCCTATCTGCCGCTGCTGGCCGAAGCACCGCAATTCACGCGCAACGCATTTTCAGACGGGCAAACGGGCGGCGCGGTGCGCCGCGCGGACGGGCGCATCGCAGTCAGCAATGCAGATGGGCGGCTCGACTACCTACTCGATTGGGGGCTGGACGGGCGCACGGTAACGGTGCGCACGGGTGAGCCTGGCGGCGCCTGGCCGGCGGATTACGCGGTATGGATGCGCGGCACGCTCGCAGGTGTTGAAGCCCCGGACAACAAAACTCTGCACTTTGTTCTGCGGGACGGAATGGCGGTATTCGATGCAGCGGTGGCATCGAATACCTACGCGGGGGACAACGTTGCGCCCAACGGCGTGGAGGGTACGGCGGACGATCTGAAGGGTCGGCGCAAGCCGCGCGCTTTCGGCAACGTCAAGAACGTGTCACCACCGTGCGTGAATGCCTCAAAGCTGATTTATCAAGTCAATGACGGCGCGGTGCATGACGTGCCGGCGGTCTATGACCGTGGCGCGGCGCTGACCCGTGGAGCGCCGTATGCGGACCTCGCGGCACTGCTGGCCAGTGGCCCCTCATCCGGCACTTACCGGGTATGGGCTGCCGGCGGCTTGATCCGGCTCGGATCGTCGCCCGAGCTATTGACCGTCGATATTCTTGAGGGCACAACGGCCGCCGCGCGTAGCACGGCGCGGGTGATCGAACGCATTGCGCAGGCGATGGGACATACAGACATTGCAGCGGCCGACCTGGCTGCGCTCGACGTGGCGGCGCCTGGCGAGGTCGGCGTGTGGATCGACGACACCACCACGGGGCTGAGCGTGATTGATCGCCTGGCTGCCGGCGTCGGCGCCTTTGCCGCGATCGATGCTGTGGGCGCGCTGCGCTCGGGACGACTGGAAGCGCCTGCGGGGGAACCGCGCGCGACGATCGCGCCGTGGATGGTCGGCGGCGTGAAGCTGCTGCAGTCGCGCGACACGGGCGGCGGTTTGCCCGCGCGCCGCGTCACCGTGCGCTACGGCTGCAACTGGACGCCGCAGTCGGGCAGCAATGTGGCCGGCTCGGTAACGGCAGAGCGGCGAGCCTGGCTGGAACACGGCGACCGCGTGAGCACATGGGACAACGATTCGATACTGACGCGGCATCCGCTCGCGGCCGAGATCGAGCGCGAAACCCTGCTGGTCAATGAGGCGGACGCAGCAGCCGAGACCGCGCGCCTGGGGGCGCTGTACGGCGTGCATCGGCGCCTGGCACGCGTGACGATATCCCGGCCGCAGGCGCAGCAGCGTTTGCCGGCACTCACACTGGGTGATCTGTTGCGCCTCGAATGGCCGCGCTTTGGTATGAGCGCAGGCAGGCTGATGCGGGTGATTGGCATCGACGTGCGCGCAGCCTCTGATCTGCTCGTGTTGGATTTGTGGGGGTAGGCGCAGTGGCGAACATGATGCTCTGCTACCCGAACCGGATCGACGAAGCGGCACTGTCGGGCGGGGCCTGGTCGCCAGCGGCACCCCTTGCGGCGGCGCAGGACCGCGTGATCGCTGTGCGCACGCGCAGTGTCGACACCGCTGTCGCCAGCGTAACGATCGATATCGATCTGCGCCGCACACGGCCGATCCGCGCCATTGCCGTCATTGATCACAACCTTACGGTCAATGCGCGCTATCGCGTGACCGGGGCCGAGCGGGCTGACTTTTCCCCGCCGAACATATCCACGGGCTGGTTGCCGCTGTGGGGGGTGATCTATCCATATGGTTCCGTGCCCTGGGAGGATGAGCATTTCTGGACTGGTGGGGCGGTCACGGAAGACCTGGCGGGTTACCGGCTGGACCTGATTCATCTGCTGCCGACCGCGAGCCTCGCGCAGTTCTGGCGCATCGAGATCGACGACGCGGCGAACCCGGACGGTTACGTCGAGTTTGGGCGGCTCTTCATCGGCGACGGCTGGCAGCCGATTTACAACATGAGCTACGGCAACACAGTGCAATACACGCCGCGCACAGATGTCGCCGAAGCCTTGTCCGGGACAGAAACCTTTGACGTGCGCCCCGCCCGGCGGGTGCAGCGCTGTGCATTGGACTGGCTCACGCCGGCAGAGGCGTCAGGACGGGCATTCGAGCTGCAGCGGCGCGTGGGCATCGACGGCGAAGTGCTGTTTGTCCATGACCCGGCAGACCCGATCAACCGGCATCGGCGGTGCTTTCTTGGCCGTTTGCGCCAGCTTTCGGCCATCGAGCACCCTTATTTCAATGTCCATCGGATGCCGGTGGAAATTCAGGAGATTTTGTGATGTCGCAGGTGTTTTTCGATCCCGAGGTCGGCGGCGACGGCAGCACCGTTTCCGACGACGACAACCCAGCCACCGGGTTGCGCAACTACGGCCACGTGACGCGCTTTGTTCCTGCGCTTACGCAACTTGTAGCAGTGACCAGATGGACAAAGGCGTGGTGTCTGGCGCGCAAGGCCGAGATGCTGGAACTGCTCGGGCAAACAAACGCGAGCCGCGCCGCTGCGAGCGGTCATGAGTCTGCCGCGCAGGCGGCAGCCGCTGATGCAAGGGTGCAGGCCACTGCCGCCGGGGCTTCGGCCGAGGCGGCCAGTGCATCGGCCCGCGCGGCGGGAGCGTCCGAGGCCGCTTCAGCGGCATCCGCGCTTGAGGCGCGGAACGGGGTCGAGGCTGTTCAGGCGGCGCTGGCGGAGGATGTCATCGACGACGCCAGCATCAGCACCATGAAAACGTGGTCGAGCCAGCGCATTGCGGTGGAGACCGGGCGTGCAAGCAACGTCTCTTACACCAGGTCCGGTGGCCGACTCTCCCTCATCACCGAAGTCCTTCCTGGCGGCGAACGGAAAACCGTATTCACGTATTCGGCTATAGGCGATCTGGCGACGATGGCGGTGACGTATGGCGGCAAGACCCGCACAACAACATTTCACTACGTCGGCAGGGTATTGGCCGGCATGACGACCGAGGAGATTTGATCATGTCCGATCCATTGGTTGCGGCGGTACTCAGTGCGATTCAGCTGAGCGGCAGCAAGGTCCAGATATTTGCGGCAAGCGGCACCTGGTTGCGTCCGCCCAATGTTGAGGTTGCCAAGGTACTCGTTGCAGGCCCCGGCGGCGGTGGCGGGAAGGGAGTCAATGCTTCGTATCCCTACGGAGGAGGAGGTGGCGGTGGCGAAGTCGTTATACGCGATGTGCCCGTCACAAGTGACGTGCAAGTCGTGGTTGGTCTGGGCGGTCTGCCGGTGGCGCGCGGGGGCGATTCCGCATTTGGCGATGTCATTGCACGTGGGGGTGAGGGCGGGACCAGTTCATTAGGGGGTTATGGCGGCGGTGCATTGGGTGGCAGGGTGCCAGCGCCGCCGGATGGTGCGAACGGCGGTGGAAACGCTTGGGTCGCGGGTGGAGGGCAAGGAGGTGGATACACTTCTGGAAGCAGTGGTTTTACCGGAAAGGGTGGGATTTGCCCTGGCTTCGCCGCTGGTGGCAGCAGCTTGTTCTACGGCAGCGGCGGCGGCGGCGGGTATGGCCGTGGCGGCGATGGGGCGACATCCGCGACGACGAAAGGTGCCGATGGCGAGCGCGGCGGTGGGGGCGGTGGTGCCTATTACTCAGCGCCCGGCGGCATCACCGGCGGCAAAGGCGGTGACGGCATCGTCATCGTGATGTGGGAGGCTTGACCATGCATTACGCACTGATCAAAGGCGGCGTGGTGGAAAACTGTATCGTCGCTGATGCCGCTTTCGCGGCGGCGCTGACCGGCTACAACGCGGTTATCGAGATTCCAACGGATCAATCCGTGGGGCCTGGCTGGATGTGGAGTGCCGCCACGGGTTTCGTTGCGCCCGCATCGGTCGCGCAACCGTATCGCATTCTGACGCACAAGGCATTCCGCGACCTGCTGTCCATCGATGAACAGTTGCTGCTGGACAATTTCACTGTCCCTGAATACGCAGAGGTCGAACCGAAAATCCAAGCACTGACGTTGATGCAGCGCGCGGTTGTGCGCACCGCGCTGGCGACGTACCGCGAAGCCCAGGACGTCGATCTAGACGATTCGGCAACGGTGCAACTCGTGACCATGTTCGGCTCGCTCGGCATGTGGGATGGGCCTGAGCGTGCCGCGAAAATCCTCAGTGGGGTAGCGCCATGAAAATATTGGGGTGGTTGGCCGTATGGCTCGCGTGCTTGATCGTCGCGGCCTGGACGCTGGTTGCCATGCCTCTATCGGCGTGGTGCGGCTCCGGCCGGCGCGGCTGGCGCCTGGCCGTGTCATATGACCAGCTCGCAAACGTCGCTGGCGGCGGCAACGAAGACGAAACAATCTCGGCGCGCTGCTGGCGCCTGCGCGGCCAACCGCACTACGCGCGTTATGTGCGTCTGATCGATGCACTGTTCGAGCAAATCTCGGGCGAGCGGGAACATTGCCGACGAGCCTACGAACAAGAGCAGACGGATGCACGGGCGCGTCTTGAAAGAGAAGGCATCTAATTAAATAGAGAGAGGGCGGCCGGCACGATGTTGGAGCATCGCACCGGCCACCCGTACCCGCAGAACACGCCTGCAAGCCGTGGCCAAGGCCCTCACACCCCTGCAGAGGCGGGGCAAGGCTACAGCGATTTTCATAAGACGCAAAGGACTTGCATGCAATCCCCAAATCCCATCATTCCCTGGATCGGAGGAAAACGCCGCCTAGCAAAACACATTTTGCCGCTGTTGCCGGATCATCTTTGCTATGTCGAACCCTTCGCTGGCGCGGGGGCGATCTACTTCCGCAAACCCCCGGCAAAATCGGAAGTGCTTAACGACATCAACGGCGATCTCGTCAATCTGTACCGTGTCGTCAAGCACCACCTCGATGAATTCCTGAATCAGTTCAGTTGGACGCTCACGAGCCGACAAATGTTCGAGTGGGCAAAGACCGCTGTGCCTGAAACGCTCACGGATATTCAGCGCGCCGCCCGCTTTTACTATCTACAGAAGCTTGCATTCGGCGCGAAGGTCGAGAGCCGTACCTTCGGCACGACAACTACAGGCAGCTTGGGTCTCAACCTGCGGCGTATCAAGGAGGAACTGTCGGTAGCGCATCTGCGCTTGTCACAAACCACTATCGAGCACTTGCCGTGGGAAGTCTGTGTGGCCCGCTACGACCGCCCGCACACGCTCTTTTACTGCGACCCTCCGTATTGGGGCACAGAGGGTTATGGCGTCGATTTTGGCCTTGGGCAATACGACCGCCTTGCCGCCCTCGCGGGCTCGATCAAAGGCCGCATGCTGATCTCGGTCAATGACATCCCGGAGATGCGCGAGGTTTTTGGTGGGCTGACGATGCAGTCGGTGAACATCCGCTACACAGTAGGCGGCAACCAACCAGGGAAAGCGCCTTCAAGCGAGTTGCTCATCCACAACTGGTAGGTAGGTAGGAAGGGGCCGATAACGCTCAGGCCCCTTTCACTTGCCACCCGTCTTTCTATTCGTGCAATTTTGTTTCATGGTGCGCAAACACTGCGACAATCATTTATCTCATTCCACCCGTCGCATTTATCGCGCGCGGCTTCAAGAAGGAGTTTTTAAAGGCTCTACGAGATGTCCTGGCTGTGTATTCAGATGCGAAGGTGAAGAAGGTAACGGGCGGGTTGTTGCTGATGTCATCCCACCCTCCTATACCGCCCCGTAAGTTAGTAGGGCAATAGCATCAAAAACCAGTGAAAAGGTCAGAAAATGAACCAACCAAAAACGAACGAGCTACTGCATAGGCAATTGAGTCGACGGAAAGCTCTGGCAGCTTCATTGCCCTGGGATTTCGATACTCTGGAAGATCGGTGCGACATACCAAACACTCCGCCGATCCAGGCTGTACTAACAGCGGACAGCCATACGGGCTTCGCTTTGTCCGTGCGTGACCGAGGGGTGGTCGCCCCGGTTTACAGAAGAGGAAAGCAAGTCTGCTTTCGGACCATCGAGCAAGCCATTGAGGCACTGGTCGACATATCGGGCGTGTCGCCTGAAATCGTCCTTGATGTAGGGAGTTGGTGGCCGAATTACGGTAGCCCTTACGCGGACGGCTGAGGTGAATCCGGCTGATACGGGCTGCGCTGAAACTGTTTTGCGGGGGTGACAGCCCCCGCTCCTGCCGGAGTCCTGCTGGGTGCCCCTGCGTCGCCATGCATGGCGACAGCTTCACGCCTTGGCCAACTCCAAAATGTCACCAGGGCAGGGGGGGTGATTTATCGCCTTGCTGCGCGCCCTTCGGGCTTGCCCAAAGGGGCGCCGCCCCTCTGGACGCCCCGTCCCTCGCCGGGGGGCAGGGTTGCAGGGGTAAAACCTCCCTGCATCCCTGCCAAGAGGGTAGGGGGCTTACATCGGCATCAAGGGTGCGCTACGCCGCAATCCTCACCCGTTCGGTGCTCGCCTGCGGCTGCGCTCCGCATGCGGCCTGCGGTCGCGCCCTTGACCCCGATTACAGCCTTTCACGATGGCGACAAAAAATCCAGCTCGAGCAGGATCCTTTGTCGCCAATTCAAACACTGGTGACAGATCCAGCCAGCCAGGTAGATCCAACTGTCGCCACGGCATCTGTGCAGAAACCTGTGGAGTGGCGGAGTTATTCACGATAAATCACACCCCCCATGTGCGATAAATTACCCCCCTTTACAGCCAGTTATCCACGATAGATCACCCCCCCTGGCGCGATAAATTACCCCTCCCCTAAACCGGTAACGGTTGCCGTTAACTTTTTACCTATAACTTCATACCGGTAATGTGTCTGGCAATCTGTGGAAAAGTGGGAGAACATGGTGCCGCACTTTGGGGCCATCTCGCGTTTGCGACCGCCCTTGTGGTTCAGCCGGTTGGACTCCAGGCACCGTGCTTTTTACCTGATGTGCACTTGTACATCTAACAAATACCCACGGGAGCGATTGCATGAGAACCCATACCATTGACACCGCGATGGCCCGCCGCATGGTCGAGGCGAGCGCCATCCGGGGCGCGACCATCATTGGCCAGCCTGGAGGCTGGTCGGTCATGCTGAAGGTGGGCATGACCGAAAAACCCCTCGGAACGCAGCGCACCGACAAGCCCCGGATGTGGCGCAGCCTGGATACCTGCATGGCGTACCTGCGCAGCGAGTTGCGCATCGTCCGGGTCGATATGCTCGACGCGAGCAACTACAGCGATTCCGAAGTCACGCGCCTGTCGCGCAAGGACTCCGCCGAGCGCATGAAACGCGCCCACGAGGCCGCCGCCTACGATGCGTGGTTTCGTGCCCAGGTGCAGGCCGCCATCGACGATCCCCGGCCGAGCATTCCTCATGAACAGGTGATGGCCGAAATGCAAACGCTGATCGACGCCGTTAGGAATAAAGCCGATGCCGGCCGCCGTAAAGCTTGAATGGGGCGCGCAGGCCCGCGCCGATCTGCTCGCCATCGTGGCCTATATCGCCGAGGATAACCCGGACGCCGCCCAGGTGCTGAAGGACGAGGTTGAAGCGAAGGCCGGCTCATCCCAAGCTCTACAAGCCTGGTCGCATCAAGGGCGCGCAGGAAATGGTCGTCCGTCCTAGCTATGTCGTGGTGTACCGGGAGGATTGCAAGTCAGTAACGGTCTTGCGCGTGCTGCATACAGCACGGCAGTACCCGACTAACCCTTGAATATGGGAGACATGGTCATGAATACCCCACTATCGTTGATAGCCGAAACGGCCCGCCTGGAAACCGCGACGGAAACGTTGGCCGAGTACATCGGCTACCTGAATAGCGAAATCGACACCGAGGACGACAAGCCCGAACCGAACGCTGGGCGCATCGAGGCGTTGGAGCATGAGCTTGAAATCGTGGTCGATGAGCGCCGGGCCATCACGCCCGACAATATCGCCTTGATTAACCGCGCGCTGTACGTTTATGCGCCTCACCTGAAGCTGATGCATGGCTGATGCGGCAATATAAAAGAGAACCGTTTCCAGTTGTCGCAGCACATCAAGCACCAGGACAAAGCCAAAGAGGGGGAAGGAAGAAAGGCACCCCCCAAGATCAACGACCAGTGCAAGGGGCGGTCTAAGCGGCTCGGCCCGGCTTGCCGGGCCAACCGGCCGCAAGCGGCCCCCTTCGGGCGCTAAGACCCGGACAAATCGGCCTCGGTCCGCAAGCGTCCCGATGCCTCAGCCGGGTTTCTGTGGAAACCGCCCTAAGGCGAGAACGGGCTAAGCGACACTGCAATTCTAGGTTCGCCCTTCAACGGAACCGTGCCTACGGAGCTCCTGCAACGAGACATAGCGTGGCTGATCGCTTCCTCCAGTGACGACTTGACAGTAGAACATCGGCTATGCTGCCTGAGCATAGTGATTTCATCGCCGAAACCTGCGAACAGGGGGTAAGGATGTCGGAATTCAAGCTTGTCGAATATTTCAAAAAGAACCCCACATTGCACACAGACGTGGGCGACTTTACCTTCGAGGCGCTGATTGGGCAGGGGGGTAATGCGCACGTATTGAAGTTCAAGAAGGGCCCACTTTCTTTCGCCGTGAAGTTTTTGGAACATCTGGACGTTCAAAAGTTGGGGCGCTTAAAAGACGAGTTCTTCAGCGCTGCGCAGCTTTCGACCCACCCCAATGTGGCACGCAATTACCACTTTGACCAAGTCACGCTCGACGACCGCAATTTCTCCCTGATCGTCATGCGCCTCTACGGACCAAGCCTGAAGCAGCGCGGTCCTGTGCCCAGTGGTTTGGAAGTGGGGGAGCGAGCCAAGCGCGCCACCAAGCTCTTCATGGATCTCCTGAATGGACTGGACCATCTGCACGCGGGCCAGGTCATCCATCGCGACTTGAAGCCCGAGAACGTATTCTTCGACGAGCTGTCGGGCGCCTTCGTTATCGGCGACCTTGGTATCGCCCACTTCTCAGACGAGTTTCCGCGAGAGTCCGAGACACGTCATGGCGAACGTTTGGGGAACTACTTGTTCAGCCCCAAGGAGCAGGCGACCCCGGGAAATGTGCCCGTACCGGCCAACGACCTCTTTGCCCTTGGGCAGGTTGTCCAATGGTTCCTTACTTCCACCACCCATCGAGGAGTGGGCCGCGAGCGACTCTCGAACTTCGAGTCTCCTGCCGACCTGGACATCCTCGACTCGATAGTGGACGCCTGCCTTCGCGACGACGTCACTGCGCGGCCGCAGAACGTCGATGCAGTGCGCGAGGCGATCACTAAGGCCAAGAACCCTGGTCGCGACATAATCTCGCGTGGAAACGACCTTAGGCGGGCGATCTGCATGTCCTACAACCAGATTGACCAAGTCTGGTTCTCGACGCGTTTGGAAGACATTGAGGAGTTCATCGCGAACTTCTCGCGCGAATGCAGGGCTGAGGAATTTTGTTGCGTCTATATGAATGGAGGTGACAGCAGAGGCACAACGTTCCAGCATCTGGGCGATAAACGCTGGTTGCTCAATGGCGACGATGAGCTCTTGATAGAAAACGTCATTGCCTACCGTGATCGCAGCCGAAATTACAGGAGTTTCTTCATTGTCCTGGCCGCTCCCGACGAGCCGTTTCAGTGGCAGGACGTGGACGGGGCGCCGGTCTCACGGCCGACTCCCAACAAAGGGTGTGTTGACGCTGCCACGCTGTTCGAAGGTCGTTACATGGACTGGGCCATTCAAGATCGGCCCTATTTCAAGTCCAAAGGCAAGGTGATCGAGGTCACACGCGACAAGTTTTCGCTACGGCAAAGGCATTTGAAGAGAACCGCCTATTTGATTGTCCCGGACCGCTCTGCGGCGTCTTGCATGACGGACAGGACTCCGATGGAGACCTTGCTTGAGTCGGTGTCAACGTTGGGCCGCTTGGACGATCAGGCCCTGTCTGAATATCTAAGCGCGACGAGCGCGCACCACGGCGTCGAGCTGACTAGGTGGGATTGAGTTCTGACTTTGCCGCTATAAAGCAAGCAGCAGTTGGTGTGGCGTCGGCTTTCAAAGAGTCTCAATGCCCGAGCGCTTGGATGCCCGATATTGGGCCTAGAGCGCAAATTCGGCGGTGGGCGTCGATGGACAGCAATCGCTGCAGGGCAGGCGCTGGCTGGTGACCTTGCGAACGGCAGCAGCGGGTCGCAAGCCGAAGATAACCAACAGCAAGATCGAGTCCGCCAAGGGGTGTGGCCAGTGACGTCTCGCCCAAGTGCGTGGCAAAAAACCTCGGTGTGTCCATTCCTACGCTGTACAGTTGGGTGCCTGCCTCAGCGCACGCTTAGCGTGTGATCTTTTCCGTTTCGTGAGCTGACCCCGTCTTGTGCGCCTCGACGTAGGAGCGCAACACGGCATTAATGCGGGACTGATACCGTTTCCCTGTGTGCTTGAAAAACTCCAGAACTTCGGCATCAATGCGCAGGGTGATTTGCTGCTTGGTATGGGGCAACTCCGTTGCCGCTTTCATCCAGACGGCATCAGGCAGGCTAGGCGCATCGCTATAGTCGATCTGCTCATCCGGCATTGAAGCCACGGCGTCCAGCCGTGCCTTTTGCTCGGCGCTCAAACGCGGCGGCTTCTTGAGGTCAAGAGTTCGCTTCACGATATTGCTTTCTTTCGTTGGCATTTGCTTTCCTCGCAGAGATAAGGCGGATGGTGTCCTCGTGCCGAACGGTGTAGACCACATACAGGACAGCCGAGTAAGCAAGCCCAATCGTGGCCCAACGATCTTCCCCATGGTCATCGCGCCCGTCGTAGGCTTCAATCCGCCCGGAGTCGTAAAAAACAAGCTCGGCATCCTCGAAGGAAACGCCGTGCTTCTTCAGGTTCCGTGCCGCTTTGTCGGCATCCCATTCAAGTTCCATTGTGTCTTTAATGTAGTTTCGTTTTGTAGCTACGTCAAGTCTTGGCGGCTTGGGGCGGTACGCTGAAGAACTCCCGCGGAGAGGCAATAGGCAGTGGCGACAACCAGGTTTATCAGGTTGAGTCTGATTGTCGCCATGAGCGCGTGAAAGGCAGTAATCGGGGTCAAGGGCACGCCCGGAGGCCGCAGCCCGAAGCGCAGCGCAGGGACCGGGCGAGGACGTGGCGAAGCGCACCCTTGATGCCGATGTAAGCCCCCCACCCTTTTGGCAGGGATGCAGGGAGGTTTTACCCCTGCAACCCTGCCTCCCGGCGAGGGTGGGGCGTCCAGAGGGGCGGCGCCCCTTTGGGTAAGCCCGAAGGGCGCGCAGTGGTGATCTGTCAGCAGGGGACACATTTTATGTGTTTGTATTGCTTGATGATCGACCCTTGTAGAAGCCATAACCACTGCGGTCGTCACTCTCTTGACGCCCGTAGCCGCGGGCGTGGGCGCTGTCGCTGGTAGTGCCACTGGCTTCACTGCCAAGGCCAGAAGTGCTGCCACCGGAGCTAGAGCCGCCACTACCGGAGCCGGCACTGAAGCCGCTGCTACTACCAGCGTATCGGCTACCGCTGGAACCGGAAGAACTGCTACCAGAGCCGCCACTATCACCGCCACCACCGGATTGGCGACTACTGACTGTACCGCTGCGAGAGTTGCCCGAGACCGATCCACCAGGAGCCTTGCCCCAGCTACTTTCCATTTTGTTGCGCAAGCCTTGGCGGTAAGCGGGGTTGGCCAAGGTTCGACCCATTGCCGCATGTTCCATGCGACTTGACGTGGTTTGAAAACCTGTAGTTGGATCGAGTCGAGTAGATTGTGGGTTGATTGTGCGCGCCACGCCCGCCATTGTGCGTCCAGGTGCCGTCAGACCACCGATAGCACCGGCTGTCATTTGCCCGAACGTGATAGCGCTTGAGGACACCCCACCCGCCAATGCTGCGCCTATGTCATTTGCTCGCCTGAGCAGATACATAAGCACTATGGCGAGCGTGACAATCTGTAAACTGGTGAATAGCGGGTTTTGTTCGCTGTTCAGATCGACGGTGGTAACGAAGACCTCGAAGATTTTGACGGCAAATGACAAGCACGCAGCGAGTAGGGCGATGGAGAAAATATTAGTGAGAACTTGCCCTAGCCATGAATCGAACCACTTCGCTGTAACCGGGTACATCAAAGCCATGATGAAAAATGGCCCGATGCCAAACAGCAGCGTCAGTGCAGCTTTTGCTACTACGATCATGGCGCCGGCCGGCAAGGCGACGATAAGGGTGGCGACGGCGATCAAAACAGAATTGAAGTATTCGCCCATGGACATGCCAATTTCGTCCCAGCTCCGGTTTGCTGCCTGTTCCCATAAATCCCCGGCTATACCCCAACCTTTACCAAGTGCGTTGTCCACAACGGTATAGACAGAGGATGGGGCAACTTCAGAGCCAGACCATGCGGCAGCAAGGCCGGACTCCAGGCCACGTAAGGAACCAACCACCCAGGATAGATAATTTTCGGCGTTCAGGGCAAAGGCGCTGATGAGCAGAAATTTGGTAACCGAGATAAAGAACTGGCTCGCTGGTTGCGCCACCCTGCCGGCTATCATCTGATAACCCAATAGAACGTAGTAGAAGGTTGTCAGACCTACGGCTGTTGCAACGATGCTGCTCGCTGTTGTGCCGGCCGTTGTATTGACGAATGCCGACAAGGCAGCATCGACGGATTCGCCTATCCATTGAAAGATCATCGGATTAGCCATGTTCTAACCCCCTTTATTTGAAGGCTGGAGGTTGGACATAGCCGCGCCGAGCATTGGAGGCTTCATTATCGGCTTGCTTGGCATTCATGCAGTTGGGCGTTAGCTGCTTTTCGCCAGGGTTGTTCCTGCATTTTTCAAGCATCGCCAACCGTTCCGCATTGTGTTCCTTGTACCAGTCAACGGTCTGAACTGGCTCGCTTTCGCTGCACCCTGCAAGTATCGTCACGGTCGTTACAATCACCATGAGCTTTTTCATTTTTGAATCTCCGGGGTAACGTCGATGACGTGGGTTTCATCCAGGTGATAAGGTCGCCCGTCACGTTGCGCTGCTTCGTATTCCTTGCATATTTGCAATGCATGGGCAAGCTGGGCCGCATCGATGATTTCAAGCATTGCCAGTGTACGTAGGGCCGATTCCCTACTGCCGGCCCACGTTGGTTGCAACAGGCGCATACCATGCCGGTAGATCATCCCTACGAAAATGCTGAACGTCACCAGCGGGTAAAAAGTGGTTTCCCAAGGCGTCAGGGTCTTGCCGTGAATAGGGGAATAACCAATCCAGCCGGCGACCACGCAATAGACCGACCATAGGCCGAAGAACGCGATAAAAACGTCATAGACGAAAAGGCCGTGATCGCGGCGCATAACCGTTTTTACGAATCCCATCTTGTAAATGGTGTGCCAGAAGTTTCGCAGCATGACGAGGCCGGCAGCTATACCGAGCAGCAGAATAAAGTTCATGACGAAATCCTTTAAAAAGCGACTGCCGGCGCAGTGACATAACCTCGCCGGGCGTTAGCTTTCGCATTTAGTTCATGCTGCTGTTGCCGTTGGATTTTCTCGTCCGCCGCCGCAATCATTTGGAACATTTGTAGTTTGGTGGCTTCGTTCTGGATCATGGCTTGCTCGCTAGCGATGCGCGCCTGAATCTCGGCGATGGCTTTCGGATCATCGGTGGAGTTGATCCGGTTCATAAGCCCCTCGATCTGCGTCAGCCGATCTTTGGCCGTATCGAAGGCATCGACCGCGAAAGCCTTGTCCTGTGCCCCTTTTACCGCCCTGGCTTGGCAGGAGGTTTGTTCGATGCTGACCTGGATGCGCTCGCACGCATCGAATTTTTTGGCCGCGTCATAGATGGCCTTGGCCGACCCAGACAAACCGTCATAACCATCATCACGCACCGAGTCATAGACTTCCTGCCAGTCTGACGGCAAGTAGTTCTTGTACTTCGGATCGTTGAGGATCGCGCCAAGATTGCGCGACCCGGTAAGAGCTTCGTATTGCTGCTTCATCTGTTCGAGCTGTGCTTTGAGCTGTGCGATTTGCTCGACAAATTTAGCAATATCTTCGATGTGGTTCATGACATCGGTTGCGATGCTCGCCGCGTCAGTAACGGGGATTTGCGCCATCAATGGGGTCGGCATGCCACCTAGGGTGAAGGCTGCGAGGACAGCTAGCGAAAGTTGTTTGCACTGCATTTGCCACTCCTTTTAAGTGAAAGGAGCGGGCACGCTGGCCGTAGCTTTTCCGGCCTGTCATCCGGCTCTTGCGAGCGTCTATTCCCGGCTGTCAGGGCTTATCCAGCCCGTACCCCGTTCGCTTGGCTGCGGTCCTGGGGTGTGGTCTATGCGGCGCGTCTCTCCGCTGCGTGTCTCGGCTACCTATCTTCCTGCCGTTGGGAGGGCTTTCTTCTCAGCCCGACACCCAGTTCGCCGTTGGCGATCTTGGGGCGTAGTTATGAACGTCCCGCTATACAGTTAAGTTGGAGCCAGAACACGATGTTTTGGCGTTTATATTTTACCGTTTTGACATTGATTTTGCATTGGCGATGGTGCCGACGGTCAAGTCTAACTGCTTGTCACCATGGCTGATATAGATATTCAGCCCCACGGAGTACAGGGATAGGCCAATCGTGAAGCGTTGCAGCTCAAATAGCGACAAAGAGGCAGCCGTCGCCGTGGAACACTTGTATGTGCTGGTCAGCGCAAAACGTTGAACATCGGGGGCGCCACATATCTGCGCTGTAGGGCCTGTTATTGGCGGAGGAGGTGAGACTTTCGCGTCCGTGAAATTTGGACACGTCCAAAAAATGCGAGAGGTTATTTCTATTGCAGGATAGGCTAACGCCGGTAAAGTACGCGCGTATGCGCTTGGACGCCTTGTGTATCTTCTCTCTCTGCTATTTTTGGACAAGCCATATAGACAGTGAGAGTCCCTACCTGAATGTGTGCCTCGGTACCCCGAAAGGGCCATGGGTGGCCTACTGCGGTCGCTTGGGCAAGAAGCCCGATGCGGCGATTAAGGAGGCCATCGAGGTACAGTTGTCGAAAGACGCCGACTCAGCCGCAACCGCCAAGGCAGCTACAGCGTCGAGCAAGGTAGAATTGCGGGGTAGAGCTTAAGCTCGTGCCTGTCTCTCCGAGAAAAAATAATTGCTCCGTGCACATGAAATAGCTAACCCTAAGCGCCACCTTGATCCCGAGGAGGTCGCGGGGCGGAAGTTGTTTCCATATTACGCAGGTTTTTCTAGCGCCTTTGTTGAAAGCACTCTGCCTTCACTCGACTTGTCACGCGGCGCTAAAGTGTTAGACCCCTGGAATGGAAGCGGAACCACGACCATAGCGGCGTTCAAGCAAGGGTTAACCGCGATTGGCTCCGACCTCAATCCAGCAATGGTGCTGGTTGCCAAAGCGGCATTTGTCTCCAGGCTGGATGTGGAGAGCCTTATCCCGCTGGCTCACTCCATCATAGACAAGCTCGATGACCAAGTAGGGGCGATTGAGGGCGATCCATTAGGGAATTGGTTTCATCCGGGGGCTGTTGCACTCGTGCGAAGTATTGAAGAGCGAATAAATCGCACCTTGATTTCCCATCGCACATATACACCTATTGATACATCTGATTCATTGGGGAAAGTGACGCCGCTAGCCGCATTCTTTTATCTCGCTCTGTTTCGAGTCGTTCGTCGTTGGGCTCAGGACTTTGTGGCATCAAATCCAACTTGGATTCGGGTAGCCAAGAGCGCTGCCGAGAGGAAACGGCTCACAAAAAAAGGCGTATATAAGCAGTTTGTAGAAGAGGTGAAATCCCTTTGCGAACATCGCGAACGTTTCCCTATTTACGGCGATACCGACAAAAATCGTCTGCAACTGCTGCTTTCGAATGCTGAATTCCTTCCATTAGAAAGTGAGTCGGTCGATGCAATCATTACCTCGCCACCTTATTGCACGCGCATTGACTATGCTGTGGCTACATATATCGAACTGGCCATACTGCGAATAGGTGGAGAGAAATTCTCAACACTGCGCCGTGCCCTAACAGGAAGTTCGACTGTCCAGAAGAACTCCGTTGAGGTTAATCCTGCTTGGGGAAATGCGTGCGGAAATTTTCTTCACGCAGTGTACGAGCATCCTTCAAAAGCATCAAAAACCTACTACTACAAGAGCCATCTGCAGTACTTCGATTCGCTCTACAGATCGCTGAATGAAGCTACTAGAGTGTTGGCGTCGAAGGCGCCTTGCGTTTTCGTCGTTCAGAATTCCTACTACAAGGAGATTCGGAATGACATCGCAGCCATTGTGGGACAAATGACTCAGGGCTTGGGGATGTCGCTGATGGGGCAGGCTGATTTCTCCACGTCCCGATCAATGGTTGAAGTGAACCTGCGATCAAAGAAATACATTGGAATTCGATCAACGATTGAAAGCGTCCTATTCCTTAGAAAGAATTAGCCCCCATTCGCTTGGCGATATGCCGCTCTATATCGTGGGCGTACAAAGCGAAATTCTAATGCATGCTCTTCCATAGTGTCCAAAAAATAAGAGCATATGCTGTAGGCAGCGTTTAGCCTAACTTCCGCATCCAGCGCAGTTAAGCCCTTGCCGACATCGCTGGGAGCCTCCCTGCCATGGGCCACAGCGTTTCGTTTTTCGGTGATTTCCTTAAAATAACCAATGTCGCTTTCAACAGCTGTGGCGGCCTTCTCAATTCCTAGGCACAGGAATATCTCCAGTACCGTTTTTGGGTAGACATTGTGGAGAAATGTCCCAAAAACTGTATCGGGTACGCTGCAAGCTGCCTTTGAATCAAGTTTAGAAAATATTGCCCTCCGAGTTTCCCACTTTTTCTTTTCTCCGGCATCTCTGGCGGAAGTCAACTGGGAATCTAGTGCTATGGAATGCATGGAGTATTCCAAATGCTTTGTGTTGATCTTGAGGCCGCACAAGTAATTTATGAAGCTTTGTGTCCCGTGGGTAATAGCGTATTCGATCGCGCCGTAGAGTGACACATACATCAGCCCCCGTAACGTTAGTGAGAATGCGTTTGGCAGTCGAAGGGCGCCGTCTTGCGGCTCGTCTTGCTTGATCTTGTTTAGCAATTCTCGGGCTTCGGATAGTCGAGCATTCATGCCATTCCGAGCGTATTTGCAAATGGTCACAGTGCGTCTCGAACGTACTCAATGCGTCCAATTACAAATTTCTTTTGATTCGATCCTGCTCCAGTATAAGACTTTAGTGTCTTGTCCTCGATTAATGGTGGGATTTTGTCAGCACTAATTGCCTTGCCCTGCCTTAGTGCCAGAGCAACACCTACAGCCAGAGCCTCGTAAAGATTAGCCGGAGTCGCGGCTCTACCACGCGATATTCCTTTGGGGAAGGCCTCGCTAAGAAGGGTAACGGTTTTCTGGAACAGGTCCTTGTCTGCCTCGCTAATCCCAGAGTGGCGGTTGTCGTTCATATAATTGTTAAGAAAATTTTTTACCAGGTGATCGAAATTTCGATAGTTGTTAAGGTAGGAGAAAAACCGAAGAACCAATTCCTCGTAAGTGCCATTGAGACTCTTTGTGTCGTGAACTTTAACAACGCTTCGAAAGTCGTTCTGCGCGGCTAATTTTTTGATGCTATCGTTAAATAAGCCGCGATAAACACAATTTCGAATCTCCTGGGGTGTGAGGGATACGCCGCCAGTATTTAATCTTTCAAATAAGTCAAAGCGAACGGCAAGGTCGCTCCTATCGTTTAATACAGTCAGTCTCATTGGCCTCGTGAGAAAATGAAGCTGAATAGATTTTGGGAGGTCCCGAAAATTAACCCCATTAAGGGACTCAATTTTATCCAGCTCATTTAGGGTCAGAGGTGCATCGCGCTTTATTTTCTCTAGCAACTCAGGGCTCCCAACAAAATGGCTTAATGAGCCTAGTCGTTGGACGCCGTCGACAACCTCCCAAGTGGAATCCGGGTTTGTAGCCATAAATAGGCTCGGTACAGGAATGCCTAGGAGAACAGATTCGATGAGAACCGACTGCCTCGCGGTGTCCCAAATAAACTGCCTTTGATACTCAGGTGGAACAAAAATATCCCCAGACCCGACCATATCTAAAACCTGCCGAACAGAAAGATCGTAGCTGTCGAAGGAAACGGTCTTTCGCTTACTCTCCAATTGGGCTTGAATCGAAGATACTTGCTTGGCCGTAAGCGCCATGAATTACCCCCTGGTTCCGCCGTCAAGTCGGCGCTTTGTTAAATTTATTTAACTTATTCTCTCACGAAGAACAATACACACTTCTGTGTATCCATCCATGCTTGGCCTCAGGTTAGCCTTTTTGCTAAGTCTTCTGCTCGTGGGTGGTAGTACCGCATAAGCATGCGAGGGTCTTTGTGGCCTGTGATTTTGGTCAGCTCATGCATAGGGAAAATATCGGCCAGTCGAGACGTCGCTTCGTGGCGTAGGTCGTGGAAGCGCAGGTCGGTTAGATACTTCGCGTCTACGAGACGGCCGCTTTTCTGGCACTCGTCCAGGTAGAGTTTCCGCGCGCGGGCTACAGCGCGTTCGAATGCTCGTGTTACCGCGTCATTGCGGATGTTGAAGACCCGCCCGATAAGAACAAGAGCCTCTCGTTCCTTCTTTCCCTTGTTCTGCTTCTCTTTCAGCGCAGTCTGCTTCAGATCGTCCAAAACCTTAACCGCCCGCGACGACAGCGGCACATCGCGGGAGTCTCCGTTCTTGGTGGAGGGAAGGTGAGCAACGCGGCTCTCGAGGTCGATGTTATCCCACAGAAGACCAACAATCTCGCTACGACGCATGGCCGTTTCAACAGCGAGGGTAATGATGGAAGGCAGCAGGTGGGACTGGCTGGCCGCCATTACCCGCTCCAGTTCGCCGTCTGCTGCCTGACGGTTCGAGGTTTCCGTTTCGCCGCTTGCCCCTACCGAGCTTGCCGGCGCTCCCTTATCCCTTGGGTCAACAGTGTTGATCCTGCGGGTTCGGGCATTGTTCGGTTGGGGTTTTCGGATCAACCCTACCGGGTTCTGGAGTGCTTCCATGCCCCATTCTTGTCGTGCGATGGTGAACAAGTGCGAGAGCACCGCGAGGCGGCGCAGTACCGTGGCAGGCTTGCGCTCTTTCAGCCATTCATCCCGCAACTTGGCAACGTCCGTGCTGCGGATGGTCGCCATCGGCCGTTTGGCAAGATCGGTTGCCAGCCAAACGCGGATCGTCGAGCCCTCCTGTGCGCCGCCGCGCTTGGCTGCGGTAATCTCCCGTTCGTACCGCTGCAACGACTCTTGGAGGGTCGTTATCTCGCTGGCTGCGCGTGAGACGAAGATGCCCCTGTCAATCTCTGACTCTACCGCCCGCGCCCAGGCCTCAGCCTCTGCGCGCGTATGAAACGTTTTGACTTGGGGAGGGTAGCCCTTACGGAGTATGCGAGCCTGCCATTGCAGCTCGCCGCGCTTGCGAAAGGATGCCATGAGCTATATGATGCTGGACGCTAGTTGGACAGATTTTGGACAAAAACCCGATTGAAGTCCCAGAAGAATTCGGTTAGAATCCAGCTGCCTCAAGGATTGTACGTCTCTTTGAGTGTGTAGTGAGTTTAGGATTCGCAATGCGGAGGTCGAGGGTTCGATCCCCTTTCGGTCCACCAGATTCAGAGTCTTGGGAAAGTGTTTGCCTGGGGCTTTTTAGCTTTAATGTTTTTAGGGTTTGCAAGAAGAAAAGTTTCAGGTTGTTGTCTTGACCTCTTCGTTTTTTTTCTTCATACTCTCGTTTCTTTGCTGCACCTGATTGGTGCGGTTGCTGTGGTGGGATTGGCAGCGGATCTTTAAAAACTGGACAACCGATAAATGTGGGCGCTTGGTTGTTGCGGGGCATCGTAGATGTTTTGCAATTATTGAGTGCTCATAAGTCAGTAATGATTTTGAGTGCTTGCTGGATTGAACTT
>JAVBJT010000050.1:0-21275 GCA_031546845.1 Azoarcus sp. | reverse complement strand
TTTGATCGCCGTTTTGATCAGGTCGGCCTGTGCGCGCGGATTCGGCGCCGTCAGCGAGTTCGCTTTGCCGCCGTGGTTTTCGGCGGTGCCGCGGATCAGCGCGTAGATGTGGTCGCCGTCGCGCTCGGCCGCCGACAGCGGTTTGAGCACCAACATGCCCACGCCTTCGCCACGAACGTAGCCGTTCGCACGGTCGGAGAAGGTTTTGCACCGGCCATCCGGGCTGAGCATGCCGGCTTTGCTGAGGCTGATCTGACCTCCTGGCGTAACCAGCGTATTCACGCCACCGGCGATAGCCAGTTCGCATTGGCCGGACTGTAGTAGCTGAACGGCGCGGTGAATGGCTACCAGTGCGCTCGAGCACGCCGTTTCCACCGGTTCGCTTGGGCCGTGCAGGTTCAGCAGGTAGCTCATCCGGTTCGGCCCGACCGAAGCTACAACCCCAGTCGCCGTATATCCTTCGATCGTTCGAGTGATTTGCCCTAGCAATTCACCGTAGCCACTGCTGCTGGTGCCGACGAACAGCGCGGTCTGGCTGCCGGACAGGCTATAGGGCGCGTAACCCGCGTCCTCGATCGCTTTCCATGCATGCATCAACAGCAAGCGCTGTTGTGGATCGATACTTTCCGCTTCGCGCGGGGAGATGCCGAAGAACAGCGGATCGAACTCGTCGATACCGTCGATGAGGCCCGCGTGCCTGGCGATGCCCGGGCCGCCGCTATTCTCGTAGTCGCGCAGCGCGTCCCAGTCCCAACGGCTATTGGGAATTTCGCCGATACAATCTCGCCCGGCCACTAGATTCGCCCACAGTTCATCCAGATCCGCCGCCTGCGGAAACTTCCCGCTCGCTCCGATGATCGCTACCGGCTCGAACGTTGCAGTACGCAATGGCGCGGTAGCCGCCACGGCCGGCGGTTCCGACCACGCTCGCCGCCTACGCTTAGGCACGGACACCATTGAAGGCAACGCAGACACCACCCCCATCCCATCGGGGACAGGCGCTTGTGTCACGGACACACCGCCGAAATGCGGCAGCAAGACGCTCCGATGGTTAGCCGCCAGATATCGGGACAAACCAGCCAAGGTCGGATGCTCGAACAGCGCCGTCGGCGTCAGATCCAACCCGTAGCGGTCATTGAGCGCATTGGCGAAAGCCGTAAGCGTGATCGAATCGAAACCCAACTCGTTCAGCGTGGCATCGCCGCCGATGTCTTCCATCTTGATCTTGAGTTGCGACGACACCACCCCCGCCAGCGCGGCTTGCAGCGTGCCTTCCAACTCACCCGACTCCATCGCGGGAGGTAAAGCGGCCACAGGCGACGCCGCCGGAATACGCATGGTCACAGGCGCTTGCGCCGCAGCCACGCCGAAATGCGGCAGCAAGGCACTCCGATGGTTAGCCGCCAGGTATCGGGACAAACCAGCCAAGGTCGGATGCTCGAATAGCGCCGTCGGCGTCAGATCCAACCCGTAGCGGCCATTGAGCGCATTGGCGAAGGCCGTGAGCGTGATCGAATCGAAACCCAACTCGTTCAGCGTGACATCGCCGCCGATGTCTTCCATCTTGATCTTGAGTTGCGACGACACCACCCCCGCCAGGGCAGCCTGCAGCCTGCCTTCCAATTCACCCGACTCCATCGCGGGCGGTGAAACTGCCTTAGGCAAGGCTGATGCCGATGGAGCAGAAAGCAATGCTGACGGAGCGGCGTTACCGCTATGCATCGCCTTCCTGGAGTGGCCAGCGGACGCCGGAACGCTTGCCGTCGCTTGGCGCACCACGCCATCGCTGCGCGCGGCAATGATTTGCTGACCGTGGTTATAAGCATCCAAGGCGGGAAACGTGATGTCCTGATAGCCTTCCGTGCTCAACAGGAATCGCCAAGTCTCCGAATCGAGGACTGGACTGCCGGGAACCCTCAACGCCGAATCCGCATACAACCACCAGCCTTCCAGCAACCCAGTCGTAAGGTGGGCGAACAGACTGAACGAGGTGAGCTCATTGACCAGCAGCACACCCGCTTCCTTAAGCAGCGCTTTAGCATTGCGCAAGGTTTGGCGCATGTCCTGAGTTGCGTGTAAAACGTTGGTCGCAACCACGAAATCGTAGCTGGTCAGTTCCACCCCTTGCGACGTCAGGGGCTGCTCGACATTGAATAGCCTCGTTTGCAGGTAAGGCGCTTTTTGCAGATATTTATTCTGCGCATGCAATAAAAATGCCTTGGAGATGTCGGTGTAGCAATACTCTTCGATATGCGCCGCATAAGGCGCGAGCCGCTCGAACAGCAACGAACTCGTTCCACCGGTACCAGCGCCGATTTCGAATACACGCAATCTCGCCGCCGGATCACAGCGAAGCCGATCCTCAACTTCTGCGATCAGGACTTCGCTCAGCACTTCATTGAAGAAGTCTGCAATCCGGTTGTTTTTATAAAGTCCTTCGATGAAGGAAATCGACGCATTCGGGAACAGGACGGCCGTGGCCGAAGTTTGCCCGGTCAGGATGGACGGCAACGCCCGCAAACCGGCATCGATCAACTGGACGATCGCGTCATAGTTGGGATCATCCAGGAATTTCGCCTTACGCTGCTCCCAAAGTTGCCACAACGCTTCCGCTACAGGAGCCTCTTGCTCCACCAGCACCCATCCACCGGCGCGCTTCGCCAGGAGCCCATGTTCCGCCAGAACATCCAGACTTGTGGCCAGCCAACGTTTGTACAGCGCGGGCATACCCCACTTCGCCTGCAACGCATCCACCGTGATCGGCGACGCGTCGAATCCTCCCAAGCCGAACAGTTGCGCGAACAACACCCCCGCAGCGTTACTCTCGCCCTCCCGATAATCGCTGGACAGCATGTCCAACGCCATTGGTAAGGGCTGCCGAGTGCTTTCCGGAAGATCGGCAACCGGCCGTGAAGATGGCAGCAAGACACGCAAGGTTTCGCCTTCGACGACGCCTGGCACCAAGGCGCTTTTCTTGCCCTTCGTCTTCAGGAACATCGCCTGATCCACCGAAGCGCTCAACAGGCGATTCAGCAACGCCATCGCTTCCGGCGGCTCGATGGAGTCGATTCCGAGCTGCTCCATGCGGCGGCGATACTCTTCCGAGGCCACCACGCCGATGCTGCCCCAGTAGCCCCAATTGACCACCTTCACCTTCCAGGGGAAAGCCTGTCTGATGGCCTGCGCATAGGCATCGACGAAAGTGCTGCCCGCCGCATAGTTGCTTTGCCCCGGCGCCTTGATGACGCTCTGCATGGACGAAAGGAACAGCACGAAACCCAGCGCTTCCTCGCCGAAGGCACGGACCAGATTGATGCTGGCGTCGATTTTTGGCACTAATGCCGACACGAAGCGCGCTTCGTCCATACGTGCCAGACTTTGATCCGCCAGCACAAGCATGGCGTGCACCACGCCATGAATCTCCCCGAAGCGCGCTTTGATCTGCTCATACGCCGCCGCCAATTCGGCAACATCGGCCGCATCCGCGCGAACATAGTGGGGCCTGACGCCGTGGACGGCGATGCGATCGCATTTTTCGGCAATCGCCGCATCTTCCGCCCGCCGGCCAATCCATACGATTTGCGCCTGGTAGTGACGTACCAGGTGTTCGCTATACGCCTCGCCGATGCCGCCGGCTCCGCCAAGAATGACGTATACGCCGTTGTGGCGATAAACCGGTTGTTCCGGCTCCGGCAAAGCGCAACTGACCAGGCGCTGCTGGTACCACTGGCCATGCCGATATAGGTACGCATTGCCGGAGGCATCCGCCGGCAAGGCCAGCAACCCGTCCAACGGCCATTCCTCTTCCGCAGGCATATCGACCAGGCGCACCCGCCAGTTCGGATATTCCTTCGCTGCAGAACCGATCAGCCCATACACACTCGCATGGGCCGGAAATATCGGCTGCATGGGCGCGATCGACTGCGATTGCGTGGTGACGACCGTCAGTCCCAACGCTGTTCGATCATAGCCGAGCGAGAGCAGCGCCTTGACGATCCGGAAACCCAGCAATACACCACTCTTTTGTGCGGAGGCGATTTCCTCGCTGCGAAGATCCGAGCACGGTGACGGCGATACGATCCAGAACACATGCGAGAACGCGCCATGCTCCCGCAGTTTGTCGGCAATCGCTTCGATGCTGTCGGTCGAATCCAGCACACAGACCATCGCACCGGGATAACGATCGAGAAGAACGCGTGATGGATTCTCGTCCTCCCCCAAGATCACAATGCCTTGATCGGCGGCAGGCCAACTTTCGTTGTCCGGAAGCGCCATCGCCTCCCATACAGGAACCAGCGTCAGTTCCCCGGCCAATGCCGCTTCATCTGCCACATTTTCCGCAAGCAGCATGCCTTGGGACGTTCCTTCGAGAGCACGCGCACTGAAGTCCTGGATCCGCACCATCAACCGGCCCGCCGGATCGACAATATCCACATCCAATTTGTGAACGGCGCTGTTCGGGGCGCTGCTTTGGCTGGCGCGCGCAATTGCTTCCGCGCTGGATGGCACGGGCGCGTAGATTTGCACCTCCTTGATCGCGAACGCCATCATCATCCGGCCTTCTGGACCGCTCGGCACGAAGTTGGCCGCCTGCAAGGCGCCATCGATCAGGCTCGGATGGAGCGTGAATGCCGCCGCGCTATCCCGCAGCGCTGCCGGCAGCGTCAATTGGCCGACAGCAACGGCCTGTCCCTGCGCATCCCACCCCATGTTTACCATCACCAACGACCGGTGCGGCGGAACATCCGCCGAACTCGCATCGCTCAACCGAGGCCGAGACACCTCCGGCGCCTGTACCGCAGTCACGATTACCGCTCGACCCTGGCTGTATACGAGTGCCTCGTCCACGCCGTCGCTGAAAATCTCGAACCGGACCGTGCCGTCGTCTTGTGCTTCCAGCGCGATATGAACCGTCAATCCCTGCGCACCCACTACCGCCGGGCGAACAAAGACCACGTCACGCAGCCATACTTGGTGATCGCCAGACTCCAATTCCACTGCATGTGCCACCGCCGCCCACGCCATCTCCAGATGCACGGCGGCAGGCAGAACCTTCACGCCTTGCGCGACGTGACCGGCAAAAAAGAATTCCTCTCCACTGAACGTCGTGCTGAAACGCTGTTCCGACAGCGTCGAAGTGTTCCGATGCAGTAGCGGGTGCAAGGTTTCCATCCGCGCCAATGCGGACGAATCCCTGGTAAGCGCCGACGAATCCGCTGGTGCCGAAACCCAATAGCGATCGCGCGCGAACGGATAGGTCGGCAGGCTGATCCGCCTCGGCGTGCGCTCGCCGTATAGTTTGTTCCAGTCGAACGACAACCCCTTGACCCACTGCTCCAGCAACTTGTCGTACTTACCCTTGGACAGCCACGCTTCTACCATCCGCTCGGCATCTTCGTCAGCGGCAAAAAATGCCACCTCAGCCTTCTGCTTCTTGATTTCGCCGCGATAGACGTCGTCGATCGCCTCTTCGCCTTGCAGCACCCGTTGCAATTTGTCCCGCAACGCTTCCACCGTCTCGACGAACAACGCCAACCGCGCTTCCATCGCTCCGCGCCCGACCTGCAGCGTATACGCCGCATCTGCCAGGTTTTCTTCCGTCACCACTCCGCGTTCAACCGCCTCCAGCAGTTGCCGCACTTGTTCCCGTAACCGCTCCGCATTCTTCGCCGATAGCACCACCGCCACCGGGCCATCGCGCTCGCTGCCGCGCTCCTCCTGCGGCGCAACATACTCTTCGACGATTACGTGCGCGTTGGACCCACCAGCCCCGAACGATGAAACACCCGCTCTGCGCGGATACTGCCGGCGCACCCCGTCGATCTCGACTTCCGGCCGAAGCCAATCGGCCAGTTCTTGTTGCACCACGAAGGGGGTCGCGCTGAAATCAATGTTCGGATTCAGTTCTTGCGAGTGCAGGCTCGGAACCAACTGACCGTGCTTCATCTGCAGCAATATCTTGGTCAGTCCCGCAATCCCCGCCGCGCCCTCGCAGTGACCGATGTTCGATTTCACAGAGCCAATCGCGCAGTACTGGCGATCCGGCGTGTACTCACCGAACGCCCTGCTCAGACCGGATATCTCGATCGGATCACCCAGCGCCGTGCCCGTACCGTGCGCTTCGATATAGCTAATCGTCCGGGGGTGAATGCCCGCTCGTTTGATCGCGTGGACGATCATGTTTGCTTGCGCGACCGGGCTCGGTACCGTGTAACCGTTGGTTCTGCCGCCATGATTGATCGCGGTGGCCTTGACCACGCCGTAAATATGGTCGCCATCGGCCTGCGCCCTCGACAACGGTTTGAGCAATATCGTGCCAACCCCCTCGCTCGGCACAAAACCATCGCCCCCTTTCCCGAAGGCATGGCAGCGGCCGTCCGACGAGGGCATGTTCACCAGCGCTTGCGTTGCGTATTTGTTCGGATGCAGCGACAGGCTCACCCCACCGGCAATCGCCATTTCGCATTCGCCGCGACGAATGCTTTCGCATGCCAAATGAATTGACGTCAGCGAACTCGAGCACATGGTGTCAACCGCCATGCTCGGCCCACACAAATCGAGTATGTACGACACCCGGTTGGCGATCGTTCCATAGGTACCGGTGATACTCAGGCCACCGGGCAAGCTGGGGTAAAGCTGGTACTCACCATACGTGACCCCGATGAACACGCCGACTCGACCACCATAAACTTCGTTGAGCGCCTCACTGCTGTAACCTGCGTCCTCGAAGGTTTGCCATGCCGTTTGCAGCAGCAGGCGCTCTTGTGGGTCCATCTGCTCCGCGTAGAGTGGCGCGATGTTGAAGAATGCCGAATCGAACTCATCCACACCGTCGATGAAGCCACCCCATTTGCCGTAAGTCTTCCCCGGCGTATTACGGGCGCTGTCGAAATAGCGGCTGTGATCCCAGCGCTCCCGCGGAATTTCGATGATGCAATCGACGCCATCGCGCAGATGCTCCCAAAGCGCATCCACATCCTTGGCCTGCGGGTAACGGCCGCCCAAACCGATGATTGCGATGAGCTCATCATTACGCACGCCTCCTTGGGCGTGAGCGTTATGAATATTGGGCAACCGCGCCCGCGAAGCGGCGGTTCGTGCCGCCGGCTCGACGCCAAACAGCCGGCTTGCGACCTCGCGGTGGTGTTGAACGACATATTCGGCCAACTGCCGCAACGTTCGTATCTCGAAAAACAGGGTCTTTGACGACACCCCGAAAATCTCTTCGAGCTTACCGTTCAGCGCATGGACCATCAGAGACGTCAGGCCGTAGCCTTCCAGTGGCGCATCCCCATCGAGACGCGCCAGCGGCACCTCGGTAACGCCGGCAACCAGGCGCAGCACATGAGCCAATACCTTCTGATGCAACTGCGCGTCCAACTGCCCATCGGCGTTATCGTCGCTTGCCGCCAACTGCGCGGCGGATGGCAACACGCCCTCAGCCTCCATCCCGGCCGTCCGCCCTATCCAGTGCGACACCCGCTCGAACGGGTAAGTCGGCAGCGATATCCTGATAGCATCATCAGCCGGCAAGGTGCCCCAATCGACCTTGCCGCCGCGTACCCAGCCCTGCGCCAGCACGGACAAGTCGCCGGTCGAGGTTACCGCTTCGGCGCCCCGCTCGGCACGGCCGCGCCACGTGTCGATAGCTCGCATTTCACCCGACAGATACGCGGTCAAGGCCTCGCGCAGCGCGGCAAGATCCGGCACGACAAACGCCAACCGCTCAGCCATGGCGACCCGCCCAACACGCAAGGTGAAGGCGAGGTCCGCCAAGCGCGTATCCGGGGCATTCTGCAAGAAATCCAGCAATTGCCGCGCCTGCTGCTCGAGCTGAAATTCGCTCGCGGCGGACAGAGGCACGAGCGTTGTCACACCCGGTTCGTTCCGACGCGCAACGGCGACGTATTCCTCAAGCACCAGATGACCCTCGGAACCCGCAGCGCCTACCGCGTTGATCATTGCGCGCAGCGGCCGGTTACCCTCGGCCGGCGACCACGGCATCGGTTGTTCGACGATGCTAAGGCCGGTGCCATCAAGCGCGATCAACGGGCTGCGCGGCAAACTGTTGAGCGACGGCGCCAAGCGGCGATGCCGCAACTGATGGATCACTTTGGTCAGTTGCGCGAACACCGACGCCGATTCCAAATGACCGACATTGGCCTTGACTGAACCCACGCGGCATGGCTCCTGCAGCTTGCGTCCGGCGAAAACCGCCTTGATCGCGCTCATTTCGGCCGCATCCGCCATAGCGGCACCAGGTGCCGCGGCTTCGACGTAATCGATATCGTCCGGTACAAGACCGGCATTGACCAGTGTCTGCCGGATGGTTCTTTCCTGCTGCTGCGCGCTTGGCGACGTGTAACGCGCAGTCCGGCCGCTATGCCCGATCGCACTGCCCTTGACGATGGCGTAAATATGATCCCGATCGCGTACCGCGGCATCCATTGGCTTGAGTAGCACGGTACCGACGCCTTCACCCAGAATCCAGCCATTGGCCTGCGCCGAAAACGGCCGGCAGATATCTTCCTTCGACAAGATATCGGCTGTTTCCAGCCATTGCGCATGGTAAGCGTGCGAGATCAGATTCACGCCCCCGACCAACGCCGCATCGCATTCACCGCGCCGAATGCTCTCGCAGGCGAAATGCAGCGCCGTCATCCCCGATGAGCAAGAAGTATTGATGGCGACACTGGGGCCGGAAAAATTGAACAGGTAGGAAATACGATTAGCGAGCGTCGCGTGATAGGAAAACTCCTCGACGCGGCCTCGTCTGTCCCAGACCTGCATGCCATGGCTCAGGTAGTCACTCCACATCACGCCCATGAACACGCCCACACGCGGGCTTTCTCGCAAGAACGACTCGGCCGTATAACCGGCGTCTTCCAGGCAAGTCCAGGCGCTTTCCAACAGCAACCGTTCCTGGGGATCGAGCGTGCGCGCCTCGACTGGTGAAATCCCGAACAACAGGTTGTCGAAACAATCTATCTGCGCCAGATAGCTGCCTGCGCGTATCCCCTGGGCGCCATCCAAAGTCAGCAAGGCCAAGCGCTCGGCGGACATCGGCGCGATACTGCTGGCACCGGCCCAAAGATTCTCCCAATACGCATCCAGCGTTTCGGCGCCCGGGTAACGGCCGCTCAGACCCACGATGGCCAATGCACCGTTGTGTTCTTGACGATATACCGAGGAGCGGATATTTACCGGCGGCGAAGAAGTGGGTTGCGCAGTAATCGCCGGGTTGTGCGGGCCGGTCTCGACGGACGGCTCCCCCCGCGCTCGAACAGCCGCGGCACGGTTGGTCACGCCCTTTTCCAACAGATACCCGACAATACCGCTAACGGTCGGACTATCTAGGAATACCTCCACCGGCACGTCGATACCGTACTCCTGGAGAACCCATTCAGCCACCCGGAGCAGGCTCAGCGAAGTGGCACCCAGATCGAGCAGGTCGGCATCGTCGTCCGGCCTGACGCCGTTGAGAACTTTCGTGACGCAATCGCGCACCTTGCTCGTCAGTTCGCTTACGGACACCACCGCTGGCAATGGAACCGCGGGTGCCGCCGGAATCGATGCCGGCGCGGCTGCCGCCTCCCTATCACCACCGCCCAATCGCGCGACATAGGCCGCAATACCGCTCACTGTCGGCGCGTCCAGGATATGTTCGACCGGTACCTCGACACCGTATTCCTGCCGGATCCATTCGACCAAGCGCACCAATGTCAGCGAAGTCGCACCCAAATCGAATAGATCTGCTTCATCCTCGACCTTGCCGTTCTTGAGCAAACTGGCCATGAAATCCGCGATCCGCCGCCGCATTTCACCCGACACGTCCGGCCTTGGCGCGGCGGCGGGAGGCGCGGCAGTCGCCGCCGAATCCTGCGCACCGCTGGCCACCGGCCATGGCAAGGCGTTGCGGTCGAGCTTGCCGTGGGGGGTCACCGGCAATCGGCTCAGCACGGCCACAATGTTCGGCACCATATACTCGGGCAGGCGCTCGCGGATGAAATCGCGCACCTTGCGAAAATCCGGTGCAGCGCCGTTCGGTTCGAGATAGGCCACCAACCTCGGATCGCCGTCCTCCTCACCGCGCACCAGCACGGCGGCTTCGTTCACGCCCGGAAAATCGCGCAATGCCGATTCGATCTCGCCGAGCTCAATGCGCAAACCACGAAGCTTCACCTGGAAATCCATGCGGCCCAGGAATTCGATATTGCCGTCATCCAACTCACGCACGCGATCGCCGGTCCGGTACATCCGACTGCCGGAGTCGCCGAACGGGTTCGGCACAAAACGCTCCTCGGTCAGATCCGGCCGGTTCAGGTAGCCACGAGCCAAACCGACACCGGCAATGTGGAGCTCGCCTTCCTGCCCGCGCGGCACCGGCCGCCGCGCCTCGTCCAACACATGCAGTTGAATGTTTGCGATGGCGCGACCGATCGGCACGATCTTGTCCACGCGGATTTCGCATGCCCAATAACTGACATCGACCGCCGCTTCGGTCGGCCCGTACAGGTTGTGCAAACGCGTCGGTAACAGCTCCTTGAAACGGCGCACCAACTCGAACGGCAAAGCTTCGCCGCTGATAAACACGTCGCGCAGACTCACGCACTGTGGCGTTTGCGGATCGTCAAGGAAAAACCGCAGCATCGACGGCACGAAATGGCAAACGGTGATGCCTTCCTCGCGAATCGTCGTGACCAGGTAGTGACTATCCTTGTGACCTTGTGGCTTCGCGAATACCAGTGTGGCCCCAGCCAGCAACGGCCAAAAGAACTCCCACACCGACACGTCGAACGTATAGGGCGTCTTTTGCAACACCCGGTCGCTCGCTGTCAGGCAATACATATCCTGCATCCAGATCAGCCGGTTGCAGATCGCCCTGTGCGTCAGCATGCAGCCCTTTGGCTGGCCGGTGGATCCAGAGGTGTAAATCACATAGGCGAGATCGTCCGGCTGGTTGATCGGCCCCAGCGGCGCGTCGTCATAGCCGGCCAGATCGTCGCTTGCCAGATCGAGCATCAATGCGGTACCGGCGAAATCGCCGATCTTCTCGGCAAGATCGGGCCGGGTGATGACGACCGGAACATCGGCGTCATTCAGCAGGAAATCGAGCCGCGATTGGGGATACGCCGGATCCATCGGCAAATAGGCGCCGCCAGCCTTCAGGATGCCGAGCAATGCCACCATCAATTCGAGCGAGCGCTCCATCAACACGCCGACGATGACGTCCGGTCCAACGCCTAGCTCACGCAGATAGCGGGCACACCGATTGGCGTTTTGGTCCAATTCGGCGTAAGTCAGCGATTTTCCGGCGTAGCGAACCGCGACGGCATCCGGAGTACGGGTGGCTTGTGATTCTATTTGTTGATGTAGTAACACGGTCTTTCCCGAATAATGATTTCTGATCCAATGCGGCACAGCAGAAGCTGCTTTGCGCCAACAAACCAGTTGAAGCCCGACTACTTATAAAGATCGACTATTTAGTCGGTGCGATAAACGCACCTCAATGCTTTTGCCGAAATCCATTTCTCATGTGGATAGGCAAATGCGTTGTTGATGTAATTCACACCGCCGATCGTCACATCGCGATTAACGTGGCTATGCCCATAAACGTGAATATCCGGACGAATCTCCCCGATCAGGCGCTCCAACCGGGCGGTGCCCAATACCGGATAGAGCTTGCGCATTGCTGGAGGAATGAGCACTGGCATTACATCGATGCGTGGCAAAAAATGGGAAAACGAAATAGTGACTTCGCCCATCTCGGTATCGTGTAAGCCGTTTCGGCCGATGAAATACTCGGTTATTTCCGGCTCCGACCACCCCTCCGGCCAACGGCAAGCACGGAAATCCATCCAAGCTTCGGTCAATTCCGGCCCTGGCCTACCGAACGAATTGTCATACCATCCGAATAACGGAATGATCGCTACGCCATCGATGACACCCGCTTCCGTCGCCACCCCGCAGGCCTCGGCGGCAGCCATGACCTTTGCAAATTTCTCAAGAGAGTTCATATAGCCCGGATCACGAATGACCCATAAATCGTGATTACCGGGAACGAAAAACACCTTCCGAAAACGGCGGACGAATGCGTCCAGGCATTGCCTCAATCGCTCGATGGAGTCGGACACATCACCAGCCAGAATCAGTACGTCCTGCTGGTAATCGCTACTCGACAACGCCTCCACCCAGCGGGCATTGGCATCGAAATCGACATGGATATCGGACAAGGCGAACACACGCATTACGGCTCCGCTCCCACGCCAGCCGGCTCACTCATACCCAGTTGCGCCATTGTCGACGCCAGCAGTTCACTATCCCGCCCAAAGGGCGTCATGAAACTGAAACGGCGCGAAGCCGAGTGTTTCGGCAGCATGTACCTCAGGAATGTGGCCAAGGTGCCGGAAGGCCCAAAATCCAGGTAATCGAAGGGGCCGGATCGCTCCATTTGGGCGATCACGCGCATGAAAGCGATTTCCTCTCTCGCCACCCGCCAGAAATAATCATTGGGGATTTCACGGACGATGCCGCCGAGAGCGCAACAAACCACCGGCGTCGCGGAAAGCCGAATCCCGTCGACGCCGCAGACCTCCAACAGCGAGTCCCGCATCGAATCGATCCACGGTGCATGAAACGGGTATCGCACCAACAACCGTTGATGCGTAACACCAAGCCTACCTAGGAAATTTTCGATACTGGCCAGATTGTCATGCGGCGCAGAAAGAACAAAATGCGACGCGAAATTCTGCCCGGCGATCACCGACCGAGCCTGCAGGAACGGCGAGTCCTCGTAAACTCGCGGATCGCCCAATACGGCAATCATGCCGCCTTGCGGGCAATGGCGCTCTATGACCAAGGCTTGCCGAATAACCCTTTCGAGCGCGGCTTCAGCGGAAATGCAATCCGCTATCGCCAATGCCGCAAAAGTGCCGAGACTCGCCCCCAACACGTAATCCGGTTCGACCCCCATCTCGACGACGGTTTTCGCCAACGCGAACTCGACCATGAAAATGGCCGGGTGCGTCAACCGAATGTCATCAAAAACATCTGCCTTTCCGTTCGGCCCGTACAGTGCCTGCACCACGGATATACCTAGCATGCTCCGCGCGATTCGGTCCATGTGCTCCATGCGGGACCGGAACGCCAGATTCTGCTCGTACAACTCCCGGCCCATCTGGTAATACTGAGAGCCCTGACCGGAGAAAAGAAAAGCGGTCTTCCTCCTCATGTCGGCGACACCCTCAGCACATCAAACGCCATGCCCTCTTCCCACAGGAACGGCAGGGTTCGCCGAACGCTGATTTGCCTGGCAATGCCAGGCGTGTTTTCGACGCAAAGCGCCGCGATATTGGCCTCGGACGGACGCCATTGCCAGAATGTCCAATTGCGCGGCGAATCATTCAAGCTAGCGTCGAAATACGCATGTACTTGCCGCTCGGCACTCAATTCGAAACCGAATTTCTCCAACGGCAGCGAAAGCCCCTTGCCGCGCGCCTTGATGTAGCTTTCCTTCAGCGTCCAGAAATCGAGAAAACGCTGCTGCTGCACCGCAGGCGGCAACGATCTCAATTGCTCGATCTCGATGGCTGAAAAGCAGCTTTCGGCAATATCCAGCGGCACATTTCGGCGCAGATCTTCAACATCGATGCCTAATTGGCGCCCGCGCGTCATACCCAGCATGACGACTTGGTCCGAATGCGAAATGTTGAAGGTCAGGTCCTGAACGGCGGAATGCGGATCAACGATGAAAGGCCGGCCGAAGTCCGACGACGCAAATCGCCAATCCGCGGGCTGAACAGGCGCATAGCGCGACAACACATACCTGACCAGCGACCGGGTGACGAGATAACGCCGCCGATCTTTTTCGAAACGGAATTTCGCATGCTGCTGGCGCTCGTCTTCGATCAGCACTCGATCGAACTGGACGGCCAAATCGGCATCGGACACCTCAGCGACGAACGCCACCCAGATATCGATCTGCCCTGGATGCAAAGCCAATAGACCCTGATCCTGGTGCCATCGAGTTAACGGCATAGCGGTATCCGGCATGGATATGCTTTTGTCGTTCTCGAACAAAATCGTCGCAATCGCCATGTCAAGCCGCTCAAGCCCCGGCGAGCCGAAACAAGCGCTCCACACTGCGATTCAGATATTCCGCTGTTTCCGCAAGCAGCTTCTTGCCGATTTCATCCGCATGGCGGTTGGTCCAGGACTCCAGCGGCGTCCCCTTGACCCACTGGTTGAAAGCGCCGAGCGCCGGACCGGTATGGACTTGGTAATTAACGCGGTCCTCCTGGTTGCCAGTCACCGCGAGCCGGGTCGAATAACCGAAATACCAACGAAATACGAGCGCCATCTTGTACTTTGGATTGGCCTCGGCTTTCACGACCTCGTGCCGCATCCCCTGCTCTTCGAAATACTTGCAAGTGTCTTTCCAGACCTCTTCAAGCGGCTTCTTGAAGTACGTGCTTTGCAACTGCTTCCGCGTTTTTTCCGGAATTTCGTCGAGACTGCTGTGATGGCTATACAACGAGAACAGCTTGTTTGCGCGGGCCGGGAAAAATACCCCTTTTTTCAGCACCTGGACCTTGGCGCCCACTTCAAACATATCGCCGGCCGGCGCGTAGTCGGTATCCTGGACATTGATACCCTGTAACAACGCTTTCACGTCGTCGCTGGTCCCGGCCTCGACCGTACATTGATTGATCGAACCCGTGAGAATGAAATCCGCACCCATCATGAAGGCTGCGGCTGCGGCCTCGGGCGTGCCAATCCCGCCGGCAAGCCCCATGCAAATCGGTTCGGCATAGCCGAATTTTTGCTCCAGCGCCCGCTTCAACTGCAACATCGCCGGAAACAATACCGTCGGGTTACCACCGTCGGTATGACCGCCGGAGTCCGCTTCAATACAAACGTCTTCACTCACCGGCACCTGCTTCGCCAGCTCCGCTTGCTCGGCGGTGATTTTCCCCTCTTTCAGCAACTGCTGGACGATGTGCTCGGGCGCCGGGCTCATGAAAGCCTCGGCGACCTCCGGCCGGGAAACCTTGGCCAGGACGCGACGGCTACCCTCGACTTTGCCATTCTCCCCACGCTTCAAGCCTTTCGCACGGAACAACACAAGTGCCGGCGTCATCTGCATGAATGCAGCTGCTTCGATGAAGCGAACGTCATAACGCAGATAAAGCTCAATCGTCTGCCGCTCGAGTTCCGGGTAGGCATAGTTGGCAAGCAGGTTCACGCCATACGTCTGGCCATCGCGCAATTCGCTCTGGATGTGCTGAATACCTTTTTCGATTTCGGCGGACGACAAGCTACCGGTACCGAAAAAGGCGACCAGGCCTGCCTTGCCCATCCGAGCCACCAGCTCGGGCGAGGCAATACCACGATACATTCCACCTGCGGCATAGGCGTATTTGACGCCGAAACGTTTGCGAAACAACGCGCTACCCAAGGATTCCGCAGACAGCGCCAACTGCTGACCGCCCTCCGCCGGCTTTGGCACCGCAGCTTGCACCGCCCTGTTTGCCGGGGCCTGGTTGACCACAGCGGCGCCCGCTTCGACAGGTGCTTTGGCGGACATGGGCTCTTCCTTCACAACCAAGGGCGTCGCCGTCTTGCGAATGTCCTCGACCATCCGGGTCAACACCGCATCGCCAATCAGGGCTTCGACGAACTGTGTGCAACCAGCGCCCATCAGATAGCGGACCGTCTCGGCCCAGCGCACCGGATTGGCGATCTGTCGCGCCAGCGTGTCGGCAACCTCGCCATCGCGATAAGGTCGGGCTGAAACGTTGGCAATCACCGGAATCCTGGGTGCATCGAAACGGAATTGCCGCAGGAAATCCGCGAAGGTCTGCTGCGCATCTTTCATATAGCGCGAATGGAAAGCGGCACTGACGTTCAGCACGACACAACGGATATTTTTCGCGGACAGCATCTTTTCCGCCTGCTCGATCGCCTCCTTCGGGCCGGCAATGACGATCTGGCTCAGCGTGTTGAAGTTGGCCAAATCGATCGCCGTCAGCCGATGCTCCTTCAGCAATGCCGTTAGACTTTCCTCATCGATGCCGATCACGGCCGCCATCGCGCCGTTCTTCGCCGCGCCCATCAGCTCACCGCGCCGCTGCACCAAGCGCAAACCGGTTTTGAAATCGAACGCCTCGGCGGCCAACAGCGCGTTGTATTCACCAAGGCTGTGCCCGGCCACGAAGTCGGGCTGCCCCCTGCCTTCGTCTTGCTCCTTGCGGTAACGAAGCGCATTGACGACATAAAGCGCCGGCTGTGTGTATTGAGTCAGGCGCAACTTGCCGTCGGGGTCTTCCGTACATAACTTCTCGATCGAATAACCGAGAATGTCCGACGCTGTTTCCGTCAGTTCCCGATACAGGGGGAATAAATCCTTCCCCATCCCCCGGAACTGCGCGCCTTGTCCTGGAAACAAAATCGCCTTCATAAAACCGCCCCCTCTCGCTCATTAATCATTCAGCTCTCGCTGCTTATCCCACAATACGGCCATAACACCCGCCGGAAATCATGACAAAACCGCCAAATCGGCCGCTTTGCCATAAACCGCGGGCCTTGCCCGGATCAGTTCGCCGAAATCGCCGCGCCGCCACGCCTGCACGTCGTTACCCAGCAGTTCCAATAGCCGCAGATAACCGCCGAACATCTCCTCGACCATTGCCGGCGCATACACATCGCCCGCGAAATCCCAACTGCAATACAGCCGCGTGCCCGCTTCGCTGCTGATATTGTCCAGATAGACCTGCGGCGTCCTGCTGATCGCCTGCCCCACCGCGAATCGCCCTCTCGGCAACTCGTGCGCCATGATCTGGTTGGTAAACACCACCGGGAAATGCGGCTGGCGCCGCCGATCCTTCAGCATCACCCGCCGTAACGCCTGCAACCCGCTCACCGGCCGTTGTGCCAAGTCTTGCGCGTGTTGCTGCGCCACTTGTGACAGCCGCGCCTCGAAACTCATCGACTCCGCCGCGCGCTCCACCCAGCTCAACACCGTGAAGTCGCCCACCACCCGATCAATGTCCGGGTGCACCGGCAATCGCTCCCAGCCCGGTACCACCACCGATAGCGGTTGTTCGTCGCTCCAAGCAAACAGCACTTCCAGATAAGCCGTCAGCAGAATCAAACTTGGCGCAATTCCGCGCGCCGCGGCGTATTGCTTGAGTACCCCCCATTGCGCCAACTCGCCGCTGATGCGACGGTGCTGATCGGCGCCCGATCCCGCCGCCGACCTGTGCGGCAACGCCGGACCACGAGGAAAGTCGGAGAACTTATGTTTCCAGTACGCCAGACGTTCAGCGTAATCCGGCGTGGTCCGGAAACGCTCGACGGCACGCTGGTAATCGCGGAACGTCACCTGTGGCGCCGGCGGCAAAGCCTGCGGCTGCTCGTACAGACGGATCAATTCATCGAGCAGCAGACCGATGCAGGTGCTGTCGACAATCAACATGTCGAAGCACAGATGGACGCATGCCGTTTCATCCTCCAACAACGACACCGTCACCGTGAAATAGGGCCATTGGCCCAGCGGCACCACACGTCCAAGCAGCGTATTCCGGGTAGCGGCCAACTCGACTTGCCGTTCTTCTGGCTCCAGTCCGCCAAGATCGGTGACTTCGATCGCATACCGTGGTGTATGCGCCTGTACCGCTTGATTGCCAGTGTCATCGACGATCGCTCGCAGCATCGGGTGCCGCTCGATCAATGTGGCCAACGCTTGCTCAAGCCGCGCCACATCCAGGCGATCCACAAGCAACTCCTGGTAAACCTGGCAACTCGTTCCACCGCCTTCAAAGCGCGTGTCGCGGCCAAAAGCATAGGCTTGCTGCTGGTCGCTCAACGGGAAAGGCGCCAACGGATCTTCCCCTCGCGCTTGAGACACCAATTCCGCCAGTGACGCCGTCGTCCCACCGGCTCGATCCACGGACCATTCGGGATCGATCGCGGGCCAGTTCCACTGCCCTCCGGCAAGTCCCTTCAACGCCTTGGTGTAAGCGGCGAGCAAGGCTTGTACGAGGCCTGGCGCGAAATACCCTTCGGCCACGTCCCAACTGCCATCGAGGCCACCGTCCGACTCGCGCAATTGGTGGTCCAAATAGACCTGTGGCGTTTGATTGACGAGATAAACGGCATCACCCAGGCACCGCAACGGCTCACGGCTCACGTCACTCCCCAGCAACGACGTAAACACGACTGGCAATGCCAGTTGCGCATTACGTCCATGCCGACTGCGCAACTGACGTAACGCCTTGACGCCGCTCACGCTGCTGTGATTGAGGGTCTCCCCAAGACGCCGGTCATGTTCCTGGACGATCGCATCGAAATCGCTCCCATCACGCGGCTCGATCACGAACAGCAGCGACGAAATCGCCGACCCAATCAGTTCGCGTATCTGTGCATGAAGCGGCGGCCGGTTGAAATAGGTCAGTACCAACGTGAATGCCGGGCTAGCGCTCCATGCCTTCAGCACTTCGACAAACACGCCAAGCACCAGCGCAGTCGGCGAAACCCCCAGCGTTGCCGCCTTCGTCTTCAAAGCCTCCCATTCCGCCGCAGGCAAGTGATAGTCCAAGCGCTTGCGGCGACACGGATTTCCGCCCCCCGTTTCCCGTTCCGATTTCGGCAATTGCGGGCCAGCCGGCAACCCTTCCAAACGCTCCAGCCAGTACGCCAAATCCTTCTGATATTTGCTGGAGCTCTCGTAAGCCTTCATCGCCAGTACATAGTCGCGGAACGTCAGCTCCATAGGCGGCAACGCTTGAGCGGGATCGGCGTATAGACGGTCCCATTGCCGCAGCAGCGTACCCACCGACTGACCATCCGTGATCATTTCACTAATACTGAAATGGATCCGATACCGCCCCTCTCCGTGAATCACCACCTGAATATCGAACAACGGCCACTCTTCCTCGCCGTATATCCGGCACTCCAACTTCTCACGCAGCGCATCCGCCTTGAGCTTACGTTCCGCCTCACTCAATCGGCGTAGATCAGCAACTTTAAAACGGTAGTCGCGAACGGTCGGTAGGATGCGTTGTTGATTTCCACCGTCGATAACGGCCCGTAGCATGTCGTGATGAGCGACAAGCTGGTTCCAAGCCCGATTCAAACGGAAGATATCGAGCGAACCAACCACCTCGGTTTCAAGATAAATGTGCGCGCCGACGCGATCGCCGTCGATGTTCGAATGCTGCCCGAGAAGAAATGCCTCTTGCATTTCTGTCAATGGGAACGGCTCATATCGCGCCTCGGGGCGCGGAACCAAGACGGGTAGCACAGGCGCCGCATCGGCGGTCTCAGTATTGACCGCCCATTCTTGGGCAGTCTCGACCAAGCGCTGAACCAAATCAGTGATTGTGTTGCCGAGATCGCCAATCAGCTCCATGCCAATCGGTCGTTGCAACGTCGCTTCCAGCTGGTATTTCAACTCCATCGCCGCGATCGAGTTGTAGCCCAAAGTCTGCAAAGGCTGATCGACGGGCAAATCTCCCGCCTCCATACCGAGAGCGCTCGCCAAGGCTGCACAAATCACTCTTTCGAGATGCGCCGCGTCAGGCAATCCCTTGATCTCAGGAACATCCCGGTCAGTCAGGGAAGACTCTTGACCAGAAACGCTCGAGCCCCCGAAACGCAGCTCCGTCCCCGCACGCCGTTTGCGCTTGGGCGCAGGCGCAGCGGAGGACGACGCCGATGCTGATGCCGATCCCGCCAACATTCGCCGCATCCGTGCCGGATCGCCCTCCACGACGGTCACTTGACCGAGCCCGCTGCCCCACACCCGATACAGCGCTTCGATGCCACTCTTCGTCGACATCGCAATCAGGCCCGTGGCCTGCGTCATCGCCCGCTCGGTCGCCGCATCGATGTGCATGCCCCCTTGCGCCCACAGCGGCCAGTTCACCGAGACCGTGCGCCCATGACGCTCGCCTCGTTCGACCAAGCCGTTGCGGTAGCGCGCGTAGGCATCCATGAAGCCATTGGCCGCCGCGTAGTCCGATTGCCCTACGTTGCCGAACACCGCGGCAATCGAGGAGAAGCAGATGAAGCAATCCAGCTCGACTCCACGGCTGGCTTCGTCCAGGTTGATCAGCCCCGCTACTTTCGGCGCCAGCACCGCGGCAATTTCGTCCGCCGTCTTGTTCAGCAGCAGGCTGTCGCGCAACACCCCGGCGCTATGCACGATACCGTTCAGCCCTTCGTATTCTTCTTGTACTTGCAGCACTAGCTGGCATACCGCATCACGATCGACCACATCGACCGCGTGATAGTGCACGGTCGCACCCAGCGATTCCAGCTCTCGCACTTGCCCCAGATCCGATTCGCTCAGGGCGCGACGGCCCGTCAGGATCAGGATCGCACCCGGCGCTTGCGCGGCAATCTCTTTGGCAAAAATATGGCCCAATCCACCCAATCCGCCCGTAACCAGGTAGATGCCGCCAGACTTCCATGGCTTGATCGGTTGCGTGTCTTTGAGCTCACTCCACGCGAGTACCTGGCGCGCGCCTTCGATATAGCGAATTGCGCTGTCTTGCGAATGCGCCGCGCTCTCTTCGAGTTTCACCGCCAACTGCTCGACTTTTTCTTCACTATCGACCGCGATCATTTGGCCAAGCAGCTTTGGATTTTCCAGCCGCGCGCTCTTGAGCAGGCCAATGAGGCCGGCCGATGCCCGGTACAGGCCATCGGCCGGCACCACCACTTGAACCAAAACCGGCGTGCTCAGCTTGCTTCGCAACAGCGCTTGCAGCCGGCTCAGTACGATCTCGACCTGCGCTGTATAGTCTTCCGGCAGCCGTTCGCAACGCACGTTCAGCCGCGAGGAGAGTTGCGCCGCATCCGCTTTGACGCTGCCCAACAGGATCAAGCGCTCGCCGTAGACGAGGGGCTCACCTCCCTGTGCCGAAGCCGGTTGCCACTGCGGTTGCCACAACAAAGTTTCGACAGCCGCGTTTTTCACTGCGCCCAGACCGCCTTCACTTACGCGCGTGGAGAAGCCCTTGATGCGCACCGCCACCACGCCTTCGTCGTCACACAGGTCAATGTCGAATTTCTGCACCCGGTCACTGGCCTGGCTGCCCGCGCTGAACCGCGCAAGCGACCACATCCGTTCGCTGCACCCGCCCAACACTTCCAACTCTTCCAGCGCAAACGGCAGCGAGGTGCGACCGGCGTGCCCTTCCTCCCCTCCCATCAACCCGATCAACGATTGCAGGGCCGCATCCAGCATGCTCGGGTGCAGAACGTACTGC
>JAVBJT010000017.1:0-63768 GCA_031546845.1 Azoarcus sp. | reverse complement strand
CTCGCGGGGCAGTTGCCAGGTGGGGTGCCAGGCGGTGGCGGTGGTGCGAGCCTCCGGGGTGCCTTCGGCTTCGATGCGGGTGAGGGGGAGCCGGCGGGTGGGTTCGTGGGTGAGTTGGGTGCGGGTGCCGGTGAGGTCGGTTAGGAGCGATGGGGTGCCGTCGGCGGCGTAGTCGAGGGCTTTGAGGGCGAAGCCGCACAGGGGGCCTTGGTCGGTGCCGTAGGGGACGAGGCGCACGAGGCCGTTCTTGGCTTGGAAGTTGTACGTGCAATAGCCACCAAGCGGGTTGGTGACGGTAACGCTGCCGGTGCCTTGGGCGTCACGGCCGTCCTGGATCTTCCAGTTGTCGACGCCGCCGGCGCGGGTGGTGCTACTGGCGGCGCCGGTGTAGAGGTAGCCGTAGCTGCCGACGAGGATGCCGCGTTCGTCGATCAGGCCGGTGAGGACGCGTTGGGTGCTGTTGCCTTCGCTGGTCTGGTACTGGTAAGCGCGGGTGCTGCCGTCGGGGTGGGTGACGCGGTCGATTTCGCCGTATTGGGGATCGAGGTCGTAGGTGAGGCGAGTGTTGTCGGGCAGTTCGATCCAGCGGGGGAGATCGGTGGGGTGGGGGGCGGCGGTGGAGGTAGGTGCGTTGGGGTCGGGTTCCGGTGTGGGGGCACCGGGGGGCAGATCATAGTGGTACTGGATTTGGCGGCCGTCGCGGGCGGTGGCGCGGGTGAGGCGGCCGTCGGTGTCGTGCTCAAAGGCGAGGCGGGGGCCGTCAAGGCGTTCTAGGGCGGTGAGTTGGCCTTGTGCGTTGTAGTGTTCAAGGGTGTTGCCCAGAGCCAGACGCCAACCGGTGGGCGTGGCGGTGAGGGGAGCAGCGTCGGGTTGGCGGCTGGTGTAGGCGCCTTGTTCGAGGCGGTAGTGGTGGCGGGTGCCACTGGGGCGCAGGGCAACGAGGGCGCCGGAGCCGATCAGCAGGCGCTGTTGGTAGTCGAAGGCCCATTGGGGGGCGGAGCGGGCACCCGCGGCTAGGGGTATGGCGCGGGCGCTGTTGTAGGTGCGGGTGACGCGCAGTAGGGGATCGGTGCTGTCCTGGTAGTCCTGTTCGGATTGAGTCTTGTCGCCGTTGACGGTGATGGGGTTGTTGCCGAAGGGGCCGGGGTCGGCTGCGCCGGGGGTACAGGTGAGTAAGGGTAAGGGGCGCAAGCAGGCGGGGGCGGCGGAGTCGGTGATATAGAGGCTGCTTTTTTCGCGGAAGCCGGGCGGGCAGTTGAGGCGGCGGGTGACCACGGAGTAGCCGGAGCCGCTGGTACCTGGGGCGGCGCAGTAAATGGGGGCATTGTTCGTGGGGAGGCGGAATTGATATGGGGCGAACGAGGCATTGCCTTGGTAGGACTCGTTGGTTTCGGTTTTGTAGGGGTAGTACTTGACTTGACCCAGAGCGTTGAGCTCACCCGGTGGGCAGAGCACTAGTTTTGGGTTTTGCTCCATGACGATGTTTGCGGCGAGGGGGGCCATCCAGGCGAGTTCGGCATCAACGATCGCGGGGCCGTCGCCAAAGGCGGAGAAACTGCGCATGACAGGAGCGGTGAAGGGGTGTCGGGGCAGTACTTCGGTGGTGACCCACCAAGGGGTAGGCACGCGCTCGGTGCCTTCGTAGGCGACGCCGTTGTAAAAATATTCGGTGAGATTTTGGGCGAGCGCGGTTTGTAGCGGCGACAGGGCGAGCAGCAGCGCGGTGAGTGGCGCGAGCGGGCGGGTCATGAGGCGATCCTTGTTGTGCGTTTTTGTTGGTGCGGCCCGCCGGCAGGCCGAGGGCAATGCAGTATTTATGCCTAGATACGGAGAAGGGGGTTTGATTTAAGTCAACGGTTGGTCATTTATTTTGGATGTTATGCGTTGCTTGAGGCCGGTGTGAGTCCTTGCCGCTTTTTTGGGCATGACCAAGGGCCGCGATATAGCCCCTTCTTATTTCCACACCCGCACAGCTATGAGCGAATTGTCCGCGCCAGCGGAAAGGATAGGGCATGGATGTGCCGGAGCGGTCAAACGGCCAGGTTGTACCTGCCGGGCGCAATGATGTTGTCGGGGTCGAAGACGTTCTTTAGTTGGCGGATGGTTCGCCAATAGCCGTTGTCTTGCAGGATATCTTCCATCATGTCGGCGCGGGCGCGGTAGGGTTCCAGCCGATGACGCCGGATGCAGGAGAGCATGTCGTCGGCGCAGCGATGGGCGCGTTCGACTTCTTCGGGGCGCGAGCGGTCGAAGGCCAGGTTGATGACCGCGACCATGGAAGTCGAGGTTTCTATATTGAGCGTCATATACAGCGTATGACCGTGCTTTTCGGCGACAACCCGCAGGTCGTCAAGGACGGCGACGACTTTTTCGCCATCCAGCGGTAGTGCGGGGTTCACGTACAACAGGCCGCAGGGCGATTCGTCGAGGGCCTTGGCGGAAAGGTCGGTGCGGCCGTATTTCCATAGCAGATTGTTGATGGGCACATCGCTCGGTACGCCCAGGGCCAGCGCATGCAGCGGGCGAATCGCGGAGATGGCCGCTGCGTTGGCGCGGGCGAAGGGAATGGCCCGTAAGGCATGCATGACGGCGTAGCCAGTACCGAGTAGGGTATCGGTGATGACCATGACCCGCGCAATGCGGCCGATCCGCCGGCGGATTTCGCCGATGGCGGCGCGTACCTGGCCAGCATTGCCGGTCAATGCCGCCAGGGTTGCCCATTCATGCGGCGCAACCAGGGCAATCACTTGGTCGGCTTCGGCAAGCGCCCGCTCCGGGCTGTAGCCGCACTCTTTTTCAAGATATTGGGTGACGCCGTAAGAGAGCGTTACTTGGGTGCGCGCTTTGTTGCCGATGTGGGTTACGGAGGTCAGCAGGCCGTCGCGCTTGAGCCGGGCGAGTTGATCGATGAACTCGGCAAGGTGCTTGACGTCGCGCAAGGCCATCGATACGGCTACTTCCTTTGGCCGCCGGGGAATCAGGCGGAAGCAGGCGCTTGTTACGATGCCGAAGTTGCCTTGGAAAAAAAGGCCGTCCAGCATCGGCCCCAGGCCATAGGGGTGGCTGTGCGCCAGGGGGGAGTCGTCGCCCAGGCGTCTGAAGCCGGTGCGCAATACTTCGCCCGTGCCGGTGACGATTTCGAGGCCGAATAGGTCTTCCTTGCGCGGCCCGAAGTAGCCGACGCCACGGTCGAGCGCGTTGCCCATGATGCTGGTATCGCAACCGGAGCCTGTTACGTTGAAAGTGAGGCCGGGGCAGTTTTCTGTGAGGAAGCTGGATAGTTGCGCTTGTGTGACGCCGGGTTCGATGACGGCAACCGGGTTGTCGAGGGAGATTTCATCCGCATTGAGGATGCGATTCATGCGTGACAGGTCGACGACATTCGCGCCCGCAACGGCCGGAGATTTGGAGCCGTACCCCCAATTCAGGCCTGTGGAGATGGGGTACAGCGCCTGTCCGCTGGCCCTGCTGCGCAGAACCAGTTGAACAACTTCTTCCCGGCATTCCGGGGTTACGTATCCGGTAATCGATTGCGCGAAGCCGGTTACGTTATCCGTTCGAGGAGGATTCATTTTCGATTCTTAAAGATAGAGGCTGTCCACGGTGGGTTGTGTAGCTTATTGGATTTGCCATTCGGCATTGTCTCATGGCGCTGTGCGCTAAAAATCTGGCCGGCTTTTATGCTCTGATTTCCTGCATCAGTTTGCCGACGTCGAGGGTGCGTGCGCGTTGTTCTATTTGCGGCGCGTAGCGCTGCTGCAGTTTGCGGGCTTGGCCGAACAGGCTGGTAAAGGCGGTTTTGAGCGCGGTGGTGCGATGCAGCGGCCGCCGCCGTAGTATTGCTTTGCGCCGTATCCCAGGGCATAGGTGGAGGCGAAGGAGAAGGCCGAGCCGGTGGCGGCGCTGCCGATGGTTTTGCCTGTTTTGCCCAGTACTTTGGAGAGCAGACCGCCGATCAGTTTGCGGCCGAACTGTTCGACGTACTGTGAGGTGAGCCCGACGCCCACGGTGGCGAGAAAGTCGGTGATGTGCCTGCGGTCCAGCGTGTAGCCATGGGCCAGGCCGATGCGGTAGATGAGGCGCGTTTGCAGGGGAATGTCTGTCCGGTCTGCATGGGTCGCTGAGCCTCCTGTGGGGACATGCTGCAAGGGGTTCCGTCGAACGGGGAACGCGGTCCCCGTTCCGGGGCTTGGGTTGGATGATCGCAGTTTTTGCCGCGCTCCGCGCAAAGCCGCCGGGCGGGCGTCCCGGAAGGCCGGAAAACCGCGCATCTCCGTGCTTGCACGGTCGTTCATGCCGATGTTGCCCGGTCGTGCTCCTGGGCATGCTCCGGCGCGGCCTCGACGGCATTTTCATGTAGGTCGTTCTGTTCCGGCGGCAGGTATTGCACGGCGTACCGTTGCGGAATGTCCGATTGGAGGAAGAGTTCGTACAGATCGGGGTCGATGTGGTTGCGCGCCTTGAAGTCATCCATGATTTTCAGCGCCTCGCTCAGCGTTTTGCTCGATTTGTAGGGCCGGTCCGACGCGGTCAGGGCCTCGAAGATGTCGGCGATGGCCATCATGCGGGCGCTCCAACTCATGTCCTCGCGCTTGAGGCCCCGGGGATAACCCTTGCCGTCCATGGTTTCGTGGTGGGAGGCGGCGATTTCGGGCATGTTGCGCAGGTGCCGGGGCAAGGGCAGCCGTTCCAGCATCAGGATGGTCTGGGTGATGTGGTCGTTGATCTTGTAGCGTTCCTCTTCGGTCAGAGTTCCCCGCTGTATGCGGAGGTTGTAAAGCTCGCCCCGGTTGTACAGGGCGCTCGGGGTCTTGATCTTGAAGCGCAGGTCGTGGTCGGCGGGAATGAAGTCTTTTTTGCCGCGTTCGATGATGTGTTCGGGGCAATCCATCAGCAGCGATTCGGGCACGGGTAGTTCGGGCGCGGGCAGGTCCGGTGCGGCCGTGCGGTCCATCCGCGCCCGCTCTGCGCGCGAGACGCCCAGCCGTTTGTCCAGCGTGCGCAGCCAGGTGCGCCCGCCGATGGCGGCAAGCCGCTCTACGGCGGCGTCGCTCATGGATTCGCCGCCGGTATTGCAGGCCGCGACGAAGGTGAAGTCGTCGTCCAGCGCGCGCAGCGCTTCGGCGAGCTTGCGCTGTTCGGCGTCGGCGTCGGCGCCGTTGAGGATGGCGCGCAGGCTGGCAATTTCGGCGTCGCGCTTGAGCACTTCGAAGCGCATGCGTACTTCGTGGATGCGGTCGTACAGGGTTTCCAGTTTGGTGGCCTTATCCATGACGTATTCGGGCGTGGTGATCTTGCCGCAGTCGTGGAGCCAGCCAGCCAGCTTTGCTTCTTCCCAACCGTCTTCATCCAGCGTGAAATCCTTGAGCGGCCCTTCCTGGGCATCGCAGGCGGCTTGCAGCAGCATCTGGAAGAGGGCGGGCACCCGTTGGCAGTGCCCGCCGGTATCGGGCGATTTTGCGTCGATGGCGCCGGCGAGGATATGGATGAGGGCGTCGCGCAGTTCCCGCTGCGCTTCGATCAGGCTTTGATTTTCCAGCGCGATGGCGGCGGTGCTGGCGGCAGCTTCGATGAAGCTTACCTGTTGGGCCTGCAGCCCGGCGCCGCCGGGCCGCACAGCCTTGAACAAGACCAGAATCCCCAGGCGCTCGCCCATGCGGTCGCGCAGCGGAATGCAGATGGCGTCGATTTGCGTGACATCGGCGTCGGCGAAGCCGGGCTTCAGAAAACTGGTCGCGCCGCTCTGGTTCGCGCGTTCGATGGCGTGCCGCACGGATGTTGCGTTGCGCAACGCCTCGCACACAGGCAGCGTGCCTGCCAGCGCTTCGCAGCTTACCGGCGCGCATTGCATTTCGCACCCCGTGAGCCAGCAGACGCGGCTGTCCTTGAAGAGGTCGCCGTTGTGGCCCAGCAAGGCCAGCGTTCCTCCATCGACATCGGTCACTTCCAGAATCTTGTCCAGCACGTGTTCCAGAACGAGATCGAAGTTGCGTTCCGCGCTGATGGTCTGCGTAATGGCGAGAAATTTGCGGGTGTTGTCCCGCATGCGGTCGATCCCGTCGGCCAGGGCTTGAATTTCCTTGATCTCGGAGTCGACGGTTTTTTCCTGCTCATCGAAGCGGAACTGCTGAATCCGCCGCACTTTATCCGTGAGCTTGCGCAGCGGGTTGGATACGCGCCGGGCGATGATCCACACCAGCGGAATGGAAAGGATCAGAATGCCCGCCATCAGCAGGATGGTGTGGCGTAAAAAGACAACGGCATTGGCCAGCACCTCGTCCTTGGGAATGGCCAACAGCATGATGGCATTGCTGTCGTCGTCGGCGCCGGATTCTTCCAGGGCGAGAATCCAGTCTCTTTTGCCATCGTTGATATCGATGCCCTTTCCGCGCAGCCCGGCCCGGTAGGCTTCCATGCCGAGCTTGACCACGGGTGGCAGCTCATCCGACTTGCGCGCCCGTATCGTTCCGGATTTTTCACGGGCCGCGATGCCGTCGGCGGCGGCGATCAGGGTGCCGTCCGGCCTGAACAGGGCAAGGTGAGCCCCCTTGGACGGCAAGTCGCGCGCCAGCCTGTCGGAAAGCTGGGACAGATTCATGGTGATGCCAGCCACGTCATTGCCGTCGAGGTTTTTTCTGGCGAAAGTTACAACGACCTGTCCGGGGGAGAAGCTCCCATACGGTTGGGTGAGGATCAGATCGTCCGCCCGTATCGCCTCCTGATACCAAGTGCGCGCGCGCGGGTCGTAATCTGTCGTATACGGCACACGCGATAAAAGCCGGGAGTCGTGGTTGAAGAACAATTGTTCGGCCGTCCGTGTTCCGTTTTTCTCGATTTCGATGCTATGAACCGCCAGCGCGCTGCCTGGAGGGGCTGGGATGCCGCCAAAACGCTTGGGGTCGGTGGGGGTGGGATTCATCGGCAGGCGGCGTACCCCGAAAAAATCTCCATTTTCATAGCCGAACACAACCGAATCGACCAGGGGATAAGCGTTGAGTATCAACTGTATCTGCGGCAGATAGGCTAGGCGCTGTTCCAGATTCCGGGATTCGATCAGCCCCCCGCGGGCCAGGGTGCTGACGAAAAGCTGCAGCGGGCGGCGCGTGCCATGCACGATCTGGTCCGCTCTTGCTTCGGCCACCTGGTGGGCCATTTGATCGTTGGCGGACACCACCGTTTTCGACACCATGCGATACCCGGCAAAAGCGAACGCCAAGCCGGTTGCCAGCATCAGGCCGGAAAACAGCATGGTCATGTGCTGCTGGAATCCGAAACGCCAGGAACCCCTGCTTTTTTTTGGGTTTGTATTCCCTGCCATGGGGACACCGCCTTTCATCGTTTCATGTCGTTTGTCAGGAACAGGGCGGACAAAACGGCGCTTCCCCTATGCTATCCGCGCCTTGAAACGGCGGATGCGCGTGATAGGCGCCCACAGTGCTTCCCCCTGAATGAACGCCTCTGCGGGGCGTTTTCAAGAATCAGTCTGCAATAACAATACTTTCGGCGTGTGCCGACGGTGAATCGGTAACTGTATTGCCCTCTGGCATAAATGAGGGCGGTTCCCGCCAAACGCTGGCCCTGCTGCACAGAACCAGTTGAACAACGTCCTCCCGGCATTCCGGGGGCGCGTATCCGGCAATCGATTGCGCGAAGCCGGTTACGTTACCCGTTCGAGGGGGGGCATTTTGGGTTCTTGGAGATAGAGGCTGTCCCGGTGGATTGTGTAGCTTATTGGTTTTGCCTTTCGGCATTGTCTCATGGCGCTCGCTACACGCTAAAAAATCTGGCTGGCCTGGCTGGCTCTTAAGCTCTGATTTCCTGTATCAGTTTGCCGACGTCGAGGGCGCGCGCGCGTTGTTCGATTTGCGGTGCGTAGCGCTGTTGCAGTTCGCGGGCCTGGCCGAACAGGCTGGTAAAGGCGGTTTTGAGCGCGGCGGTGTCGATGCTGCGCCCGCCGCCATAGTATTGCTTTGCGACGTATCCCAGGGCGTAGGTGGAGGCGAAGGAGAAGGCGGAGCCAGTGGCGGCGCTGCCGATGGTTTTGCCTGTTTTGCCCAGTACCTTGGAGAGCAGGCCGCCGATCAGTTTGCGGCCGAATTGTTCGACGTACTGGGAGGTGAGCCCGACGCCCACGGTGGCGAGAAAGTCGGTGATGTGCCCGCGGTCCAGCGTGTAGCCATAGGCCAGGCCGATGCGGTAGACGAGGCGTGTTTGCAGGGGAATGATGGCCATGGAGGCGAGCGACTGGGGCAGTAGTTCCAGCGCGCCGTTGAGGATGGCGGCGTTGAGGATGCTTTGGTCCAGCGCGGCTTCGTCGGGGCGGGGCGTTGCGGGTGATGATGTAGGCGCTGCGGGCGCCGGTTCGGCGCTGTTTGCGTCGTCAAGCGGCAGGGTAGCGAGCGCGTCGGCGTCGCGGGTGAAATCCGCCGCCGCTATCGGGTCGAGTTTGAGTGTGGCGCGCAGGTGGTCGAGAAAGGCGGTTTCCCGGGCGTCGTGAACGCCGTCGGCGTCGCACACGCCAACGGCCATTTCGTAGGCGAGCTGGCGCAGTTCCGGGGTATCCAGCGGCCGCGCGGCGTCTTCCAGGGTAACGCGCCTGAGCAGGACGTCGTGATAGAGGGCGACGAGGTCGATGCCGCTGTCGCCGGCGAGCGAGGCGGCAACGCGGCGGACGTGCTCGCGTTCGCGGTCGTCCTTGCGTTGGTCGGCAAAAGCCGCCATCAGGCAAAGGGCGAGAATGGCGCGGGTCTGTTCGGTCTGCATGGGTCGTTGAACCTCCTGTGGGGATGTTGCAAGGAGTTCCGTTGAACGGGGAACGCGGTCCCCGTTCCGGGGCTTAGGCTGGATGATCGCAGTTTTTGCCGTGGCTCGTGCAAAGCCGCCGGAACCCGGCTTTCAGGCGGCGGAGCGCTCAGGCGCGGCGCTGGCGGTGCTTTCATGCAGGTCGTTCTGTTCCGGCGGCAGGTGTTGCGCGGCGTATCGTTGCGGAATGTCCGATTGGAGGAAAAGTTCGTACAGATCGGGGTCGATGTGGTTGCGCGCCTTGAAGCCATCCATGATTTTCAGCGCCTCGCTCAGCGTCTTGCTCGATTTGTAGGGGCGGTCCGATGCGGTCAGGGCCTCGAAGATGTCGGCGATGGCCATCATGCGGGCGCTCCAGCTCATGTCCTCACGCTTGAGGCCGCGCGGGTAGCCCTTGCCGTCCATGGTTTCGTGGTGGGAGGCGGCGATGTCTGGCACGTTGCGCAGGTGCCGGGGCAGCGGCAGTTGCTCCAGCATCAGGATGGTCTGGGTGATGTGGTCGTTGATCTTGTAGCGTTCCTCTTCGGTCAGGGTTCCCCGCTGTATGCGGAGGTTGTAAAGCTCGCCCCGGTTGTACAGGGCGCTTGGGGTCTTGATCGTGAAGCGTTGGTCGCCGCCGGTGGGGATGAAGTCTTTTTCGCCGCGCTCGACGATGTGCTCGGGGCAATCCATCAGCAGCGACTCAAGTACGGGTAGCGCCGGCGCGGTCGTCCGGTCCATCCGCGCCCGCTCCGCGCGCGAGACGCCCAGTTGTTTGTCCAGCGTGCGCAGCCAGGTGCGCCCGCCGATGGCGGCGAGCCGTTCCACGGCGGTATCGCTCATGGATTCGCCGCCGGCATTGCAGGCCGCGACGAAGGCGAAGTCGTCGTCCAGGGCGCGCAGTGCTTCGTTAAGCTTGCGCTGTTCGTCGGCGGCATCGGCGCCGTCGAGGAGGGCGCGCAGGCTGGCAATTTCGGCGTCGCGCTTGAGCACTTCGAAGCGTGTGCGTACTTCGTGGATGCGGTCGTACAGGGTTTCCAGCTTGGTGGCCTTGTCCATGACGTATTCGGGTGTGGTGATCTTGCCGCAGTCGTGGAGCCAGCCGGCCAGCTTTGCTTCTTCCCAGCCGTCCTCGTTCAACGTGAAATCCTTGAGCGGCCCTTCGCGGGTATCGCAGGCGGCGTGCAACAGCATCTGGAAGAGGACGGGCACACGTTGGCAGTGCCCGCCTGTATCGGGCGATTTGGCGTCGATGGCGCCGGCGAGGATGTGGATGAGGGCGTCGCGCAATTCCCGCTGCGCTTCGATCAGGCTTTGATTTTCCAGCGCGATGGCGGCGGTGCTGGCGGCAGCTTCGATAAAGCTTACCTGTTGGGCCTGCAGCCCGGCGCCGCCGGGCCGCACGGCCTTGAACAAGGCCAGCACCCCCAGGCGCTCGCCCATGCGGTCGCGTAGCGGAATGCAGATGGCGTCGATGCGCGCGATATGGGCGTCGGCGAAGCCGGGCGTCAGAAAATCGGCCGCGCCGTTGCGGTTCGCGCGTTCGATAGCGGTCCGCACGGCCGTTCCGTTCAGCAAGGCCTCGCCGATGGGCAGCGTGCTTTCCAGCTCCTCGTGGCTTACCGGCGCGCATTGCATTTCGCGCTCCTTGATCCAGCAGACGCGGCTGTCCTTGAGAAGGCCGCCGTTGTTGCTCAGCAAGGCCAGCGTTCCCCCATCGACATCGGTCACCTCCAGGATCTTGTTCAGCACGCTTTCCAGCAGAACGTCGAAATTGCGCTCCACGCTGATGGCTTGCGTGATGGCGAGAAATTTCGCGGTGTTGTCCCGCATGCGGTCGATTCCGTCGGCCAGGGCTTGAATTTCCTCGATCCCGGAATCGATGGGATGTCCTCGCTCCTCGAAGCAGAACTGCTGAATCCGCTGTACTTTGTCCGTCAGCATGCGCAGCGGGCTGGAAACGCGTTTGGCCACGATCCACACCAGCGGAATGGACAGGATCAGAATGCCCGCCATGATGAGGATGGTGTGGCGTAAAAAGATAACGGCATTGGCCAGCGTTTCATCCTTGGGAATGGCCAGCAGCATGACGGAATTGATGTCGTCGCCGGCGCCGGACTCTTCCAGGGTGAGGGTCCAGTCCCTTTGGCCGTCGTTGATGTCGATGCCCTTTCCGCGCAGCCCGATTTGGTAGGCTTCCATGCCGCGCTTGATCACGGCGGGCAAGTCGTCCGACGTGCGCGGCCGCACCGCGCCGGATTTCTCACGGACCACGATGCCGTCGTCGGCGGCGACCAGGGTGCCGTCCGATCTGAGCAGGACAAGATGCGATGCCTTGGACGGCAGATTGCGCGCCAGCATGTCGGAAAGTTGGGACAGGTTTGTGATGATGCCGACCGCGGCGTTACCGTCGTGATTTTTCCTGGCGAAAGCTGTGATGGTCTGCCCGGAGGAGGGGTGCGAATACGGTTGGGTAAGAATCAGACCGTCCGTTTGCATGGCTTCCCGATACCAGGGGCGCGTGCGCGGATCGTAGTTCGCCGTGCGCGACGAGCGCAGCAAAAGCCGGAGTTCGTCATCGAAGAACAGGCACTCGCCCGTTCGCTTGCCGTTTTTGTCGGCTTCGATGCTGAATACCGCCAGGGCGCTCTCGTCGGGGGCTTCCGGGCAGTTCGGGTTGGCATTCGCCGACAGCAGGCGTGCCTCCAGAAAATCTCCGTTGTCGTAGCCGAACACGATCGAATCGACCAGGGGGTAGGCGTCCAATATCGCCCGTATCGGTCGCAGGTAGGCGAGACGTTCGTCCAGGGTGTGGGCTTCGATCAGCGCGCCCTTGGCCATGGTGTCGACGAAAAGCTGTACCGGGCGGCGCGCGCCATGCACGGCCTGAGCCATCACCTTTTCGGTCACTTGATGGACCAGTTTGTCGTTGGCGGATATGACTGTTTCCGCCACCATGCGATACCCGGCAAGCGCCAGGGTCAGGCCGGTTACCAGCACCAGAGCGGAAAACAGCATGGCCATATGCTGCTGAAACCCGAAACGCAGCTTAAATTCGAAACGCCTGAAACCCTTGTTTTTTTTTGGGGTTGTACTGTCTCCCATGTTCCCACCGCCTTTCATCGTTTCACATTGTTCGTTGGGAACAGGGGGAAAGCGGCGCCTCTCTCCCTTGCTCCCCCCTTCGCGTTGAAGCGGCATGCGCGCGATAAGCGCCCACGATGCCTTGCCCGGGGGGGAACGCCCTTCCGGGGTGCTTTCGAGAATCGGCTTGCAATGATTTCGCTTCCGGCGCGCGCCGAGGATGCAACCAGCGCCGCACGGTAATTTTTCTTATCCAGCGTATGCGGAGGCGAAACAATAATCATATCGCCCTCCGGCGCGGATGCATTCAGCTTCCGACGAACGGCGGGTAAAGTCGCGCCGGCGCGGCGCCGGTCCGCGTGTTCGGGAACGGTCTGGAGAGCGGCGCGTCGAATCGGGCAAGCGCACTGCCCGTTGGCGGAAGGCGTCTCAACGCGCCGGATCTCGTGCGCGAAACGCCGGAAAAGGGCATGCTTCTGCCTTTTTCGGCGACGATCAGTTCCGATGGAGGGTGAAGCCATGAGGGGGGAGCATGTACGCGGTTGAAATTTGGGTTGATGCGAACCCGGACTCTTTCGCGCGGGAGCGTGCTGTCTGCCTTGTTTCGGCCGCCATGCAGGCGCACCCGACGCACAAGGGGTTGTTCTGCCTGCCATCGCCCATCGCGCAAACGCTGCCGTCCGGGCTGTATCTGGAGGTGAGCTGTGAGCGCACGGCCGACGGCTGTTTCCACGTTGGTTTCACCCACAACGGCGAACTGGCCTTGTCGGGCACGTATTCCGGTTCATTCACCGTGCGGGTGTTTCCGCCCGGCTATCCGTCCTATGTGCTGGATGTGAAGGTGTCCGGGCAGCGCTGAGCGGCGCCCGTAGGCTCTCAAGGCAGGCGGAGCAGAACGGCCACGCTGCTGTCGACCGCGCTGTCGGGCAGATAGCCGATCATGCCGGGTGTGCCGGCGATCCATTGTCGCGCCTGGTTGATGCTTTCGGCCTCGCGTGGCGGCAGCGCCCGCCCGGTGAAAACCTGGCGCGACCAGTGGGCGCGGGTCTGGCTCGGATTTTTGCCTGTCAGCAGATTGTAGAAGCGATCGCGCTCCGCGCCGGCGGGCAGGTCGATGAGGATAACCGGCGTGCCGTCGGCCAGTGTGGCGCGGTGGCCGAGGTAGAGTTGTTCGGCCTCCTTGATGTTCAGCCTGGGGAGGGGGCTGCTGGTAGCGGAAACGACAAGGACGAGCGCCGCCTGCGCGGTGTTTGCGGCCAGCATCAATAGCAGGGCAAGGTAGCGGAGGGATGCGCGGCCATTCATCGCGGTGGTTCTCAGAATGTGACGTCCAGCGAGAGACTGAACACGTTGATGGCCCGGTCGCGCAGATCGGTCGAAGAGTCGCGCGAAAAGAACGAACCCGAGGCGTCGGACGCGGTGCGCACGTGCATCAGCTCGGCCTTGAGCGCCGCCTTGGTGGCGAAATCCCAGCGCGTGCCCAGGGTGATGCTTTGCTGCGCGGGGTTGCGCGAAACAAGCAAGGCGTAAAGGCCCGCGTCGAGGGCGGGGTTCGAGGTCCGGTCGCGCGTGATCGGGCGGTCTTCCGTTTGCCGGGCAAAGCTCAGGTATGGGGTGACCGCGCCGAAGCGGTGCCCGACGGTGAAATACCAGCCGTGGGCGCTGTCCGCGTAGCGGCGGTTCGCGCGTTGCGCGTATTCGCCGACGATCTGCCAGCGGCCGTCGTCCCATTGGAAACCGAGCGAGTCGAAGCGCGAGTAGCCGTCGTCGCCGGACAGTTCCGCGAGCACGTTTTGTTGTCCGGTGGCGTAGAGCGCGCCGGCCAGGGCGTTGAACAGCGCGTCGTCCCAATGCAGCGTCAGGCGGGCCTCGGCATGGCCGAGGTGCACGGAAAAATTGCCGTATGTCGCGGCAATGTTGAACCCGGCCAGGTTGCGCAGCTCGCTGCGTCCGTTGTTGTAGAGCGGGATTGTGCTGGAGCCGATGTAAGGGTGGAGTTCGAGATCGACTTCGTCGATGCGGGCGCGGTACAGAAAATCGATGCCGTCCAGATCGATGAAGGGGTTGAGTCCGTACACCTCGACTGGTGGGCGCACCCAGAGGTTGGCGTAATTGATGTCGAGCGAATCCGACAGCATGAAGAAGGGGATGCGCATGCGGCCCACGCGCGCGGTGAGCGAGGGCGTTAGCGCGCGGCTGAAGAAGGCCAGCGCGACGTGCGGGGTGTAGTCGCCCAGCGGCGTTTCGCGGCTGACGATCTGCGCCACGGCGTTGGTCGCGCTGTCCAGCCGCAGGCTGCCTTGCACGCCGGCGACTGTGTCGGGGCCGAAATCGGGGTTTTCCCGGCCGGGGTGGTCGACGCCGACGCGGGTGAAGCCCAAATCCTCGTTCGGCACGGAGACGATGCCGAGCGTGGCGAAGCCGGAGATCTGAAGGGCAGAAGGCTGGTCGGAGGCCGCCAGCGATGGATTGGCGAAAGCAAACAGGGCGAGCAGGGCGAGCAATGGCCGGGTGAGCTTTGTCGTCATAAGGCGGCGGCGGTCTCTGAGGGGGTGGCAAGCATGGCTTCGGTGGCGTTGCGGTCGACCGGGCGCGAGAACAGATAGCCTTGCCCGTAGTCGCACTTCAGTTCGCGCAGCAGGTCGATCTGCGCCTCGTTGTCGATGCACTCGGCGATCACGACCATGCCCAGGTCGTGGGCGAGTTCGATGCTGCGGCGCACGGTGGTGCGCAGGCGGGCATTCTCGGTGATCGAGCGCACGAAAGAGCCGTCGAGCTTGAGAATGTCGCAGGGAATGGTGTGCAGATAGCTCAGCGCCGAGTAGCCGGTGCCGAAATCGTCGATCAGCACGGCTATGCCAGCGTCGCGCAGGCGCTGCAGGGTGCTTGCGGCGGGGCCGTCCTGGCTGGCGAGCAGGCTTTCGGTAACTTCGAAGCGCACATAGGGCGGCGCGATGCCGTGGTGATCGAGGGTGGCGAGCAGTTCGTCGGCCAGCGTTTCGCGGCTCAACTGACGGGCGGACAGGTTGACGCTGACCGGCCGTGGCGCTTTCCCTTGCATCGCCCAGTGGGCGATGTCCTGGCAGGTACAGTCGAGAATTTGCATACCGAGTTCGTGGATCAGGTTCAGCGTTTCGGCCAGCGGAATGAACTCGAACGGCGGCAGCAGGCCGCGCTGCGGATGGGGCCAACGCGCCAGCGCTTCGAAGCTGACCACGCGGCGGTCGGTGAGATCGACGATGGGCTGGTAATGGGCGGTCAGCGCGCGTTGATGCAGGGCCGCGCGTAGTTCGGCCTCCAGTTGCAGCGTGTGCAGGGCCTGGGTGTGCATCGAGGCATGGAACACCGCGACCGGCGCGGCTTCCGCCTGGCGGGTCTTGTGCAAGGCATTGTCGGCGTCGCGCAGAAAGGCATCGGCATCGTTGTTGTTCGCGCTGTCGCTGAACACGATGCCGATACGGCCTCGCGGATGGAAGACTTGCTTGCTCGGCGGCACGGACAGGCCTGGAAAGTGGACCAGGGTTTCGGCAAAGCGCAGCGCCTCGGCGGTGTCCTCGAGTTCGTTCAGCAGCAGGGCGAACTGATCGCCGCCAACGCGGGCGGCCACGTCGCCTTCGCGCATGGAAGTCGAAATATGCTGGGCGATCAGGCGCAGCAAGGTATCGCCGACGGCGTGCCCGTAGCTGTCGTTGACCAGGCTGAAGCGTTCGAGGTTTATGGCGAGAACGGCGAAGCGGTAACCGGGGTCGCGGCGCTGCTGGCCGAGCGCGCGGTTCACGTGTTCGAGGAACAACGCCCGGTTGGGCAGTTCGGTGAGGCCGTCGTGGAAGGCGTCGTGCTGCAGTTGCTGTTCGGCCCGTTTGCGTAGATCGATATCGCCGATCGAGCCGGCCATGCGGGTCGCGCGCCCGTCCGGCCCGCGCAGCGCCACGCCGCGGACCACGATCCAGCGGTAGCTGCCGTTGGGCAGCACGATGCGGTGTTCGGCGGTAAGGCGCGGGGTATTGCCCTTGAGGTGTTCGCGCAGTAGATCGATATAGGATTTTATGCCGTCGGGGTGGAGAATATTGTGGAAGGCGTGGGTATCCTTGGCCAACTCACCCTGGGCGCGGCCGATGATTTCGCAGAACCGCTCGGAGTAATAGACGGTGTTGTTGACGATATCCCAATCCCATACACCGTCGTTCGCCCCTTGCAGCGCGAGGGCGTAGCGTTCCTCGCTGACGGCTAGACGCGAGGCCGTGTCCTGCAACTCGCCGATGCGCGCCTGCAGCGTCTCGGCCATGAAGTTGAAGTGCCGGGACAAGCGCGCCAGTTCGTCGCTGCCGCCAGCCGGTAGGCGATGATCGAGGTGGCCTTCGGCAATAGCCTTGCTGCCGGCCAGCAAGCGGTCGAGCTTGTGCGTCAGCAGATAGCCGATGCCCGACAGCAGCACGAAGGTCAGCACAATCTCGACCAGCGCGATCAAGGCCCCTTGCTCGATGATCGCCTTGCGCGCGGTCGATAGCACCGATGCCGACACGCCGAACTGGAAAAAGCCGACTTCGTTGCGCGGCAACAGCAACGGGCGGCGGATATGGATGATCTTGCTGCCGGGGAGCAGGCTGCCGTTTCTGCTCAGCGCCTCGGTTGCCGGTGGCAGCTCGGTCATTTTCGGTCGGCCGGCGCTCACCAGCAGTTCCCCGTCGGGCTTGCTGATGCGCACATACACCAGGCCCTCGTCCACGCCGGAAAGCAACTCGCCGAGCGTGTCCTGCATTTCCGGGTAGCGTCCCTGTTCGCCATACGCCGTCGCCATGGCGTGCAGCATGCTGGCGTTGTGGTCGATCAGCGTCGTGAGGCTGGCGAAGGTGGCGTCGTTCATCAAGCGGACGCTGTTGGCCAGCAACAGGGTGAGCAAAGTAATTTGCACCACCGTGCTTGCTAATAGCAGGCGGGCTCTGATCGAAGTCTGGCTAAATGACAAGCGCACGAGTTCGGTTCCGTGTATAGCTTGCGACGGCGCGAGCCTATGCATGGTAAACCGCTAGACCATCGTCCGGGGAAACTTGTGGTAATGCCGAACGGGTGTGCTTTTGGTCAACGGCGGGCTTGTCTGCGTACCCCGGGAGAGGCGTCAATACGTCCTTCGCCGGCAAACGACTCAATATTTTTTTCTATGACATCTGGGTCATACAGGTAATTGACCATTATTCCAAATGACTTGGAAAGTCCTCTTTCCGATGTATCCGCAAGCCAGTTGAGGCGTTCCACGCGCGCGCCGTTGCCAAGGTGGAAGCGCGCCACCGCGTCCACCGGGCGCGCGTCGCGGCTGGCGTGCAGCAGGTAGCGCGCGGCCAGGCGCAACAAAGGGTCGCGCAACGCGCGGGCCGCCGCAGGGTCGGCGTGCCAGTCGCCATCGCCCTTTTCGTTTTGCTCACTCTTCTTGCCTTTCTCGTCCTTCCCGCCCTTCAACAGCATGTGCAGGCGCGGCGAATCTGGCCCCGCGATACCGGCTGCGGCCAGGCGTTTCCAGTCTTCCGCCGTGAATACCGCGGCCACCTCGGCGGGATGCTGCGCGGCCCAGCGCGCGAGGCCGGGAATGGGCGACAAAGTGGCGAAGCGGTGCAGTTTGGGAAAATCGCGCTGCAAATCCTCGATCACGCGCTTGAGCAGAAAATGGCCGAAGGAGACGCCGCGCAGACCGGTCTGGGTGTTGCTGATGGAGTAAAAAATCGCGCTGTTGGCGCGTCCCGCGTCGGCCACCGGCGCGCTTTCGTCGAGCAGCTTCTGCACGTTGCCGGCAAGATCGTCGAGCAGCGCGACCTCGACGAAAATCAGCGGCTCCAGCGGCATGCGCGGGTGAAAGAAAGCGTAGCAGCGGCGATCCGAATCGAGCCGGTTCTTCAGATCGGTCCACGAGCGGATCTCGTGCACCGCCTCGTACTGCACCAGTTTTTCCAGCAGCACGGCCGGCGAATTCCACGTAATGCGGGACAGTTCGAGAAAGCCCACATCGAACCACGCCGACAAGCGCGCCTCCAGTTCGCGGTCCAGCGGCTTGAGCAACGGATCGGCGGCCACGTAGCGCAACAGATCGGTGCGCAGATCGACGAGAAACTTCACCCCCTGCGGAATGGCGTTGAACTGCGTCAGAATACGGATGCGCCGCGAACGCATCGCCCCGCGCAGCGCCGCCTCCGCGTCCCACTGGCGGTCGGAGCCGACCGCGCTCTGGTACGCCTTGTGGGCGGCGGCGACCTTGGCCGGATCGGGGCCGTATTCCAGCGCGATCAAGCGCAAAAAAGCGTGCCGCCCGGCATCGTCCAGGCGCAGATAAGTTTCCGCCAGCCGCGCCGCGCGCTGCCGCGTGGAAACCTCGCCGCCGCGCTCCTCGGCGCATTCCTGCAACTGCTCGCGCATGCGCGCCAGCACCTTGGCCGATGGTTCGGGGTTTTTCCGCGCCGCGTTGGCAACCATTTCACGCACGCGGGAAAAGCTTCTGGAAACCAGGCCGGTTGGGCTCATAAGGCGCACTCCTGCGATCAACACGGGATGGTGTCGATCATAAGCGTGGCGCTGCACGCTGTGGCCTAGTGGGCGTTTTTGCATCGCCGGGCGTGGTATTCACGCTACACCCCGGCGTGCCACCCCCCGCGTGCTACGCCATCGTGAAGCGCATCAACGCGCGGCGAATGTGCGCGAGCGCGCGAGCAGCACAAGGCCGATGGCCATCATCGGCACGCACAACCATTGCGCGGTCGACAAGCCGAGCGACAGCGTGCCGAAAATGCCCGGATCCGGCGTGCGGAAAAACTCGGCGGCAAAGCGCAGCACGCCGTAGCCGAGCAAAAACACCGCCGACACCGCGCGCACCGGGCGCGGACGCGCCGCGTACAGCCAAACGATAACGAACAGCAACAGCCCCTCGCCAGCGGCTTGGTAAAGCTGCGACGGATGGCGGGGCAGGGCGTCCACCCACGGAAAAACCATTGCCCACGGCAAATCCGCGCTCGCTACGCGGCCCCACAACTCACCGTTGATAAAGTTACCGATGCGTCCGGCAGCCAGCCCGAGAGGCACCATCGGCGCGATGAAATCGGTAACCTGCCAAAAGCCCCTGCCGTTCCGCCGCCCATACAACCACATGGCCGCGAGCACGCCCAGAAAACCGCCGTGAAAGCTCATGCCACCCTTCCACACGGCCGCGATTTCCGCCGGGTGCGCCAGGTAATACGCGGGCTGGAAAAACACCACCTCGCCCAGCCGCCCGCCAATAATCACGCCGAGAATGCCGTAGAACAGCAGATCGTCGATAGCCTGCGGCGTCCAGTCCAGCTCCGGCCGGCGGCGCGCATGAACGCGGCCGAGTGCCATAAAAAGCAGAAACGCCGCCATATACGTCAGGCCATACCAGCGCACCGACAGCGGGCCGATGGAGAACAGAGGGCCGACGGAGAACGCGACCGGATCGAACTGGGGGTGGATCAGCATGGGCGCACGGGCACTCGGTTAGGCACTCAGTCGAACTGCTGGCGGAACGCGGCGAACTCAAGCTTGAGCGCGTCGAGCTCCTCGCGCAGCCGACGCACCTCATCCTCCAGTTCCGCCGTCCGGCCCCGGCCGCCGGCCGCCGCGCTGCCCGGCGCCGCGTCCATTGCCGCCTGCAGCGCCGCCTCGCCGCCGAGCAGGTGCATATAACGGGTTTCCTTCGTGCCGGGCGTGCGCGGCAGCGCGGTTGCCAGCGGCGGATACTTTTCCCCCAGGTGCTCCAGAATGGTTTCAACCTCGGCGACATCGCCAAACGTGTGCAAGCGCTCGCAGCGCTGGCGAATCTCACCCGCCGTCTGCGCGCCACGCAGCAGCAAAATGGCCAGCACCGCCTGCTCGGCCGGCGGCAACGAATGGCGCAACCGTATCTGGTGCTCGTATTTCGCCACGCGCGCGCCCGCCTGATCGCGGCGAGTCACCAACCGCTGTGTGACGAGCGAATTGACCGCGATCTGCACCTCGTTCTCGGACAAGCTCAACACCGGCTCGCGTGCCGTGAGCTGGTTACTGCCGGTGAGCAGCGCGTTGATCGACAGCGGATAAATATCCGGGGTCACAAAGGCTTTTTCGATCAGCACGCCAAGCACGCGGAGTTCCGCCGTGTCGAGTGTGTAGGCTGTTTCCACGGTGGGGGAGGGGGTGTCCATGCGGCTTCCGGAAAATGGAGAGGGTGAAAATGAAAAGGGGCAATGATAAAGGCTTGCGCGCCGCAACGCCCGCCGCCCGTGGTTCGAGCGGATCGCGCGTGACTGTGCCCGGCATTGGCGGAGGGAGGATGAGCGACATGAAGAGGGCGTATTTTGCCCAGGCGGGAGTGTCGGAATTTCTGTGTTTCGCACGAAGCTATCGGCTCTCCGCCTTGTTATCCGGTCGAATGCAAACCCGTATCGGTCAAGACCCCGCCCGACATCCGCTTGACGCAATTTTCACAGCACGCCCGTTAGGCTCCATGCACTACTGACTGCAGGAAGTCTCCGGCAGCGGTTTTCGCAGTGAGGCGTGCATGGCGTCTGCTCCCACATCCCCCGCAAGCCATAAAAGCATCGACTGGGCCGGCCTGGGCTGGCTGTTGTTGTTCTTCTGGTATTTCTCCGGCGTTACTCAACTGTTGACCCTGCTCAGCGGCACCACAGGGAGCGCCGGGCTGCGTGACGCCTTCGTCCTCAGCAGCCTGTGGCTGGCGCCCGTGCTCTTGTTGCCACGTCACACCCGCATGCTGTCGGCCATCATTGGCGTTGTGCTATGGGCGGCCTCGCTGGTTGGGCTGAGCTATTTCGGCATCTACCGCCAGGAGTTCTCGCAGAGCGTCATTTTCGTCATGCTCGAATCGAACACGGCCGAGGCTGGCGAGTATTTCAGCCAGTACTTCAACGTCTGGCTGTGTCTGGGATTGCTCTTGTACACAGGGGTCGCGGTGTTTCTGTGGCGGCGCATCCGCCCGGTGGTCCTGCCGCGCCGCGCCCACGTGCTACTGGTTATGCTGCCGCTGACGCTCGCCCTGGGCCACCCTTTTTTCTACCAACTTATTCAGCGACACAGTGTCGTCAGCGCATTGGAAAAGGTGGAAAAGCGCATCGAGCCGGCGGTGCCTTGGCAACTGGCGGTGGGCTATGTGCAATACCGCCGGCAACTGGACAGCATGAAAAAACTGCTGGAGCAGAATGCCGCCTTGCCGCCCCTGCAGAATTTGCAGGACAACAATGACAACGGGCCGCGCACACTGGTGCTGGTGTTGGGCGAATCGACCACGCGCGAACACATGCACCTGTACGGCTACCCGCGCCAGACCACCCCCAATCTCGACGCGCTCGCCGCCAGTGGCAACCTGACGGTGTTCCAGAACGTCGTCTCGCCGCGCCCCTACACCATCGAGGTCATGCAGCAGATCCTCACCTTCGGCGACGAGGAGAATCCAGACAAATTCCTCACCCAGCCAACGCTCATCAACTTGATGAAACAGGCTGGCTACAAGACGTTCTGGATCACCAACCAGCAGACGATGACCAAACGCAACACCATGCTCACCACCTTCTCACAACAGGCGGACGAGCAGGTCTATCTGAACAACCAGCGCAAACAGAATGCGAGCCAGCACGATGAAGTGGTGCTGCCTCCTTTCGAGCAGGCGCTGCAAGATCCGGCACAGAAGAAGTTCATCGTTGTTCATCTGCTGGGTACGCATATGGATTACGACTACCGCTACCCGGAAGATTTTGCCCGCTTCAAGGACCGCGATGACGTACCGGCCGTGCTGCCCGACGACCATGCGGAAACCTACAACTCTTACGACAATGCGGTGCTGTACAACGATTTCGTCGTTTCAAGCTTGATCAAGCGCTACGCCGCCGCCGATTCACACGGATTTCTGCTCTATCTTTCCGATCACGGCGAAGAGGTTTACAGCTCGGGCCAGCACGACCGTCTGGGACGTAACGAGAACGATCCGACGCGGCCCATGTATACCGTTCCCTTTCTGCTCTGGGCCACGCCGAGTTGGCAGCAAGCGCATCCGCGCGACCTACAGGCAATGGCCAGCCGCCCCTACAGCAGCTCACACCTGATCCATACTTGGTCGGACCTCGCCGGGCTTAGCTACGATCTCTATGAGCCGGCGAAAAGCCTGGTGGGCGAGCAATTTGTTGCCGCGCCACGTTGGATTGGCGATCCGTATCGCAAAAACGGCTTGCATGAATTCGACAAGCTGCCGAGCGGCGTTGTATCGCCCCCGCAGCTCGCTACTGAAACCGCCCCTATCGTCGATACATCGAAGAAACCCAATCCAGCGGACAACAGCTGACGCCGCCCCGCCCGAAAAGCACCCTGCGGACTCCTTATACGGATTTGCCTTCAACCGTATAACTTTCGGGCCATAAACAGCAGCGGCTTTGGGCGATTGCCCTGTATGGAGGTGCTGAAACCAGAGGGGTTGAAGCGGCGGGGGAGGGCTGAAACGGCGGGGCGCCATGGGCGGCTCGGGTATAATCCGCCGCTTCGATGCGCCGGCTAAATCCGGCGCCCTTTCCGCTTCCGTGTCGACCGCGATGACCGAAATTCTTAAGCTGCGTGGCGCGCAAGCGCTGTCCCCGTCCCGTCTGGCGCGTACCGAGCGCGCGCTTTCCACCGTTCTGCCCAAGCTGCGGGCGGTGGCGGCGGAATACTGGTACTTCGTCGAATTGAGCGCGCCGCTGGCGGGCGATGAGCTGGACCGGTTGGTCGATTTGCTCGCCGCTCGCCCAGTCACGCCGAATCCGCCTCCCGGCGCCTTGCTGCTGGTCGTGCCACGGCTGGGAACGATTTCGCCGTGGTCGTCGAAGGCGACCGATATCGCCCGCCAGTGCGGGTTCGACAAGGTGGTGCGCATCGAGCGCGGCACGGCCTACAGCCTCGATCTTTCCGGTGCCTTGGATGACGCGCGCCGCGCCGCCGCGCTGCCGTTGGTGCATGACCGCATGACTGAATCGGTGCTCAACCGCCTCGACGAGGCCGAGGCGCTGTTCCACCATTATTCGCCGCAGCCGCTGTCCTCGGTCGATCTGCTCGCCGGCGGCCGCGCCGCGCTGGAAGCGGCCAACGGCGAACTCGGCCTGGCGCTGTCGGACGACGAGATTGACTATCTGGCCGACAACTTCACCCGCATGGGACGCAATCCGACCGACGTCGAATTGATGATGTTCGCGCAGGCGAACTCCGAGCACTGCCGCCACAAGATTTTCAACGCCGATTGGGTGATCGACGGCCGGGCGATGGGGCGCAGCCTGTTCGGCATGATCAAGGACACGCACAAGGCGCACCCGCAGGGCACGGTGGTGGCCTACTCGGACAATGCCTCGGTGATCGAGGGCGCGACCGTGGAACGCCTTTATCCGGACGCGGACGGCGTGTTCCGCTATCGCGGCGAGGAAACCCACATTCTCGCCAAGGTCGAGACGCATAACCATCCGACCGCGATCTCGCCCTTTCCCGGCGCTTCGACCGGCGCGGGCGGCGAAATCCGCGACGAGGGCGCGACCGGGCGCGGTTCGCGGCCGAAGGCGGGGCTGGCCGGTTTCTCGGTTTCCAATTTGAATATTCCCGATTTCGTCCAGCCCTGGGAGCGGCCTTACGGCAAGCCGGAACGCATCGCCTCGGCGCTCGACATCATGATCGAGGGACCGCTCGGCGCGGCGGCCTTCAACAACGAATTCGGCCGGCCGAACCTCACCGGCTATTTCCGCAGCTTCGAGCAGGCGGTGGAGGGCGAGGTGCGCGGCTACCACAAGCCGATCATGATCGCCGGCGGGTTGGGCAGCATTCAGGCGCAACAGGCACACAAGATCCGCTTCGCGCCCGGTACGTTGCTGATTCAGCTTGGCGGGCCGGGGATGCTGATCGGGCTTGGCGGCGGCGCCGCCTCGTCGATGGCGACCGGCACGAATACCGCCGACCTCGATTTCGCCTCCGTACAGCGCGGCAATCCGGAAATTCAGCGGCGCTGCCAGGAAGTCATCGACGCCTGCTGGCAGCGCGGCGACGCCAACCCCATTCTGGCGATTCACGATGTTGGCGCGGGCGGGTTGTCGAACGCGATGCCGGAATTGGCCGATTCCGCCGGGCTCGGCGCGCGCTTCGAACTGCGCGAGGTCCATATCGAAGAGCCGGGCATGAGCCCGCGCGAAATCTGGAGCAACGAATCGCAGGAGCGTTACGTGCTCGCCATCGCGCCGGAAAACCTCGCGCTGTTCCGCGCCTTCTGCGAGCGCGAGCGCTGCCCCTTCGCCGTGCTCGGCGAGGCAACCGCCGATGGGCGGCTGACCGTGACCGACCGCCATTTTTCGAATAGTCCGGTCGACATGGATATGCAGGTGCTGCTCGGCAAGCCGCCGAAGATGACGCGTGACGTTTCCCGCCGCGCGGTGTATCTGCCGCCGTTCGACCTGACCGGGCTGGATTTGAAGGAGGGCGCGCTGCGCGTGCTGCGCAACCCCACGGTGGCGAGCAAGTCTTTCCTCATCACCATCGGCGACCGCTCGGTCGGCGGCTTGACCGCGCGCGATCAGATGGTCGGCCCGTGGCAGATGCCGGTGGCCGATGTCGCCGTTACCGCCATGAGCTTCCACGGCATGCGCGGCGAAGCCTTTGCCGTCGGCGAGCGCACCCCGGTGGCTTGTATCGATGCGCCGGCCTCGGCCCGCATGGCGGTCGGTGAAGCCATTACCAACGTCGCCGCCGCCGATATCGCGGATATCGGGCGGGTCAAGCTTTCCGCCAACTGGATGGCCGCCACCGGCCATCGCGGCGAGGACGCGAAGCTGTTCGATACCGTCGACGCTGTGTCGCGCTTCTGCATCGACGCCGGCTTGTCGATTCCGGTGGGCAAGGATTCGCTGTCGATGCGCACGGCATGGAGCGAAGCCGGTGAGAATAAGCAGGTCGTCTCGCCGCTGTCGCTGATCGTGACCGCCTTCGCGCCGGTGGAGGATGTGCGCCGCACGCTGACGCCGCAGCTTCAACTATCGGAAGACGTCGATACCGAATTGATGTTGATCGATCTTGGTGATGGCGCCAACCGCCTTGGCGGTTCGGTGTTCGCCCAGGTGCACAATTCGGTCGGCGAACACGCGCCCGACGTCGACCCGGCCCGGCTCGCGGCATTTTTCGCCACCGTCCAGCGCCTGCGCCGCGACGGTTTGATTCTGGCCTACCACGACCGCTCCGACGGCGGCCTGTTCGCCGCGCTGTGCGAAATGGCGTTCGCGTCGCGCTGTGGCCTGTCGCTGGTGCTCGATACTGTGTGCTACGACCCGTACATGAACGACGTGGATGGGCTGGAGAAAAAGCCGGACACGCTCAAGGGCCGTTTCGACGACCATCTGATTCGCGGCCTGTTCGCCGAGGAACTGGGCGCGGTGATCCAGATCCGCCGCGCTGATCGGACGCAGGTTGCCGAACTGCTGCGCGCGGCGAAGCTGGCTTACCACTTTATCGGCGAACCGAACGATAAGGACGAAATCCGTTTCTGGCGCAGCGCCAAGCTGGTGCTGGCCGGCTCGCGTACCGAACTGCTGCGCGCCTGGGCCGAAACCAGCCATCGCATCGCCCTGCTACGCGACGATGCCGACGCGGCGCGGGAGGAATTCGATGGCTTGGCCGATGTCGCCGATCCCGGCTTGTCGGTCAGTCTGGGCTTCGATGTCGCCGAAGATGTCGCCGCGCCCTTCATCGCCACTGGCGCGCGCCCCCGGGTCGCGGTGCTGCGCGAGCAGGGCGTCAATTCCCAGTTCGAGATGGCGGCCGCGTTCGAGCGTGCCGGCTTCGATCCGGTGGATGTGCATATGTCCGACCTGCAAGCCGGCCGGCACGATCTCGCGCGCTTCCACGGCCTGGCCGCCTGCGGCGGCTTTTCCTACGGCGATGTGCTTGGCGCAGGCCAGGGCTGGGCCAAGTCAATCCTGTTCAATCCGGCGCTGCGCGCCGAATTCGAGGCGTTCTTTGGGCGTGGCGACACCTTCGCCCTCGGCGTGTGCAATGGTTGCCAGATGATGGCCCATCTGGCCCCGATCATTCCCGGCGCCGACGCCTGGCCGACCTTCCAGCGCAACCGCAGCGACCAGTTCGAGGCTCGCTTCGTCATGGCCGAGGTGTTGGAAAGTCCGTCCATTCTGCTCGCTGGCATGGCCGGTAGCCGCATGCCTATCGTTGTGAGCCACGGCGAGGGCAGGGCGGTGTTCGCCACCGAGGCCGACCGCGCGCGCGCGCTGGTCGCCCTGCGCTATATCGACAACCACGGCCAGCCCGCCGAAACCTACCCGAAGAACCCCAACGGCTCGCCGCAAGGCGTTACCGGCTTCACCACCGCCGATGGGCGCTTTACCGTGATGATGCCGCACCCGGAACGCACCGCGCGCACGCTGCAAATGTCGTGGGCGCCGCAGTGGCTGGTCGAGCGTAGCCCTGATGCCTCGCCGTGGATGCGGATGTTCCGCAACGCGCGCAGGTGGTTGGGGTGAACGATGCGCTAGCCCCCGCGCACAGGGTTTAAGGGGTGTGAGGCCCCCTGGCATGAATGCCGCGCTCGACGTAGCCACGCTCGGCCAGGTATTTACGCCGGAAGAAGTCGTTTCCACGATGCTGGCGCTGCGCGCCAACCGGGGGCGCGTGCTCGAACCTTCCGCCGGAGAGGGGGCGTTTTCGCGCCGTATTCCCGGTTGTGTCGCGCTTGAGATCGACTCGCGCGTGGCGCCGCCGGGTGCGAAGGTGGCGGATTTTTTCGCCTATCCGCTCACCGAGCGTTTCGACACCGTCGTCGGTAATCCGCCTTATGTGCGTTACCAGGACATCGCGCCGGCCACGCGGACGCTGTTCGATTCGCAACTGTTCGACGCCCGTTCCAACCTGTTCCTATTTTTCATTGAGAAGAGCGTCCGCCATTTGAACGATGGTGGCGAGCTGATCTTCATCACGCCGCGCGAATTCATCAAGCTGACCGCCGCGGCTAGGCTCAACGAATGGTTGTTCGAGCAGGGCACGATCACGCATTGGATCGAAACCGGCGACACGCGGATTTTCGCCGGTGCGGTGCCCAACTGCGCGATCTTCCGTTTCGTGCGTGGCGACTTTTCGCGCCGGACCCGCTACCGGCGCATCGGCGATGCCGATTGGGACGAGCGCGAAATGGTGCATATCGACGGCCAACTCGTTTTCACCCACGCGCATTTGACCGTGCCGCTCGCGTCGCTGTTCGATGTTCGCGTTGGTGCCGTGTCCGGGGCCGACGAGGTCTTTATTCACCCGGAAGGCAATCTCGAATTCGTCTGCTCGCAAACCGCCGCCACCGGCGAAACCCGGCGCATGCTCTACGATATCCGCCACCCGCATTTGGAACCGTACAAGGACAAACTGCTGGCGCGGCGCGTGCGAAGCTTCGACGGGCGCAATTGGTGGCAATGGGGGCGGGCGTATCACGTCGCACCGGGGGTAGGGCGCATCTACGTCAATGGTAAGACGCGCCGGCCGCGCCCGTTCTTCACCCATGCGTGCGAGGCTTACGACGGCTCCGTGCTGGCGCTGTTCCAGAAAGCGGAGGGTATGGACATCGAGCGCGCGGTTGCGCTGCTTAACGATGCGGTACCGTGGGAGGAACTGGGTTTCGTCGTCGATGGGCGCTATCTGTTTACCCAGCGCGCGCTGGCGACGCTGCATTTGCCCGAGATTTTCGCCAGCCTCTTACCGGAGCGCTGAGCAACGGTGAAGGGGGCCGCTGTCGACAGCGCTATTTCTGATCGGGATCAACCCGAAATCTCGTTGCGATTGTTAAAATCGGGGCGATCGTTTTCGGACCGGACCCGCAAAACCCGATGAACCGTTCCCGCCAACGCCTTTTAGCCTGGATCGCGGCCTTCGCGATGTTGCTTGGCGCATTGGCGCCGGCAATCAGCCGCGCGATGAGCGCGGGCGAGGGCGGGCGTTACTGGCTTGAGGTTTGCTCCGCCAGCGGAGAGCATTGGATAGCGCTCAGCGCCGAAGAGGCGCGCGATCTGCTCGATCATGCCGGCGGTCCGTTGCAGGAAGAAGGCAGCGGAAAGGTTTCGGCGCTCGATCATTGCCCCTATTGCAGCAGCCATTTCGCCACGGCCGATCTGCCGCCGTCGTCGTTGCCGCCTTTCGCGGTCCCGATGGGGCCGGATGCCAAGCCCAAGCTTTTCTTCGTTGCCGCACGGCCGCTTTTTGCCTGGGCGGCGGTACAGCCGCGCGCGCCTCCCGCCGCCACCGTCTGACCCGGCGGTTTTCCCGGTGGGACATTCCCCCGTTTTTCTCTGGTTTTCCGTTGGAGCCAATGCGCCGACATCGCTTGCGTGGAGTGGGCGCGGCGGTTCTCCGATTCTCTCCCGGTTCGTTTGCCGCGAGCCGTTTTGCAGGATTACCGACATGAAAAAGTTTCTCTTTGCTTGCTTTGTTTTTTCCCTTCCGTTGGCCGCCACGGCCGAAACGGCTGTCGCCGAACCGTGGGTTCGCGCCACTGTGCCGCAGCAAAAGGCTTCCGGCGCGTTCATGCGGCTGACTTCGGATGTCGATGCCCGCCTTGTTTCCGTCGCGTCCCCGGTAGCCGGGATCGTCGAGATCCACGAGATGAAGATGCAGGGCGATGTGATGAAGATGAACCCGGTTGCCGGCCTCGATCTGCCCGCGGGTAAAACCGTGGAACTGAAGCCAGGGGATTATCACGTGATGCTGCTGGACCTGAAGGCGCAGTTGAAAGAGGGGGAAACCGTGCCACTGACTCTCGTGGTCGAAAGTCGCGATGGCATGAAGCAGACGCTGGAGGTCGCGGCGCCTGTCCGTTCGCTCGGTGCCTCCGGCAACATGCCGGGAAAGCATTCGCACTGAGTTGATCCGCCGGTTTTCACCGGCCCCCATTCGCTGATCCGGTTTTTCCGTTTTCCGTTCCCGGTTGCCTCCAGCAACCGGGAGGAGGGCGCTTGCGTCCGCGTTTTGCGCGGGGCGCCGCGCCGGGCATGCGGACGGGTCCGAATCCATTCGAATCGAGAATTTACCGATGAACACCCTTCCTTTTTCCCGCCGGCCTTTGGCGCTGGCGCTCTTTGTCGCGGTGCCCGCGCTTGCCGCGGAGTATGAGCACGATTCGCAGGGCGACACGTTGCTGGATAGCGTTGTCGTTACCGCGCCGGCAATGGTTGATCCGTTGACTGTTGTCACCGATCCGAAAGCGCCTCGCCAGCCGATACCGGCCAACGACGGCGCCGATTTTCTCAAGAGCATTCCCGGCTTCTCGGTTATCCGCAAAGGCGGCTCCGATGGCGATCCGCTGCTGCGCGGCATGTCCGGTTCGCGCCTTGGTATCTTTCTCGATGGGCAGGAAATCTACGGCGGTTGCGGCGGGCGGATGGACCCGCCCACGGCTTACGTCTATCCCGCTTCGTATGACCGCGTTACCGTTGTGAAGGGGCCGCAGAACGTCATCTACGGCGCCGGCACGTCGGCTGGCGCGGTGTTGTTCGAGCGCGATCCGCGCCGTTTCGATACGGCCGGGTGGATGCTGGACGGCAGCCTTATCGGCGGCAGCTTCGGGCGCAACGATCAGATCGTCGATTTTCGCGGCGGCACGCCCGATGTCCAGGTTCGCGCCGGCGCCACCCGCGCCCATTCGGACGACTATGAGGACGGCGACGGTACCAAGGTTCATTCGCGCTATACCCGTTGGAGCGCGAACGCGGCACTGGCTTGGACGCCGGACGAGCATACCGTGCTGGAACTGTCGACGGTGCGTAGCGACGGTGAGGCCGCCTACGCCGATCGCGGCATGGACGGAGCGAAATTCGCCCGCGAGAACTTCGGCTTGAAATTCGAGCGGCGCAATCTTTCGCCGGTGGTCGAAAAGGTGTGGGCGCAGGCGTATTACAACCACATCGATCACGTCATGGACAATTACAGCCTGCGCGATCAGCCCAAGCCGAACGGGTTCGCGGTGTCGAACCCGGACCGCTTCACGTCCGGCGTGCATGCCGGCGTCACCTTGGCCTTGAGCGAGCCGTTGCGCCTGACCGTTGGCGCGGATGCGAAGCGGGACATTCACCGCGTTCGCGGTACGGGTGGCCGCGCCAGTGAGGATGAGGCCGAAGCCGTTCTCCACGGCCTGCCGTACAAGGAGGACATGCGCTTCGGGCAGTTCGGCGTGTTCGGCGAAGCGAGCTACCGCTACCAGGATGGCGGGCGCACGGTCGCCGGTCTGCGGATCGACGATCATTCGGCCAAGGATGAACGGCCCTGCGTGTCCGGCGTATGCGTGCCGTCCAACTCGACCCAAGGCAGAACCGATCGCGCCACGTTGCCCAGCGGTTTCGTCCGCTACGAAGGGGTGTTCGACGAGGGCGCGGGGGTCTGGTACGCCGGCCTTGGCCATGTGGAGCGCTTTCCCGATTACTGGGAGCGCATACGCTTCGGTGAAGATACGCTGAGCAGCGCTTTCCTGACGGTCGATCCCGAGAAAACGACGCAGTTCGACCTTGGCCTGAATTGGTCGAACGCCGATTGGAGCAGTGCCGTGTCGGTGTTCTACGGCAAGGTTCAGGACTACATTCTGATGAAATGGACCGCGCCGACGCAGGTGCGCAACATTGATGCCACGGTGATGGGCGCGGAGATCGATCTTGCCCGGCGCCTTACACGCAACTGGAAAACCACGGCCACGCTGGCGTGGGTGCGCGGTGAAAACGATACGGACGATACCGCGCTCGCCCAGCAACCGCCGCTGGAGGCGCGTTTCTCGCTCGAATACGACGACGGCGTTTTCTCCTTCGGCAACCTATTGCGCATTGTGGCCGACCAGGATCGCTACGATATCGGTTCCGGCAACATCGTCGGCCAGGATATAGGCCGTACGCCGGGGTTCGCGGTGTTTTCGATCAACGCCGGCTGGCGGCCGAAGAAAGGGGTGTTGATCAGCGGCGGCGTCGACAATCTGTTCGATCGGACCTACGCCGAGCATCTGTCCAAGAGCGGGGCTTCGATACCGGGCTACATGCCGCCAAGCAATACCCAGATCAACGAGCCAGGCCGCATGTTCTGGCTGCAAGCTCGGATCACGCTGGATTGAGCGGGTAGAAGAGAAAAGCTAGGGGTGAAAAAAGAGGGCGGCTCCGTGGAGCCGGCCTTTCAGGCTGTTGACGAAACCCCAGTTTTTACAAAACTTTTGTCTTTCTGGCGGCGTCTGCGTGATCGGAGGCGACTCCAGTCCGGCCAACCGCACGGGCGCCCAGAGCAGGCGCCGCGCTTGCACCTGGGCGAGGCCGTGAAAGCGCGCGTAGCGATGCGCGTGCAGTAGTTCCTTTGCGTCGGCGAAGTTTCGCCCGACCATCTGTCTGCGCGGCGCGTACAGCCGTTTGCCCAGTCCGGTCGGTCGATTGGCATTGATCTGCTCCTTGTATGCCTTCCACGCATGGCGTGTGAGCAGCTTCTGCCGGTTGCGGCTTTGCGTGAATTGGCCCCGCAAAGGGCTGCGCGCTCGTTCCATGTTCTACCAAAGGAAGTCGTATCGTGAAGTTCAGCAAGAAAAAGTTTGTAGCCGCTTTCCTGTTCAGCCTGGGTCTGCCGATGGCAGCCCACGCAACCGCTGTGCTTCAGGACAATAGTGTTCTGGCTGGCGTCAGCGATTATGGCTCGCTTGGTTCGAACGGCTCTCGGCCCCCAGGGATTCTGTACGATGCCACCGGCACGAGAAGCTACGGCATCAACGACTTCCTGACACCGGGTGCGCCGTTCGAAGGCTTTTATATCACCTCGTTGACAACCGGTATTTTCTCTTTTTACGGTAACAATGCTAGCGGAACGAGCGCCGAGTCCGTTTTCGTGACCCAAAATTCCCCGACTTCAGTGACGTCGGTCAGTCAGTTCTTGGGGCTTACGGTCACCAATGATTATTCCCTGGCGACCCAAGGTGGCCGTTCGGTGATCAGCATTACCACCACGCTCACCAACATCAACGACAGCGTATTACGAAGCCTGGCATTCCTGCGCACGCTCGACCCTGACCCTGACGTGAATGCTTTCGGTTCCTACAGTACGAATAACGCCGTGTTGTCCCAAAGCCAAGCGTGCGGAACGGGTTCGCGCTCTGGGGAAACAATCTGCATCTTTACCACCGATAACAACTTCACTCATAACGCAGGGGTCAGCACCTATTGGGAGACGCGTCCAGCCGTATACCTGGCCGGACTTGACGACGGCAATGGCGACAACGCTCTTGGCCTTGCTTTTGCCCTGGGCGACCTCGGCGCGGGTCGAAGCCTTTCATTTACTTATGGCTACAGCCTCGGTGGCAGCTTTGATACTGCCTCGAGCCAGGGTCAGGGGGTACCCGAGCCGGCGAGTCCGTTGCTGTTGGCGACCGGGCTGCTTGGTCTTGTTTATAGCCGCCGGAACAAGCGCACGCAGGCTTGATCCGCCTGTCAGGCATAAAACGGAAAAGGGCGGCTCCGCGGAGCCGCCCTTTGCGTTGCTGCCGAGCTTGCGTTACATGCCCTGGTAGAGCGGCCCTTCGCCGCCTTGCGGCACCATCCAGTCGATGTTCTGAGTCGGATCCTTGATGTCGCAAGTCTTGCAGTGCACGCAGTTCTGCGCGTTGATCTGCAAGCGCGGCGCGCCGCCTTCGCCGTCGCGGACGATCTCATACACGCCGGCCGGGCAATAACGCTGCTCGGGCGAGTCGTACCGCGCCAGATTGACGGAGATCGGCACCGTCGGGTCTTTTAGGCGCAAGTGACAGGGCTGTTCTTCTTCATGATTGGTATTGGAGAGGAACACGGAGGACAGGCGGTCGAAGGTGAGCACGCCGTCGGGTTTCGGATAATCGATCTTGGTACTGTTCGCGGCCGGGTCGAGCATTACGTGGTCGGCGCTGTTGTGCAGTGTCCAGGGTACTTTGCCGCCGAACAGTTTCTGGTCGATACCGAACAGCAGCGAACCCAGCCACAGCCCCTGTTTCATGTAGGGCTTGAAGTTGCGCGTCTTGTGCAACTCCTTATGCAGCCAGGAGTCGCGGAAGGCGGCGGGGTAGGCCGTCAGCGCATCACGCTGGCGGTTCGTTGTGAGGGCCTCGAATGCGGCTTCGGCAGCGAGCGAGCCGGATTTGATTGCCGCATGGCTGCCCTTGATGCGGGCCGCGTTGAGAAAGCCGGCGTCGTCGCCGATCAGCGCGCCACCCGGGAAAATCAGGCGGGGTTGGCTTTGCAGCCCGCCGGCGGCGATGGCGCGGGCGCCGTAGGCCAGACGCTTGCCGCCTTCGAGGAACTGGCGGATTTCGGGGTGCGTCTTGTAGCGCTGGAATTCCTCGAACGGCGACATGTACGGATTGCGGTAATTTAGGCCGACGACATAACCCACGGCGACGAGATTGTTCTCCAGGTGGTAAGCGAAGCCGCCGCCATACGTATCCGCCGGCATTGGCCAGCCGGCGGTATGCACCACGAGGCCGGGCCGATGGCGCTCGACCGGCACCTCCCACAGTTCTTTCAGACCGATGGCGTAGGTTTGCGGATCGGCGCCTTCGCGCAGATTGAATTTCGCTTCCAGTTGTTTGCCGAGGTGGCCACGGCAGCCTTCGGCAAACAAGGTGTATTTGGCGTGCAATTCCATGCCCGGCTGGTGGTTCGGGCCGGGGGTGCCTTCGCGGGTCAGGCCCATGTCGCCGGTGGCGACGCCTTTCACCGCACCGTTTTCGTCATACAGGATTTCAGCGCCAGCGAAGCCGGGGTAAATTTCCACGCCCAGCGCTTCGGCTTGCTCGCCCATCCACTTGACGACGTTGCCCAGGCGGACGATGTAGTTGCCGTGGTTCAGGAAGCAGTCCGGCAGCAGGCTTTCGGGAATCCGATGCCCGCCGGTTTCGTTCAGGAAGATCACTCTGTCTTCGGTGACCGTGGTCTTGAGCGGCGCGCCGCGCTCTTTCCAGTCGGGAAACAATTCGGCGAGGGCGTGCGGGTCCATGACCGCGCCGGAAAGAATATGGGCGCCAATTTCGGCGCCCTTCTCGATCAAACATACGGAAAGTTCGACATTCCGTTCCACGGCCAGCTCCCTGAGCCGAATCGCCGCGGCCAAGCCGGCTGGACCGCCGCCGACGACCAGAACATCAAACTCCATGGATTCACGTTCCATCCTGTTCTCCCTTCTATATTCTTGAATTGCTTCTATTCAACTGACAACTTTCAACCGACAACTACTCGGCACACCTCGCAAAAGATATTGGTGCGATGCAGCACGAATCATTCAAAACGGCGAAATGAATTCGTTCACAAAGCACCTGTACGTCTGTTGCGGGAGATGATGAGCATATCCTGTCGCATGCTACATTAGTCCATTGCTATAACCAATAGAGAAGCGCTGTGGAGACTGATCGCAAGCATCTGTTGAGTACGCGAATTGCCGTTCGCTGGGGGGATATGGACTTTTACGGCCACGTGAACAACACGGTGTATTTCCGTTATTTCGAGCAGACCAGGGTCGAATGGGTCGAGCGCTTGGGATTTCGTGTTGGCCCGGACGTTCCGCAAGGCATGGTCATCATCAATGCCGAGTGCACCTTTCTGCTGCCGGTGAATTACCCAGCCACCGTCATCGTGAAAATGTATGGTGGCAAACCGGGCAATAGCAGCGCGATGTCCTGGTATGAGCTTTATGTTGAAGGCGACGAGCGTCTTTATGCGACGGGTTACGCGAAAATGGTGTGGATGGATACGCAAACCGGCAAATCGTGTCCGCTGCCGGATAAGTTGCGCGCGGCGCTTTGATCCGTAAACGGTGACATTTTCTTATTTCCGTTGATTATGCGGCGGATAATAGATATGAATAATGGCTTTATTTGTTTTATTTAAGAAAAGAGGTGTTTGATGAGTACGATGGCGCTATTGCTCGTTGATATCCAGAACGATTACTTTCCAAATGGCGCAATGGAACTGGTCGGTTCCATCGAGGCCGGAAAGCGCGCGGGAGTGCTGCTTGCCGAATTCCGGCGAAAGGAACTGCCGGTGATTCACATCCAGCACGTCGCCGCTCGGGCCGGCGCGACTTTCTTTCTGCCCGAAACGCAGGGGGTGGAAATCCATGAATCCGTTTCTCCAAAGAATGGAGAAGCTGTGTTCAAGAAACATTATCCGAACAGCTTCCGGGAAACGCCGCTGCTGGAATACCTGCGCGGCGGGAAAATCACCGATCTCGTCATCGCGGGCATGATGACTCACATGTGTATCGATACCACCGTCCGCGCCGCCGCCGATTTGGGCTTTGCCTGCCGTTTGGCGCACGACGCCTGCGCGACCAGGGCGCTATCGTTCAACGGCGTTTCGGTTTCGGCCGGGGATGTTCAAACGGCTTACCTTGCGGGACTCAATGGCTTGTTCGCGCAAGTCCGGTCCGTCGATGAGATAAGCGCGGATATTTGACGGTCGATGAGACTTGTAGCTCGCCGCGCTTATGAGCCGCTTATATGGGTTTTAACGGCTTTCAGCGCCGCTCGCCGACACCGTAACGGCGATCCAGGTAGTTCATTGCCAGCGCGTGGATGCCGATGATGATGAGGTAGATGATCGGGGCGCCCTGGGCAAAAAAATAGAAGCCGAGCGGGAAGCCGAGAAAGGAAACGGTGTTGAGTTCGGCCGCGTAATAGCCGGCAAGGAAGGTAAGAAGAAACCAGGCGGTGAGCAGGCTAACCGTGAGCCATATGTTGCGGCTCCAGTAGGCGCGATGCGCTTTGGTGAGCCTCACCGCATGGCTCTTGTGGCGGGAAGGCAAGCCGTTCCCCGTCGCCGGGCGACGGGGAGGTGGCAAAGGGTGTGGCGCTCAGTGGCCGTTGCGGGCATGGCTTTCGCCATTGAAGACGCGCACCAGCTGATTTTGAATATCGGCTGGCGCGGGTTCGTAGCCGCTGTGGTCGAGTACAAATTCGCTATCACCCGCGCAGATTGCCTTGAGGCGAATTTCAAAGCCTTCCATTTCCGCCATGGGGACTCTAGCGGAAATCAACGTCCATCCTAGTGCTGGCGTTTCGGTGGAGGTCAGGCGCCCACGGCGGGTGGCGAGCTCGGCACTGACTTCGCCAAAGCGGTCGTCGGCTACTTTTACCGTAACGTCGACCAGCGGTTCCAGCACGATGGGCTGGGCGGCGAGCACGGCTTCGACAAGTGCGTGGCGGGCGGCGGTGACGAAGGAGATTTCGTTGGAATCGACGGCGTGGTGTTTGCCATCGACCACCACGACGCGCAGATCGTCGATCGGGAAGCCGGCCAGAGCGCCATCGGCCAGCGCCTGCCGCACGCCTTTTTCCACCGCCGGCATGAAATGCGTGGGAATGGTGCCGCCGCGTACTTCGTCGGCCAGTTCCAGCCCGGCGCCGCGCGGCAGCGGCTCGACGCGTAGCGCCACTTCGCCGAATTGCCCCGCGCCGCCGCTTTGTTTTTTGTGCCGGTAGCGCGCTTCGCCCGCGCCGGCGATGGTTTCGCGGTAGGGAATCGCGGGCGCGGCGGTATCCACTTGCAAGTTCCAGCGTAGGGCAAGCTGCTCCAGCACGATTTTTAGATGTTGTTCGCCGAGGCCGTGGACCACTGTTTGCCGGCTGCGGGGGTCGAAGCTGATTGTCAGGCAGGCGTCTTCGTCGCTCAGGCGGGCAAGCGCTTCGGAGAGTTTTTGTTCGTCCGCCGGTTTGCGCCCGATCAATGCAAGGCCATAGACCGGCCGTGGATAGGGGGGCGTCTGGACGTGAAAGGCGTCTTCGTCGTGCGAGTCGTGCAGCACCGCGTCGCGGTGGATTTCATCCACGCGGCCCACGGCGCAGAGATCGCCCGGCACGCCGCATGGCGTTTCCACCGCGTTTTTGCCCTGCATGCGCAGCAGATGGGCGACTTTGAACGGTTTGCGCCCGTCGCCGATGAACAGTTGCGAGTTCGGTGTGACGGTGCCTTGGTGGATGCGGAACAGTGCGAGCTTGCCGCGATAGGGGTCGTTGCTGACCTGGAACACGTGGGCGATGGCGTGGCGCTTGGGGTCGAGTTCTACCTTGACCGGCTGCGCGAGGCTGCCTTCGCCCTTGAGGAAGGCGGGCGGGTTGCCTTCGGTGGGGTCGGGCATCAGGCGGCCGAGGATGTCGAGCAACTCACGCACGCCCGCGCCGGTACGGGCGGAGACGAAGCACACCGGCACCAGATGGCCTTCGCGCAGCGCTTGCTCGAAAGGGGCGTGCAGTTGATCTGGCGTGAGCGATTCGCCTTGCTCCAGGTAGGCGGCCATGAGCGCTTCGTCGAGTTCGACGACTTGGTCGACGATAGCGTCGTGCGCCGTGGCGACGTTTGAGAATGCGGTTTCGGCGGCCAGATCGGGGGTGAAGAAGCAATCGACGACGCGCGTGCCGTCGGCCGAGGGCAGATTGATCGGCAGGCATTCGATGCCGAACTCAGCGGTGATCGCTTCCATCGTTGCGGCGCAGTCGGCGCCGGCGGCGTCGATTTTGTTGACGATGAGCAGGCGGCATTTGCCTTCGGCGGCGGCCATCATGCGCCGCGTGCCGCTTTCGATGCCAGCCGTGGCGTTGACGACCACCGCGGCGGTTTCGACTGCCGGCAAGGTCGCCAGCGCGCGGCCGGCGAGGTCGGGCAGGCCCGGTGTGTCGAGCAGGTTGATCCAGTGCCCAGCCCATTCCAGGTGGGACAACGTGGCGTTGAGCGAATGGCCCATCGCCTTTTCCTGTGGGTCGTAATCGGAAACTGTGTCGCCGCGTTCGATGCTGCCGGCGCTGCCGATTTCGCCGCCGCCGGCGAGCAAAGCCTCGAGCAACGAAGTTTTGCCGCAGCCGGTATGGCCAAGCAGGGTGAGATTGCGAATGTCGTGAACCGAGGTAGGGGTCATTGCTTATCTCCGATTGAATCCGTCACCCGCCAGTTTCTGCCACTCGGGCGCGTATGACAATGCGCAAAATCAAGCTTGCGCGGTTTTATGCGCTACGTAGCCCGGCGCGGCGGGTAAGCCAGATCGCGGCCAGCGGCAGCGCCAGCCCGAGAACGATGACTACGATCAGCAGCGGGCCAAGCTGGCTGTAGTCGGCCGCGACGGTGATGGCGCCGCTTGTGTCGCGGACTTCGCGGTCGATGACGTAAATCTGGTTCAGGTACTGGGTGCCGAGCTGCGCGGTGGATAGCGCGAGGTTGGTAAACGACGCCATGACGGCGAAAAAGGTCGCTTTCAGGTGCGGCGGAGCGGAATTGGCGATCCAGGCCAGCATGGGCACCATCGACACCTGGCCGAGCGGGGACTCCAGCGCGGTATTGGCGATGGCGATGAAGCGCGCATCGACGATGCCGCCGGTGACGGCGGCTGTCCAGTGGTGCAGGCCGTGGAACATGGCGAGCATGGGCAGGGATAACGCGGTGCCGGCCAGTGTGAGAAAAACGACAATATGGGCGATCGACTTTTCCGCCATGAAGCGGCGGAACAGGAACAGTCCGGCCAGGGTCAGCCCGCTGGTGATGAGATCGAGTTTGGAAAGAAAGGACTGGTCGAAACCCAGTTCATCGATCATCCACCAGGTGGCGCCCGCGCCGGGTGAGGGCATGGCGCGGAAGATGAAGATGACGATGGCGGTGCCGATTAGTGTGCGCCGAGCTTCGGGCGACAGTTCCCGCAGCAGCTTCATCATCATGAAGCCGATGATGCCAAAAGAGCCGGCGAGGATCGTTTCTTCCGCGTAGCTGAAATCCGATAGCCCAACGCCAAGCGTGATTGCGATGAAAACCGCGCTGCCGCCGAGAATCCACCCGTTTGGCGCCACCTTTTCTTCCGGCTCGTGCAGCATGCGGGCGATTTCTTCGTGCTCGCGGCCCAATGCGGCGAGCCGTCTGGCCTCGCGCCATTTCAGCAAGCGGGCCAACAAGACGCCGCTGATCGACAGAACCGGCACAAACAGCGCATATTCGTAAATATGCACATAGATTGTCGCTTTTTGTGCCTGCGTGAGTTCTTCCGTGCCTTGGAACAGGATGACGTTGATCAGCGATACCGCCACGCCGCCACCGATGATGGCCACGCGTCCGAGCATCTGCATCGTCGTGTGCATCAAACGCATTTCTTCTTCGGCGTAGGCTTCGCCGCGGGCATTTAAGCGCGGTACCGCTTCGACTGTCATCGCATCGGCCACCGCGTCCTGCATCACGTAGCCTAGCGGCGCAAGCAGTGTGGAGATCACGAACCAGGTCGCGGGCGGTAGTAGCGCGCGCATCGTTTCCGGGTTGCCGAGCAGCCCGATCATGATCAACAGACTGGCCGCGATCAGCGCTGCGCCCAGATAGACAAAACCCGCTTTGTAACGCCACAGCAGATCGACCAGATGCCCGAGCGGAATCTTCAGCGCCCACGGAATGCCGGCCCAGAAACCGAGCGTGGCAAGAAATGCCGCAGGCAGATCGAGATAGTCCTTGATAAAGAACGTCCCGACGATGCCCGTTAGCGCCGATATGCCATAGGCGTAATACACCATGAGCGGCGGCAAATACGCCAGACGCATCTGGCGGCCAAGCTCCAGGATCGTGCGGTCGAACCAGCGGAAAAGCCCGGACATGAAGGCTGCGGCGCGATAAGCGGGTTTAGCGGGGACGTTGCGCGAGGGTCAGCCCGCTTGGCGCAATGTCCGGCACAAGGTTTCGCTGAACCGGGCAAGCGTCATGGGGTCTTGCTGTTGAGGTGGCAGCGCTTCCAGTACCTGCAGAATTTTGACTTCGTAATCCTCTTCCAGCTTGGGCAAGTCCAGTCCGCTTTGCTCGCCCAACGCCAGACAGAAGGCCTGCAGACAGGCGCTTTGTGTTTGCAGGCACTGCAGCGCCGATTCGATAGACTGAAATTTTTCTAGTGCATGCTTGCTGAATTCTGCTTGATCCACGTAGGGCTCCGCTTGGTTGGTGTTCGTCGATGAAGAGTGAGTGTAAGAAGGCATTACACCATGCCAAGCATACAGGTTAAATGAAGCAGGCATGAACGCCGGAGGCGTTGCGCGTGCCTTTGATACTGGCGTTGAGGATATATGGGGTGGGCCTAGCCTTGTGCCTGAAGGAAGTATGTCTGGCAGGCAGATATTTTGTCTTTTTATTGGCGCCAGTATGGGCCGAGCGAGCGGCAGGGTAGCGTCGGCCGGAGTGTGCATTTTCCGGCGTTTGGGTCGGGGCTACGCGCGCCTATCGCAAACCCTGGGCGACTTCCATCTCATTGTTTTTGTCGACCTGATGTTTGCCACCGCTGCCAAGATTTTGAGCGCGTAAAGGTGATTAAGATTTGAGCAGGTTAAAACAGGCTCTCGCTTCAAGCGCGGCTGTCGCCTTAGTCAAATGCGCGCAAGGATCGTTGGAAAAGACTACCGCGCTGCCGATGGCACAAATTCGCCTTAGTACCTGGTATAGTAATAGGGATATCTGCTGGCATAGAAAAGTAACCAAAAGGAATAGGTCGCAGGGAGTATATTATGCATACGGTCGTTCTCAGCCAAGTTTCCAAAAACTACCGCCTCGATACGGTTGTCGTTCCAGCGCTGATTGGAATCAATCTTGAGGTCCGCCCTAATTGTTTTACCGTTATCGCAGGTCCATCTGGGAGTGGTAAAACCACGTTGCTGAATCTGATCGGGTGTATCGATCATCCCGATTCTGGCGATGTTGTACTGGGGGGGCGTTCGGTAAAAGCGATGTCGGATGATGAGCTTTCCGATTTTCGTGTTCGCCATCTCGGGTTTATTTTCCAAAACTTCAATCTGTTGCCGGTATTGACGGCATATGAAAATGTCGAATATCCGCTGCTGATGGCGAAAGCGCCCGCTCGTGAACGCCGGCAACGCGTGATGGCATTATTGGATGCGGTTGGTCTGGCTGACAAGGCAGGTAATCGTCCTGGCCAGCTTTCAGGCGGGCAGCGCCAACGGGTTGCGATTGCGCGGGCGCTCGCGACCTCGCCCCAGCTTGTGTTGGCCGATGAGCCGACCGCCAATCTTGATAGTGAAACCGGTGCCACCATTATTGCGCTGATGCGCAAAATGCAGCGTGAGCACAAAGTGTCGTTTGTTTTTTCCTCCCACGATCCCAAAGTACTAGCGGAAGCCGACGATGCCGTTTTCATCCGCGATGGCCGGATTACGGCAATCGAGCGGCGCGGTGGCGCTGCATTGTTGGAAAAGGTCGCGTAAATGATATTTTCGCTCGCACTACGCAATCTGTTGCGCAATCGGCGCCGTTCCTTGACAACTTTGTCGGCGGTGGTTGTCGGGTTGGTATCCATGTTGATTTTCGGTGGCTACGCCCGTAATACCGCGTTCGCCGTGCAAACTGGCTATGTCCAATACTACGGTCATCTGCAGATTCAACGTAAGGGCTATTTTCACTACGGCAGCGGTAATCCGGTGGCTTATGGCATTACCGATTATCAACGTCTCATCGACGCGGTGAAAAACGATCCGGTATTGAAGACGATGGTGGTGGTGGTGACGCCATCGCTTCGACTTAACGGGATTGCCGGCAACTTTGCGAATGGCGTGTCAAAAGGCGTCGTCGCTGCTGGCGTGATTGTCGGCGAGCAGAACCAGATGCGCAAATGGGATGCTTATGGCAGTTTGAGTTATGCGCCGCCGATTGCGCTGGTCGATACACCAAGCGATTCGGTCGTCATCGGGACCGGGGTGGCCCGCATGCTGCAATTGTGTGAGCCGCTCAAGCTTCAGGATTGTCCGCCGCCTGAAGAAATGGGTGGCGCTGAATCGACGAGTGACTCGACGCCGGCGCCAAGTAGCGTTACCGCTTTGTCAGAATTGGAGCAGGGCGGCGCTCCTCACGCTGGAGGAAACACCTCTATTGAGATGCTGGCGGCCAGTGCCCGTGGCGCGCCCAATGTGGCGGGTTTGAATGTGGTGCGCGCGGAGAACTGGGGTGTCAAGGAAATCGACGACACACTGATCATGATGCATCTCGATCAGGCGCAGCGTTTGGTGTTCGGTAGCGCGCCACCGCAGGTGACGGCGATTCAGATTCAGCTTCAGCAGACGGCCCAGATTCCGGCGGCGAAAGCGCGGCTGGAACAACTGTTTGCGCAGGAACTCAATGGGGCGCAAATTGAGATTCTCGATTACGAAACGCTTGCGCCGATTTACAAACAAACCACGCAATTCTTCGATTCTATTTTCGGTTTCATCTCGCTTTTGATTTGGGTAATCGTGCTCTTTACAGTGGGTAATACGATGAGCATGGCAGTGGTCGAGCGGACGACCGAAATCGGGACGTTACGCGCGATCGGCCGGCGTCGTATGGGTATCCGCAGCTTGTTTATCTGTGAGGGCGTGCTGCTCGGTGTCTTGGGGGCGCTCGCTGGTATTGCGATCGCGCTGCCGATCGCTTATCTGATCAATCACAGTGGTTTGACTTGGATGCCGCCCAGCTATTCGTACGAGTACCCGGTCATGGTGCGGGTATGGGGGGATAATGGCTTGCTCTTTGGCTCTGCTGTCAGTCTGGTGATTGTGGTAATGATTTCAGCTTGGTGGCCGGCAACGCGGGCAGCGAAATTGAATATCGTCGATGCCTTGCGCCACGTCTAGGAAAATTAGCATGAAGATGCGGCGTTTTATGACTGCGGCGGTGTTCGCGGTGGTTGGATTGAATTCAGTAGTGGCGTTCGCTGAGCCTTCGGCACAGGAAATCCTAACTGCAAGCGATGCCATTCGTAATCCCGCTCACCCGTTTGGGGTGACGACAATGTTGACCGAATATCGCAATGGTCAGCAGACCGATGTCAGCACATTGGTGGTTTATTCGAAGGCGGATAAGGATAGCGGTCAATTCCGCAGCCTTATCCGGTTTGTTTCGCCGGCTCGCGATGCCAACAAGCTGATGCTTAAATCAGGCAATGATTTGTGGTTTTACGATCCTGCCAACAAGGCAAGTATTCGGATTTCCCCGCAGCAGCGCTTACTCGGTCAGGCCGCCAATGGCGATGTGGTGACCTTCAATCTGTCCAAGGATTACAGCGCCGCGTTGGTTGGGGAAGAAGAGGTGCAGGATGGCGATCGCCAAAAGCGTAAGAGCTACAAGCTTGCGCTGGAAGCGGTCTCTCTGGATGTCACGTATCACCATATTGAAATGTGGATCGATAGTGCCAACAGCCGTCCAATCAAAGCCCGTTTTTATAGCGAGAGCAATCGGTTGTTGAAAACGGCATATTATCGTCAATACGAAAAACAACTCGGGGCGGAGCGGCCGACCGAGACGGTAATCATCGATGGGCTTGATCCGAAATGGGTAACGGTTCTTCGCTTTACGGACTGGGCCGAGCGGGAAATACCGGAATCCTGGCTGCAGCGTGACTATTTGCCACGTTTCAAGCCTGAATGAATATGCGGTGGTTTTTGGTTTTGCTGCTGTGGGCGGCAGGTACCGCTTTTGCCGAGGACGAAGACCCCGAGCTCGCAGCATTGTCTCTGGGGAGTAGTGAGTCAGCGAGTGCCGAACAGTCACGGTCTTGGAAGCTGCTGCTAGAAGGGGCGGCAGGGCGCTCGAATCTGGCCGGCGAGAGCCGGGCGGAGCAGCGGTTCTCGGCGGATATCCATGTTGAGGCGAAGCTTGCTTCGGATTTGAGTGCTGTTTTCTCCGATCGAGTGGATATTGGTTGGCAGCGCGGTTTCGATCAGCGTGACGATGTCAATACGCTGAAAGAGGTCTATGTAAGTTGGCGGCCGCGCCAGGATGTAATTGTCGACTTGGGTCGGGTGAACCAATATACGGGTGTTGCTTTCGGTTATAACCCGACCGATTTCCTGCGCGACGGGGCTGTGCGTTCCTTGGTGTCGCTCGATCCGGCCAGTATCAGGGAAAATCGTCAGGGCAGCGTCATGCTGCGCGGGCAGGCCTTATGGGACAGCGGCTCATTGACGGCGCTGTATTCCCCGACGCTGAGAAGCCATAGCAGCGATGCGGCTTATGATCCAGATTGGGGGGCGACCAATTCACGGAATCGTGGTTTATTGATCTTCAGCCAGAAAATTGCGGATGATCTTAATCCTCAATGGTTGCTTTATATGGACCAGGATGCTTCGCCACAGTTCGGCGTCAACTTGACCAAGCTCATCAACGATTCAACCGTTGCGTATGTTGAATGGTCTGGTGGCCAGAGCGCGTCTTTGTTCGCGCAGGCCTTGGATGGCCCCCAGGACGAGACATTTCGGAACCGGCTGACGACCGGTTTTACGTATACCACCGCCAGCAAGCTGTCATTAACACTGGAATATCAATACAACGGAGCGGGCCTTGAACGGGATCAATGGGAGAGGCTCCCAGCGTTTTCGTTGCCAGCATATGTGAAGTATCGCCAGTTTGTGCAGGTATTACAGGATTTGCCGACACGGCATGCGGCATTCTTTTACGCTAGTTGGCAGGATGTAGGTATCAAGAATCTGAATATGGCATCCATGCTGCGTTATAACATGGACGATTACAGCCGCCTTTCGTGGTTAGAGATTCGTTATCGCTGGCCACATGATGAAATTGCTTGGCAATGGCAGCGGACCAGTGGTTCGGCATTGAGCGATTATGGGGCCATGCCTGTTAATAATGCCTGGCAGTTCGTGCTTCGCCATTATTTTTAGAGAAACTAATTTTGCGGAGTTGCTGAGCGAGCTTGCTTAATGAATGAAGGCCAGTCGTTATAAGAGTCTGTGGTTAACGATTATTTATCCTTATTTTTCGGGCCACGAATTATTTGGGAAGCATGGCCTCGTTGTTGTTGCCTGACAGGGTTTGAACGTACTGCGCCGGTGTCTGGTAGCCCAGCGCCGAATGAGGCCGCACTTCGTTGTAATGCTGCCGCCACTGCTCGATCACGACACGCGCTTCAGCACGGTTGCGAAAGTATTTCATGGACAGGCACTCGTCGCGAAACTTGCCGTTGAAGCTCTTGTCGGTGCCGTTCTGCCACGGTTTTCCCGGCCCGGGCAGGGCCAACTGCAAGCCCGGATCGCTCGCCCATTGCAGCAGTCGCGTCGAGACGAACTCCGGGCCGTTGTCCGAGTGCAGCGCCTTTGGTGTGCCACGCAGGCTGATCGGATGGCTCAGGACTTCGATCACGCGCGAGGAACGAATGCTGCCCGCTACATTGATGGCGAGCACCTCACGTGTATGTTCGTTGATGGCCGCCAGGCACTTGAGTTGCCGATCGTCTGCGCAGGTATCGAATACGAAGTCGTAGGCCCAGATCGCCTTTGGCCTATAGCCAGCTCGCTCAGCGTGGTTATGTTGGCTTGCTATACGCCGCCGTGCCCGCTTGCGGGGCACCTGCAAAACAGCCTTGTTCCACAACCGCCACGTTCGCCCGGCACTGAGCCGATGCTTGCCCGGTGTAGCTTGACCTCGTCGGCGTTCATCGTGCCGAAGCGCTTGCGCCACGTGTAGATCGTTTGCTCGCTCCCCTCGTGTTTCTTCGACTCCCCCGCGACCGGCGAGCAGTCGGATTCACGCAGAATCTTGGGCATCTGTTTTTCTGTGAAATGGCTCTTACGCATGGCTTTCTCTTTTTCCCTTGGAAGCCATCCTCTCAAGTTTCAGATGGCCCGAAAAGATTGGATCGGAGGGATTTAGAGTTAGTCTAAAAATAGATTTAATTCTATTTTGATAAAAATGCAGTAAGGGCATTTTTATACTGTAGGGCAAAAATATTTTTTAAAATTTATCTTATATAAAGCGATGTATTGATTAATTTTATGCATTAATTTCTAAAATTAATCAGCAATGTGCGCGTAAATTTGACTGGCGGTGTCGCTATTTCTTTAAACCTTCAATTGAGTTTAATTCGCTGCAGCGAATTCTGTCAAAAATAGCGTAGATATGTCTTGAGGGCGCGGGCTATTTACGATAACGTATCGTCTGTTTTGCACATTTGGCGTAATCTGTCACATCCGTAGCTACATTTTCGCCATGGGCTTTTATTTTCGTGTTAATGCCCGAGCGAAAAGAGCAATGTTATTGCAAGGCAATATGTTGGCTGGTGTCCGTACAACTTTAATCAAGAGGCGGATTTCATATTTTTTCGATTGGCGCGGCTCCAGTCTGCCGGTCAATGCCGCCAATATTGGTTTGCCTGCGGAGCTACGTAAAGCTGTAGCCCGCGCAAAATGGCTTTGGTGAATATGTCGAAATTCTAGTTTTCTATCCCAGAGCGCACCATGATTTGCATCAAAAAAAGCTGTGTGCGCATCAGGAAGAAAAAATAAAAATCAGTTCGCTAGTGGCTTTCGGGCCGTTGCAAGCTGAGTGCGGTTTAGCGCTGATCGTCTGCGCGTTAAGGTCGAGCCGTTTTTTATTTTTACATTGTCATTGATACACCAATAGATAGCTGGTGATCCGCATGTCTGCGAGTTCTTGTCATCATTCCGAAGATGTGGCGATTGTTGGTATGGGGTGCCGATTTCCGACGGCAGCCGATTCACCTGAATCGCTTTGGAATTTAGTTATCGAAGGTCGCAATGCCATTCGCGATCTGCCAGCGTACCGGCACGATTGGCAGGGCGCGGAGTACAAAGGCGGATACCTGGATTGCGTCGATCGGTTCGATGCCCCGTTTTTCGGCGTATCCGCGCAGGAAGCCCGCTATATGGATCCGCAGCAGAGATTGCTGCTTGAGGTCGCATGGGAGGCTATAGAAAACGCGGGTCTTGATCCAGGCTGTTTGATTGGGCGCCGGGTAGGTGTCTTCGTCGGCTCGTTTACCAACGATTACGAACTTCTTCAGGCTCGCGGCGGTACATCGTCCATCGGCCCCTATTTTGGAACCGGCACTTCGGCGGCTTTGCTAGCGGGGCGCTTGGCATACAGGCTGGGATTGACCGGGCCCGCTTTGGTGGTGAATACCGCCTGCTCGTCGAGCCTGGTGGCATTGCATCTGGCCCGCAAGAGTGTTCTTTCCGGAGAATCCGAGCTCGCGTTGGTTGCCGGCGTGAATTTGATCCTGTCGGACGAGATTTCCGCGTCGTTCCAGGCTGCGGGCATGCTCGCGCCGGATGCGCAGTGCAAGCCCTGGGACATTTCGGCCAATGGATATGTACGCAGCGAAGGGTGCGCCGCAATCCTGCTCGAAAGGGTGCAGGATGCTCAAGGCCGTGGAGCACGGATCTGGGCGCGCGCCATTGGCAGCGCCGTGAACCAGGATGGCGCAAGCGGTGGTATCACGGCCCCCAGTTCCGCCGCGCAGCAACGCCTTATCGAAGAGGCGCTCAAGGACGCTCGCATTCCGCCGAGGTCGGTGCAGTACTTTGAGGCGCATGGGACGGGAACCCCCGTCGGCGACCCGATCGAATGCGAGGCGCTCGCAAGGGTATTCGCGCCCAATGGCGCCGATACAGAAAGACGGCAACCGCTGCTTTTGGGGTCGGTCAAGGGAAACCTGGGTCATACGGAAGCCGCGGCCGGCTTGGCGGGCGTTATCAAGACGGTGCTGGCCATGTGGCATGCACAGGTGCCTGCCACGATCAATCACCACACGCTCAATCCTGAGCTCCGGCTGGAGCGGATTCCCGCTGTCATTCCGACGGTGCCGACGCCATGGCCTGTGCCTGACGATGGTGTTTGCGTTGCCGGCGTCAATTCCTTCGGTTTCAGCGGAACGAATGCGCATGTAATTCTCGCGCACCATGACCAGGATGCACGGCCGGTATTCCCTGCCGTTCCGCCGCCTTATTTGTTGTGCTTGTCGGGCCCGACCTCGGAAGTACTGGGGCAGGTGGCCCGCCGGTACGAGGACTTTCTGCAAGGTGTCGCGCCGGATGCATTGCATGCTGTGTGCCATACGGCATACGTTGGCCGCAAGCACTTCAAGCATCGCCTGGCGGTGCAGGGTGCATCGACCGGTGAGATCGCGGGGGCCCTCGGCGCGTATCGCGAAGGACGCAACAACCCGTCATTGCACGCCGATTCCGTCCGTGGCGAGTCGCCGCGGGTTGCGTTTCTCTTTACGGGCCAAGGGGCGCAGCACTGGGGAATGGGGCGTGAGTTGTTCGAGACGGACGAAACCTTCCGTCTCAGCATGCTCGAATGCGACGAACAGCTTGCGCCCAAGCTTGGATGTTCCCTGATCGAGCTGCTGGTTGGCGCTCGCGATTCTTCGGAGGAACTGGCGCAGACGAAGTTCACACAGCCCGCGTTGTTCGCTTTGCAAGTGTCGCTAATGAACATGTTCCAGGCCTGGGGCATTTCGCCCGCAGCGGTTCTGGGGCACAGCATCGGCGAGTTTGCGGCGGCCGTGGCGGCTGGGGTGATGTCGATTTCCGACGGGCTGGAACTGGTCGAGGCGAGGGGCCGCTTCATGCAAGAGCTGCCTGGAGGCGGGATGACCGCGGTGCAGGCAGGGGGCGCCGAGGTCGAAGCCTTGCTTTCCAGTTCTCTATCCCGATTGGCATTGGCTGTCGTGAATACGCCCGATTCGTGCGTTATCGCCGGAGACAAGGAAGCGCTGGCGGAAGCACACGAAAAGCTTTTTGCCCAAGGAATCGCATTCATGGAGTTGGATGTCTCGCACGCATTCCACTCGCCGATGATGCAGGACATGGTTCAACCGTTTGCGTCGTTGGTGCAGCAGATGCGGCTGAACACGCCATCCATTCCGTTCTTTTCCACCGTCACGGGTACGCTCGTTGCAGAAGAGCTTACGCAAGCAGGGTATTGGTGTGACCAAGTGGTCAGGCCGGTCCAGTATTTGTCCGCGGTACGGCAACTGGATTCGTTCCAGTTCGACGCCTGTCTTGAAATCGGACCTGCTCCGGTGCTGGTCAATCTGGCGAAGCGCTGTGGCGTGGGTGGTCAGACCCTCTGGCTGGGGGCGCAACAGAGCGACCGTTCCGGCCGAGCCGCCGCGATCGATGCGGCCGCGCGCCTGTATACGTTGGGTGCCCATTTGAACTACGCGCGGATCGGCGGTGATGCCGCGCAGCCGGTGATGTCCCTGCCGACTTATCCGTTCCAGCGTAAATCGTTTTGGATCGAGTCTCCGAAAAGCCGCGAATCGAAGAACCAAACCACAGGAACCATCATGACCCGAAATACCCGCAAGACAGCCGATAAGACGCTCGTCCAGGCCGATTCTAAAGAAGTTCTCCGGGACTATTACAAGGATCTTTCGGAACGTGTTCAGGCTTCTCCCGGTTCGGCGGTGGTGCGGCCTTTCATCCGATTCGCGCCTTTCGATGCCCCAGTGCCTGGTTTTTCATGGTTACCCACATTTTTGGGCCGTTCCTTTACCGATGATATGCAGGCACGGGTCGATCAAGGGCATGGCGATATGCGGGCCGTGTTGTTCGGCGGCATCGAGTTTCGCAATGTGCGCCGGGTGCTCGACATCGGGTGTGGCTATGCAACCGATCTGATCGAGCTGGCGCAGAACCATGGGCATCTGGTTCTGGACGGATGCAACATCTCCGGGGATCAGGTCGATTTCGGCCGTCGCGCCATTGCCAAGGCTGGTCTGGAAGGCCGGGTGCATCTACATCATCAGGACAGCGCGAAAACCGACTTTCCTGGGTTGTATGACCTGATTATTTCTCAGCAGGTTATTCATCATATTCAGGACAAGGACGGCGTCCTGCGCAATATCTCGGAGCACCTGAGAAAGGGGGGCTTTCTCGTCGCGGCGGAGATTATTTCGAATCTGGAAGAGCCCATCGATGACGATCCCTCGTCGGCGCATTTCGAGACCAAGCAAAACTGGGCTAATCTGCTTGCGCGGCATCAACTCCGCCTTGCACGCTGTGTGGACGTTAGCCGGGAGATCGCGAACTACCTCCACGACGATGATTTCGAGCGGACGCTGCGCGATCTGGCTGGCGAGGCGGATGCTTCGACGATCGCACACCTCCACGGTCCTCACGCGCTTGGCCAACTGTTGCACAGAGGTCTTGCGAGTTACATGCTGCTCTTGGTGCAGCGCGACTATCTCAGTTCAACGGCATCGCTTTTAGCGGAAAACAAGGCACGGCTCGAGCGGCCCATGCCCTATGCGGAGGCTCGCCGATCTCCTGCCGTCCAATCGGTGAAAGCCGTGTTGCCCGTGCGCGTCCAGGCGGAACCCGTTGCCGTTCCGGCGCCGCTTGCGTTCGTACCGGATACCAGCCCCGCTCCGGCGCCGAGAACGAACGCGGCCAGTGCGCCAGTGGATAGCATCTGCAAGATGGTGGGCGATCTTCTCGAATGCGCTCCCGAATCCGTGGATGAGGAGCAAGCGCTGGTGGCTCAGGGGTTGAATTCGATCCTTGCCATGGATTTGAGCATGCGCTTGAAGGCGGCTTTTGGTTTGTCCATGTCGGTGAAGGCGCTGCTCAACGGGGCGACGGTGTCGAGTCTGGCGCGTGCTGTGCCCAATGCCGTGGCAGGCGCTGCGCCGGCCCGCGCGGCGCAGGTTGTCACTCCGGCCAGCGTCGCGCCGGAGGCCGGCTACGCCGATGTGCTTCGCGGCATCGATTCGATGAGCGAGGCGGAAATCAACCGTCTGCTCACCCGGCTTGAAGCTCGCAGGGAGCCGTCGTTCTGACCTTGTCGTTGGGCAGTCCTCCCTCTTGTTGCAACCACAAAGCCGGCTATCGCATATGTCGTCCTTTATTTCATCTGAAGAACATGGGGCCCTTGAAACGAAAAGGGCCCGCCTCGCGCGTTTGATCCAGGAACGCTTGCGTTCGGATACCGGCAGTTTCGATCTGTCGGAGGGGCAAAAGGCGATTTGGTATCTGAGCAAAACCAGCCGGAATCCGGCGGTATTCAATACATTCTTCGCCGCGCGGATCGAGGGCGGGCTGAACCCGGCTTGTCTGAACGATGCCGTGGCTCTTCTGATGCGGCGCCATTCTTCACTGCGAACGGTGTTCGCGGAAGAGAACGGCGAGCCGCGTCAGAGGGTGCTGTCCGATTGTCCGCTCCAGGTGCAAAACATAGATGCCACCGCGTTGGATGGTGCAAGACTGGCCGAACGCGTGTCAGTTGCCTATCAACGCCCGTTCGATCTCGAACGCGGGCCTCTCGTCAGGGTTGAGCTGTTTCATGGCGCGACCGATCGTATCCTGCTGCTCACGGTCCATCATCTCGTTTATGACGGGTGGTCGCTTTGGCTGTTGATCGACGAACTGCTCGCCGCGTATCGCGAACTGGAAGGCGGCCAATCGCTTGCATTGCCCGTGCTTGCCGCGACCTATCGGGACTTCGTGGAATGGCAGCGTTCTTTTATTCGAGCCGGCGAGGGGCAAGGGCAACTGGATTACTGGCTGGGGCAACTGCACGCGGATGATCCGCCGTTGCAATTACCGGCGGATTTCGCAAGACCCAAGCTGCCCAGTCATCTAGGCGGTAGTGTATTGATCGACCTGGGACCGTCGTTGGCAGTGAAGCTGGCGCGCTTCGGCAAGGCGCATGGCGCAACTTTGTATGTGACGCTGTTGTCGGCCTACTTCGCGCTGTTGCGCCGGTATGGGGACCGGGATGAGGATGCCGTCACGGTTGGTACGCTGGCCGCCGGCTCGAAACGTCAGAGTCCCGATTTTTCGGGCGTGGTCGGCTATTTCGTCAATCCGCTGGCCATACGCTGCGAGCTTGCGACCGATCAGACTTTCACCGCGATCATGGCGGCGGTCAAGGATCAGGTGTTGGATGCGCTGGAGCATCAGGACTATCCCTTTTCGAAAATCGTCGAGAAGTTAAAGCCCAAGCGCGACACCAGCCGGCATCCGCTTTTCCAGACTCTTTTTACCGTCCAGCGCCCACAAGTGGCGATGGATCTCGGTTCTTTTCTGGTGGGTGCGGCCGAGGGCGCGACGATTGCCGCCGGCGCTTGCCAGCTCCGGCCGGTGGCTGTGCCCGTGGGCGAGAGCCGATTCGATCTTGCCGTGGATGTGGTGGTGACGGGCGATACCGTCATGGCCAACTTCCTCTATTCCGACGATTTGTTCCGGCGCGAGTCGGTCGAACAGATCGCGCGGCACTTCGCTGGTCTGCTGGAAGCTTGCATCGATTCGCCCGATCAACCCATCTGGAGCTTGCCGCTACTGTCCGTGGCGGAGCGTCGCGCCCTGCTGGGGTTACGCAACGCGACGGCTTTCGATCTTCCCGATGTGTGCTTGGCCGATCTGTTCGAAGCAGCGGTTGCGCGTTATGCCGACAAGCCCGCCGTGCGATTCGGCGCGCAAACATTGACGTATGGGGAACTGAACCGGCGCGCTGATCAGGTCGCGAACGACTTGGTATTCCGGGGCGCCACCGCGAACTCGCTGATCGGGATCGCGGTTGCCCGTTCCCTGGAAATGCTGATTGGTCTTTTGGCAGTCGCGAAGCTGAAGGCGGCCTATGTGCCCATCGACCCGTCCTATCCGTCGGATCGCATCCAATGGATGCTCGACGATGCGATGGTGTCGTTCATGCTGACGCAGTCTCATTTGGCGTCGCGTTGGCGCGACGTGGGATGTCCGTCCATTTTGCTGGACCAGCCCGAGACCCTCTCCGGGGGCAGTATCGAACGTCCGCCGGCGCCTCGCGGCGATGGTACGGCGTATGTGATCTATACCTCGGGTTCCACCGGCAAACCGAAAGGCGTCCAGGTATCGCACCGGAATGTCGCGAATTTTCTGCTCACGATGAGGGATGGGCTCGGTCTGGGCGCCGAGGATGTCCTGCTCGCGGTTACGACGCTGTCGTTCGATATCGCGGTGTTGGAGCTTTATCTGCCGCTGATCGTCGGGGGCACGGTGGTGATCGCCGACGCATCCATCACCACGGATGGGCAGGCGTTGTGCGCTGAGATGGCGCGCCGTTCGCCGACTTGGATGCAGGCCACGCCCGCAACCTGGCAGATGCTGCTCGCAGCCGACTGGGGGGGAAGCCCTGGGATGTCGATCCTGTGCGGAGGCGAAGCGCTGCCCTCGACGCTGGCCGCCCATCTGCTGTCACGCTGTCGAGCATTGTGGAACGTATACGGCCCTACTGAAACGACCGTCTGGTCCGTGGCGCATAAAGTGACATCGGCGGATGTGGAGGATGCCGCGAGCGTCGTGCCGATCGGCCGCCCGATCGGCAATACCGTGGTGTACATCCTGGATGACTATCGGCAACTGGTGGCCGACGGTGTCGCGGGGGAGCTGTATATCGGCGGTCTCGGTGTCAGCCAGGGTTACCGTGGCCGGGAGGATTTGACGGCGGAGCGATTTGTCCGTGTGCCCGATGTATACCAAGACGGTCTTTTGTATCGCACTGGCGATCTCGCCCGTTGGCGGCGGGACGGTCTGCTGGAATTCCTGGGCCGGGCCGACCAGCAGTTGAAGGTTCGCGGTTTTCGGATCGAACCGGGCGAAATCGAGAGCGTGCTGTTGGAGGATCCCGAGGTTCGGGAAGCTGTCGTTGTATGCCGCGAGGATCAGCCAGGCGACCATCGCCTAGTGGCCTATGTCGCTCAGCGCATGGCCGAGCGTTCCGATACGGTGACGGCGGGCGGCGATCAGGACACGGTGGACAGTTGGAAAACGATCTGGGATACAGCCTATGGCGACGTTCGCTCCGACGCCGCTGCCGTCGGCACCGACCCCGCTACTAATCTGGCCGGTTGGCGCAGCAGCTACGACAGTGCGCCGGTGCCTCGAGAACAGATGCAGGAATGGCTTGCCGAGACGGTGACGAAAGTGCTCGGCAGGCATCCGCGGCACGTCATGGAAATCGGCTGCGGCACGGGCATGCTGTTGTTCAGGATCGCGCCGCACTGCTTGAGTTATACCGCCTGCGACCTGTCGGCTCAGGCCATCCAGTACATCGGCGAGCAACTGCGCGGGCTGAATCTGGCGGACTGCCAGGTGCGGTTGAATGTGGGTTCCGCGCTGGAAATTCCCGCCGGTCTGGCCCCTGCGTCGCTGGATTGCATTCTTCTGAACTCGGTTATCCAGTATTTCCCGGATGCCGCCTATTTGCGTGAGGTTTTGACCCGGTGGCGGCCCTACCTGCGCGCCGGTGGCTGCTTCTTCATCGGGGATGTGCGTAACTATGCGCTGGAACAGATGTTCCACGGTTCGGTGTCGCTGTTTCAAAAGGGGCGCGATATTACCGCGGGCGAATGGCGAGATGACGTTCGGATTCGCCTGGAGCGCGACAGCGAGCTGACGGTGGCTCCGCCGTTCTTTGTGGGGATGGCGGCGAACCTACCCGGCGTTACCTCGGTGGTTTGCCTGGCGAAGGAAGGGCAGGCGCGCAACGAGATGACGAAATTCCGTTACGACGTCGTGATGGGTTTGGACGATGCGGCGGTCAATGTGGAGCCGCAGCGCTGGTACGCCTGGAATGCCGAGTCCGATGGCACTGCGATGCTTGAGCGGATTCTGGCCGAAGATGACGCGAACGTTATCGGCCTGGCCAGAGTGCCCGATGCGCGCGTTGCAATGGATTGCCAGCAGATCCAAGCACTGTTGCGCGCGCCGGCGGGCGAGCGCGTCGGCCAGGCACTCGATGCGGTGGCGTCGGCACCGGCCGGCAGTGAGCCGCAACGCATCCACGCGATTGCTGCCGCGCATGGGTTCGTTGCCTATTGTGGCGGCCGGGGCGGCGATCTTGCCGGCCACTTCGACGTCGTGTTGCACCGTTTGTCGGCACGGCGCGACGGTGTGGTCTACGTACCGTTGTTCGCCGCGCCAAATACGGCGACGGCCGGCGAACTGTTCAATCTGCCTAATTTCGATAAGCGGCGCGGTGTGTTGGCGAGCCGGCTCAAGTCCACACTCAAGGCCCGGCTCCCCGAATATCTTTGTCCGAGCACGATCGAGGTGCTACGAGTACTGCCCAAAACGCCCAATGGCAAGGTGAACCGCGCCGCGCTACCGGTGCCACAGGCGCGGCGCAATGCGAGGGTCGCGTCGCGTGCGCCCTCGGCCGAGAGCGAACGCCGAGTGGCAGCGATCTGGTGCGAAGTGCTTGGCCTGACCTCGGTCGGCATCGACGACAATTTTTTCGATCTCGGCGGCCATTCTTTCCTGGCGGCGCGCGCCCGCGTTCTGCTCGAGCGGGAATTTGGTGATGACGCGCGCGACCTCAGTCTGTTCGAGTTCCCCACTGTTCGGGCGCTGGTGAACCGGCTTTCCGGCACGGTATCGGGTCCGGCCGATGCGGTACCTAGCCCCGACGCCGGCGATGGATTCCGCGAGCGGAACGCGCGTGGTGCGCGCGAGGATATCGCGATCATCGGTCTGGCGTGCCGTGTTCCCGGCGCATCGGATGCCGATGCGTTCTGGGAACTGCTCGCGCAGGGCAGGGAAGGTATCCGTTTCTTCTCCAAAGCGGAGCTCGACGCGGCCGGCGTGCCGGCGTCGTTACAGAACCAGCCGGGATTCGTGCCCGCGGCGGCATTGCTGGAGGGCGCGGATCTGTTCGACGCCGAGTTTTTCGGCTACGCCGCGCGCGAAGCGGCCATGACCGATCCGCAACATCGGGTCATGCTGGAGTGCGCGTGGCATGCGCTGGAAAACGCCGGCTACGCCAACAGCGCGCAGCCTCGCGCCGCCGGCGTGTTCGTCGGCGCGGCGATGAACCGCTATTTCGCTTACAACGTGGTTCCCAATGTCGACGTGTCGCAGCCGGTCGGCGGTTATCAGGTGATGATCGGGAACGACAAGGATTACTTGGCGACGCGCGTTTCGTACAAGCTGAACCTGGTGGGGCCGGGCCTTACCGTGCAGACGGCGTGTTCTACCTCGCTGGTCGCGGTCCATCAGGCTTGCCAGAGCCTACGGCTGGACGAATGCGACTTGGCGTTGGCGGGCGGCGTGGCGATACAACTGCCGCAACGACCCGGTTATCTCTACCAGGAAGGAATGATCCTGTCGCCTGACGGGCATTGCCGCGCGTTCGACGCTGACGCGCGCGGCACCGTGGCGGGCAGCGGCGCGGGTGTGGTCGTGCTCAAGCGTTTGCGTGACGCGCTGCGCGACGGAGATACCATCCGGGCGGTCATTCGCGGCTCCGCGATCAACAACGACGGTTTTGGAAAGATCGGCTACACCGCGCCGAGCACAGCCGGCCAGGCCGAGGTCATCGGGCGAGCGCTGTCGCAAGCTGGGCTGCGCGCCGACGAAATCACCTATGTCGAAACGCACGGCACGGGAACCGAGCTTGGTGATCCGATCGAGATCGCCGGGCTGACCAAGGCGTTCGCCAAGGATACGAAAAGCACAGGCTTTTGCGCGATCGGTTCGGTGAAAACCAATGTGGGGCATCTGGATGCCGCTGCGGGAGTAACCGGGTTGATCAAAACGGTTCTTGCGCTCGAGCACCAGGAAATTCCCCCGAGCCTGCACTTCACGCGTCCCAATCCGAAGACGGCATTGGCATCGAGTCCGTTCTTCGTAAACGATCGGCTCCGCCGCTGGGAAGGCGAAGGTTCGCGTCGGGCCGGCGTGAGCTCGTTCGGCATCGGCGGTACCAACGCCCATGTCATTTTGGAGGAGGCGCCGCCGACGACTGCCGTGGCATCGCCTGGCGAATGGCCGCCCAGATTGCTGTGTATTTCGGCCAGAACGCCGGTCGCTTTGCGAATGCTTGCCGCTGCGTATGCGCAGCGCATGCAGGGATCGACGCCCGCCGAACTCGCTGCATTGTGCTTTACGGCGCAAACGGGCACGCGCCATTGGAATTACCGGCTGGTGCTGCCGATCGTCGATCCCGAAGCCTGCGCGCGCCTGTTGCGGGACTATGCGGAGAGCGGTAATCCGGATGGCGAAGGACGAATTCGGCTCGGTGAAACCGGCGAATTTTCTCCGGTCGTCGAGTTTGTCTGCGAGGCGGAGTTCGACGACGAGATGTTGGTGCTGGCGCGTGCGGTGAAAGATCTCGATGCATTCCGTATCGCGATCGATGCCTGCGAGTTGGCGCTGCGGCAGTTGGGAGGCGAGTCGGTACGCGCTGCGCTCGATGGCGAGAGCCGCTCGTCGGGCGGACCGGCGTCCTTTACGCGCGTCCATCAGTTTGCCGTGCAATATGGTCTTGCCAAGTTGTGGCAATCCTGGGGAATTGTTCCCGCCAAGGTATACGGGGTCGGCTGGGGCGAGTATGCCGCCGGCTGCATCGCGGGGTTGTTCCCTGTCGAGCAAGGCATGCGGCTTGTGTTCGATCAGGAACGCAAGCGGGCGGGTGAGGCGCGCCGACCCTCGGAGCCGTTCGAGATACGGATGGAGCAGCAGCCGACGTCGACGCTATGTCTGGGCTGGGCTGACCTTTCCAATGCACCGCTGCCCACCGAGGCCGGTTATTGGCGTGACTTCGATCCGACCCTGGCACATCGTTCGCATGCAAAGCTTGGGGACCACGGCACCGTCGCTCTTTTCCTGGGTTGCCCGCCGCGTGGCGCCATGCCGTTGGAGCGAGTATCCCCCGCGCGTCACGCGTGTTGGGAGCGTTTTACCCAAGCCTGGGAAGATCTGTATCTGGCCGGAGCGCCGCTGGACTGGGCCGGTATCCATCGCGGCATACCGTGCCGGCGCGTGCCGTTGCCGGGCTACCCGTTCCAACGCCAGCGTTACTGGCTGGAGCAGCCGACCGGTGACAATGCTTTGTTGCGGGCCGAGCCCGTTGCGTATGTCACGGACAGGGGAGCCGCTGCCCCGACGTTCGATCTGCCCGATGTGTCCGTAGCCGGGGGGTGGGCCGAGGCGTGGGCGTATCGGGAGCATGTGGTGCATGGCAATCCTATTGTGCCGGGCACGTTGCTGCTGCGCTGGATCGTCGAGGCGGGGTCTCGGACGTTTGGAGGAAATGCGGTGGCGGTCCGCGATCTGGTCTGGAATGTTCCTCTGGGGATTTCCGATTCGGATACCGTCAAGGCACGGATGATGGTGAGCGAATCCTTGCCGGATTGTGTGGAAGTCGAGGTTCGTGACGCGCACCAGGCCGATCCGGTGCGGGCAACTCTTCATGCCTCGGCGACCGTGATGCACGGCGGGCCTCGGCCCGGGGTTGCGGGGGGAGCGACGCTGGATGCTTTGCGTCAACGTTTCCCGCAGACCGAATCGGGCGTGATGGAGCTTTATCGGCGGTGCCGGCGCTTGGGTATCGATTATGGTTCCGCGTTTCGCGTCGTACGCACGCTCGGGTTTGGCGCGCAAGAAGCATTTGGCCTGATTCGCTTGCACGCTGAAGATGCGGAGGGCCGATCCGTTGGGGATCGCTGGGCCTTGGTGCTGGACGGTTGTTTGCAACTGGTTGGGGTTTGCTTGCCGGAAAGCGCGTTGACCCAGGCGATCATGCCGATGGCACTGGATGCTTTCGTGGCATGGGCGGATATCCCTGATTCGGTATGGAGCCATGTTTCGCTGACCCCGGATGGCGGTCACGACGGCTTGGCTTATATCGCCGATGTGGCGGTATTCGATCTGAGCGGCGTCAAGGTGGCGCAGTTCCAGGGGCTGCATTTGAAAGGCAAGCCTTCGGCGGCGTCCGCGCGCGATGATCAGTGGCGCGACTGGTTGTACCGCGTGCAGTGGCAGTCGCGGGAACAATCAGAGCGAACGCTGTTTGCATTCGATGCGCTGGGTGCTGCCGGTCGTTTCGAGTTGGAGCGGCAGTCGGCGACCTCTTTCGAGTCTTATCGGGAGGCACTGCAGGCCCTCAATCGGCTGGCTGCTCAGTATGCCGCGCACGCGCTTCATGCCTTGGGAATTTATCCGGGGGAAACGCGACATGCTGGTGGTGATGGGCGACGCGCCAGGGAAGTATCCGCGACGCAGCGCCGCCTCATGCCGACGTTGGAACGGATGGCGCGCGATGCGGGTTCCGTTCCTTCGGCACAGGCGCTCACGCAAAGCCATGAGGCGCTGACCCAGGCGTGCCCGTTCGCCCGCCATGAGCTCACGTTGCTGCGCCGTTGCGGCGAGCGGCTTGCCGATGTGCTGACCGGGGAGGTCGATCCGCTGGACGTCCTGTTTCCTGGGGCGGACATGGAGATTACCGCCAGGTTCTATTCGGAAGCAGTGCCCACGGTGTCGATCAACGCGGCGATAGCGGCCATCGTGCGCGAGGCATCCTCGACGCGGAAGCTGCGCATTTTGGAGATCGGAGCGGGCAGTGGTTCGACCGCGGCCGCCATTCTGGAGCGTGCGGCCGGGGACAAGGTCGATTACTGCTTTACCGATGTTTCCGCCCTCTTCTTGCAGCAGGCGCAGCGCCGCCACAGCGCACGGCAGGATTTCCACAGCCAACGGCTCGACATCAGCCAAAACCCGGAGCGACAAGGCTTTGAGGCGGATTCCTTCGACGTCATTGTCGCCGCCAACGTTCTGCATGCCACGCCCGACCTGGAAACGACGCTGCGGCATGCGCGTTTGCTGCTCAAACCCGGCGGCATGATGTTGATTGCCGAAGCCACCCCGAACCAGGACTGGGTCGAACTCGTGTTCGGGATCACCGATGGCTGGTGGCTGTTCGCCGATACGCAATTGCGGCGGCATAGTCCGTTGATCGATGTGCCGGCATGGTCGCGTTTGCTTGAAGCCAGCGGGCTGGAATGGGTGGAGGCCTTGCCGCGTGATCCCGCCGCGCTTGGGCAGTCGTTGTTGATCGCTCGCCGTCCGGTTCTCAACGCGGCTGCGCCGACCAGGTCGGAGGCGCAGCCTCGGCGCTGGATCGTGCTTGGCGATGGTGGCGGGTTGGGATCTACCTTGGTCCGCCGTTTGATTTCCGAGGGCGAGGACGCGGCGCTTGTGGCGTCCGTGGAGGGCTCCACGGCGAATCATGACGTTGGGCCCAAACCGGAGGACAAAGCCGCTGCTTTGCGCGTGCGCATCGAACAGGCATTGAGCCGTCTGGGTGGCGTGGATTGCGTGGTCAACCTCTTGCCGTTGGAGGTGGGAGGAGCCGAAACATCCACTCTCAATCTGGAGGCGCGTCTGGCCGACTCCATGAGTTCTACCTTGGCCGCCATCCACGCATTCGCTCATGCCGAATTACGACAGCCGCCACGGATGCTGCTGGTGACGCGCGCCGCCGTGGCCGCGGCCGAGGTGGATCGCGTTGAAGGTTTGTGGCAAACGCCGTTCATCGGATTGGCCAAGGTTTTGCGCAGGGAGCATCCCGAATTCGCAAGCCGATGCGTCGATCTGGGGGCCAGGAGCGATGCTTTCGAGATCGATGTGCTGCTGCGGGAAGGCCGAATGGCCGATGAAGAGGAATCCGTGGCTTATCGTGACGGCGCGCGTTTCGTGCCGCGATTGGTTCGCTACGACTCCTCCACGGTGGGCTCCACTTCCGCGCTGCGCAGCGACCGCAGCTACCTGATCGCGGGCGGTACCGGCGGGTTGGGCATGAAAGTGGCGCAGTGGATGGTGGAGCGTGGTGCCCGCGCGCTGGTGTTGGTTAGCCGGCAGGGCCGGGTGGCCGCGAGCGACGAAGCCGACCTCGCGGCATTGGCCGCCAGTGGCGCGCGGGTGCGTGTGCTTGCCGCCGATCTGTCCTCCGAGCAAGCCGTGCGGCAAGCTTTGGCGGAGGTCAAGGCCACGGGGCTGCCGTTGGGTGGCATCGTGCATGCCGCCGGAGTGCTCGACGACGGTGTTCTCCTGCAACAGACCTGGCAACGTTTCAGTGGCGTGCTGGCTCCCAAGCTATTGGGCGCCTGGCATCTACACCGGCTGACGCAGGGAGAGCCGCTGGACTTCTTCGTTCTGTTCTCCTCGATTGCCTCCGTATTCGGGTTCATGGCTCAGGGGAGTCATACGGCGGCCAGCGCCTTCCTCGATGGGCTGTCGTGGCATCGGGTTCAACGGGGTCAACCGGCGTTGGCGCTCAACTGGGGGCCTTGGCGCGGTATCGGCGCCGCCGCGGCGCGGCACGGGCTCCGCGGCAACCGTGTCGAGTGGGTCGAGCCCATGGATTGGCGGTTGGCCATGGAGGCCTTCACTTGGTCGGTTCAGCAAGCGTCCGCGCAGATCGGCGTCTTCTCCGTCGATTGGAATCACCCTGCCGCGCTCCAGGATCGGCAAGCGTTCATGCAAACGGGTGCGCCCGCTATACAGGCCGAACTGGCGGTATCCCCAGCCAATTCCGCGTCTGCCGCTGCGCCTGTCATCGTGCCGGGGGCCGCCGCCGTGGTGAAACCGGACGGGGCGAATCGGAGTGTCGCTCTTGGTGCGGTCCGTGACGTCGTGGCGTCCATCATGGGTATTGCGACCCGAGACGTCGATGCGTCGCGAGGGCTGTTCGAAAGCGGGCTGGATTCGCTGGCTGCGGTCGAGTTGCGTCAGAAGCTGCAATCGCACTTCGCGGTTTCGTTGCCGGCCACGTTGGTTTTCAGGTTTCCGACGGTTGTGGCGATCGCCGCCCATATCGACGAGTTGATTGCTACCAAACCAGCCGATACCGGTGTTCCGCCGACCGCGATGAAGCCGGGCAGAGTGGATCGGGGGGCCGCCCTTGGCGTGGTCCGTGACGTTGTGGCGTCCATCATGGGCATCGCGCCTCAGGGCGTCGATGCGTCGCGAGGGCTGTTCGAAAGCGGACTGGATTCGTTGGCCGCGGTCGAGTTGCGTCAGAGATTGCAATCGCATTTCGCGGTTTCGTTGCCCGCCACGCTGGTTTTCAAGTTTCCGACCGTTGCGGCGATCGCCGCTCATGTGGATGAACTGGTCGCGGCCAAATCAGCCGGTGCCGGTGCGCCGCCGGCCGCGAACGCGGAGGTACCGCGGAGACAGGAACATTCTGACCGGGAGTCGCTGGAAACCCTGTCCGAGGACGAGTTGGCTCTGCTTCTTAAGAACGAATTGGATTCCCTGAACCCGTGAGGCGCCCGATGAGCGGCCAAGATATGTTGAAGTACAAGCCACTTCTTATCGAGTCGATTCGCGAGATCAGGCAGCTCAAGGAGCGCTTGGGCAAACATGTCGTTTCCACCCGGCAGGAGCCCATCGCCATTGTCGGCGCGGGTTGCCGGTTTCCCGGAGCCACCGGGCTGGAAGCGTACTGGGACTTTTTGCGACGTGGCGGCGACGGTGTGCGCGAGATTCCGCCGGATCGTTGGCCCGTCGATGAATACTTCGATCCCGATCCCGCCCGTATCGGCAAGATTTACACGCGATCCGCGGGTTTTATTGACGCCGTCGACCAGTTCGACGCGGGGTTTTTCGGTATTTCTCCGCGCGAAGCCGCCGCGATGGACCCTCAGCACCGGTTGCTGTTGGAGGTCGCTTGGGAGGCGCTGGAGAACGCCGCTATTGTGCCGGCACATCTGCGTGGCACGCGTACCGGTGTTTACATCGGGATGATGGGGCAGGATTACGCCCACCTGAACCAGCACGCGCAGCATCTCGATCTGCATACTGGAATCGGCAACCTTTCCAGTGTGGCGGCTGGCCGGTTGGCCTACTGGTTGGGTGTGCACGGCCCCACCCTGAGCATCGACACGGCTTGTTCATCATCGCTGGTGTCGATTCACGTGGCATGCCAAACGCTGCGCTCGGGTGAGGCCGATCTGGCGCTAGCCGGCGGCGTCAATCTCATCCTTTCGCCGTTCGTTATGATGATGATCTCGACCGCGCGGATGCTTTCGCCGGACGGGTACTGCAAAACCTTCGATCAGTCCGCGAACGGTTTTGGGCGCGGTGAAGGCTGCGGGATTGTCGTTCTAAAGCGTTTGTCCGATGCCCAGCGCGATCACGACCGGATTCTGGCCGTCATCCAAGGTACGGCCATCAATCACGACGGGCGCAGCGCCGGGCTGACAGTGCCCAGCCAGGAAGCGCAAACGGAGGTTATTCGGCAGGCGTTGGCCGATGCCGGCGTGTCGGCCGATGAGGTGCAATACCTTGAGGCGCACGGCACAGGGACTTCGTTGGGCGATCCGATCGAGATCGCCGCAGCCGCGGAAGCCTATGGCGCCGACCGCGGTCGCGCCGAACGCTTGATCGTTGGTTCGGTGAAGACGAACTTCGGCCACCTGGAAGGCGCGGCGGGTATCGCCAGCTTGCTCAAGGCCGCACTGGCATTGCGTACCGGCGTTATTCCTCCGCATTTGCGGCTGACCCACCCCAATCCGCACATCGATTGGGATGCGCTTGCGATCTCTGTCCCACTAGAGGCTCGTCCGTGGCCGGCCGCTGCCGGTCCGCGCATGGCGGGCGTGAGTTCTTTCGGTGTCAGCGGGACGAATGCGCACGCCATTTTGAGTGAACCACCGACGGTCGAAGAGTTGTCATTCGCGTTTACGCTCTGCCGTCTGCCACTCATGCTTTCGGCACAAACCCCCGACGCGCTGCGTGACAAGGCAACAGACCTGATGCGCTATCTGGCCGATACATCGGTCCCGCGTCCGCGGCTGGAGGATGTGAGTTACACCCTGTTGTTCGGTCGCCAGCATTTTGAACACAGGGCGGCTTTCGTCGTTGCCGGCTTCGAGGATGCCATCGATGCGCTCGGTGCGTTCGCGCAAGGCCGTCTAGATTCGCGGTGCCGTGTTGGCCAGATTGCGCGTGGCCAGCAGGCCTCGGAGCTTTTCAACCGCTTTGGTCAGGAACTGGCTGAGCGCAGTTCGGCGTGTCGTGATCAAGCCGGGCCATTGGAAGAGATTTTGTTTGGCCTGGCTGATCTGTATTGCCAAGGCCATGCTCCGGACTGGTCGCCGTTGTTCAGCGGTTTGCCGGTTCGTCGGATCGATTTGCCGACTTATCCATTCCAGCGGCAACGTTACTGGCTGTCGGGGGCTGAGTCGGCGGCGGTGGTGGGTCGTGGTGCTGCGATGCTGCACCCGCTGTTGCACCGAAACACCTCGGACTTCATGGAGCAGCGCTATAGCGCCCGCTTTGATGGCAGTGAGTTCTTCCTGTCCGATCACGTAGTGCAAGGG
>JAVBJT010000021.1:0-150870 GCA_031546845.1 Azoarcus sp. | reverse complement strand
CGCTGTGCCATCGGCCAATGTGGCGCTGAGCGTGAGCGTGTCGCCCACATCCACGTCGGTGAAGGCGCCGGCCGGAACGGTGTAGCTCCAGGGGGCGTTTTCAGTGGCGCTTTGGGCGGTGAGCGCGACACCGATCACGGGAGCGTCGTTGGTGTTGGCCACCGTGAAGGTGAAGGTCTGGTTGGCCGAGAGGCCGCCCGTGTCGGTGGCGGTGATGCGCACGTTCAGGCTGCCCACCATGCTGTTGTCCGGGGTGCAGGTGAAGGTACGCGTGGCGGCATTGAAGTAAAGCCCGCCGGGCAACTCGCTGCCGTCGGCAAGCTTGGCCGCATAGGTGAGGGTGTCGCCCGCATCCGCGTCGGTAAAGGCGCCGGCCGGGACGGTCCAGGTCCACTCGGTATCCTCGGTGGCGTTCTGGGCGGTCAGGGCCACGCCGATTGTGGGGGCGTGGTTGGCCGGCTCATCGCCCAGGCTGAGGCTGTAGCGCCCGTGGGCGTAGTTGCGTAGCTCGATGCGGCCAGTGGAGCCGGTTTGCTTGAGGGTGAGCGTGGTGCCGGAGAGCGTGGCGGTAAGCGTGCCCTTGCTCCATTGGTTGGTGCCGCTGGCGGTGAAGCCCGCGCCGGTGAGGAGCACCCCGTCCAGTTGAAGCACACCGCCGTCGTCGTCGACGATGGTGGCATTGCCGGTGGCGAAGGCCGCGCTGGTAAGGAGATAGGTGTCGTTGTCCGCGCCGCCGCGCAGGGTGTCGAGGCCGGTGCCGGCTTCAAGGGTGTCGTCGCCGTCACCGCCGATGAGGGTGTCGTTACCGGCCCCGCCCGAGAGGGTATCGTCGCCCGCGCCGCCGGTGAGGGTGTTGTGGCCGGCGTTGCCGGTGATGCGGTTGCCGAGGTCGTTGCCGGTGCCGTGGATGGAGCTGGTGCCAGTGAGGGTGAGGTGTTCGACGTTCTCATCGAGGGCATGGGTGGCGCTGGCGAGAACGGTGTCGGTGCCTTCATCGGCCAGTTCGGTGATGCGCTCGCTGGTGTTGTCTACGGTGTAGGTGTCGTCACCCGCGCCACCGATCATCTTGTCGATGCCGGCTTTGCCGTCCAGCATATCGTTGCCGGCGCCGCCGGTGAGGGTGTTGGCGCCGGAATTGCCGATCAATTGGTTGTCGAGGTCGTTACCAGTGCCGGCAATGCCGGCACTGCCGGTTAGGGTCAGGTTCTCGACGTGAGCCGAGAGGGTGTAGGTGGCGGCGGTGCTTTTGACGTGATCGATGCCTTCTCCAGCGGTTTCGGTGATGCGGTCGTCAGCGCTGTCGACAAGATAGATGTCGTCGCCCGCGCCGCCCACGAGGGTGTCGTCGCCGGCTTTGCCGTCCAGCGTGTTGGCAAGTGCATTGCCTTCGATGCGGTTGGCAGCCGCATTGCCATTGCCGAGGGTGGCGCCGCCGATGAGGATGAGATTTTCCACGTTGTTGGCAAGGGCCGCCCAACTGACATCGGCGATAACGGTGTCGATGCCTTCGTCGGCATTTTCACTGACCGAATCGCCGGAACTGACGTAGTAGGTGTCGTCGCCGCCGAATCCCTTGAAGGCGTTGGCGCCGGCGTTGCCGCGCAGGATGTTGTCGAGCGCGTTGCCGTTGCCGTTGATGGCGGCGCTGCCGGTGAGGGTGAGGTTTTCGACGTTGGGGGCCAAACTATGGCCAACGCTGGCAAAAACAGTGTCAATGCCTTCGTCGGCGTTTTCGGTAATGCGGTCGCTACTGTTGTCGAGGTAGTAAATGTCGTCGCCCGCGCCGCCAATCATCGTGTCGGCGCCGGCTTTGCCGTCAAGGATGTTGTTGCCGGCGTTGCCGGTGATACGGTTGGCAGAGCCATTGCCGGTGCCGACAAGGGCTTCGCCCAGCAAAACGAGGTCTTCGAGGTTGGCGTCCAGCGTGTGGCTGATATCGATATGGACGGTGTCGCGCCCACCGCCGGCCACTTCGACGATAGTATCGCCCGCGCCGACGTAATAGATGTCGTCGCCCAAACCGCCGGTGAGCTCGTTGGCGGCGGCGTTACCACGCAGCGTGTTGTTCAGTTCGTTGCCGGTGCCATCGATGGCACCGGTGCCGGTCAAGGTGAGGTTTTCCAGGTTCTCGGTCAGCGTACGGGTGACATCGGAGAGGAGGGTATCGATGCCGCCGTCGGCCGTTTCGATAATGGTATCGCCCGCACCGACGATGTAGATGTCATCGCCCGCACCGCCGATCAGGGTGTCGGCGCCTTCAGCGCCATCCAGCGTGTTGGCGCCGGCATTGCCTTCAAGGCGGTTGGCCAGTGCGTTGCCGGTGAGGTTCAAGTTTTCGTCGTGGCCGCCGACTGCAGCGTTTTCAATATGGACGTCAAGATGGTAGTCGGTCCAGGCGATAACGGTGTCGGTGCCCCCATCCGCTTGTTCGACGACGATATCGCCCGCGCCGATGGTGTAGGTGTCATCGCCCAAGCCGCCAATCAGTGTGTCGACCGCCGCGTTTTGCGCGCTGTCGAGCCGGTTGGCTTCGGCGGTGCCGGTGCCAGTGGCGCCTGTGGCGCCGGTAAGGATGAGGTTCTCGATATTGGCGTATATCGCCGCGTTCAGGTCGATGTCGCCCGCACGCGCGACAGTGTCGTTGCCCTCGCCGGCCAGTTCAACGAAGACATCGCCTCCGCCAAGCACGTAGGTGTCGTCGCCCGCACCGCCGATCAGCGTATCGGCCGCCGTGTTCCGCGCACCATCCAGGCGGTTGGCCAACTCGTTGCCGCGCCCTTCGGCGCCGGTGGCGCCAGTGAGAATGAGGTTTTCGAGGTTTTCGCCAAGGGTGTGAGTGGTCGAACTGACGACCGTGTCGGTTCCCTGGTCGAAGTCTTCGGTGACGACATCGCCGCTGTTATCGACGTGGTAGGTATCGTCGCCCGCACCGCCGATCAGCGTGTCCGCGCCCGCGCGCCCGTCGAGCACGTTATTGCCGGCGTTGCCGGTGATCGTATTGTTCAGCGCATTGCCGGTACCAGCCAGCGTGTGGTGCTGCTCGGAACCCGAGCCTTCGTCGCTGCGGTAGTAGTCGGCAAGCGTGAGGTTCTCGACGTTGTCGCCCAGCGTATAGTCGAAGGTCGAGACGACCGTGTCCGTGCCTTCATCGGCCAGTTCGACGATGCTGTCCTCGATGGCGTCTCCCGCATGCAGGGCATGCCCCACGTTGTAGCGCTCTCGCCCGCTCGTGACGTAATACGTATCGTTGCCCCGTCCGCCGATGTACCGGTCCGCGCCGCGTGCGCCGTCAAAAACGTCATCGCCGTCGAGACCAACGAGAAGGTTGTCGTTCTGATTGCCACGCAGAATATTGTCGAGTTCGTTGCCGGTAGCGTTGATCGCCGTGGAGTCGGCGATCAGTTCGAGGTTTTTAAGGCCGTCGGTGAGCGTCCAGTCGATAGAGCTGTATACGTTGGATATGATGGTGGCGCCCGGTACGTTAGGCTCTCCCACCGTGATCCGGTCGCCAGGATTGTCAACATGGAAATTAACAAAAGCGTAGCCGTAGTCGTAGCCGAACGGATTGCCGACCATCGTGTCGGCACCGGCGCCGCCGTCGATCCAATTGAATCCGGTGATGACGTTGTCGAGCGCGTTACCGTGGACAAAGGCGGCGCCGCCAAGCAGCGTCGTGTTTTCGACATTCACGGGCATGACGAGGGTTTCGTCATAGGTTGCGTTCACCAGGATCGTGTCGATTCCTTCGCCGGCATTTTCGATGACCTCATCACGGTAATATCTGTTGATGTCGACGGTATAGGTATCGTCACCTTGCCCTCCGTATAGGGTATCGGCCCCACCCCAGCCATTGAGCATGTTGTCGGCGTCGTTGCCGCGTATCGTGTTGGCCAACTCATTGCCGCTGCCATTGACCGCGAGATGGCCGGTCAAGGTCAGGTTTTCGACATTGACGGGCAAGGTATAAGTCAGAAAGGTTTCGACGGTGTCGTTGCCGCCGCCATAACCTTCGACGATGTTGTCATCCGCCGAATCGACGATGAACAGATCATTGCCGGCGGTGCCGGTCAGTGTGTTGGCGGCGCCAGCGAAGGTACGGCTTTCGATGTCGGCGGCCTCCCATACGCCGACGCCGTCGAAGACGATGCGTTCCAGCCGCTCTCCGCCCCCGGCGAAGTGGCCGGAAACGATGAACTGAGGCATCGGCGCGTGCGCCATGGCAACGTACAGATCGTTGCCGACGCGCCAGAGCTCGACCTGTTCGGGCGCGATGCCGGCGGCAAAGCGCAGGGTGTCCGTGCCGGCCGAATCGTAGATCCAGTCCCTGCCCGAGGTGGCATCAACGAGATAGGTATCGTCGCCCGCGCCGCCGTTGAGTATGTCGTTACCGGTGCCGCCGGAAAGCGTGTCGTCGCCCGCGCCGCCGATCAGCGCATCGACGCCTTCGCCGCCCCGGAGCAAGTCCGCGCCGCCTCCGCCATCGAGCCTATCGTCGCCCGTGCCGCCTTCAAGCGTATCGTCGCCCGCATCGCCGGTCAGCGTGTCGCGCCCCTCGCCGCCCAAAAGCAGGTCTGCGCCGTTTTCTCCTGACAAGTAAGCGCTACCTTCGAGCGAATCGTCGCCCGCGCCGCCATCAAGCGTGTCCGCACCGTTCCCGCCACGCAAGGTATCGTTGCCTTCTCCACCCAGCAGAGAATCCGCGCCGTCCTCACCATACAACTCGTCCTCGCCCGTGCCGCCGGTCAGCGTGTCGTCGCCCGCGCCACCGTACAGCGTATCGTTGCCCGCGCCACCGTCCAGCGCGTCGGCACCGTCGGTCCCGTCGATGCGGTCGTCGCCGGCGCTGCCCTGGCGCGCCATGGCATAAACCTCATCGATCGTCCACACGTCGCCGTCGGCAAAGACGATCTCGTCGACGGCATCGCCGCGACTGGTGTCCGCGGAAAAATAGTCGGACACCGTGATGCTGTCGGTGGCGGAGGTGGAGAGAACAAGACTGTTAGAGAGGCGCCCCACGCTGACGCCGGCGCGGTCGATGCTCGCGTCCAGTTCAATGCGGTCGGTCGCGTTTTCCCTGTAGACGCCATTGACGATCACGTCGCGGCCGTGGCCGGCGGAAAAGCGGTAGACGTCGTTGCCATTCCCGCCCACGAGCAGATCGTTGCCCGCGCCGCCGGTCAATGTGTCGTTGCCGCCGCGCCCGTCCAACTGGTCGTTGCCTTCGAGCCCCTCGAGCGCGTCATCGCCGGCGTAGCCCGTAATAGTGTCGTTGTCCGCGCCAGCTTGCAGCGCCTTGCGCTTGATGTCGTCGGCGGTCCACACGGTGTCGGCAAAGACGATTTCGTTCACGGCATAACCGCTGGTCACATCATTAAGGAAATGGAGTCGCACCCGCACGCGGTCGGTAGCCGAGGTGGCAAGAACGAGGTCGTTGTCCTCGCGCGTAACGCGCACGGCAGCCGGATCGATGCCGGGGCCGAATTCGATGCGATCGACGTTGCCGGGTTGCGAGTCTCCGCTGTTGTAGATGGTGTCCTGGCCGTGGCCGGGCGCGAAGTGGTAAGTGTTGTTGCCCGCGCCGCCGCTCAGCGTATCGTCGCCCGCGCCGCCAATGATCACATCGTTGCCGTGATCGTCGTCGATCATGTCGTTGCCCGCGCCGCCGTTCAGCGTATCGTCGCCGACTTCGCCATACAGGCTGTCGCTGCCCGCGCCGCCTTCGAGCAGGTCGTTGCCGAAGCCGCCGCTCAGCAAGTCGTTGCCCGCGCCGCCAGCCAGGGTGTCGTTGCCGTCGTAACCGTACACGCGGTCGTTGCCTTCGAGCGCGTCGAGGTTGTCGTTTTGCGGCGTGCCATAAACCACGTCGTTACCGGCAGTGATGGCCGCGGCCGCGAGGCGTTCGAGCATCTGCGCCTGGGTAAGCGTCGCGTCGCCGGCAAAGCGCAGTTCTTCGAGCGCCCCCCAGCCGATTTCACCGGTGCCGCTAAAGAAATTTTCGATGCGGAGGGTATCCGCGAACTGGCCTTCCGCGTTCCTGACAGCGATGCGCATCGCGTTGGCGTCGCGCGAAAAGGCTAGATCGGCCGCCGTGATGCCCGCGCCGAATTCGATGCGGTCGACACCCCCTCCATCATGCACGGTATCGGCGCCCGAGCCGGGACCGATCAGGTAGGTATCGTCGCCCTGGCCGCCGTTCAACCAATCGTCGCCCGCGCCGCCGTCCAGCGTATCGTTGCCGGGGTTGGTGTAGTAAGTGTCGTCGCCGTACAGCGCGTCATTGCCCGTGCCGCCGGAAAGCGCGTCGTGGCCGAAGCCGCCGTACAGGAAATCGTTGCCCTCGGCCCCACTCAGGGTGTCGTTGTCGTAGCCACCATCCAGGGTGTCGTTGCCCTCGGCCCCGGCCAGCGTATCGTTACCGCCGTAGCCGTACACGCGGTCGTCGCCCGCGAGCGCGTCGATGTCGTTGTCCTGCGCATTGCCGTAGATCGTATCGTTGCCGGCAGTAATGGCCTCGGCCGCGAGGCGTTCAAGCACTTGCGCCAGGGTGAGCGTCGCGTCGCCGACAAAACACAACTCCTCGAACATGGCGGCGGTCATTCCGCCGGCATGGTCGAAGAAGCCTTCGATGCGGATGGCGTCCGCGAACTGGCCTTCGGCGTTTCTGACGGCGATGCGCACCGCGGTCTCATCGCGCGAAAAAGCCAGATCGGCTGCTGTAATACCCGCGCCGAACACGATGCGGTCGAAGCCGCTCGCGTCGCGCATGGTATCGGCGCCCGAACCCGCGTCGATCAGGTAGGTATCGTCGCCCGTGCCGCCGTCAAGAAAATCGTCGCCCTCGCCACCGGCGAGCGTGTCGTTGCCCGTGCCGCCATAGTAAGAAATATCCTCACCATACAGTGTATCGTTGCCCGTGCCACCGGAAAGCGCGTCGTGGCCGGTGCCGCCGTACAGTAAATCGCTGCCTTCGGCTCCGCTCAGGGAGTCGTTGCCCGCATCACCATTCAGGCTATCCCTGCCCTCGCCGCCGATAAGCGTGTCGTTGCCCACACCACCGTGCACAGCGTCATTGCCCGCGAGGGCATCGATACTGTCGTTGAGCGGCGTGCCGTATATCGTGTCGGAACCCGTGGTGATCATCGATGCGGTCAAACGTTCAAGCAGCCACGTCTGATCACGGTTGGCACCGCCATCGGTAAAGCGGAGTTCCTCGATTGTGCTGACAGAAAAATTACTCTGGCTAAAGAAATCGTCGATCGTCGTCGAACTACCCAGGCCGCCGTCGGCATTCTTGACGGTAATCGTCGCCGTCGTCCCAGTGCGCGAAAAAACCAGATCGTCCGGGTCAATGCCCGCGCCAAACATCAACGCATCGACACCGCCCGTATCGCGGATCACGTCCGAGCCGGAAAGCGCATCGACCAGATAGAGATCGTCACCGAGCCCGCCTTCCAGCCGGTCGTTGCCGCTGCCACCGGCAAGCGTGTCCTGGCCACTGTCACCCGTGAGGCTGTCGTTCCCTTCGCCGCCATCGAGCCGGTCGTTGCCCATGCCGCCATTCAACGTGTCGTTGCCCGCGCCGCCGCCGAGAACATCGTCCCCGCCATGGCCGAGAATGCGGTCCTTGCCCGCCTGGCCGTCGATCGTGTCGGCATCGTCGTACCCCTCGATGTAATCATCGCCGACGGTACTTTGCAGCACCATGCTCCGGACATCATCGGCGTGCCAGATCGTATCGCCCATTACGATCTGCTCGACGGTTGCCGTGGCATTGGTAAAGAAAGCCGTGACCCGGATATGGTCGGTGGTGGAGGTGGCGATCAGCAAATCCGCGCCGTCGCGTTTCACGCTCACGCCCGCGGGATCGATACTCGCATCGAGCACGATGCGGTCGAACTTGCCGGCTTGTATCTGCGCGGCATTGTCAACACGGTCGACACCATGTCCAGCGCCGAAGGTATAGGTATCGCCACCACGTCCACCGACCAGCGTGTCGTTACCCGCGCCGCCATCGAGCAGATCGTCGCCGTCGTCGCCCGTCAGCACGTCGTTGCCCGCGCCGCCCGCGAGTGTGTCGTCACCCGCCAGGCCGTACATGCTGTCGTTACCGCCCAGGGCGGCAAGGCTGTCGTTCAGCACGGAACCGAAAACCAGATCGTCGCCCGCCGTGAGCGAAGGCGTGGCCAGGCGCTCAAGCATCCACGCCTGATCCCGCGTGGTATCGGCGAACCGGAGTTGTTCAATCGCGCCGTAGTGCGGTGTGCCGTCGAAATCAAAGAAGTTGTCGATCCGGATCGACCCTTCGGCAACGCCAGCGTTTCTGATGGTGATCCACGCCGTCGTCACATTGCGCGAGAAGATCAGATCGTCTGGCGTAATACTGGCGCCGAAGACGATCTGATCGGCCCCGCCCAGATCGAGAATGGTGTCGTTGCCGTGCCCACGCGCATAGTAGTAACTGTCAGGCCCCGCCTTGCCGTAGAGCCGGTCGTCGCCCGCGAGCCCTTGGAAAACGGTACCGGCGTCGGCGCCTTGCAAAATGTCCTTACCGCTGGTGCCGTTGGGCGAAAACAGGAATACCGCCAGTGTGGGGGCGATCGCAGCCACGTTGGCCTTGAAGGCGGCATACCCGGTGCGGTAACGCGGGTCGTAGGCACCCAGCCCTTCGAGCACGATGCCAATGTCGATAAGCTGGGCCGTCTGCCCGGCGGCATGCATCGCCTGGAGCTTGCCAGCAAGCGCGCCCCAGTCGAGCACGGTGGTCTGTGTTTCGGTGCCGAAATACGAGCGCACGTCGAGCACGTCCGCGTAGTCGGTCTGGGCGAGCAGTTGGGCGGCGGTAAAGCGTTTGAATTCGAGATATTCGGCGATCAATAGCGGTGCCGCGCCGCCGTGCGGGTTGGGGTCGCGCTCGCCCCAGCACCAGGTGCCGAGGTAGCCACGGCCGATGAGGCTTTCGAGGGTGACGAGTTGGCGGGCGTCCATGACGTGCCCATAGATCTTGCTGGGGTCGCGGCTGTTGGGATTGATGCCTTCGGCGCCGCACCAGCGGTAGATGAGTTCGTCCAGACGGGTGTCGCGCTCGGTGGTTGTAGCGGCCTGCAGGTAACGGTCCAGATAGTCCTTGAGCGCGGGGTCAAGCGCCATGGCCTGGTGCAGGTCGTACACCTTGCCGAAGCCTCTGGCGTTGGGCAGGAAGAGAATCTCCGGGGGCACGTCGATGGTGCCGGTGTTGCGCCGCAGAGAGGGGTCGGTCTTGAACCAGACGTCGGCACTGGCGGCGGTGGCGCCGTTGGCCAGTTCGAGAGTGCCGGTCTGCCGGTGCTGGTGGCCGTTGGCATCGGTACGGGTGGAATGGGTGTAGGCGGTGGCTAGCGCGCGCACACCGGCCTCGGGCAGACTTTGCAGTTCGCCGGCCTCACTGGTGCCGTTCTGATTCAGATCACGCCAGACCTTGAGTTGCGCAAAGGCGGCATCCTGAGCATCGACCTTGCCGTCGCGATTGCCGTCGAGTTCGGCCAGCGCTTCGAAACCGTTGGTGGCGAGGCTGCCGTCGGAAAGCTTGGTGTGGTTGCCGAAGAGTTCGCCGCCGTCGGTGATGCGACCGTTGCCGTCCAGGTCGCGCACGAGCAGGCCATCGTCGCGGCTGACCCAGCCAGTGCGCTCGGCCAGCCCGTCGCCGTCCAGATCGAAATACTGGTCTTGCAGCGGCAGGGTTTCGATGCCGTCGCCGTCCAGATCAAGCACGATGGGTGAGGGTTTGACCTCGGCGCTGTCGACGTTGGGTTTTTCCGGGGGTGGGTCTTCTTCGTCGATCAGGTGAATATTGAGTTCGTGGTTCTGGAACTGTTCGATGACGAGCCCGCCGTTGATGGTGAGCGTGCTGCCGGCAAGTACGTAGGTGTTGCCGCCTCCCTGGTAAGTGTTCGCAGGGTCGCTGCTCTTGCGGCTGCCGCCGGTGAGCGCCTGGTTGTCCAGCAGCACGAGGCCCACGCCGTCCTCATCGACGATGCGGTCCTGGCCATCGGCGCGATAGATGTCGTAGTCGGTGCCACCCTCGAGGCGGTCGGTGCCCTCGCCACCGATGAGATAGTCCTTGCCGCCGCCGCCCTCAAGGGTGTCGTTGTTCGCACCGCCGTCGAGGTGGTCTTTGCCGTCATCGCTGCCACCAATCAGAATGTCATCGCCGGCGTTACCGAACAGAGCATCATTGTCTGCGCCACCATCAAGTCTGTCATTGTCGGCACCGCCTTCAAGATGATCTTCGCCATCCTCGCCCTCAAGAATATCTTCTCCTCCCTCGCCGAGCATGAAATCGTCACCGACACCGCCCTTGAGTTGATCGTTACCGGCCTCGCCAGAGAGACGATCGTCGCCCTCGCCGCCATCGAGGCGATCTTCGCCCGTGCCGCCAAGCATGATGTCATCGCCCGCGCCACCGTCCAATTGATCGTCGTTTTCATCACCATAAATGGTGTCTTTATCTTCGCCTCCGGTCAGTACGTCATCACCTTCGCCGCCACTAAGAAAATCATCGCCCTTGCCCCCGTCGAGCTGGTCGGTGCCCGTTCCGCCATCGAGCGCATCCTTTTCGTCACCGCCGTTGAGAACGTCGTTGTCCGCCCCTCCTTTAAGAATATCCCAGCCACTCCCGCCATCTAGCTTGTCATCACCCGCGCCCCCTTCAAGAACATCCTCGCCGCTATCGCCGTTCAGCACATCATCGCCGTCATCGCCAATAAGTCGATCTTTGTCCAAACCGCCGTGCAGCGTGTCGTTTCCTGCGCCTCCGTAAAGTTCGTCTTCTAATATGGTTCCGTGGAGTACGTCATTACCGCCGCCGCCGATGACGGCAGCCCCATACGGAACCCATTCGGTCAGATTCAGCATCTCCATCGGATTATTGATGGTGCCGTTGTTGTTTACATCCTTGCCGTCGTAAACGACGAATCGCCCTTCACTGTCTTCGTAAGTGATGATGTCATTGCTCACCAGTCTGGCCAGGACCGATCCGAAAAGTCCGATGAAATAAGGGGCAAAACCGGCCAGATCGATTTTGTTGTTTAGTTCGCGCTGCCCCGCTTCGTTGTTACGAAGGTCCAATGCCGCCCAGTCTGCATCGGTGAGGTATTGTTTTGTCGCAACTGCGCCGGTGAACTGGATGGGAACCTGCCTGCCGATGCCCGACGGATCGATCTGGTCCTTGGTCAGGAAGTTCGTGATGTCGGCGAGCGGTCCTCCGCCTTCATAGTCGAAATTATCGTTCAGCGGTTCCACGCAGATATTGCTGATCTGCCTTCCCCCATCCGCATTGACGTGAAATGTGGCATCCGCATTGATGCGGTATGCGCAGGAACCGAACACATACGCACGCTCCGCATAATCGCTGTCATAAATACCCTGATAATACTGGGCGGCCGTTAATCTATTGGGGGTATTGTTGTATAGCAGCAGTAGGTCCGCAGTCGTATACACCCCCGGAGCAAGCGAACCCCCGTTAAGGTAGCCCCCATCCTGCGCGCTCAGAAAGTTTCTGACGAAATTGAACCGTTCGACGCCGACGAATCGACCACCGCCCGTGGTCATGAATTCGTTCATGTCGACGAGGAGCGCGTTACCTGGTTGTCCGGCGGGGCGGATAAGCGCCTCATCCTTCAGATTCGCGGGTGGCGTGGGCTGGTTGAACAGGTACCTGGAAACCACTTCTTCAATTGTTGGCATCGCCATGTCATTGCTCCCTGATCCATTGAATGCTGGTAAGGTCAAAGCCTGTATCTTCTTCTTTGAAGGTCAGGATGGCCCCGCAATTGGAAACCTGGGCGATGAGTTCAAGTACTGCCAGGTTTCGGTCAAAAGAATTTTTTGATCCTATGTAGGCCGTCCGTTTATCAGCTAGATATTCCTCTTCGGAACGGCCGTGGTTATTGTTGTCGCAGCAATCTTTCTCGATAAGTGTTCTCTTCATCCGGTAGAAATGTTTTCCAAACCCCCGGTACCGCTCATACAGGCTGTACGTGTGTTGTTTTTGCAGCCGCTCTGAATTCTCGATTTTATGGATATCCGTGGAAGCCATGATAGCGGCGCCGTCTCTGCGCATGGTTCCGTAGCCGATTAGCAGGAAGGGTTCTTGTAGGGTGTCGAGATCGAATCCTCTGTTGCCGGGTGCGATAACTTCGATCGAGAAGTTTTCTTCGAAAGATTTTCCGTTGTCAAAAAATTCGTCGAGGAGATTTCGGATGACGGTCTTCGGAGGGCTCTTGACGATGCCTGTACGGAAGATCTCATTGAACAGATCCTTTTGACGGTTGGCATTATCCACGTCGATTTGTATCAGATTACGTATCACCGCCTGCCGTAATTCCGACTCACTAAATACCCTACCGCTGTCCACACATACACCGTCAGCATTCTGCGAGAGCCGATGCATGACAAACAGCGATGCAGCCAATATCGCCAGCAGGCCGGGTGAGCAGATGGCGAGGATACGAAGCCATGGAGCTCGAGGTAATTTGATTTGCATTTTTTGTAGCCTTGTCATTGATTTTTTGATTCCGTCATGCTGACGGTGAGCGCTTCGTCCTTCGGATTCGCGGGTGGCGTTAACTGGTTGATGTTCAATGAATGCAAGGCTTTCTGAAGCGCAGAACCAGGTCGGAAATCCCACGGCCTAGCATCCACCAAAGCGCCCCCCTTCTCATCTTCGTCCCCGCTTTCTTGCCAGTAGGCGTTTGCGTCACTGAGTCCATAAGAGTAAACAGCACCACGATGAAAGAGCGGATGAAGTCCGTGTGAGGACACGGTGCCCTCCCTGACTGCATTGTTTTAGTGTTTCGGGTGCTACCGGCGAGGGATGCCCTTTTTTTACAAGGCCCCTCGCATAAAACGGGCATTGTCCCGCCAGATTTTACTTGCAGTCAATGCAAATAACGCCGTACAACACAGTATTTGTATCTACTATAAATATGTTGAATAACGACAGAATTTTTTCAATTCGCCAATGCAGTAAGGCCGACCAAGAGGAAATGGTGTGGCTCTTGGTGAATAAAACGTAGTTTAATCATTGAGGAAATCCCCCGGCACGGGGCGATTCAGTTTTGGCCCGGTCGGCAAATCGGAGACCGAAGTTCGCTTCTTCCACCTTGCCACCGTCTTTTGATTGATACCGTAACGTCCAGATAGCGCTCTCAGGCTCTCTTGACTATTTTGTATTGCTCGACGGGGTGCCTCTGTCGTTGTGGCGCTGCCATGCAGTACCTGGCCCATACATAGTGCTTCCTTCCATTCCGTTGAGAAGATTGCACCATCAAATGCCGAGACTAAACATCAGCAGGCTGCTGAAATACTGGTTTCGAGTCGGAAAGTCGACCGAAAAAAAGGTGCTTGACCCCTTGCTTGCCTCGAAAAAATCGCTTGTAGCTCGTTCTGGGCCATCGCAGATTTCTCACTTCGAGTCGTCGGGAGGTATTTCAGCAGCCTGCTAGCGCCGGACGGTATTGATAAACCATTGACGGTGAGCGCGTTGTCGTTGATTGAGGGAAAGAGTTGGGTGAAGGCCATGGGCCTTGAGCGTTTCATCGTCGGTATCGCTGACGACGGTGCCGTGCCGCAGTGGCTGGTCTTCGATGAACACGAGGACGAGGTTGCCGTAGTGTAGTTGGAGTTGGTGATGGCGCTGAACAGTCCACAAAGATTCGGTCGCAGGGTGGGGTCAGAGCACGGCCTAGCCGGCCGGCTGTTATGGGTCGCTGTAGTAGCTGTCGGTGAGTTCGGCTACGCATAGTACGGCCAGTTGGTAGTTATCCATTCGTACCACCCTCTACGTGATTTTTCCGCGCGACCTTCCATCACAACTAATAATCAACCATTATCAAGTCTTATATTTACGTGTTAATTCATCTTGTATCGCGTGTATTTATTACGTAATATCATATTACGTAATACGGTATGAAATTTGGGGGTGTCATGGCTAGATCTGGAATCTACAAATCAGAAGTCATCAGAGCACGTAACAATCTGCTAGCGGTGGGGCGCTATCCCTCAATCGACGCTATTCGTGGCGAACTGGGCAATACCGGCTCGAAAGGCACGATCCATCGCTATCTGAAGGAAATCGAGGAAGAGGAAGGCGGGAATACCGGCGCCCAAGTTGCGGTCAGCGAAGCCATCCAGGATCTGGCCGCTAGACTCGCCGAGCGCCTGCATGAGGAAGCTGATCAGCGCTTGGCGGTTCTGACCGACAAGCACAAGGCGGAAATTGTCGCGCTAAACGGCACCATCTCCGCGTTACGTAATGAAGTGGACTCCTTCCGCAGCCAGTCTGAGTGCCAAGCCGTGGAGTTGGCGGCAGAAAAAGCGGCCCATACCGAAACCCTGGCCACGCTTCAGGAAGAGAAAATTGTTCGGGCACAAATGGTTCAGCGCACCCAAGATATGGAAGAGCAACTGAAGAAGGAAGAAGCGCACCGTATATCGTTGGAGGAAAAACACCAGCATTCCAGAGAGGCGCTGGAACATTTCCGCATTGCGGCAAAGGAGCAACGGGAGCAGGACCAGCGGCAGTTCGAGCAGCAGATTCAGTTCTTGCAGGGCGAGTTGCGCTCAGCCAAGGAAACGGTGAACGCGAAACAACAGGAACTGATTCGTAGCCACGAGGACAGTGTTCGTCTATCCAGCGAACTGACTCACCTTCGTAGCGAATTACATCGCCTGGAAACTGAGGCGCGACCGCTGCGCACCGCCCGGGAACAATTGGTCGTCTCCGACTTGAAGAGTCAACAGTTGGAAGCACGTTTGGCACAAACCTTGGCACGAACAGATGAACTGCTCGTAGAAAGCCAAGGCTATGCACAGAAGCTACTGGATTCAACTCAAACGGGGCTTCGCCTGGAGGCTGAGCTGGCCGTAGCGAAGGCGGTATTGTCCAGCCACGAACAAATTCTGCTAAAGCTCACCGCCAATCAATCACAGACAGCGAAAGGAAGTAGCGGGCAACGGAAGGGACGCGTCAAGAATGATTCGTGATGCAGCCAAACTGATTTGGCTGCCGGGCTGCGCTGAAATGATCCTGAGCTTTGGTGACAGGCCCCTTGAGTTCGCTGCGGTATTACCAGTTTCGGAGGAAGCCACGATGTATGATCACGACGCCAAGGAAGTCGCTATCGCCTACGAGTGCGCCCGCGAGTGCATCGTGCACATGATGGCGATCTATACCAACGCGCTGCACCACACCAACCCGACTCAAGAGGATTGCGCTGCTTGGCGGACTGAGCGGACCCGGCTGGCCGTCGAGCTGCGCGAGCTACGCCTTAACGATTATGCCGCAATCGCCCGTGTGCGGGAGGATTACGGCGCTCGGATCAAACGAGGCTGGAAACCTCAATTGATGAAAGCGGGCCAGTGAAAACTGGTTTTTGCTCTCACTGAGCGATTTTTATTTAAAAACAATCAACTAGCCAGTTTTTTTAAGAATTTCGCACGATTCCCGGCCGACCCTCTGAAAAGGATGCTCATATCGTCGCTAGCGTGAATTTAAATCCTATTGGAAATACATCCCACTATCATTGGCGCTCATCTTCTAAGCCCTCTTTCGTAAAGATTTATATCTCTAGTCATAGCACGCCTAGCACAGTCGAAATCAAACGCGTCTGCAAAGGCCAAGCCCACTACCGAACGGTGCGCCTGTTCGACGACAGTTGGATGCAGCGATGCACATGGGCGCCAATCGACTGCACAATGACCAAGACCCCGCGCGAAGCCTGGATCGACGAGGCGAACATCGAAGCAGTCTGTTCGGATGGAAAGACAGCGACTTTCCAGTACGGCCCCATACCCTTGCGCAACGGCAAACAGTGGAACGGGCCGGTCAATCCGGCAAACTACTTCGAACCCTGGATCAAAAACGCCTGGAACCAACTGCCCGTTGGCGTGCAATTGAAGTAGCCAGTAGCACGCGCAGAGTCTGACGCCAGCGGTCAAGCCTCCGGGATATCCATGTAAACCAGCATCGCATCCCAGCGGACAACTGGGCAGATTGAACTATCGAACGGAGCGGAACTGACATTTCAGTCCGGTCATGGCGGTTACGGTGAGGGGAAACCGATCAGCATCGGGTGATCGAGTGACCTTGCCCCCATGAAACGCCTCCCTTGTTGAATCGCTAAACTCAAGCAAGGAGAGACACCATGACAAGCAAGGCCAAGCGAGCACGATACACACTGGAATTCAAGCTGTAGGCGGTACGACTGGTCAAAGCCGACCGAGAGGGTCGGCTCAGTGGCGTGGATACGAAGCCAGTCAGTCCAGAGCAGATGGAGCTGGCCCGTTTACGGGCGGAAGTGGCGCTGGAGCACGACATTCTAAAAAAGGCAGCGGCGTACTTCGCGAAGGATGCGATGTGAAGTACGCCTTCATCGAGCGTAATCGCCACTGCTGGCCGGTTTCGGTGCAGTGCGCAGTACTGAGCGTCAGTCCGAGCGGCTATCACCAGCGCCAACGACATGCAGCGCACCACAGGATGCGTGGAACAGGGGCAAGGTCAGATAGTTATCTCGCTGAAGAACCCACTCCACCAACAATCCGGTCTAGCAACCCCCCGCTTTCTGATGGACTTATATATGGACTTAAACGCACCAGATGTAGGTGGTTTTTAGTGGAACCCGCTGGAATGAAAAAAGGCCCTTCCGGGCCTATTTTCAATGACTTACAGACTTCACTGGAACTCTGTAGATCAAATTTTGGAGCGGGAAACGAGTCTCGAACTCGCGACCTCAACCTTGGCAAGGTTGCGCTCTACCAACTGAGCTATTCCCGCATTTTCCTCTGGAGGCGCGAACCGGAATCGAACCGATGTACACGGCTTTGCAGGCCGCTGCATAACCACTCTGCCATCGCGCCATGCCCATTTCGGCCGGCTATCCCGCTTCCGGGAGCCTCCGGACCAGATTTAGGAATCTGATCCGCGAATTTTTGGAGCGGGAAACGAGTCTCGAACTCGCGACCTCAACCTTGGCAAGGTTGCGCTCTACCAACTGAGCTATTCCCGCTCGGGAAAGAGCGCAATTATAGGCGGCGGGCTTGTTCTGTCAACTTCCCGTGCGAATTTTCTGCACTTGATCATTTGTCCTTATGCTGTGCCAGCAGGGGCATCGCGCGGTACAGGTAATAACCCATGGACCACAGCGTCAACGCGGCGGCGACGTAAATCAATACGCCACCGATGGAGCGGACGTTGATCGACAGCAGTGGCGCGTCGTACAACAGCAACGGGATGGCCACCATCTGCGCAACGGTTTTCAGCTTACCGACATAGGCCACCGCCACGCTGGCCGATTCGCCCACGCGCGCCATCCACTCGCGCAGCGCGGAGATGGTGATTTCGCGCCCGATGATGACCACGGCGATGATGGCGTCGACACGCGCGAGCTGCACCAGCAGGATGAGCGCGGCGGCTACCATCAGCTTGTCCGCCACCGGATCGAGGAAGGCACCGAAGGCGGAGGTTTGCCCCAGCGCCCGGGCAAGATAGCCGTCGAACCAATCGGTCACCGCCGCGATGATGAATAGCGTCGTGGCCAGCAGGTTTTGTTGCGGTACGCTCATCCAGCCGTTCGGCAGATAAAAGATGCCGACGAACAGGGGGATGAGCGCAATCCGGGCCCAGGTGAGGGTATTGGGAATATTGAGAGACATGCGGATGGACGGCGCCCGTTAACGCTGATGCAGCGCGGAGTATATCGTTTCGGCCGTTTTCCGGCTGACGCCCTCGACTCGGCATAGGTCTTCCACGGTGGCCGCGCGCACGCCCTCCAAGCCGCCGAAGGCGGCGAGTAGGTTGCGCCGGCGGGCGGGGCCGACGCCCGGAATGTCGTCCAGCTTCGAGCCGACACGCGTCTTACCGCGGCGGGCACGATGGCCGGTGATGGCAAAGCGGTGCGCTTCGTCGCGGATTTCCTGAATCAAATGCAGTGCCGGATGCGCACCGCCGAGTGCTAGCCCTTCGCGCCCGTCGGGAAAGATCAGCATTTCCAGCCCGGCCTTGCGGCCTTCGCCCTTGGCCACACCGACCATCGCCACGGCTTCCAGCCCGACTTCGGCGAGTACCGCGCGCGCCGCGCTCACCTGCCCTTTGCCACCGTCAATCAGGATCAGGTCGGGGCACACACCCTCCCCCGTCGCCACCTTGCCGTAGCGCCGCTCCAGCACTTGGCGCATGGCGGCGAAATCGTCACCGGGCGCGATGCCGGCGATGTTATAGCGGCGGTATTCGGCGCGTTTCATCGCGCCAGCCTCGGCCACCACGCACGAAGCCACCGTGGCTTCGCCTAGGGTGTGGCTGATGTCGAAGCATTCGATGCGCGCCGGCGCCTCGGGCAGTTCCAGCGCCTCGCGCAACGCTTCCAGCCGCTGCGCGGCACGGCCGGTGTCGCGTGCGCGCGCCTGGATGGCAAGGCGCGCGTTCTTTTCCGCCATTTCCACCCACGCGTGCTCGGAGGCAAAGCGAGGGCCAGCAACCACTGGCGGCCGTTCGGTCAGTTCCACCATCGTTTCCCGCGCCAGCGCTACCGATCCATTCACCAGCAGTTTAGTCGGCATGGGATGCACGGTGTAGTGCTGTTCGATGAAGGCGAGCAGGCCGTCCTCGGCGCCGCAGGCCGCCGCGCCGGCGGGAAACTGGGGGCGGTCGCCTAGGTGGCGGCCGCCGCGCACCATGGCGATGTTGATGCAGGTAAGGCCGTCTTCTTCGACCGCGGCCAGGATGTCCACATCCTCATCCTTGCGGCTATCCACAAACTGCCGGTGCAGCACCGCCTGCAACGTCCGTACACGGTCGCGGCATGCAGCGGCCTCCTCAAACGCCAGCCGCTCGGCGGCTTCCGCCATGCGCGCGGTAAGGTCGTCGATGATCTCGTTGCCCTGGCCATCCAGCAGCCGCGTGGCCAGGCGCACGTCGGTAGCGTAATCGTCGGTGCTAATCAAGCCGACACAGGGCGCGGAACAGCGCTTGATCTGGTGCAACAGACAAGGGCGCGAGCGGTTTTGGAACACGCTGTTCTCGCATGTGCGCAGGCGAAAAGTTTTTTGCAGCAGTTGTACGCTTTCGCGTGCAGCCCCGGCATTCGGAAACGGCCCGAAATAGCGCGCGCCTTTGGCGAACGCGCCACGATGGTAGGCGAGCCGAGGGTAGTCGTCGCCCGACAGTTCGATGTAGGGGTAGGTTTTGTCGTCGCGGAACAGGATGTTGTAGCGCGGCGCGAGGCTTTTGATGAGGTTGTTTTCGAGAATCAGCGCCTCGGCTTCGGAGCGAGTAGCGGTGATATCCACGCGCACGATCTGCGCCACCATCATGGCGATACGCGGACTCGACGAGCTGCGCTGAAAGTAGCTCGATACACGGCGCTTGAGGTTTTTCGCCTTGCCGACGTACAGCACTTTGTCCTCGACGCCGATCATGCGGTAGACGCCGGGTTCCTCCGACACCGTTTTCAGAAAGGCGCGAGCATCGAAATGTTTGCTGGCATCGCTCACGGCGCGTACCTGCGTGTGCCGCTCAGGATGGCGGGCGGTCGCCGCTGGTGGCGGCGGCAAGCGCGAAACCGTTGTCCGTGCCTGCTCCATCGCCCATGGCGGCCACAACAACGTCGCGTGCCTGCCGGTACAAGGCATTCCGCGCCAGCGCTGGCTCCGGCGGCAAGCCGCCGAGCACGGCAATCCGTGCCAGGGATGACGCGGATGGGGCCGCTTGCCAGTGGGCGAGCAGTTCGTCGGCCAGATCGGGCCGGTTGCACACCAGCAGCATGTCGCAGCCAGCCGCATGGGCGGCACCTGCGCGGGCAACGATGTCGCCAGCGGCCATCGCGCCCTGCATGTTCAGATCATCGCTGAAAATCACGCCCTGGAAACCGATCCGCCCGCGCAACACGTCTTGCAACCAGAACGGGGAAAAACCCGCTGGCTCGGGTGCCACGGCGGGATAGACGACGTGCGCCGGCATCACGCCAGCAAGCCGGCCGCTAAGCCCGTGCCGGTAGGGGGCGATGTCCTCATGCCAAATCGTGTCGAAATCGCGCGGATCGACCGGCATTTCGTGATGAGAGTCGGCTTCGACGAAGCCGTGGCCGGGAAAGTGCTTGCCCACACACGCCATGCCCGCCTCACCCATACCGGCGGCCAACGCATCGGCGAGTTCACTGGTGGCAGCCGCATCGCGGTGGAATGCACGGTCGTCAATGGCGCGGCTCACGCCGTAGTCCAGATCAAGTACCGGCGCAAAGCTAAGATCGACGCCATGCGCGCGCAATTCCGCTGCCAGCACATAGCCGGCGCAGCGCGCCGCCTGCAACGCGGCGGCGCGATCCCGCTGCCACATGCGCCCAAGGCTACGCATGGCCGGCAGATGGGTAAAGCCGTCGCCGCGAAAGCGCTGCACCCGTCCGCCTTCGTGATCCACTGCGATCAACAATGGCGGAACGCGCAGCGCGCGAATCTCGGCGGTCAGCGCCGACAGCTGGGCGGAACCTATATAGTTGCGCGCAAACAGAATCACCCCGCCAACCAACGGGTGACGCAAACGCAAACGCTCGGCATCGGTCAGGGATGTGCCGACAACGTCGACCATCACCGGGCCACGCGGCAAGCTGGTTGGCTGAGCGTTGGCATTGGCACTCATATTCGTTCCTGTTCGATCAACGCGAAAGCAACCACATAGTCGGCTTCGTCACTCAAACTCAGATGCGCGCACAGACGCCGTTCGGCGAGGTAAGCGGCTAAAGTCTCGGCATAACGGAACAGCGGCTTGCCCAGTTCGTCATGCTCCACCGCCACCACATGCAGCGTCGCAGGCACGGCAACCCCGGTACCCAAGGCCTTGCCGAATGCCTCCTTAGCAGCGAAGCGCTTGGCGAGAAAACGCGCCGGATCGCGGCTGGCCCGCCAATCGGCCCGTTCGCTGGGGGCGAGGATGCGCTCGGCAAAACGTTCGCCATGGCGCGAAAGCAACCCGCTGATACGCTCGATGTGAACAATATCGGTACCAATGCCATAGATCATCGCGGCCCTGCTCTTCCTCTCCGGCACCGATTCAAACAGCAGCTTCGCGCATTAGGCGTTTCATCTCGCGCACCGCTTCGCGCAGGCCGGCAAACACAGCACGGCTGACGATAGCATGGCCGATGTGCAATTCACGCACACCGGCAAGGGCGGCGATCGGCTGCACATTGTAGTAATTGAGCGCGTGCCCGGCGTTGAAGCGCATGCCGAGATCGCGCACCGCCGCGCCGGCAGCCGCCACTTTGGCGAGCTCAGCCCCCACCGCCACGCTTTCGGCGTCTCGCCCAGCGCTATGAAAAGCGTGCGCATACGGCCCGGTGTGAATTTCGCACACCTTCGCGCCGATGCGCGCGGCCGCTTCCACCTGCGCGAGATCGGCGTCGATGAACACGCTGGTAACAATACCCGCGCCGGTCAGGCGCGCGATCACGTCTTTCAGGCGCGCTTCCTGCGCGCGCACATCAAGGCCGCCTTCGGTGGTGATTTCGTTGCGCCCCTCGGGCACCAGCATTGCCATTTCCGGCTGCAGCGCGCAGGCGATGGCCACCATCTCATCGGTAGCGGCCATTTCCAGATTGAGTTTGACTTGGGTCAGCTCGCGCAGCCGGCGCACATCCTCGTCGCCGATGTGGCGGCGATCCTCGCGCAGATGGACGGTAATGCCATCCGCCCCGCCCAAGTGAGCCTCCACCGCGGCCCAGACCGGGTCCGGCTCCCAGGTGCGGCGAGCCTGCCGCAACGTCGCCACATGGTCGATATTGACGCCAAGTTCGATCACAGTTCCTGCAACTCCTGTAGTACCCGGCGCGATTGCAGTGGCTGGCCGCCGAGGTAATGGTCGATCAATGCACGCAATAGCCGCTTGGCCTGGGTTTGTGTTTCGGCGCGGGAAAAATCACCCGCCGCCATGTCAAGCAGGGTGCGCCCGCTCACTAACGGCAGCGCCGGTTCCAATTCACTGTCATCGGCGGCCCAACGCACTGGACCCCGCTCGATTATATAGACGTACTGTTCGTCGGGATGAACCGCCTCGCCACCGCCTTCGCTTTCCAGCCCCGCGCTATAGCCGAGTTCGCTCAGCAACGCGAGTTCGAAGCGGCGCAAGACGGTTGCCTGCGCCTCGCCGCGAGCCAGCGCGGCGGCGGCTTCGGCATAAGCAGCGAACAGCCGGGGATGAGGATCTTCGCGCGCGGTCAGGCGAATCAACAACTCGTTGAGGTAATAACCGCACAGCAGCGCGCGGCCGCCGAGCAACGGCTGCCCGCCACACCATTCCGCCCGCACCAGTGTTTTCACCTCACCGCCGCCGGACCAATCCATCAACAAGGGCTGAAAAGCCATCAGTCCGCCGCGCAGCGCCGACTGCGGGCGGCGCGCGCCCTTCGCCGCCAAGGCGATACGACCGTGGTCGCGGGAAAAAATCTCTACGATCAGACTGGTTTCACGCCATGGTAAGCTATGCAAAACCCAGGCGGGTTGCTGGTCGATACGCTGTTTCTGCACCACGGCGAACGGAAATTACTCGTAACCGAGGCTTTTCAACGCGCGCTCGTCGTCTGCCCAGCCGCTCTTGACCTTGACCCAGACTTCGAGGAACACCTTACCGTCGAAAAGCTTTTCCAGTTCGACACGGGCTTCGGTGGAAATGCGCTTGAGCTTTTCGCCGCCCTTGCCAATGACGATGCTCTTGTGACCGGCCTTGTCGACGATCACCGCCGCGTAGATTCGCCGTAGCTGCCCTTCGGTTTCAAATTTCTCGATTTCCACCGCGATGCCGTAAGGCAATTCGTCGCCGAGCAGGCGGAACAGCTTTTCGCGCAGGAATTCGGCGGCGAGAAAGCGTTCGCTACGGTCGGTGATCTCGTCTTCCTCATAGATCGGCGTGCCCTCGGGCAACAGCGGTACGGCAACATCGGCGAGTGTATCGACATTGGCGCCCCGCTCGGCCGACAAGGGCACGATCTCGGCAAAATCGCGTAACTGGCGCACGCGGTCGATGAAAGGCAATAGCGCTGTTTTGTCTCTAAGCTGGTCGATTTTGTTGATGACAAGCAGCACTCGGGCCTCGGGGGGCAGTATCTTCAGCACCCGCTCGTCGCCCTCACCGAAACGGCCGGCCTCGACGACGAAAAACACCAGATCCACGTCCGCCAGCACTTGCGACACCGTGCGGTTCATCGAACGATTGAGCGCGTTGCGATGCTGGGTCTGAAAACCCGGGGTGTCGACGAACACGAACTGAGCATCGCTCCGCGTCAGGATGCCGTGGACACGATGTCGCGTCGTCTGCGCCTTGTTCGAAACGATGCTGATCTTCTGCCCGATCAGACGATTGAGCAGCGTCGATTTGCCGACATTGGGCCGCCCGACGATGGCGACATAGCCGGTGCGGAAGTTCACAGACATAGGCTGCTGGCCAGGTGTATCGGTATTACTCATAGTCGGTGCAGCTCAATAAGTGCAAGTTCGGCCGCGTGCCGCTCCGCGGCCCGGCGGCTACCGCCTCGGGCAACAGTGCGTACCCCAAAGGCTTCGATCTCGCAGGCAATCTCGAATTCCTGTGCGTGCGCCTCGCCCAACACCTGCACCATGACATAGTTGGGCAAAGGCCGGCGACGGCTCTGCAGCCATTCCTGCAGTGCCGTCTTGGGATCCTTGGGTGGTTCCCCTTTGGGATCGACTTCGGCGAGCAAGGGCGCATAGAGCCGCAAGATCACCGCCTGCGCGGCGGGAAAGCCCGCATCGAGAAACACCGCGGCAAAAACAGCTTCGAGCGCGTCGGCAAGGATAGAGGGCCGGCGGTGGCCACCGGAACGTCGTTCCCCTTCACCCAGCTTCAGGCATGCGCCGATTTCAAGCTCTCCCGCCATGCGGCATAGGGCATCCTGGCACACCAGGGAAGCGCGCAGCCGGGAAAGCTCCCCCTCGCGCAGCGCGGGAAACCGTTCGCACAACACGATGGAAACGACGCAGTTGAGAACGCTATCGCCGAGAAACTCGAAGCGCTCATTGTGCGGCTGCCCGAAGCTGCGATGTGTCAGCGCTTCATCGAGCAACGCGGGGTTGGTAAAAACATGATCCAACGCCCGCTGCAATCTTTCAGTCGCCGCAAACTGGGTACTCGGCACTTCAGTAAGCGGCTTTAGTAGAAGCGCGGAAATCGATGAGCAGACTGACGTTACCGGCTATCGGCACCTTACGAGGATACTCAACCGTAATCGTGGTTTTACCCCCTCCTGTAGAGATTTCCAGGTCAGCGCCGGTAACCGAAGTGATGTCATCGATCTGGCTACGCCGGATGAAGCTATTTCGCATTTCAGTCACCGACATACCGCCATTACCTTCTTCGGCCACAGTCCGAATAACGCGCTCGATCGCCATAAATTCGGTAATTGCCGGTACACAGCGAAACCCCATCAGCAACAGGAAAGCAACCAATAAGCCGACGATAAGCACACTGACGAGACTTAGGCCTTTTTGGGATGTTCTGTTCATAACTCTCTCTCAATGAAAGCGCCCGATGCGCGATTTGTCGTTCCAGTTGAACCAGATGAAGAAAGCACGGCCGACGATGTTGGCATCCGGCACAAAGCCCCACACCCTGCTGTCGCTGCTGGCGTCGCGGTTGTCACCCATGACGAAATAATGCCCTTCCGGCACGATGCACGTCACGCCGCTACTAGTATAAGTACAGTTTTCTCGATGCGGATAATTCAGCATATGGGGCACGAATGCCGGCGCATCGCGCTCGTTCAGGATCGAATGGCTGACCTCGCCAAGTTTTTCGATGAACTGCGGTGAATAATACATCCGGTCGGGATGGAGATAATCGCTCGTGGGTTCGGTATCAACAGGCTGGCCGTTGATGCGCAGGCGTTTGTCGATGTACTCCACCTTGTCGCCGGGCAAGCCGACAACACGCTTGATGTAGTCATCTGATGGATTGGCCGGATAGCGGAACACCATCACATCGCCGCGCGCTGGCTGGTTGATGTCGATGATTTTCTTGTTGATAACCGGCAAACGAATGCCGTAGGTCCATTTATTGACCAGAATGTAATCGCCCACGAGCAAGGTCGGAATCATCGAACCGGACGGAATCTTGAACGGTTCGACAACAAACGAGCGCAAGCCGAAAACAAGCGCGATCACCGGAAAAAAGCTCGCGCCGTATTCGACCCACCACGGCGCGGGCACGCCCGTTCCACGGCGCTTGCGCGCGTAGAAGCGATCAGCAGCCCACAGGACGCCGGTGGCGACCAGGAGTAAAAGCAAAATCAGGGCAAAATTCACACGAACTCCATCTATTGTCGCTAGCAGCCCACCCATTGGCTCGTCGGCTATTTGCCGTCCTCCACGCGCAGCACGGCAAGGAAGGCTTCCTGCGGAATCTCCACGTTGCCCACCTGCTTCATCCGCTTCTTACCCTCTTTCTGCTTTTCCAGCAGTTTCTTCTTACGCGAGATGTCGCCGCCATAACACTTGGCGAGCACGTTCTTGCGCAACGCCTTGATGGTTTCACGCGCGATGATGTGGGAACCGATGGCGGCCTGGATGGCGACGTCGAACATCTGCCGCGGAATCAGCTCACGCAGCTTGGAAGCCAGCTCGCGACCACGGTATTGAGCGCTGGCGCGATGCACGATCACCGATAGCGCATCCACCTTCTCGCCACCGACCAGCAGGTCGAGCTTGACCAGATCGCCGCTGCGATATTCCTTGAATTCGTAATCGAGCGAAGCGTAGCCGCGCGAAACGGATTTCAGCTTGTCGAAGAAGTCCATCACCACTTCGTTCATCGGCAAGTCGTAAACCAATTGCACCTGACGGCCGTGGTAACGCATATCCACCTGAACGCCACGCTTCTGATTGCACAGGGTGATCACCGGGCCGACATAGTCCTGCGGCAGAAAGATCGTCGCGGTAATGATCGGTTCGCGGATCTCGGCGAATTTGCCCACTTCCGGCAGCTTGGCCGGATTCTCGATGCGGATCACCTCGCCGCTGTTCAGCACAACCTCATACACCACCGTCGGCGCGGTCGTGATGAGATCCATATCGAACTCGCGTTCGAGCCGCTCCTGCACGATGTCCATGTGCAGCAAGCCGAGAAAACCACAACGGAAACCGAAACCCAGCGCCTGCGACACTTCCGGCTCGAAACGCAACGAGGAGTCGTTCAGGCGCAGCTTTTCGAGCGAATCGCGCAACTGGTCGTACTCGCTCGACTCCACCGGATACAGGCCGGCGAACACCTGCGGCTTGATTTCCTTGAACCCCGGCAAAGGTTCCACCGCCGGCCGGTTCGCCAAGGTGATCGTATCGCCCACCTTGGCCGCTTCGATTTCCTTGATGCCGGCGATGACGAAACCCACCTCACCCGCCGAAAGCTGCTCCCGCCCGACCGATTTGGGTGTGAATACGCCGACCTGCTCGCATGGATACTGCGCGCCGACGGCCATCAGCAGAATCCTGTCCTTGGGCTTCAGTACCCCATCCACGACACGCACCAGCATCACAACGCCGACGTAATTGTCGAACCAGGAATCGATGATCAAGGCCTTCAACGGCGCCTTCTCGTCACCCTTAGGCGGCGGCATACGAGCGATAACCGCCTCGAGCACCTCCTCGATGCCCAAACCGGTTTTGGCCGAACAAAGAATCGCATTCGAGGCATCGACACCGATCACGTCCTCGATCTCGCCACGGGCGTTATCCGGATCGGCCGCCGGTAGGTCGATCTTGTTCAGCACCGGCACCACGTCCACATCCTGCTCGAGCGCGGTGTAACAGTTCGCCACCGTCTGCGCTTCAACCCCCTGGGACGCATCGACCACCAACAACGCCCCTTCGCAGGCGGCCAAGGAGCGGCTCACCTCGTAGGAAAAATCCACGTGCCCAGGCGTATCGATCAGATTCAGATTGTAGATTTGCCCGTCGCGCGCCTTATATTGGAGTGCTGCGGTCTGCGCCTTGATGGTGATGCCGCGCTCGCGCTCGAGATCCATCGAATCCAGCACCTGGGATTCCATCTCGCGCTCGGACAAACCGCCGCAATACTGAATGAGCCGGTCGGCCAAGGTGGATTTACCGTGGTCGATGTGAGCAATGATCGAGAAATTTCGTATGTGTTGCAAAATGGTTATCGCTGTCTCAATGGGGCCACTGGAAGCTATACGCGCCGCCGCCCCGAATCCGCAGCGCGAGGCGCGCGACGAAATGCGCCAGACTCACCACCGCCCCCACAAATGGCGGCGGATTATACCTTGAACTCACGCCCACGAGCGGGAATCGCCAGCGGCTTCGCCCGTTTGGCATCGGGCGGCAAGATAAAAGATACCCCATTCGACCCACAACGCTGGAATCGAGCATGCCTTATTCCGACGGCTTTCACCTCATCCCCACGCTGGCCGGCATTCCGGCCAAGGACTGGGATGCAATCGCCGGCAAGCAACCCTGCCTCTCCCACGCCTATCTGCACGGCCTCGAACGCACCGGCTGTGTCGGCCCGGGCACCGGCTGGACACCCCGACACGCAACCCTGTGGCGCGGCGGCCGGCTTGCCGCCGCACTGCCTCTGTACGAAAAGCGCCACTCATACGGCGAATACGTTTTCGACTGGGCCTGGGCCGAGGCATACCGGCGCCACGGCTTGCACTACTACCCCAAATGGCTTGCCGCCATCCCTTTCACGCCGATTCCCGGAGCGCGTCTGCTCGGCGCCACCGCGACAGACCGCCGCGCCTTGCTCGATGCCGTACTCGCACTCGCCGCCGATAGCGGCCTGTCGTCATTGCATCTGCTCTTTCCCACCATGGAAGAAGCGGAATGGCTGCGGGAAGCGGGCCTGCCGTTACGCCAGGGCGTTCAATTCCATTGGTACAACGCGGAGTATGCCGATTTTGACGATTTTCTCGCTCGCCTGAATCACGACAAGCGTAAAAAAATCCGCCAGGAACGGCGCCGCGCAGCCGCTCACGGTCTGACTCTGCATTGGCTCGACGGCCACAACGCCAGCGAGGCGGACTGGGCATTTTTCCACCACTGCTACGCCACTACCTATGCGCGGCACAACGCCACGCCCTATCTGAACGCTGACTTTTTCCTCTCGTTCGCCCAGGAACGCCCCGACAACGTACGCCTGCTCGTCGCTACACGCGCCAAGCAGCTCGTGGCCAGCGCATTTTTTCTCTGTGATGGCGAAGCGCTCTACGGCCGCTATTGGGGAGCAAGCGAAGCACTACCGTTCCTGCATTTCGAACTGTGCTACTACCAGGCCATCGACTACTGCATCGCCCACGGCTTAGCCCGTTTTGAAGGCGGCGCGCAAGGGGAACACAAACTTTCACGCGGCCTGCTGCCGGTCAAAACCTATTCGGCCCACTGGATCGCCGATCCGCGTTTTCGCAGTGCGGTCGATGATTTTCTTCAGCGGGAGAGCGCCGGCATCGGCTTCTATCTCGACGAGTTGACCGAACGCGCGCCTTTTCGCAATGAATCAGCGGGTGAAAAGAACGAACGGATCAAAACAGAGGACTGAAAAACAAATGAGCTTGCGCATGCGCAAGCTCATTCCCACGCGCCTCCCAGGAAAAACCTGGAAGCGCTTTCGTCCAACCGCTTTTATTTGGCGGCTTTGGCAATGCCGTCGAGAATTTCCTGCTTCGCTTCCTCGACCGTGCCCCAACCCAGCACCTTGACCCACTTACCCGGCTCCAAGTCCTTGTAGTGCTCGAAGAAATGCGCGGTCTGCTTCATCAGCACCTCCGGCAGATCGGCGGTCGTCTGCACCTTGTCGTACAGCGGCGTGAGCTTGGATACCGGCACCGCGATCACCTTGGCATCGGAACCGGCCTCGTCTTCCATCTTCAGCACCCCAACCGGACGGCAGCGGATCACCACCCCCGGCAGCAGCGGGAAAGGCGTCACCACCAGCACGTCGACCGGGTCGCCATCGCCGGCCACCGTATGCGGCACATAACCGTAATTGATCGGGTAACGCATCGAGGTGCCGACAAAACGGTCGACGAACACCGCACCGCTGTCCTTATCCACCTCGAATTTGATCGGATCGGCCTGCGCCGGAATCTCGATGATCACGTTGATATCGTTCGGCACATCCTTGCCGGACTTCACAAGATCGAAACCCATAGACACTCCCCACGAAAAATGGGCGAATTATAAAAGGAAAAGCGCCACCCTCCCTCGCTCTCCTTCAATCGCTGCGTTTACTTCCCTGCCCTCACACCGGGAAAAACCGACGTGCAACCGCAAACCCGCTCAACTTTCGGCGTCAACCTCGAACCCAGCCGCATCGACAAGCTCGCGCATCGCCGCCACCGTTACCATCGCCGGATCGAAGCGAACCCGCGCCTCACCCACCTCCAGCAAAACCTCCGCCTGCTCCACGCCGGGCAAAGCCTGCAGCAAGCCGGATATCTTGCGCACACAACCACCGCAACTCATGCCGCCGATCTTGATCGTGGTTTCACTCATGTCATGTTCTCCAAAAAAAGGGAAATGCGCCCGGCTACATGCCTTATCTGGCCACTGGCGTTTTACCCGCACGCCAGCGCAGCAAAGACAGTGAACTGCTCACCACCGATACCGAACTCATCGCCATCGCCGCCCCGGCGATCACCGGGTTCAACAATCCAGCCGCGGCCAGTGGAATTCCCAGCACATTGTAGATAAAGGCGAAAAACAGATTCAGCCGAATCTTCGTCAGCGTCGCTCGCGACAAATCGATCGCGTCGGCAACACCGTGCAAGCTGTTCCGCACCAGCGTCACATCGGCCGCCTCCACCGCCGCCTCGGCGCCCACGCCGATAGCAAAAGAAACATCGGCGGCAGCCAGCGCGGGCGCATCGTTGATGCCATCCCCGGCCATGCCGACACGCAGGCCGGCCGCGCCCAGCGCCCGTACCGCCTCCGCTTTGTCACCCGGCAGTACGCCTGCGTGCCATTCATCGATACCCGTTTGGCGGGCGATCGTCTCCGCAGTGGCGGGATGATCCCCGGTCAGCATCACCACCCGCAGGCCAAGCGCCTTCAACCGCGCCACCGCGCTGGCCGAATCCGCCCGCACACGGTCGGCAACGCCGATCAAGCCGGCGAATGTGCCATCCACGGCCACCGCGACCAGCGTCTTGCCCGCTGCCGCCAATCCATCCGCTAAAACCACCGGCACCTCAACGCCGCGTTCGGCGAGAAAAGCGGGCGAACCGAGCACGACGACGCGCCCTGCGACGGTCCCTTCCACGCCTTTGCCGGCTGCCGCGTGCACGTCGCCGGCCACCGCTTGTGCGACGTCGCTCTCACCGACAGCGGCCACGATCGCGGCCGCGACCGGATGCGCGCTGGTCCGCTCCAGCGCGGCGGCAATGCTCAGCAAAGCCTCCCGTGTCCAACCGTCGGCAGGCACGACATCGGTTACGGCCGGCGAGCCTTCGGTCAGCGTGCCGGTTTTATCCACCGCCAGCACCGCGATACGGCCGGCCATTTCCAATGCAGCCGCATTTTTCACCAGCAGACCGGCGCGCGCGCCCTGCCCCGTGCCCACCATGATCGCCGTCGGCGTCGCCAGCCCGAGCGCGCATGGGCACGCGACGACGAGCACGGCGACAGCGTTGATGAGCGCCTGCTGAAAGTCGCCGGCCACACCCCACCAAACGGCAAAGGTGAGCGCCGCGATTGCCACCACCACCGGTACGAACACCGCCGAAACGCGATCGGCCAGCCGCTGCACCGGCGCCTTCGACCCCTGCGCCTGCTCGACAAGGCGAATGATGCCGGCCAGCAAGGTCGTGGCGCCGACGCCCGTGGCGCGGCAATACAGCACGCCCGTGCCATTGATTGTTGCCGCGAATACTTTGTCTTCCGGCCGCTTTTCCACAGGCATGCTCTCACCAGTCAGCATTGCCTCATCGACCGCCGATGCGCCCGACTCGACCACGCCATCCACCGGCACCGCATCGCCCGGACGCAGCACGAAGGCATCGCCCGGACGCAGGCTATCCACCGGCACCTCGACGATTACACCCTCGCGCTCCACCCGCGCCATGCGGGGCCGCAGCCGCAGCAACGCATCCAACGCCGTGGCGGTGCGGGCCTTGGCGCGGGCTTCGAGCAACTTGCCGAGCAGAATCAACGTGACGATCATCGCCGACGCTTCGAAATAAACGTGCAGATCGTGCCGCCCGGTCAGCGTCACCGCCGCGCTGTAGAAATACGCCATGCTGGTGCCGAGCGCGACCAGCACATCCATGTTCGCCGCGCCACCGCGCAGCGCCGACCATGCACCACGATAAAAACGCGCACCGATCCAGAACTGCACCGGCGTCGCCAACAGCCATTGCAGCCAGCGCGGCAGCCAGTCGTGATGCGCCTCACCCGCCCAGCCTGCGCCAAGCATGCCCGGCATCTGCGCCGCCAGCGGCAAGGTCAGCAGCACAGCGACCCAGAAATGGCGCAACTCGCCACGCCATGCCGCATGTTGCCAAGCCCGTTCCTGCTCGCGCGCGGCGGGACCAGTCGCCATCGCCTCAAAACCGGCGCGCGCGACCGCCGCCATAAGCATGTCCGGCGTTGCCAAACCCGGCGTGTACTGGATGCTGGCGCGCTCGGTGGCGAAATTGACACTCGCCGTCACACCCGGCAAACGGTTGAGTACCTTATCCAACCGAACCGCGCAGGCTGCGCAACTCATGCCGGAAATCGCCAGTTCCAGCGCCGCGCCGGGCACCTCGAAACCGGCTTTGCGAATAGCGGCCACCACCGCCTCAGGCGTGGCGGTCACATCCGCCAGCGTCACGTGTGCCCGCGCCGTCGCCAGATTGACGTTGGCGGACACACCCGGCAGGCGGCCCAACACTTTTTCGATGCGCGCCGCACAAGCGGCACAGCTCATACCCGCCACCGGCAGATCAAGACTGCGCGTGGCGCCATCGGAAGCGGAGAAGAGAGAGGGTGACGCGGACATGGCGCGCCCTTGCTATAAAAACGAGAGAAGCGCAGTCTAAACTCCGTACCCGACTACGTAGTCAAGCCTCACCAAATTTTGTGAAACCATGAACGACGAAACCTACACCATCGGCACGCTGGCGAAAGCAGCGGACGTCGGTGTGGAAACGATCCGCTATTACCAGCGTCGCGGTTTGCTCGCCGAGCCCTCCCGCCATCGCGGTGCCTATCGCATCTATGGCGCGGCCGAACTGGCCCGCCTGCGCGCCATCCGTCACGCCCAGCAACTGGGCTTTTCACTTGATGAGATCGCCGGTCTACTCGCGCTCAACGAGGAAGCCGACCGCGACAAGGCACGTACGCTGGCACAAGCGAAAATAGCGCTGATCGAAGCGCGCATTGCCCAACTTGCCGGCATGCGCAACGCGCTGGCGGAATTGGTCGATTGCTGCCGCAATACAGCGGCGCCGCAACCTTGCCCGATCCTGAAAGCGCTATCCGGCTAGAACGGGGAGTTCAAGCCGGAAAGCGCCTTGTTAAAGGGTGCTCAGCTTTCGTGCACGTACGTGCCCGGCGCTGCCGCTAGTGACGGAAACGCCTTTGTCGCCGCCGAGCGGGCATCGACCAGTTCACCCGCGCGCGGCTTGAGCCACGCCATCCAGTCCTCCCACCAGCTACCGGCATGCTCTTTGGCCTGCTCGTGCCAAGCCTCGGCCGTGTGGGAACGGTGCACGTCGGAAACCCAGTATTTGCGCTTGGGCGGACTCACCACCGGATTGATGATGCCGAGGATGTGGCCGGAACTGGACAGCACATAGCGCTTCGGCCCGGCGACGAAATTATTCACACGGAAAGTCTGCATCCATGGCGCGATGTGATCGTCCTCGGCGGCAACCGCGTAGAGCGGCTGGACGATACGTGCAAGGGACAGCGGCTCGCCGGCCACGGTCAGCGCATCCGGGCTGATCAGCTTGTTGTGCAGATAAAGTTCGCGCAGATACCAGGAATGCATGGCGGCGGGCATGCGCGTGGTGTCCATGTTCCAGAACAAGACATCGAACGGTGGCGGTTTTTCGCCATACAGCCAGCCATGCACGACGTAATGCCAGATAAGGCTGTTGGAGCGCAGCAGCCGGAAAGCGGCTGCCATTTCCTTGCCGTCGAGAAATCCCTTCTGCTCCATTTTCCCGATAAGGTAGTTGATACTCGCCTCATCGATGAACACCTCGATATCGCCAGGCTTGCGAAAATCGACCAGCGTGGTGAACAAAGTCCAATCGGCCACCGGCACCTCATCGGCCTTGAAATGCTTGTTGGCCCAGGCCATGTAGGCCGACAACGCCGTGCCGCCAATGCAGTAGCCGGCGGCGTGCACTTTTTTGCCTCCGGCGAAGCGGCTCGCGGCATCGATCGCCGCATGCACGCCATCGGTCACGTATTCGTCAAAACCCACGTCGCGCATCGACGCATCTGGGTTTTTCCAACTCGTGATGAACACATCCAGCCCCTGGTCCAGCAGAAAACGGATCATGCTCTTTTTCGGCACCAGATCCAGGACGTAGAACTTGTTGATCCACGGCGTGATGATCACGACCGGTTCGGCATGCACCTTTGCCTGCGTCGGCGCATAGTGGATCACCTCAAGCAAATGGTTGCGAAACACCACGGCGCCCGGCGTGGTTGCAAGGTTTTCGCCGACGGTAAAATCCTGCGGATCGGTCATCCGTACATTGCCGGCCTTCATGTCGTCGAGGAAATTACGGTAGCCCGACCGCAAGCTCTCGCCGCGTGTTTCCACGGCCTTGCGCAAGGCCACCGGATTGGTCAGCAGAAAATTGGTCGGCGCCACCATGTTGAGCCATTTCCGCCACCAGAATGCCGCCTTGCGTCGTTCCGACCCCGCCAGTCCCGGCGTGTCATAGAGCATGTCCTGCATGTGGCGCGTGAAAGCCAGATACCACTCCTTGACCAAATCCCAGCCCGGGGATTCGGTCCACACCGGATCGGCGAAACGCGTATCGTCGGCATGCGGTTGAATCGGATCCTCGCTTTCCACGCCCAACATGCGGTGCAAGGAATGCCATTGGAGCGTCCATAAGGAAGAAGACAACTGCAGAAGCCGCTCGGACAATTCCTGTGGGTGAGCAAGCCATGCCATCTGCGCGTGCACGATGGGCGCCGTCATGCCAAGCGGGTCGACCGATCCCTCGAAAGCCGCGTGCAACTGCTCCATCGCGTGGCGGGCAACCTCACCCGGCTTGAAGTGTTCGATGCGCTTTGCTGCTCCTTGCGCCCCCTTTGCCGCCCCGGGTATTCCCCCATTGGTACGTTGAGTCGAGCGATCGGATTGTTGAGCGGTCTTTGCCATGACGTTGCTGTCCTTCTTGGAATCATTGCGGGTTCAGGCGGAACCTACCCTGCTACGGAGGAAAAACTAGCGGCACGTCACCGCAAGCACTCATCCCCTCACAGCGATGGTTCGGCATGACATATTGATTGTAACAAAACCCTTTCCACGACCCGGTTAGCATGCAATCAATAAATCAAATTGACTCATACCGATAATTCATCGCCAACGCTCCCGTAGCGGCGCCCAAACGCAACCTACCCCCCGAGCGTTATACTGCTAACAATGAAACGATAGTCGAACCACGGAGTACAGGTGGTGCTGGAATCGTGCAAATCCTTGGAATCGCTCCTCGCTTCGGGTAGAAAGCACGCCTTCAATTTGCCCGCCCCCTGATTTACCCAAAACGGTCAATGAACCATCGCCGCCACACATCACAACCACTCACGACTGCATTTCCACTGACGGGAGTTCCGCCATGTTCAAACACATCCTCGTACCCACGGATGGCTCAGCCTTATCGGAAAGCACGGTTGCCCGCGCCGTCTCCTTTGCCAAGGACGCAGGCGCCAGCATCACTTTTTTCTACGCTCAACCGGATTTCCCGATGCCGATCTATGGTGAAGGCGCCTTGATCGATCCAACGACGCCGGAGCAATTCGCCCAATCGGCGACGCAGGAAGCCAACCGCATTCTCGAAAGGGCCAAAAGCGCCGCAACGGCAGCCGGCGTACAGGCGAATACGGATAGTGAGGTCAACGAAATCCCTTACGAGGCCATCATCGGCGCCGCCGACCGCCACAATTGCGATCTGATTTTCATGGCTTCCCACGGACGGCGCGGCATCGCCGGCCTATTGCTTGGCAGCGAAACACAAAAAGTGCTGACCCACAGCAAAACGCCCGTGCTCGTTTACCGCTGAGCCACCGCCCGCCGCACGCACCTTGGCCGGTACGCGCGGCGGTGCTTACAGCACCTCGGCAGCGTAATCGGCCAGGCGCGAACGTTCGCCGCGCTGTAGCGTGATATGGCCCGAATGCGGCCACCCCTTGAAACGATCCACGGCAAAGGTCAGGCCGGAGCTGCCTTCGGTAAGATAAGGCGTGTCGATCTGGGCGATATTGCCCAGACACACCACCTTGGTACCGGGACCGGCGCGGGTAATCAGCGTTTTCATCTGCTTGGGCGTAAGGTTTTGCGCCTCGTCGATGATGAGAAGCTTGCTGATGAAGGTACGCCCGCGCATGAAATTGAGGCTTTTGATCTTGATCCGGCTACGGATCAAATCGCGGGTGGCGGCACGGCCCCAATCGCCGCCCTCGCCGGACGTGCCGTTGAGCACATCGAGATTGTCTTCCAGCGCCCCCATCCACGGCGCCATCTTTTCTTCCTCGGTGCCGGGCAAAAAGCCGATGTCCTCACCAACCGGCACGGTCACGCGGGTCATGATGATCTCCGCGTAGCGTTTGGTATCCAGCACCTGTGTAAGCGCGGCGGCAAGCGTCAGCAGGGTTTTGCCAGTACCGGCCTGACCAAGCAGGGTGACGAAATCGATCTCCGGATTCATCAGCAGATTGAGGGCGAAATTCTGCTCGCGGTTACGCGCGGTGATGCCCCACACGTTGTTTTTGTGGTGACTGTAATCCACCAGCGTTTCAAGCACGGCAGTACGGCCATCGCATTCCTTGACCCAAGCCGCGAACGGCTGGGTGCCGTTCTGGTAAAGGAATTCATTGACCAGCAGTTCCGGCGCCAACGGCCCCTTCAGACGATAGAGGGTACGGCCCTCGTTTTTCCATGACTCCATGCCCTTGCCGTGGCTGTCCCAGAAATTGCCCGGCAATTCGCGGCTGCCGGTGTAAAGGAGGTCGCTATCCTCCAGCACCTTGTCGTTGAAATAATCCTGCGCCTCCAAGCCCAGCGTGCGGGCTTTGATGCGCATGTTGATGTCCTTGGAGACGAGGATTACCGGCCGCTCGGGGAAACGTTCGGCGAGGAACATCACCACGGCAAGGATCTGATTGTCGCCCTTGGCGGTGGGCAGCGCCGCCGGCAGCGTGGTGTTGATCGCCTCGGTCTGGAAGAACAGCCGGCCCGTGGCCAGTTCGCGCGAAGGGGCGGTGAGCGCAATACCGGTTTCGATTCCATCCGGCGCGGAGGAAACGATTTCGTCCATCATCCGGCTTGCCTGGCGAGCATTGCGGGCGACTTCGGACATGCCTTTCTTGTTGTCGTCGAGTTCCTCCAGCGTCATGATCGGCACGTAAATATCGTGCTCCTCAAAGCGGTAAAGGCTGGTGGGATCGTGCATGAGTACGTTGGTGTCGAGCACGAAAAGTTTTTTCTGCGTTGCACGGGGGGTACGCCGGGAACGAGAGGCGGTTGTTTTTTTTGCTGGCGCGGCTGCGGGCATGGAACGGTCTCGGGCTGGAATTAGGCGGATTAAGGCAAGCGTAAAGAAAAATCAAAGCGAGCGGACGAAAGCGAGCACTTCCTCCGCATGATCGGGAACCTTGACCCCACGCCATTCCTTGACGATCAATCCTTGGCCGTCGATGACGAAGGTGGAACGCTCGATGCCCCGCACCTGTTTGCCGTACATATTTTTCATTTTGATGACGGCAAATGCGTTGCACGCCACCTCGTCCGGGTCGGAGATCAACTCGAAAGGCAGCGACAGCTTAGCCTTGAAATTTTCGTGCGACTTGAGGCTATCGCGCGAAATGCCGAACACCTCGCAACCAGCGGCGGCGAAAGCGGCATATTGGGCGCCGAAGTCTATGGTTTCGTTGGTACAACCCGGCGTGTTGTCCTTGGGGTAGAAATACAGCACGAGCTTTCGCCCGCGCAAGGCGGAAAGCGTAACGGTATTTCCGCCGGTGGCGGCAAGGGTGAAATCGGGTGCGGGCAGTGCAGTCATGTTGCCTCCTGTTCGCTGGCGTGGTCGCAGCGTAATGGACAAGAACGAGTGCTGACAATTGCACCGGCAGCCTGACTACCGGCAAAGTGGCCCGGCTTCAGCCGGTGTTGTGGTCGAACAGCAATGCCGCAGCAACGGCGCGGCCCTCAGCGGCCAGGATGTTGAAAGTACGGCAAGCGGCAGGCAGGTCCATGATCTCGAAGCCGATACCGGCGTCGATCAAGGGCCGCAACAAAACCGGCGCGGGGAAGCGCTGGCGGGCACCCGTGCCGATCAGCACGATGCCCATGCCCAGATCGCGCACCGCTGCGAAATCGTCGGCTTTGAGCGCGTCGAAGCCGCCAGGCGCCCAGCCGGGAACGATACGATCGGCAGTCAGCAAAAGATTGCCATCGTGGCGCGCTTTGTTGATGAACACGTGGTCGGCGCCATAGCCGGTCACGATATGGATAGTGGCGTTTTGATCGAGGTGGAGTTTCATCGCGGAAGATTATGACGGAGCGCCGTTCCGGCGGAAAACCAAGGCCCAGGGGCAGACTCCGGGGTCAAATTGCCGCACTGCAGCGACGAAGCTAAGATAGCATCTTTCTTCCAACCCATGAAAATCGGCCGAAAACGGCAAAGCAACGGCTTCCGCCACCAAGGCCAGACACGACTTCACCACATCAACGGGATCTATTCATCATGAACGCGGCAAAAACATCGAACTCGACGGCACCCACGGAAACAACGGCCAAGGCCGATGCCGCCGCCGCGCCGCGTCCCGTGCGCCAGTCGTCCAAGCTCGCCAATGTGTGCTACGAAATCCGCGGGCCGGTGCTGGCGCGCGCCAGGCAGATGGAAGACGAAGGCCACCGCATCATCAAGCTGAACATCGGCAATCTGGCCACCTTCGGCTTCGATGCGCCGGAAGAAATCCAGCTCGACATGATCCGTAACCTGCCGAGCGCGGCCGGCTACTCCGATTCCAAGGGAATTTTTCCGGCGCGCAAGGCGGTGATGCACTACACCCAGCAAAAGCACATCAAGGGCGTGACGCTGGAAGACATCTACATCGGCAACGGCATTTCCGAGCTGATCGTCATGGCGATGAACGCCCTGCTCGACGCCGGCGACGAAGTGCTGGTGCCAGCGCCCGACTACCCGCTGTGGACGGCGGCGGTCAGCCTGTCCGGCGGCACGCCGGTGCACTACCTGTGCGACGAGGCCAGCGGCTGGCAGCCCGATCTGGACGATATCCGGCGCAAGATCACGCCCAGGACCCGCGCGCTCGTCATCATCAATCCGAACAATCCCACCGGCGCGTTGTACCCGGAAGAAACGCTGCGCGGCATCGTCGCCATCGCGCGCGAATTCGGCCTCATCCTGTACGCCGACGAAATCTACGACAAGGTGTTGTACGACGGCGCCACACACACCTCGCTCGCTGCGGTGTCGGAAGAAGTGCTGACCATCATCTTCAACGGCCTGTCGAAAAACTACCGCTCCTGCGGCTACCGCGCCGGCTGGATGGTGGTCTGCGGCGACAAGCGCCACGCCCAGGATTACATCGAGGGGCTCGATATTCTCGCCTCGATGCGCCTGTGCTCGAACGTGCCCGGCCAATACGCGATCCAGACCGCGCTTGGCGGCTATCAGAGCATCGACGATTTAGTCTCGCCCGGCGGACGCCTGCGCCGCCAGCGCGACCTCGCTCACGAGCTGATTACCGCGATTCCCGGTGTTTCCTGCGTCAAACCCACGGCAACGCTGTACATGTTCCCGCGCCTCGATCCAAAGATTTATCCGATCGAAAACGACCAGGCCTTCATCGCCGAGTTGCTTGAAGCCGAGCGTGTGCTGCTGGTACAAGGCACCGGCTTCAACTGGATCCGGCCCGATCACTTCCGCCTCGTCTTCCTGCCGCACGAAGACGATCTGCGCGAGGCCATCGCCCGCTTTGCCCGTTTTCTCGAAAACTACCGCAAACACCACGGTACCTGATGGAGCCGATGATGGAATTAGTGGCTGTTACCGATCTCACGGGCGCTATCGTCGAGTCCGAATGGCTGCGGCGCGCCGAAACGGTGCACCGCCAGCTACGCCCGCAACTACCGGCCGACTACTCCGGCCGCCTGAGCGCCGTGTTCGCCAACGGCGGGCGCATGCTGGTAGCGACCGAAGGCGACGCGGTGCGCGGCGTAGCGCTGTGGCGCCTGATCGAAAACACATACGAAGGCCGGCGCTTGTACGTCGACGACCTAGTTACCGACGAGCGCTGCCGCTCGCAAGGCGTCGGCAACCGCCTGCTCGGCTGGCTGCACGCCATGGCGCAAGCGCGCGGCTGCGACGTACTGGCACTCGATTCGGGCGTGCAGCGAGACCAGGCACACAAGTTTTATTTTCACGAGGGGCTGACCATCTCCTCGTTCTGCTTCAGGAAAACAATCAAATGATGAAACCGATCAACGTCGGCCTGCTGGGTATCGGAACCGTCGGCGGCGGCACCTTCACCGTCCTCAAACGCAACGAGGAGGAGATCACCCGCCGCGCCGGGCGTCCGATCCGCATCACCATGGTGGCGGATAAAAATCTCGAACTCGCCCGCAGCATCGCCGGCGACGGCGTCAAGCTCACCGACGATGCTTTCGCCGTGGTAACCGACCCCAACGTGGATATCGTCGTCGAACTCATCGGCGGCTACGGCGTGGCCCGCGAATTGGTGCTCAAGGCCATCGACAACGGCAAGCACGTCGTCACCGCCAACAAGGCCCTGCTCGCGGTGCACGGTAACGAAATCTTCGCCGCCGCGCGCGCGCGCGGCGTCATGGTGGCATTCGAGGCGGCGGTAGCCGGCGGCATTCCCATCATCAAAGCGTTGCGCGAAGGGCTCTCCGCCAACCGCATCCAATGGCTGGCCGGCATCATCAACGGCACCACGAACTTCATCCTGTCGGAAATGCGCGACAAGGGCCTGCCCTTCGCCGACGTGCTGAAGCAGGCACAGGCGCTCGGCTATGCCGAGGCCGACCCGACCTTCGACATCGAAGGCATCGACGCCGCGCACAAGGCGACGATCATGAGCGCGATCGCTTTCGGCATTCCGATGCAGTTCGACAAAGCCTATGTCGAAGGCATCACCAAGCTGGAAGCGTCCGACATTACCTACGCCGAACAACTCGGCTATCGCATCAAATTGCTCGGTATCGCCAAAAAACGCGCGGAAGGCGTCGAGTTGCGCGTGCATCCCACGCTGATTCCGGAAAAGCGCCTCATCGCCAACGTCGAAGGCGCGATGAACGCCGTACTGGTACAAGGCGACGCCGTCGGCGCCACGCTGTATTACGGCAAGGGCGCCGGCGCCGAGCCGACCGCCTCGGCGGTGATCGCCGATCTGGTCGACGTCACCCGCCTGCACACCGCCGATCCCGAGCATCGCGTACCGCACCTGGCCTTCCAGCCCGATCAGGTGCGCGACGACGTGACCGTGCTGCCGATCGAAGACGTCATCACCTCCTACTACCTGCGCATGCGCGTCGAGGACAAGCCCGGCGTACTCGCTGACATCACCCGCATCCTAGCCGACAGCAGCATTTCGATCGACGCCATGATCCAGAAAGAACCGGGCGAGGACGAACAACAAACCGACATCATCATACTGACCCACCAAACAGTGGAAAGAAACGCTAACGCCGCGATCACCAGGATCGAAGCCTTGCCAGTCGTTCAGGGCAAAGTGACGAAACTGCGCCTGGAAACGCTCTGAGCCCGACGACGCCTTGACCCCACGTTTACAGCCCTTGCTCGGATGGGTATAGTCCAGCGGATGCATTTTCGCGCCCTCCCCATTCGCGTATTTTTCGTCCTAGCCTTCGCGGCGGCGCTGCCCTTTCCGGCCGGCGCAGCGGCGCTGACGGCAGCGAAAACGGCGCCCGCGATCTCCCCCGTGATCACCTTTCCCGCCATGGAAACGATGACGCTCGCGGAGATCGTGCGAAAAGTCACGGCGACGAACACTCTGCCGGAAGCTCCTGCGGAAACCGCCGTGGCAACCGCTGTGGCAACGATACCTGACGCCCCGGAAGGCGGCTCATCGGGCTATGTTGGCGCCGCGCAGGATCTGATCAACCAGGGCATGAACTACCTCGGCATCCGCTACCGCTTCGGCGGTACGTCGCCCGAAACCGGCCTGGATTGCAGCGGCTTGGTACGTAACGTGTTCCGCAACGCGCTTGGGCTTGACCTGCCAAGAACCGCGCGCGAAATGTCCTCGATGGGCGATAAGGTTACACGCCAGGATCTCAAACCGGGCGATCTGGTTTTCTTCAACACCATGCGCCGCGCGTTTTCCCACGTCGGCATCTACGTCGGCGACGGCCAATTTCTACACTCAGCCACGCGCGGTGGCGGCGTCCGTATCGGTGACCTTTCCGACAGCTACTGGAACAAACGCTTCAGCGGCGCGCGCCGGCTCCTCGAAGACAATCCATCCGAGAATAACTGACCCGCCACGCTTACTCCAAGGCAGGCTGCCTGTCGTTTTCAGAAGGCGAATGCACGGAAGACTTCACGGGACCAGACATGGGTGCCTAAACGAGGCGGTGATGAGCTGGACGCCCCTCTGCAGGTGACAGTTACCGACCCACTCCGGTTCTTCCCCACATCTGACCGGATGACTGCTTCGCAGCGCTTGCAGTCCTTTGGTTGCCAAGTCCGTACTACCGCTATCGGCCGCCTGACGGCCAGCCCGCTCGGATGAGCCAGTGGTCCGCGAGTGACCGGGACGGAGCTTCTTGGGAAAACCAAGGCTGACGTCAAAGCTCCCGCGATGCCCGAGAAGGTAAGCGACGTCTAGCGGCCAGGAGGCGACTATCAGTCGCGCACGATAGCCCCCAATCCCGGCACCAGAAGCGGCCATCCGCTACGAATTCAAATGCGGTCCGTTCCTGCGATGGCAGGCGCGAATGCTCTCACGTCAGCGCGGCGAAGTCCTCGCGCAGCTTCTCGACAGCCACCGCTTCGCCCTTTACGCGGAAATAAGCCCCGACCTCATCGGCGCGCTCTTCCAACACGAGGCATTGGGTGTAGATATCCTTGCGCAGTGCCTGGGCCGACCAGGGCAGGAACAGTTCCGCTTCGGCGAGATCTTTCTGGAAGAAGCCTACGATGGTCTTGTGCAGACTCGCCACATCTTCCGCTCGGCGCGCACTCATCACCACGCAACCGGGATACTCGGTTTCGAGCCGGACCCGCATCGCGGCCTGATCGGCAGCCGCACTTTCGCCGCTACCAACGTGGTCGATCTTGTTGAAGACGCGGATGCGCGGCACTTGGTCGGCGTCAATCTCGGACAGCACCTGGTCGGTAACTTCGCACTGGCGTTCGAAGCCGGGGTCGCTGGCGTCGATCACGTGCAACAGCAGTTCGGCATCCAGCGCTTCATCCAGCGTGGATTTGAAGGAGGCGACAAGTCCGTGCGGCAGATTCTTGATAAAACCGACTGTGTCGCTCACCAACACGCGCGGGAGGGTCTCCGGATACAGCGCGCGGATGGTGGTGTCGAGGGTCGCAAAGAGTTTATTGGCAACCAGGACTTCGCTACCGGTGAGCGCACGCATCAGCGTGGATTTGCCCGCATTCGTGTAGCCCACCAGCGCCACCCCTGTGAGCCCGCCTTGGCGCTCCTGCCGGCGTGCACGCTGGATGTCGCGGGTGGCGTTCATCGCAACGATTTCCTGTTGCAGCTCGGCCATGCGGTCGCGGATCTTGCGACGGTCCAGTTCGGTGTGCGATTCGCCCGCGCCACGACCGCCGACGCCGCTGCGCTGGCGCCCCTGGGGCCCGGCAAGCTTGGCCGCTTCGCGCAGACGCGGCGCCATGTAGCTTAAGCGTGCGATCTCCACCTGCGCCTTGGCGGCGGGAGAACGCGCGTTGCGGTGGAAAATCTCAAGGATGACCATGGTGCGGTCCATCACCTCGCAGCCGCCTTCGAGTTCGAGATTACGCAATTGCGAGGGCGAGATTTCGTGGTCGACCAGAATCACTTCGATGTTGCCGCCGAGGTCGTCGAGCGCATCGCCAGCGCCGAAAGCGACGGCGTCCGCGCCGACTTCCCGCCCGGGCTCCGCTTCCACATCCGCATGACTGACGGGCTCGGCCTGCGCCTCCGGCATGTACCCGCCCTCCACGAAGCTGAGAACTTCCTGCCGCTTGCCGACGCCTAGATAGCCGGTGCGATCGAAACCCGCGCGCTTTTGCGTGAAAGCGCGCACCACCTTGAAGCCCAGCGTCTTCGCCAACTCTCGCAGCTCGGCCAGCGAGGCGGTGAACTCCGCATCACTCACACCGGGCAACTGAACTGCCGCCATCACGGCACGAATGGGTTTCTCTTCGACTTCTTTGCGCATTAGGGGGCTTTCAGGTAAGGCAAGGACGGATGGTACCCGTCAATACCGTCCTCCGTGGCAAACGGAATGAAGAGCTGGCGTTCCGCATCAGCGTCTGGATTCGCGGATTCGGCCAAAAGCGGATACGCACGCCCCATAGCCAGGCAAAACAGAGATTCCCGATAACGGTCGTTTACCTGTGGGTGCTCTGGTGCGACCGTTACTTTTGGGGCTGCGACGCCTCTAGCTGTTATGCCGCTCAATCCGCACAACGTTTGGTTCTTGGGCATCCATAAACATGTAGCACCGTCCGAAGAGCGCCTGCTTTCCAAAGTCATCAAACTTGTTTGGGCCGAGAGGCGTAATTAAGACTTCGGCCGTCGCAAGTGCACGCTGGTGTTGCTCATCGATTTCGGACCAATTCTGCTCAACCACGTCCGCGAGTACGAGACTGGCAATGTCATGGTTGTATTGAATAAAGATATTGCCGTCCTTCATGTTCATCGGATTCATATCTGGATGTGCGAGAAAGACCCTATGAAGTGAGCTGATCGCGTGTTGGTGAGCTTCGGAATCACTCAGCCCATTCGGAAGAACTGCCACCGTGCCGTAGGTGAAGACGGCAAAGTCCCGCGTACCGTTCGTATAGAAACGGATTCGTTCAATGATCCGATTCAGCGGTTGTTGTATGGCAGGCTGCCAATCGGGTACTGGAGGAAATTGCCTAGGTGACTCGGGTGGCAATGGCGGTTTCTTCTTGAAGAGTCCGAACAAGGTGCATGTCTCCTGACGACTAGCGCTGTAAATCCTTGATCTGAGCAAGGCAAGGACCGTCCGCTTTGCGCATTGTGAGACGTCATATCCTTACTGGCAATGGAAGACCGCTCAGGGTCGGTAGTACCGTTTCGCCGCGAACGAGGGCAGTCATTCGGCGTGCGTCATCCCGCTCGTCCCCATTGAGCGGCCAGTTGAGGAAGCCGTGCAGTCGTTCAGGGCGCCGCTTGTCGAATGACTGGTGATGCGGAGTCTGGACACTCAGGCGTCGACGCCGAGCGTCCAAGTCCAGCCTTGACCGGACACTCAGCATTTCGCCTCGAAGGGCGTCTCTTAGCCGTTCTGAGCCATTCGCCCTCTGGCCAAGATCATGTTCGCGACAGCAACTCCGCCCCATCCGGGCGCAACTCTTCCTTGAGTGAAATGTGCATATACAAGGTCTGCCGCGTAATGCCAGGTTTCTAGCATAGATCACCGACCTTCGTTTCCGGCTGCCCCACCGTCAATCGCAGTTTGGCGGCAGTCATTCTGAGCGGCCGGCCACCTTTTCGGCCTCGCACTCGGGCTGACGCAAGCCCTACCAGCGTGCGCTCGGCGATCAACTCGCGCTCAAATTCGGACAACGCTGCGAAGATGCCAAAGACCAGTTTGCCGGCGGCTGCCGTTTTCAAACCGGGCTATTCCCGCCATTTCGCTCATTTCCCCCCGGCCGTTTTTTTACAACTCGCCGCGCAAGTCCCACAGTCGCCGATCCGCTTGCCCAACGCCTGCTGCAACGCGCATACCGAACGGCGGCAACAAACGAACATCACCCCTTCCCGGCTCGCCGCCTCGCGGAAACGCTGCATCACGTTATGACCGAGAAAATCGGTAAACAGGATGACCATCTGGATACCCGCCGGTAATGAGGCACTACGGCGCTGATGGCTGCTGTCCCGCCCGCTGACGTGCGCGGCAATACGGATACCGAACCCATCCAGCACATCGGGAATATTACCGAGCCGGTCGGCGCCAACGATCAGTGCATTCATAACGAACCTTTTATGAGAATGATTCTCATCCAATGATCCGCTTAATGGGAATGATTTGCAACTGCAAATTTATCTCGTTAGTATCCGACTATCCCGCATTACCCCTACCCATTTCTCCTTCCGCTACCCCACCCATCTTCCAAGAGGTAGTCACACAATGATCCGTACCGTCCTTGCAAGCACCCTTGCCGCGCTTGGCCTCACCGCCTTCTCCGTCCACGCGGCGGATACCGAGCTGAATCTCTATACCGCCCGGCACTATCAGACCGACGAAGCGCTATACAGCAATTTCACCAAGCAGACCGGCATCAAGATCAACCGCATCGAAGCCAAGGAAGACGAGTTGCTTGAACGCATCCGTAACGAAGGCGCCAACAGCCCCGCCGATGTGTTCATTACCGTCGATGCCACGCGTCTGGCCAAGGCCGATGAAATGGGCATCTTCGCCCCGGTGCAGTCGCCCTTGCTGGAGCAGCGCATTCCAGCACACCTGCGCACGGCGCACTGGTTTGCTTACTCCACCCGCGCGCGCATCGTGGTGTTCAACCCCGAGCAGGTGAAAGCGGAGCAGGTACAAACCTACGAAGATCTCGCCTCGCCAGCGCTGAAAGGCAAGGTATGCATCCGCTCCGGCAGCCACCCATACAATCTGGCGCTCGGCGCGGCGCTGATCCGGCACGACGGCGCGGCGAAAACAGAGGAATGGGCCAAAGGTCTCGTTGCCAACTTCGCCCGTGCGCCCAAGGGGGGCGATACCGACCAGATCAAGGCGGTCGCGGCCGGTGAATGCGCCGTGGCGGTTGCCAACAGCTACTACCTCGCCCGCCTAATGAATTCGGACAAACCGGCGGACCAGGAAGTCGTCGCCAAAATCAAGGCGGTATGGCCTAACCAACAAACCTGGGGTACCCACGTCAACGTCTCCGGCGCCGGCATGCTCAAGCACGCGCCGAACAAGGCGGCGGCGGTGAAATTCCTTGAATACCTGGCCTCGGACGAAGCACAGCGTTACTTCGCCGACGGCAACAACGAATGGCCGGTTGTGCCGAGCGTAAAAGTCTCCAACGCCGCACTCGAAAAACTCGGCCCGTTCAAGGCCGACACCCTGCCGATAGGCGACCTGGCGGCGACGGTTACCGAAGCGCAGAAGATTTTCGACCGCGCCGGTTATCGCTGAACACGTTACAACTGAATGCTTTTCCTGCTCTTGCCGCCGCACGTTTAAGCGTTGCGGCGGCTTTTTTATTCCCGTTTTACACCTCGCCCTTACGACCGTTTTTTTACGATCTGGCGAGAAATCAGGAACATCGGCAGCAGACCGACGACAACGATGGTCAGTGCCGCCGTCGACGCCTCCGTCAAACGTTCATCGGCAGCCAGCGTATGCGCCTGTGTGGCGAGGGTATCGAAGTTGAACGGGCGTATCACCAGTGTCGCCGGCAACTCCTTCATCACATCGACGAACACCAGCAGCGCGGCGGTAAGCAGACTGCCACGCAGGATGGGCACATGCACCCGCCGCAACGTGGACCATTTGCCAAAGCCGAGGCTGCGCGCCGCATCGTCCATGTTCGGCGTCACCTTGACCAAGCCGCTTTCCACCGTATGCAAGGCCACGGCAAGGAAGCGCGCCAGATAGGCATACACCAGCGCGGCAATACCGCCGGTGAGAATCAGCCCCGGATTCGTGCCGAAAACCACCTGCCACCACGCGGCCAATTGGGCATCCAGGCGCGTGACCGGAATCAGCACCCCGACCGCAATCACCGAACCCGGCACGGCGTATCCCAAGCCGACGAGACGGTTCAGCGCGCGCGGCAAGCTGGAACGCGCGAGCCGCGCGGCATAGCCGAGCATCACGGCCAGCACCACGGCCAATACCGCCGTGAGTGCGGCCAGCACGAAGCTGTTACGTGCTAGATGGAGGAAGCGCGGGCCGAATTGCGCATCGCCCTGTGCAAAAGCCATATTGAGCAGCAACCCCGCCGGCAACAAGAAACCGAGCAGAAGCGGCATGAAACAAGCCACGGCCGCCAACGTGCCGACCGGTCCCGACAGCCGATGCCGCACCGGCTCCCGGCGCTGGCGCGAGGTATCGTGAAAGCGTGCCCGCCCCCGGCTCATCCGCTCCAAAACCAGCACGACGACAACAAAAGCCAGTAAAGCAGCACTGAGCTGGGCGGCGGCAATACGGTCGCCGAGCGAAAACCACGCGCGGTAAATGCCGGTGGTAAAGGTCTGCACACCGAAGTAGGCCACGGTGCCGAAATCGGCCAGCGTTTCCATCAAGGCCAACGCTGTGCCGGCCACCACAGCCGGCCGTGCCAGCGGTAGCGACACGCGGAAAAAACAACGCCACGGCCCCAACCCGAGCGAACGACCCGCTTCGATCATGCTGCCGGCGCGTTCGAGAAAGGCCGCGCGCACCAGCATATAGACATAGGGGTAGAGCACGAACATGAACATCGCCACCGCGCCACCGACGGTACGCACATCGGGAAACCAGTAATCGCCATGCCGCCAACCGAAGACTTCGCGCAAAGCGCTCTGCAGCGGACCGGCGAACTGGAGGAAATCGGTATAGACGTAAGCCATCACGTAAGCCGGCACGGCCAGCGGCAACAGCAATGCCCACTCGAAAAAGCGCCGGCCGGGAAATTCGTGCATCACCGTCAACCAGGCGGTGGTAATGCCAATAGAAGCAACACCCAGCCCCACCCCCAAGCACAACACCAAGGTATTGCCGATGAAGTCCGCCAACACGGTATCGGCCAGATGCATCCACGTTGTCAATGTACCGCCGACGAAAACGCTGGCGAACACCGACAGTACCGGGGCTGCAATCAGCGCAGCGGCCACCACCGCCGCGATCGTCAGCGTCGATCCCCGCCAGCCGAAACGCGCCAGCCTTCCGTTAAAATCCATTCCACTCCCATATATGCTCAAATGTTCGATATGCGCTCAGGCCACACGGCGCATTTTTTTATGGGAAATTATAATTGATCGCATTTTCATCCCGGCACGATAACAAGACCTCTCGCTGAATGACCAACCCCGCCGGACCCCATACCGCCCGATTTACAACCCGCCTTACGTGATCTGATGTCCCACCTCGAACTCATCGACGTAGACCTCTCCTATGGCCGCCAACAGATCGTCCGCCAGTTGTCGCTGCGCCTGGAACAAGGCCGTATCGGCTGCCTGCTCGGCCCATCGGGATGCGGCAAGACGACGGTGCTGCGCTGCATCGCCGGCTTCGAACCGGTAGCGGCGGGAAAAATCCTGCTTGACGGCGCCGTCGTCAGCGGCGGCAGGGGGCACACACCAGCGGAAAAACGGCGCATCGGCATGGTGTTTCAGGATTACGCCCTGTTCCCCCACCTCAGCGTGGCCGACAACGTCGCCTTCGGCCTGCGCGCGGAACGCGCCGATACCCGCCACGCACGGGTCGCCGAACTGCTCGGGCTGGTCGGCTTGGGCGAACAAGGCGGCAAATACCCACACGAGTTGTCCGGTGGCCAACAACAGCGTGTGGCGTTGGCGCGCGCATTGGCGCCGCGCCCTCGCCTGCTGTTGCTCGACGAACCGTTTTCCAATCTCGACGTGGAATTGCGCGAGCGCTTGTCGTATGAAGTACGCGACATCATCAAGGCGACGCACACCACGGCCATCCTCGTTACCCACGATCAGCACGAGGCCTTCGCCGTCGCCGACGAGATCGGCGTCATGCAGCATGGCCGCATCCAGCAATGGGATACGCCTTACAACCTTTACCACCGCCCGGTTAACCGCTTCGTCGCCGACTTTGTCGGCCAGGGCGTTTTTCTCCCTGGCAGCGTGCTCGACGACCGCCATGTGGCTATCGAACTAGGCACGCTCGAAGGCGCCATACCCACCCACTGCGCCAGACACGCCGGCCCCTGCGGCGAGGGTTGCCAGGTGGATGTGCTGCTGCGGCCCGATGACGTGGTTCGTGACGACGCCAGCCCGCTCAAGGCCGAAATCATCCACAAAGCCTTTCGCGGAGCGGAAATTCTCTACACGCTACGGCTCGCCAGCGGCGCGCGGGTATTGTCGCTCGTCCCGAGCCATCATAACCATGCCCTTGGCGAGCAAATCGGCATTCGCCTCGACGTGGACGATGTCGTCGCTTTCTGTGGCGATGCTCCCCCTCCCCCTGTTAGCCACGCATGATTCCCTGGCTCACCGGCCCACCCGCCTTCCCGCCAGTCGAACAGGCGCTGGCCAAGCCCAACGGCCTGCTTGCCGCCGGCGGCGAATTGAGCCCAGAGTGGCTGCTCGCCGCTTACCGGCATGGCATTTTCCCGTGGTACAGCGACGGCGAGCCGATTCTATGGTGGAGTCCCGATCCACGCTTGGTGCTCGATCCCGCAGCCATCCGCATTACCCGTTCGCTGCACAAGACCTTGCGCCAACGCCGCTTCCAGATCCGCCTCGATAGCGCCTTCGCCGACGTGCTCACCGCTTGCGCCGCGCCGCGCGAGCCCGGCGGCGGCACATGGATCACACCGGAAATACAGGCCGCTTATTGCCGTATGCACGAACTGGGCTACGCTCACAGTGTCGAATGCTGGCATGAGGGACGGCTGGCCGGCGGTCTGTACGGCATGGCGCTCGGCCGCGCGTTCTTCGGCGAATCGATGTTTTCGCGCGAGCGCGACGCCTCGAAAGTGGCGCTTGCCCACCTCGCCCGCTTTCTTAAGCAGCGTGAATATGCAGTGATAGATTGCCAGATGACGACCCCGCACCTGCTCTCGATGGGCGCGCACCAAATCGCGCGCAGCCAATTCCACGCCGGCCTCGCGCAATGGACGCGGCAAGGCTGCGCGCCGGGCAAATGGGCGGAAACCGCGGCGGACGGCATCGACTGGACCTGAAACGGAGACGCGCCATGCAGCAGGACTACCCCTATGCGCTCATCCAGTTCTACGCCACCGCGCCTTATACCTGCTCGTACCTACCCAACCGCATGGCGCGCTCGCAGGTCGCCACGCCCGGCCATCTCATCGATCCCATGGTCTATAGCGAGCTTGTGCGGCGCGGCTTTCGCCGCAGCGGCGTGTTCACCTATCGGCCGTATTGCGATCAATGCGACGCCTGCGTGCCAGTACGCATCCCGATCGCCCATTTCCAACCGGACCGCAGCCAGCGGCGCGCACTTGTCCGCCACGCGAACCTGAGCGCCGCTGAACATGCACTTACCTTTTCCGAAGAACATTACGCGCTCTACCAGCGCTACCAAGCCTCGCGCCACGCCGGCGGCGGCATGGACCAGGACAACCGCGAGCAATACGCCCACTTTCTGCTGCAAAGCCATATCGATACCCGTTTGATCGAATTCCGCGAAGACGGCCTGCTGCGCATGGTCAGCGTCATCGACCGTCTCACCGACGGGCTATCCAGCGTCTACACCTTTTACGATCCGCACGCGGCGCGCAGCGCTTTCGGCACCTATGGCGTACTGTGGCAAATCGAAGCCTGCCGCCACCTGCAACTGCCTTACCTGTACCTCGGTTATTGGATCAAGACAAGCCAGAAAATGGCCTACAAAGCGCGCTTTCGCCCGCTCGAAGCTTATCTGCGCGGCGAGTGGTCCACGCTCGACCCTGAGCGCCTAGTGGCCGTCGACGAGTTCTGAACAAACCGCTTATTGCACCGCCAGCATCGCCGAACAGGCGCCAAGCCGTTACAATTCGGCGATGCTTTATGACCTCGCCCGCCCGCTGCTGTTTTCGCTCGATGCGGAAACCACGCACGAACTGACCCTCGCCTCCCTCAACATCGCCGGCCGCGCGCTTCCCGCCAAGTGCCTTGAAGCCAGTGACCCCGTGCAAGCGATGGGCCTTGAGTTTCCCAACCGCATCGGCTTGGCCGCCGGATTGGACAAGAACGGCGAAGCCATCGACGGCCTCGCCCAATTTGGTTTCGGCTTCATCGAAATCGGCACCGTCACGCCACGGCCGCAGCCTGGAAATCCGCGCCCACGCCTGTTCCGCCTACCCGAAGTACGCGGCATCATCAACCGCATGGGCTTCAACAACCACGGCGTCGATACGCTCATCGCCAACGTCAAGGCGGCGAAGTTCAAAGGCATTCTCGGCATCAATATCGGCAAGAATTTCGATACGCCGATCGAAAACGCCGCCGATGACTACCTTGCCTGCCTAGAAAAGGTTTATCCGCTGGCCAGCTACGTCACTGTCAATATTTCCTCGCCAAACACCGCCAATCTGCGCCAACTGCAAGGTGAAACGGAACTCGACGCGCTGCTCGGCAAACTCAAGCAAACCCAGCAAAGCCTGGCGGACCGCCACGGCCGCTACGTACCGCTAACACTGAAAATCGCACCCGACCTGGAGCCGGCGCAAATCATCGACATCGCCGACGCGCTGCGCCGCCACCGCATCGACGGTGTCATCGCCACCAACACCACCATCTCACGCGAAAAAATCCAGGGTGTGCGCTACGCTGAACAGCAAGGCGGGCTTTCCGGCGCGCCCGTGTTCGAAGCCTCCACCGCCGTCGTCGCCCAATTGGCGCAAGCACTCGGCGGTGAACTGCCTATCATCGCCGCCGGCGGCGTCATGGACGCCCGCACCGCATGCGCCAAGCTAGAAGCAGGCGCCACGCTGGTACAACTCTACAGCGGCCTGATTTATCGCGGCCCTTGCCTGGTGCGGGAATGCATTCGCGCAGCGGCGGAGTACGCTGGACCATGAGCCTCAAGGAACGGGTTCCCGTGTTTTTTCCTTGATAAACCCAAAATCGGGCAACTGACATAGCTCCAAAAAATCGTAATGAAATAGCTGACGCCTCACCTACCCGCTTACCGTAAAAACAATAATCGCCGGATTTTTCTCAAGAAGATGAATACCGAATTGTTCGACGGGCTTGGCATTTTCGACCAGGCACTACCGGCCCACGCCTCCGGACACTTCGCCGCCTAAATCAAGCACCCGGAAACTCATTCAACCAGGAATCGAAATGCAACGTACAACGCAAACCATCGTTGGAATCATGCTTTTGGTATTTTCTGCCTTGGCTGTGGCAGCCGATCTGCCCTACGACCAAATCATGAAAACAGGCGTCATCAAGCTTGGCCATCGGGATTCCCGTTTTCCGTTTTCTTTCATCACCCCTGAAAAGACACCCAGCGGTTATTCCGTCGAACTGTGCGAAGCGGCTGTGCGCGAAATGGCCAAGGAGATCAAGCGTCCTTTATCCATTCAGTATGTCGAGGTTTCCTTGGCAAATCGGATCGATAAAGTTGTTTCGGGCGACATCGATCTCGAATGCGGTGTGACGACGATTACGGCGGAACGTCAAAAAGCCGTCAATTTCTCATCGATCATTTTCGTTACCGGAATCCGCGCGCTGATACAGCCGGACGATCGCATCCATACGGCGCGTGACCTGCTGGATAAGCTCGACGGCCAACGCGTTGCCGTCGTCGAGAGCACCACCGCGCGCAAAGTGCTGGAATACTACGCCCCGCGCGGTATCAACTTTGTCTCGGTCAAAGACTACAAGGAAGGCATTCAAGCTGTCGCCAGCGGTTCCGTGATCGCCTTGGTCGGCGATGAGCTTTTGATCGCCGGTGCCCTTGGCACGGTACAAACCGAAGCTGCCCGGAAATTGGTTTTTGCCGATATCAGCTACTCGATCGAGCCTTACGGCGTAGCGCTCAGCCATTCGGACCCGCGCCTGCTCGCGGCGTTCAATAGTGCGTTGCAGCGCGTCTATGCCTCTGGCGAAGCGGAACGGCTTCTCGCTAAATGGCTCGAAAAGATCAATATGAAAATGAACGCGTTGACCCACGACGCATTTGCCCGGCCCGCAACCGTGCCCGCGGTCCCCTTCTGAACCGGGGGGCCGGGCTACACGGTCCGCCACATATATTCATGCCCATATTCATCAGTAGAACGCCACGAGGGAGCTACACTCCGGTTCACGGGTAAATTCGCCGAGGCACGGCAATCTGGCAAGCCGTGGCATGTCGGCGGATTTACTTGAACCTTTGCTCATTCTCATCATTTGAACCCTTGCTCAACCGGGGCATGCACGGATCATGAGCCACTACCTTTTCATCCTTGTCGGTGCGGTACTGGTCAATAACGTCGTACTGGTACGCATTCTCGGACTGTGCCCGTTCATGGGCGTATCGAAGAAACTCGAAACGGCAATCGGCATGGGCGTGGCGACCACCTTCGTGCTCACGCTCGGTTCCGGCACCAGCTATCTGATCGATCACTACCTGCTGATGCCGAACGACCTGGGCTACTTGCGCACCTTGTCGTTCATCGTCGTCATCGCCGCTATCGTCCAGCTCACCGAGTTGGTGATCCAGAAAACCAGCCCGCTGCTGCATCAGGTGCTGGGTATTTACCTGCCGCTGATCACGACCAACTGCGCGGTACTCGGCATACCGCTGCTCAACGTCGCCCTGGCGCACGATTTGCTCGAATCGCTGCTATTCGGCTTTGGCTCCTCCGCCGGCTTCACCCTTGCGCTGGTATTGTTCGCCGGCATCCGTGAGCGGCTGGACGGCGCCGACGTACCCGGCCCGTTCAAGGGCACGGCCATCGCCATGATTACCGCCGGTTTCATGAGCCTCGCCTTCATGGGCTTCGCCGGGCTGGATCGTTTCCACTGACGAGGTAGCGACAGTATGTTGATCGCGCTCCTCGTCATGGCCGGTATCGCGCTCACGCTTGGCGCGACGCTGGGCTTCGCGGCGATTCACTTCCGCGTCGTCGGCGACCCGCTGGTGGAGAAGATCGACGCCATCCTACCGCAGACGCAATGCGGCCAATGCGGCTACCCCGGCTGCAAGCCCTACGCCGAAGCCATCGCCAAGGGCGAGGCGGAAATCAACCAATGCCCGCCGGGCGGTGAGGAAGGCATCCGCAAACTGGCCGATCTGCTCGGCCGCGAAATCAAACCGCTGTCGGAAGAACACGGCGTCGAAAAACCCAAGGCGGTGGCGCTGATCGACGAGCAAACCTGCATCGGCTGCACCTTGTGCATCCAGGCTTGCCCGGTGGATGCCATCGTCGGCGCGGCAAAACAGATGCATACCGTGGTCGCGCAGCTGTGCACAGGCTGCGAGCTGTGCATCGCACCCTGTCCGGTCGATTGCATCGCCATGCCGACGGTGCCCGAAACAGTGCAGACATGGAAATGGAAGTACCCCACCGTGCCGCTGCATCCCGTGGAGCGAACTCAAGAAGCGGGAGGATGCGCTCCGGTATGAGCATCGTGCGCAAACTGTTCAATTTTCACGGCGGCGTCAAACCGGACAGCCGCAAGCTCGATTCGACCACTGCGCCGATCGCGCAAACACCGCTGCCGGCACGGCTGACCGTGCCGCTCGGGCAGAGCGTGGGCGAGGCCGCGCTGGCGCTCGTCCAACCCGGCCAGCGCGTGCTCAAGGGCGAGCGCATCGGCGCCGCCGACGGCAACGTATCGGCCGCCGTTCATGCGCCCACCTCGGGCACCGTGCTGGCCGTGGGCCTGGGACCGATGGCGCACCCATCCGGCCTGCCCGCGCCGGCGGTGGTCATCGAACCCGACGGCGAAGACGCCTGGGCGCCGCTCGAACGCATCAACGTGCGCGGTACACCGGGCGACGAGTTGCGCGACATCCTGCGCGACGCCGGCATCGTCGGCCTTGGCGGCGCGGTTTTCCCCAGCCACCTGAAGCTCAAGCCGGGCAAGAGCGGACAGACCCGCACGCTGGTGCTCAACGGCGCCGAATGCGAGCCTTACATCACCTGCGACGACATGCTGATGCGCGAACGCGCCGACGGCATCGTGCGCGGCGCCTCGCTGATGGCGGACGCCATGAACGCAGGCGAAGTGCTGGTGGGCATCGAGGACAACAAGCCGCAAGCTATCGAATCCATGCGCACCGCCGCCAGCGCCGCCGGGGATGAACGCATCCGCATCGTCCCCGTGCCCACGCGCTACCCTGCCGGCGGGGCGAAGCAGCTCACCTACGTACTCACCGGCATCCAGGTGCCGCACGGCCGGCGCTCCACCGATTACGGCGTACAGTGCTTCAACGTCGGCACCGCATGGAGCATTCACCAAGCGCTCGACCTAGGGCAACCGCTGATCTCGCGCATCGTCACCGTTGCCGGCAATGTCGACGCGCCGCGCAACTACGAGGTGTTGTTCGGCACACCGATGCGCGACGTGATCGCGCTCGCCAACCCACGCCCGGATACCAACCGCTACATCATGGGCGGACCGATGATGGGCCTGCAAATGCCCGACTTCGACGTGCCCGTGACCAAGGCCACCAACGCCATCCTGGCCGCCAGCCCGGCGTTGTTCCCGCCCTCGCCACCGGAACAGCCGTGCATCCGCTGCGGCGAATGCGCCCGCGCCTGCCCGGCGCAATTGCAGCCGTTCGAGCTGTATTGGTTCAGCCGCGCGAAAAACCTCGGTAAAGCGCAGGAATACATGCTGTTCGACTGTATCGAATGCGGTTGCTGCGCCTACGTGTGCCCCTCGCACATCCCACTCGTGGACTACTACCGCTTCGCTAAGAGCGAAATCTGGGCACACGAGCGGGAAAAGAGCGCGGCCGACGCGGCGCGCGTGCGCTTTGAATTCCGTAACTTCCGCCAGGAGCGGGAAACGGAAGAAAAAGCCGCCCGGCTTGCCGCCAAGGCGGCGGAAACGCGCGCCAAACTAGACCTGGGCGACGCCGACAGCGCGGGCACTGCCACCGCCACAACCCAAGCCAGCGAAGACCCGAAAAAAGCCTTGATCGCCGCCGCGATGGCCCGCGCCAAAGCGCAAAAAGCGGAAGCGCAACCGAAGAATACCGACCACCTGAGCGCGGACGTCGAAGCGGAAATCACCGCCATCGACAACCGCCGCGCGCGAATCGCCACCGACAGCGGGGAAGCGCCCGCGCCCTCCCCCGTTTCTTCAGAGCCGGCCCCGCTACCCTCGGACACGCCCGCGGATACCCCCTCCACCGACACCGCGCCACGATGATCCAATCCCCCTACATCCGCAAACCGGTCAGCGTCCAGCGCGTCATGCTGACGGTACTGGTCGCGCTGCTACCGGGCATTGCCGCTTACGTGTGGCAGATCGGCGCCGGTATTCTGGTCAACATCGCGCTGGCCACCGTCACCGCGCTGGCCGGCGAGGCCGCCATGCTAGCGATGCGCCGGCGGCCGGTAAAAATCGCCTTGGCCGATCTTTCCGCCGTGGTTGCCGCCTGGCTGGTGGCGCTCGCCTTTCCCCCCATCGTGCCGTGGTGGCTCACCGTGCTTGCCGTGCTGATCGCCATCGTCGCGGTCAAGCACCTCTACGGCGGCCTGGGCCAGAACCCCTTCAATCCGGCAATGACGGCCTATTGCACAATGATCGTCGCCTATCCGGCACTGATGTCGCAGTGGCCGCCAGCCGGCGGGCTGGATTTTTCCACCCAATTTGCCCTCATTTTCGGCGGCGCGCGCGATATCGACGCCATCACCGCCGCCACCGCGCTCGATTCGCTGCGCACCGGCCTGCGCGGCAATGGCGCCACCGTCGAGGCGCTGCGGCAAGGCGCCGCTTTCGGCGCATTCGGCGGGCGCGGCTGGGAATGGATTACCGCCGGCTATCTGGCCGGCGGCATGATCCTGCTCGCCACCCGCACCATCACCTGGCACATGCCGGTCGCTTTTCTCACCGCCCTGGCGGTGATTTCCGGCGCGTTCTGGCTTGCCCATCCGGCGCAGTTCGCGCCACCGCTGTTCCACGTCGCCAGCGGCGGTGCCATGCTCGCGGCTTTTTTCATCGTCACCGATCCGGTCACGGGCGCGACCACCCCGCGCGGCAAGCTGATTTTCGCCGCTGGCGTCGCCATCATCGCCTGGCTGATCCGCTCCTTCGGCGCCTACCCGGAAGGCATCGCCTTCGCCATACTGCTGCTGAACCTGTGCGTGCCGCTCATCGACATGAAAACGCAGCCAGCGGTATTCGGGCATGGGGATACGAATCGCGGAGGGCCAGCGCCATGAGCACGCCTTCCCCCGCCTCGCGCTACACCGCCGCCCGCACCTCGCTGCGCACGGCGGCCATCATGGTGGTCTTCACGGTGGCCTTCACCGCCATCATGGCCTTTACCTACAGCAGCACGCTCCCCTCTATCGAAGCATCGATGCGAGACGAGCAGTTGCGCCTCATCAACGAAGTGCTGCCGCCGGGCAGCTACGACAACATATTGCTCGACGACGTCGTCCACCTCGGCCGCGTTCCCGCGCTGGGACCGGACAGCGACCTGCGCGCGTGGCGCGCGCGCCGCGCCGGCGAGCCGGTGGCAATCGTGGTGGAGGCGGTCGCCCCCGACGGCTATTCCGGCCGCATCGGGCTTATCGTCGCCGTCGGCGCGGATGGCCGCGTGAGCGGCGTGCGCGTTACCTCGCACAAGGAAACGCCGGGGCTGGGCGACTACATCGACCCGAAGAAAGACCGCAATAAACACACGCCGTGGATCGCCCAGTTCTTCGGCGCATCGTGGCACGGCACACCGTGGGCAGTGAAAAAAGACGGCGGTGCCTTCGATTACCGGGTCGGCGCCACCATCAGCGCCCGCGCCGTTACCGCGGCGGTCGGCCGCGTGGCGGCCTTCGTCGCCGAACGGCGCGAAGCGCTGTACGCCGCTGCGCCCGGCGGCGCATTGCAGGAGAGCAAGCCATGAACGCGCGCACTTTCCGCGAAATCGCCTACAACGGGCTGTGGAAGCAGAACACCGGGCTGTCCCAGTTGCTCGGCCTGTGCCCCATCCTCGCCATCAGCACCAGCATGGTGAATGCGGTCAGCCTCGGCCTGGCCACCACCCTGGTCATGGCGCTGTCCAATCTGGCGGTGGCCAGCCTGCGCAACTTCATCCCTTACGAAATCCGCATTCCCGTCTTCATCCTCATCATCGCCACGCTCGTCACCGTGGTGGACCTGAGCTTCAACGCCTTCCTGCACAGTCTTTATCTAGTACTCGGTATTTTCATTCCGCTGATCGTCACCAACTGCATCGTGCTCGCCCGCGTCGAAGCCTACGCGGCGAAGAACGACCCGATCACCTCGACGGTAGACGGCACGATGATGGGCCTCGGCCTCGTCTGCGTGTTGGCCGTGCTCGGCGGCGTGCGCGAACTGATCGGCAGCGGCACGCTATTCACCGGCATCGACATGCTCATCCCCGGCGCGTCCCCACTGACGGTATTCGGCGACGACTATCCCGGCTTTCTCATCGCCATCCTGCCGCCGGGCGCGTTCTTCGCCCTCGGCTGCCTGATCGCCGCCTACAACACCATCAATACCCGCCTGGCCGCGCGCAACCGTCCGCAGCATGCACTGGACGGCAATGTCCCCGCGCCCGACGCGAACGTTGCCTGAACGCATAGATGGCAATGAAACAACCCGCCATCGGCGAATTCTTCCGCCGCCTCGCCACCGCCAACCCCGCACCGACAACGGAGTTGGAATACGCCTCGCCGTACCAGTTGCTCGTCGCCGTCGTGCTGTCCGCCCAAGCCACCGACAAGAGCGTCAACCTTGCCACGCGCAAACTGTTCGCCGCCGCGCCGACGCCCGAAGCGATGCTCACGCTCGGCGAGGAAGGCGTAACCGAATACATCAAGACCATTGGCCTGTTTCGCAACAAGGCGAAGAACACCGTCGCCCTCTCCCACCTGCTGCTGGAACGGCACGGCGGCGAAGTGCCGCGCGAACGCGCGGCGCTGGAAGCCCTGCCGGGCGTCGGCCGCAAAACGGCCAACGTCGTTCTCAACACGGTGTTCCGCGAACCGACGATGGCGGTGGATACCCACATTTTCCGCCTCGCCAACCGTACCGGGCTCGCACCCGGCAAGGACGTGCTGGCGGTGGAAAAGGCGCTGCTGCGCCGCGTGCCGAAGAACTACCTGCTCGACGCCCACCACTGGCTGATTCTGCACGGGCGCTACATCTGCACAGCGCGCAAACCGCGCTGCGGTGAATGCCCAGTGCGCGATCTGTGCCTGTTCCGCGATAAAACCGCCTGAGGACAGCCCCCTCCCAAAATATTCCGCCACCTAGCCGCAGTCCGCTGGCACGTTCTGTCGTAGAGCATCAAGCGACGCTTCCTGTACTCACCGGCACGCCGGTACTGAACCGCGAGGGCGAACTGCACTGGACGAAGAACCCTACCGGTTACTGGGAGAGAAAACTGGCCTTTTGCTCTTTTTGACGAGCCTGGAATACGGGTTCCGGAAAAATAAAAATCCGCTGTTTTTCAAGGGCCGCGCTGCAGAATTCATCCTGGCTGCCGCTAAAAGTACCGTAATCGACGACGGCAACCGATTGTCATTTCACGGCTTGACAGCCGCAGCCGATTTTCACATGATTCGGCGAACTTAGTGTCATGCATAAATACATCAAGCAATGACGACTTATTTGGCAGCAATCACATCCTCTGGCGCGAATCCGTTCGGGTGCCGCTTCGCGTATTGATGCCGGTGCCAACCCATCGCCGTCATACTTTGTCCTGCCAAGCTTTAGAGTTGCTTCCTTTCCCTTTCGCCCCCTCCTTTACAAGGAGTAAACCATGTCCGGAAAACCCGCCGCCCGCATAAGCGACGGTGTTGCCAACGGCGTCATCATCCAAGGCTCGCGCACTGTATTGATCGGCAGCCAAGGCGGCGTCGCCTGCTCAGCGTGCCCTGGGGGTGTTGCCGTCGGTAACCCCGTCAATCCACTGCTGGGCGCCAAGGTGTTCGGCGGCGAAGTCGATATTGCGTTGCCCGGCCCGCTCCCGTTCATCGTCTCGCGCGACTACTCCAGCTACCAGACCGACACCCCGGCCCCTGCCGGATTGCTCGGCCCCGGCTGGTGGCTTCCGCAAGACCCCACCCTTAACCTCAGTGCCGGGATTCTTACCCTCAACGACGCCAAAGGGCGCAGCATCCATTTCGATGCACTCGATCCCGGCGAAACCGCCTACAGCCGCTCGGAGAACCTCTGGCTCGTGCGCGGCGGGAGTGATACCCTCGACGAACACACCCTGCCCAGCGCCCGACTGGCCATGGCCTGGCAAAGGCTCTCAGCGGAGCTGCGGCGCAACGAGCGCCTTATCTTTGTCACCGCCACCCCCCTCGGCCCCTGGTGGGTCTTCGGTACCCTTTCGCCCGCGCTCACCGAGCAACGCATGTATCTAGCCGGGTTCGCCGACCGCTTCGGCCGCCAGCAACGGCTTGGGCGCATCCCCGACGGCGAACTCGCAGGGCACATCGCCACCATCATCGACGGCTCCGGCCGGCGCTTCGAACTCGAACTCGCCCGCCACCCCGGCCTCGTGCGCGGCCCCGCGCACGGCTGGGGCGCGGACAGCGGCATCCGGCTCGCCGCCGTGCGTCTCACCCACGACCCGCACCACCCTGGGCTGCCAACTCGGCCCCTCGTCCGCTACGACTACACCCCCCGTGGCGAACTTTCCGCTGTTTATGGCCGCGACGGCACCGTCCTGCGCCAATTCCACTACCACCCCGAACTCATCGGGCGCATGACCGGCCACGCCCATGCCGGACGTCCCACTACCCGCTACGCCTACGACGAACACGCTCGCGTCGCCGAACAAACCACCCCTGAGGGGCTGTCCTACCGCTTCGACTACCAACCCGATAGCACCCTTGTTACCGATAGCCTCGGGCGCCAAGAGATTTATCACTTCGCCGGCGAAGGCGGCCTGCGCCGCGTCGTCAAACATGAACGTGCCGATGGCTCCTTTACCGAAAGCCACTTCGACGCCAGCGGGCGACTGACAGCGCACATCGACCCGCTCGGGCGGGAAACAAAATACGGCCTGGATGTCTCCACCGGCGATATCCTGTCGATCACGCTGCCCGACGGGCGGCAGCATCGTGCTGAATACGATCATCAAGGGCAGCTCACACAAACTCACAGCTTCGGCGGTAGCGCCGAACGTTTCGAATACGACGCATTGGGCCGACTGATCGCCGCCACCGACGCGCTCGACCACACCACCCGCTACCACTACCCGGACGAACGGACAAATCTGTCGGATTGGATTGAAGACGCCAAAGGCGGCAAAAAGCAGATAGATTGGACTGCCACTAGTCAACTCGCGCGCTACACCGACTGCTCCGGTAACAGCACTCAATACCGATATGACCGCTGGGGGCAAGTCACTTCGGTTCAAGGCGAAGAAGGATGGCGGACGCACAAGGAATACGACGGACGCGGCCGCTTGGTCGCCTTCGTCAATGCTGCCAATCAGGCAAACGCCTATCAGTACAACGTCGCAAACGACTTGATCGGCGCCACCGGACCGGACGGCAACGACGCGTCTTTCGAGTACGACGCGTGGGGAAGAATGGTGGCCCATCGGCACGCCGGCCTCACCCAGCGCTACCAATATGACGAAGCGGGCCGTCTGACGCGCCTGACCAACGAAAACGGCGCGTGCGCCACCTTCGCCTACGATGCGCTGGATCGGCTTGTCGAACAGATCAATTTCGACGGACGCACCCAGCGTTTCCGGTTCAATGCTGGCGGCGCACTGATCGAAAGCGTTGATGCCGGCCAGATCAGCCACTACCGGTACGACAAGGGCGGGCAGCTACTTGGCCGGCAGGTCGGCGAAGGTGAGGCCACCCGCCTCGAAACCTTCCAGTACAACGATAACGGTCAGCTTGTCGAGGCAAAGCACCTCTCCGAGGTGGGCGGCAACACCATCGCTGTCCAGTTCGACCACGACAAACTCGGCCGCATCGTCCAAGAAAAGCAGAACCTGATCAACCCGGAAGGCCAACTCGTCTGGCAACACCAAGTACGCCACCAGCTCGACGCCCTGGGCGTGGAGGCCGAAACCCAGCTCGACGGCCTGCCGCCGCTGCACTGGCAGACCTACGGCTCGGGCCATTTACATGGCCTCACGCTCGATGGCCGCGGGCTCATCGACTTCGAGCGCGACAAACTGCACCGCGAAACCAAATGCAGCTTCGCCGATGTTCACATCCACCGCGGCTACGATGCGCTGTCCCGCTTGTCCCGCATCGAAACGCACAGCCCGGAGATTGGCGGTGCGCTCAACCGGTTTCACCATTACGATTTGGCCGGCCAACTCACCCGCATCGACACCACCCGAGGTGCCTTCCAGTACGGCTACGACAAGGCCGGACGGCTTATCCAGGCCAGCCAGCCGGGTCTGCCCGATCAGACCTACCGCTTCGATCCGGCGGGCAACCGGCTGTTTGGCAACCCTACACCGGATATCGCGGAAAAGAACTGGGCCGAGACAGTCAGGCATAATTTGTCCGATCCCAACTTCAACGTGTTGGGCAAAAACAAGGCCTCCCCAGGCAACGAAGTCGAAGCGTTTTGGATGAGCAACCGCATCCTGGACGATGGCGAGTACCGCTACCAGTACGACCAGCACGGCAATCTCACCAAAAAAACCCGCGACCGGGATCACGAGCAGCACCATTACGCCTATGACAGCAGCCACCGGCTGATCCGCTACGCCATCGAGTCGGACACCGCCGTGCGGGCCAGCAACTACTTCTACGACCCCTTCGGCCGCAGGATTGCCAAACAGACACTGGAAGCGGACCAGGACGGCACGCCCCTGGGTGAAGTCCAGACCACCTTCTACGGCTGGGATGGGGATCGGCTGGTGCTGACCGAGCGGGACGATACCCGGATCCACACGATCTACCAGCCGAACAGCTTTGTGCCGCTGATCCGCGTCGAGGGTGGAAAGCAAGCGCCCAAACGAAGCCTTGCGTGGAAAATCCAGGGCCAGACAGACATCGCGCTCACAGCAGAGCAGATCGCGCATTTCGACGCCATCGAAAAGGAACTACGGCATGACCGTCTGAACGCCCAAACGCTACGCTGGCTCGACCAGACCCGGTTCGATCCAGCGAGCCTCAAGGCCATGCTGGACGAAGAAGTAGACGATTCCAGCAGAACGATCCACCTCTACCACTGCGACCACTTAGGCACACCCATTGCACTGATTAACGAAGAAGGCCGAATCGACTGGTCGATCGAGCTGGATGCCTGGGGGAATACGCTCAGCGAACATAATCCCGAGAATCTCTACCAACCGATACGGTTCCAGGGGCAACATCACGACCCGGAATCGGGCATGCACTACAACCGGCACAGGTACTACGATTCAAAAATCGGCAGATATGTGACGCAGGATCCAATTGGGTTGGAGGGGGGCAGTAATCTTTACAGATATCCGCTGAATCCGAGCAGGCTGATCGATCCGCTAGGGTTATGGAGCGATTTTTTTAATCAACCAGGGATGCAGGCCGCTCTTGGCGATGCTATGGCTAAAGCGGAAGAGCTTAATCAGCCTTGGTATACGAAGGCGGGCTCTTTCTCTATTTTAAACCGGACTCTTGATGATATGAAGAGGCTCAATCTGAAAGAGTCGGATCAGTTTTTTCATTGCATGGCGTTTTGCAGGGTTTCCAAATCGAAAGAGGCTGGAAAATTCAGAGCGCAAGCTTATGGCGTCTTGAAGGAAATGAAAGATTATTATGCGAATATGCTTGGTTTGTATGGGTCTGGAGGCTTGTCTTCCGAAGATATGATAGCCGACATGAGGGCTGATCTGGAGGTGAATAATTATGGGTTGTCATGCCCTGGAAATCAAGACTGCTCCGACAGGTGCTCGAAATATATTAATCCAAAACATACAAAAACGATTCAGACGCTGAAGAATGAGGGTTATCTGAAGTAATAGGACTGGCGCCATAGTCGTTTATTTTGCGGGTTTCCGGAGAGGCACTCGGGGCAAATTTTAAAATTGGCGGCCGCATCAAGATGAAAAAATTTGTTTTTATTGTGTATGCGCTATTTCTTCTCGGGATTGTTTTGTCGTGCGATAATGTTTCAAGGCGATATGCTTCGTATTCTGATATATCGGGTTCCGATGGTGTTCTAACGTGGCTTCCCGAGTTTTTCCCGCACACAGCAGCGGATATTGAATTCACATCGAATATCGATGTGAATATTTTTCATGTGTATTTTTCCCTGAATGAAAAGGAGGGATATGCGTTTGAAAAAGCACTGAGCGGGGAGGCATCCGAGGCTGGCCGGGCTTTTTTGGCGAATGAGGAGGTTGTCCAGGCCTGGTGCAAGATGGGCAAGGTTTCAGACGAGGAGAATGAGCGTCTTTATATTGTCGGAAAAATGGGGGGAGATGCCCGTAGATATTATATGAAAAATGTATATACGGGAAAAAATGCCGATTACACCGAGCGGGTGCGCTTGGATGTGAAAAAGTATTGCACGGTTTAGGCGGCGGGCCGGGTTGTGCGCGGTGCGTTTGAACGCGCTTCCAGCCTTGGTCGCCTTTCGCTCTACTGTGCGCGGTGCTTGCTATCATCGCAGCCCTCCGTCTTCGCCCCGTGGCCTCATGCTCGCGCTCCTGCTCCAGACCTTCGGCATCACCGCTCCCGTGTTTGCCATGCTGTTTCTTGGCGTGCTGCTGCGGCGCGTGGGCTGGATCGACCCGGCGTTCATCCAGACCGCCTCGGCGCTGGTGTTCAACGCCACCATGCCGGCCATGCTGTTCCTCGGCATCTACCACGCCGATCTGCACAGCGCGGCGCGCCCGGCAGTGCTGCTGTATTTCTGCGTGGCAACCCTGGCGGGCTTCCTGCTCGCCTGGGGCTGGGCACTCTGGCGGGTGCCACGCGAGGATCGCGGGGTCTATACCCAAGGCGCCTTCCGTGGCAACAACGGCATCATCGGCCTGGCGCTGGCCGCCAGCCTGTACGGCGAGCACGGCCTGGCCCTGGGCTCGGTACTCGCCGCGCTGGTGATCATTTGCTACAACACGCTCTCATCGGTCGTGCTGGCGATCTACAGCCCGAGCATGAAGTCCGACCCCAGGAGCATCCTCAAGAGCGTGCTGCGCAATCCGCTGATCCTCAGCGTACTGGCGGCGTTGCCCTTTTCCTGGCTGCGGATCGCGCTACCGGACTGGCTGCTGACTTCGGCGACTTACTTTGCCCAGATGACATTGCCGCTGGCGCTGATCTGCATCGGCGGCACGCTATCCCTGGCGTCGATGCGGGAAAGCGGTGGCCTGGCGCTGAGCGCGAGCCTGATGAAAATAGTCTGGCTGCCCCTGTTCTGCACCTTCGGCGCCTGGTTCTACGGCTTTCGCGGCGCGGAACTGGGCGTGCTGTTCCTCTATTTCGCCAGCCCCACGGCGGCAGCCAGCTACGTGATGGCGCGCGTGGCAAACGGTAACCACGAACTGGCAGCCTCGATCATCTTGATCACCACGGTGGGGGCGGCGGTAACCACCAATATCGGCATTTTTCTGATGCAATTGGGCGGTTGGATATAACAGGCTCCGGACTCAACTCACCAATTGCCGCCATGTAACATTCAGGCCAAGCCATGCACTCGGCTTTCGGCTTAAAATCCGCCACGAACCCATTCGCCATCCTGTTCGGCAAACGATTTGCCGCAGCAGACGATCGTCTTCAAGACATCTCTCGACGGAAACGACAATGTTCAACCCCTCCCGCGAGCAGGTCCGCAGCTTTTTCATCGACGCCTGGCGCAAATACCGCGCGCGCGAAGTGCTCACACCGCTTGAAACGATCGCGGCCGATATCATCGCCTTACACCCGGAATATCACGCGCTGGTCGAGGATATGGATTCGATCGGACGCGACTTCACGCCTGAAGACGGCCAGATCAACCCTTTTCTGCACCTGTCGCTGCATCTTGCTGTGGAAGAACAGCTTTCCATCGACCAGCCGTCCGGCATCCGCGCCGCCTTCAACGCCGCCTGCGCCCACCGCGAACGCCACGATGCGATGCACGATGCACTGGAATGCCTCGGCGAAACCCTGTTCAACGCCCAGCGCAACGGCACCCCGCCGGACGGTGCGGCTTACGTCGATTGCCTGCGTCGCAAAACCGGTATGCACTGAAAGCCATACCCGATACCTGGTCCGTTTTCATTGGCATCGACACCGCATGACTCATTGTGGCGTGAGGCCATTCCCTATTAGCATTCCGCCTGCTCGCTTTTCTGTTGAGCATCCAAGTTGTTCAAACCTTGTAACTCAAAAACTCGCATGTTCTTCCAATGGCCCTAATCGATTATTTTCAAAAAGCAAAATGTCCCGCCTGTAAACAAAAGCTCCAGGCAAAGACGCTGAAAGCACCCAAATTATTCAGCAACCAGCCTGCGCCGGCTGGCCAATGCCATGAATGCAAAACCGAACTGCAATGGATTCGATCCTGGCGCAAAACCTTGACCATGGCCGCCATCGCGGCGGTTGGCGTCGTTTTGGGCACATTCGTGATCGTTATGATCAAGGGCAGCGGCACATTGAGAATGGCCCAGATTCTGGGAATCGGTATTGGCGTCGGCTTTGTCACGGGTAAAGAATTGGCCGTTACCCAGGCCGCCAAACCGTCCGGCGAGTAAGCGCCGATCAGGCTCCCATCGATAAATGACCCCGCCCCCGAGGGCGGCTCACCCCCCTGTCGCCAACTCCGTCAACAAAATCGACTGCGCCGCGCGCCGCGCGCCACGGGGTGTTTTGCGCTGATAGGTGCCATCCGGCAGCATGTCCCATGCTTGGCAGTTGTCGCCGAGATAAGGGCGCAGACCCTCTTTCATCACGCGGCGCTTAAGACGCGGGTCGAGCACCGGGAAGGCGATTTCGATGCGGCGGAAGAAATTACGATCCATCCAGTCGGCACTCGATAGATAAATCGCATCCTCGCCACCTCCATGAAAATGGAAGATACGGTGGTGTTCCAGAAAGCGCCCGATCACCGAGCGGACGCGGATGTTTTCCGACAAGCCTTTGACGCCGGGGCGCAGCGCGCACGGGCCGCGCACGATAAGGTCGATTTCCACACCACTCTGCGAAGCGGCGTAAAGCGCCTCGATGGTTTCGGGTTCGAGCAAGGCGTTCATCTTGGCGATGATCCGGCCCTTGCCGCCGGCACGGGCATTTTCCGCCTCCTGCCCGATCGCGGCGACCACATTGGGTTGAAGCGAGAACGGCGCCTGCCACAAATGACGTAATGTGGTCGCCTTGCCCAAGCCGGTAAGCTGCTTGAACACTTCGGCGACGTCCTCGCCAATGTTCTCGTCGCAGGTAAGCAAGCCGAAATCGGTATAGAAGCGGGTTGTACGCGGGTGGTAATTGCCGGTAGCCAAGTGTACATAGCGACGCAAGCCATGCTCTTCGCGCCGTACCAACATCAGCAGCTTGGCGTGGGTTTTGTAGCCGAACACGCCGTACACCACGTGTGCGCCGACTTCTTCCAGACGGTTGGCCCAGGAAATGTTGGCTTCCTCGTCGAAACGGGCCATCAGTTCGAGCACGACGGTCACTTCCTTGCCCTTTTGCGCGGCACGAGCGAGGTGCTCCATCAGCACAGAATCGGTGCCGGTGCGATAGACGGTCATCTTGATCGCCACCACTTGCGGGTCGTCCGCCGCCGCGCGCAGCAGGTCGATGACCGGGGCGAAACTCTGGAACGGATGGTGCAGCAGAATGTCCTGAGCACGGATGGCGGCAAGAATATCGTGCCGCTTTTCAAGCGCTTTGGGCAAGCCCGGCTGGAAGGGAGGGTATTTGAGGTGAGGACGGTCGACCCAATCGGGCACCTGCATCAGCCGCACGAGGTTGACGATGCCCGGCGTGCGATACAGATCGTCACGGCCAAGGCGGAAATGCTGGAGGAGAAAATCAGCCATGCCCTCGGAGCAGTTATCGGCCACTTCCAAGCGCACCGCATCGCCGAAATGCCGCTGCTGCAATTCGCCCTTGAGCGTGGCGCGCAAATCCTTGACCTCTTCCTCATCGACAAAAAGGTCGGAATTGCGGGTGACGCGGAACTGGTAGCAACCCAGCACATTCATGCCGCTGAACAGCTCGCAGACATGCGCATGCAGGATCGACGAGAGGAAAACGAAGACAAACTCCTGCTCGCAAATTTCGCGTGGCAGGCGGATGACTCGCGGCAGCACACGCGGCGCCTGAACGATGGCGGCGCGGGAATTGCGCCCGAAGGCGTCGCGCCCTTCGAGTTCGACGGCGAAATTCAAGCTTTTGTTGAGCACACGCGGGAACGGATGAGCCGGATCAAGTCCGATCGGCGTCAGTACCGGCATGACCTCGCGCATGAAGTAATGCCGTATCCATTCGCGCTGGGCCTCGCTCCACTGCGCGCGGCGCGGAAACACGATGCTTTCGGCCGCGAGCGCGGGCAGGATGTCGCGGTTGAGCAGGGTGTATTGCTCGGCGATGATTTCATGCACGGCCAGGCTCACCTGGGCGAGCTGTTCGGCGGGCGGCAGGCCGTCGTTCGCGGTGCTGTCCCCGCCCAAGCGCAGTTGCTCCTTGAGGCCGGAAACGCGGATCTCGAAAAACTCATCGAGGTTGCTCGATACGATGCACAAAAAGCGCAAGCGTTCGAGCAAGGGCACATTCTTATCCGCGGCCTGAGCGAGCACACGACGCTGAAACCGCAGCAGGGACACTTCGCGGTTGATGAAGTGCTCCATGGGAAAACGCTGGAAATCGGGCAATTTATGCATGGGATGCGGGCCAGGAAGATCGCGTTCCGATTATGTGGCGCTTCTATTATGCGGGTATGACACTAGGCGGCGCGAGCGCACTACGGCACGGTATCGCCCAAAGCCGGCAATGCCATCGCGCGGCGATGGCCGGATGATAGAATACGCGCCTTCCAGCGCCGTTCGAGCCAAGAACCTCCATTCAATCATGACGCAAGAACTGATCGCCGCGATCGATTTGGGCTCGAACAGTTTCCGGCTGCAAGTAGGCCGCATTATCAACGATCAGATTTACCCGCTCGACGGCATCAAGGAGTCGGTGCGCCTGGCCGCCGGTCTGTCGCCGGAAAAATGGCTCGACATGGCCGCGCAGCAACGCGGCGTGAGCGCACTACAACGCTTTCACGAACGCTTGAGCGGTTTTTCCCCCGACGCGGTACGCGCGGTGGCGACCAATACCCTGCGCGTGGCGAAGAACGCGCCTGAATTTCTCATCCGCGCCGAAGCCGCGCTGGGCTTTCCCATTGAAGTCATCGCCGGACGCGAGGAAGCGCGGTTGATCTACGTCGGCGTTGCCCATACGCTGCCCGACCCGCACCGCCAGCAACTCGTCGTCGACATCGGCGGCGGCTCGACCGAATTCATCATCGGCAAAAACTTCGAGCCGCTGATGCTCGAATCCATTTACATGGGCTGCGTCGGCTACAGCCTGGAATATTTCCCCAATGGCCGTATCGACAAGCGCGGCATGAAAGAAGCCGAACTGGCCGCCCGGCGCGAACTGCAGACCATCGCCCACGCTTACCGCGAAGTGGGCTGGGAAGAAGCGGTCGGCTCCAGCGGCTCGGTCAAGGCGCTGGTGGAAATCCTGGAACAAAACGGCCTGTCGGCGCAGGGCATTACCCGCGATGGGCTGGAAAAACTCAAAGCCATCCTGCTGCGCGCGGGCAATATCAACGCCGTCGACCTTGCCGGCCTGCGTGGCGACCGCATTCCCGTACTGCTCGGCGGCTTCGCCATCATGAACGCGGCGTTCAAGGAATTCGGCCTTGAACACATGGTGTTTTCCGAAGGCGCGCTGCGCCTGGGCGTGCTCTACGACCTGCTTGGCCGCTACCACCACCACGACCTGCGCGACGCCACGGTGGCCGCATTTGTATCCCGCTACGGCGTGGATGCGCGCCAAGCGGAACAGGTGGCCGCTACCGCCCACTCTTTTCTCACCCAACTCGAACCGGCCGCCGCCTCGGCGGATCATCCGGACCGGCGTTTTCTGCATTGGGCTGCGATGCTGCACGAAATCGGTATTTCCATCGCGCATTCCAGCTACCACAAGCACAGCGCCTACATTCTCATCAACGCCGACATGCCCGGCTTTTCGCGTATGGATCAAACGCGGCTCGGACGCATCGTGCTAGCCCATCGCGGCAAGCTCGACCGGGTCGCGGCCATCGACGCCGGCAGTTCGGACTGGCTACTGATCGCCTGCCTGCGGCTGGCCGTGGTCATCCACCGGGCGCGCGACCAACGCGGCACCCCGCCCATCACGCTAGCGCGCGAAGGCCGCGGTTTTTCGCTCAACGCACCGCCGGGTTGGTTGCAAAAGCTGCCGCTGACCGCCTCCGCGCTAGACGAAGAACAACGCCAGTGGCTGTCGGTGGGGCGTACGCTGTATGTGCGCGCATCCCCGGCCCGGCCCGCTGCCGCGGCCTGAGCGCGCATGGCTTCCGCCCAACCCGAAACCACCGGATTCACTTTCGACCCCGCCCGCCGTCAGGCAGCGCTCGCGGGCGACTGGACACTGCACGCGCTCTCGGCGCGCATCGACGCACTACGCCAGCAACTGGCAACGGTTCCCGCCGACAGCGAGTGGGCGCTACATAAGCTGGAACGGCTCGACAGCTTCGGTGCCGTCTTGCTGTGGCAAGCGTGGGGACGAAACTGGCCCCAGCGTATCGACATCAGCCCGCAACACCGCGAAATCATCGCGCGCGCGGCGGCGGCAACAAACAAACCCCTGCCGCGCCCGCCCCGCTTTGGCGCCACCGACGCGCTTGTCGTTCTCGGCAGCGGTCTGTTTTCGCTCTATTCGCACATGGCCGCCGGCATATCGCTGCTCGGCCAGCTTTGTCTCGATGTCGCCTACCTTATGCGCCATCCGAGGCAATGGCCGCTGCTGGAAATTTCCGCCAACCTGTACAAAGTCGGCGTGCGCGCAATGCCGGTGGCCGCGCTGGTCGGCTTTCTCATCGGCGTGGTGCTGTCCTACCTTTCCGCCCTGCAACTGAAAACTTTCGGCGCCGATATTTTCATCGTCAATATTCTCGGCCTGGGAATCATCCGCGAGCTTGGGCCGGTGCTGGTTTCGGTGCTGGTGGCCGGGCGTTCCGGCTCGGCAATGACCGCCCAGTTGGGGGTGATGCGCGTGACGGAGGAAATCGACGCGCTGGCGGCAATGGGTGTTTCGCGCTCCCTGCGGCTGGTGCTGCCCAAGGTTGTCGCCCTGGCCTTCGCAATGCCGCTGCTGGTGTTATGGACATCGGCGGTCGCGCTGCTCGGCGGCATGTTTTCCGCCCGTATCGAACTCGGCTTGTCCTTCACTTTTTTCATCGAAACGCTGCCGCGCGTGGTGCCGGTGGCGAATATCTTCATCGGCTTGGCCAAAGGGGCGGTGTTCGGCTTTCTGATCGCGCTCGTCGCCTGCCACTTCGGCCTGCGCGTGCGCCCCAATACCGAAAGCCTGTCGGCCAACACAACGGCGTCGGTGGTATCGGCGATCACCATCGTCATTCTGGTCGACGCCATCTTTGCCATCGCCACGCGCGGCATCGGAGTGCCGGGATGAGCGCCGCGCCAATCATCGAGTTGGAAGGCATCGTTACCCGCTTCGGCCGCAACGTGGTGCATGACGGCGTGAATCTCGCCGTCGAACGCGGCGAGATCGTGGCGCTGGTCGGCGGCTCCGGCAGCGGCAAAACGACGTTGTTGCGTCACCTTATCGGCCTGACCCGGCCGGCCGCGGGCGAGGTGAAACTGTTTGGCGAAGCCCTGCTTTCCGGCTCGCTCGGGGAGCAGGCCACGCGCCGGCGCCGCTTTGGCGTTCTGTTTCAGCAAGGCGCGCTGTTTTCCGCCTTCAGCGTGGGCGAGAACATCGCGTTTCCACTACGCGAGCAAGGCGCGGCGACCCAGGCGGAAATCGACGATCTGGTCACGCTCAAACTCGCCATGGTGGAAATGGAGCCGGAGCACGCGCGGCTGATGCCGGCGGAACTTTCCGGTGGTATGGTCAAGCGCGCCGCGCTGGCGCGCGCGCTGGCGCTGGAACCGGAACTGCTGCTGCTGGACGAACCCACCGCCGGACTCGACCCGGATCGCAGCATGGCCTTCGTCGAGTTGGTCCGCTCACTCCATGCCCAGCTTGGCCTGACCGTCATCCTCGTCACCCACGATCTGGATACGCTCGCCGCCTTGGCCAGCAAAATCGCGGTATTGGCGGACAAACGCATTTTGAGCTACGCATCGGTCGAGGATACCCTCGTGTTGGACCACCCCTTCATCCAGGGCTTTTTCCGCGGCGAACACGGACGCCGGGCTTTCGCCCGGCAGGAGAAGCAGTAATATGGAAAACCGCGCTCATGCCCTTATGGCGGGGCTTTTCGTTCTGTTGCTGGGCAGCGCGCTGGCGGTCGCCGTGTGGTGGTTTTCGGGCGACCGCGAACGCATGAGCGAATACATCCTTGTCTCGCAAAGCTCGGTCAACGGCTTGTCCGAACAAGGCCGCGTGCGCTTTCGCGGCATCGCCGCGGGCAATGTCAGCCGGATCACCATCGATCCCAAGGACGCACGCAACATCCTCGTGCGCATCCGCATCCGCGCCGATATCCCGGTCACCAAAGCGACCCGCGCGCGGCTCGGTACGCAGGGTGTCACCGGCCTCGCCTACATCCAACTCGAAGACGCCGGCGCCGATCCGACACCGCTCACCGGCGACGACGGCGAGCTACCCCGCCTGCCCTTGGAAGCCGGCCTAATCGAACAGATCGCCGATACCGCGCTGGCGGCGGCACAGCGTTTCAAGACCGCTGCGGATCAGATCGTGTTGTTGTTCGACGAAAAAAACACCGCCCGCCTCCGCGCCTCGCTGGAACGGCTCGAATCGGCCGTGGTCGGCCTCGACCGCACCTTTGCCGAAGCGCCGAAAACGCTGGCCTCGATCCGCAACACCTTCAACCCGGACAACATCAAACGGATATCCGCGATGCTCGACAACCTGGAACGAGCCTCCGGCGATGTAACGCCGACCGTGGCCGAGGCGCGCACGCTGATCGAGCGCCTGACGGTCACCGCGAACCGCATCGACCACGTTGCTCAAACCGCCGGCGACGATCTGAGCAATGGCACTTTGCCGCAACTGAACGAGTTGTTGCGCGAACTCACCGGTTCGTCCCGGCGCCTCAGTCACCTGCTGGAGGAAGTCGAAACCTCGCCGCAATTGCTGCTGACAGGCCGTGGAACACCTCCGCCCGGCCCCGGCGAGCCCGGTTTCAAACCGGCCCCCTGATACCCGCCTCCACCGCCACCTCCGGACCCGCCATGCGCTCCCTTTTTTCACGCCCCATACCCCGCGCCCCCCGGTTCTACGCCATGCTTGCCGCCGCGCTTTTCGTCCTTTCCGGCTGCGGCAATCTCGTCACGCCGCCGGAACCAGTGGCCTTCCACGATCTTGGCGTCGACACCGATCCAGCGCCGACGCTGGCCGGCGCGCCGGCCACGATCCTCGTTTCCACGCCCCCCTGGTTGCACAGCGGCGCCATGCAATACCGCCTAAACTGGGATCAGCCTTCGCGCCGCCGCGCTTACGCTCAAAGCCGCTGGGCGGCGGAACCGGGCGAAATGCTCTCCCTGGCGCTGCGCCGCGGCCTCAATGCTGGCGAAAGCGTGGGCAACGCCTGCCGGCTGAAAATCGAGTTGGATGAATTCGTGCAGGAGTTCGAGACAGCGGACCGCAGCCGGGTCGACATCGTTCTGCGCGCAAGCTGGCTGCCGCCGCGCGGCGAAACATCATTGGCGAGCAAACGCTTCACTGCCACCACCGCCACACCTTCGGCGGATGCCGAAGGCGGCGTCGCCGCCTTCCGCGACGCAATACAAGATTTGACCAAGCAGCTTAGAAGCTGGATCGCAACACTGGATGCTGGATCGAGCCCAGGCCAGAACAGCTACAAAAACTGCAAAATCTGATCGAGATACCCCACTTAGGAGGAAGCGCAATGGCAGAGAACAAAGCATCGCCCTACGATGCCGGCCTGGAAAAAAACGCCGCCAACTATGTAGCGCTCACGCCGCTCACCTTCATCGAGCGCAGCGCCTACATCTACCCGAACCGCACCGCCATCATCCACGGCAAGCGCCGCTACACCTGGCTCGAAACCTACACCCGTGCGCGCCGGCTGGCCTCGGCGTTGAAACAGATCGGCGTGAATAAGAACGATACCGTCGCCGTCGTTCTGAACAACACCCCGGAAATGTTCGAATGCCACTTCGGCGTTCCCGCCGCCGGCGCGGTGCTGAACACGATCAATACCCGCCTCGACGCGGAAACCATCGCCTTCATCCTCAACCACGGCGAAGCCAAGGTGCTGATCACCGACCGCGAATACGCGCGCACCATGGCCAAGGCTATCGCGCTGGCCAATCGCCCCGATATGATCGTGATCGACGTGGACGACCCGGAATACACCGGGCCGGGCGAGCGCATCGGCAGCCTGGAATTCGAGGCTTTTATCGCCTCGGGTAGCGCCGACTTCGTCTTCGAGCAGCCCGCCGACGAATGGGATGCCATTTCGCTCAACTACACCTCCGGTACCACCGGCAATCCCAAGGGGGTTGTCTATCACCATCGCGGCGCCTATCTGAACGCAATGTCGAACATCGTCTCGTGGGGCATGCAGCCGCACGCGGTCTATCTGTGGACGCTGCCGATGTTCCATTGCAACGGCTGGTGCTTTCCGTGGACGATGGCGGCCAACGCGGGGCTCAACATCTGCCTGCGCCGCGTGGACCCGCGCCTGATTTTCGATGCCATGCGCGAACACGGCGTCACCCACTACTGCGGCGCGCCGATCGTGCATTCCATGCTCGCCAACGCCCCGGAAGCATGGCGCCAAGGCATCGAGCACAAGATTTTCGGCATGGTCGCGGCCGCGCCGCCGCCCGCCGCGGTGCTCGAACGCATGGCCCGGATCGGCATCGATATCACGCATGTTTACGGCCTGACGGAAACCTACGGCCCCGCTTCGGTGTGCGCCAAGCACGATGACTGGCAAGACCTGCCGCTTGCCGAACAGGCGGTGCTGAACGGCCGCCAGGGCGTGCGCTATCACGCCGAAGAGGGCATTACCGTGTGCGACACCGAGACGCTGACGCCTGTCCCCTGGGACGACAAAACAATGGGCGAAGTCATGTTCCGCGGGAACCTGCTCATGAAGGGTTATCTGAAAAACGCCAAGGCGACGGAAGAAGCTTTTCGCGGCGGCTGGTTCCACACCGGCGATCTGGGCGTCATGCAGCCGGACGGCTACGTCAAGATCAAGGACCGCTCCAAGGACGTGATCATCTCCGGCGGCGAGAACATCTCCTCGATCGAGGTCGAGGATGCACTCTACAAACACCCCGCCGTCATGGCGGCGGCGGTTGTCGCACTACCCGACGACAAATGGGGCGAAGTGCCCTGCGCCTTCATCGAACTGTGCGACGGCAGCAGCGCGACAGAAGCAGACATCGTCGCCCACTGCCGCGAGCACCTCGCCGGCTTCAAAGTACCGAAACGCATCGTCTTCGGTCCCCTGCCGAAAACATCGACCGGTAAAATACAGAAATTCATTCTGCGCGAACAGGCGAAATCCACCTCCGCTATCGGGTAAAGTTGTACTCTCGTAAAAAAAATCACCTAAAACAGAGGAGACAAAAAATGAGTGCTGTTCCGCAATCCCACGATGAAGCGATGCTGCTGCGCCACGACGACGGTGGCATCGCCCGGCTCACGCTCAACCGCCCGAGCCAGTTCAACTCGCTATCGAAAGCGATATTGGAAGCGCTGATCGCCGAAATCGACGCCATCGCCGCCGACCCGAGCGTGCGCGTGGTCGTGCTCGCCGGCGAAGGCAAAGCCTTCTGCGCCGGCCACGACCTGAAAGAAATGCGTGGCAACCGCACGCTCGCCTTCCAGCAAGAGTTGTTTCGCCTGTGCGCCAAGTTCATGACCAAGCTCACCGAGCTGCCGCAGCCGGTCATCGCTCGCGTGCACGGCATCGCCACTGCCGCCGGTTGCCAACTGGTTTCGATGTGCGATCTGGCGGTGGCCGCCGACGTTGCCCGTTTCGCCGTTTCCGGCATCAACGTGGGTTTGTTCTGCTCCACCCCGAGCGTCGGCCTGTCGCGTAACATGGGGCGTAAAGAAGCCTTTGAAATGCTTGTCACCGGCGATTTCATCGACGCTGCCGAAGCACAGCGGCGCGGCCTGGTGAATCGCGTCGTGCCCCTGGAACAGTTGGACGAGGCGACCGACGCGCTCGCCGCGTCCATCATTGCAAAATCCCCGCTCGCCATCAGCATGGGCAAGCAGATGTTCTACCGCCAGCTTGAAATGGGCATGGACGCCGCCTACCAGTTAGCCGCCGAAACCATGGCGTGCAACATGATGGCCGACGACGCCGCCGAAGGTATCGACGCCTTCGTCGGCAAACGCAAACCCGAATGGAAGGGCCGCTAACCGCCTCTAGCCAACCGCACCCAACCACACCCAACCACAATCAACCACCATGTTGGTCGATACGCATCTACACCTCGATGCGGAAGAGTTTGACGACGACCGCGAAGCCGTTCTGACGGCCGCCCGCGCGGCAGGCATCCGGCACTTCATCCTGCCCGCGGTCGCCACCGTCCATTTCGGCCGCGTGGCCGCGCTCGTCTCGGCCAACGCGGATATTCACCCCGCCTACGGCATCCACCCGCTTTACATCGACAAGGCGCACGACGGCGACCTCGACCAGGTGGATGCGCGCTTACGCGAAAGCAGCACCGTCGCCGTCGGCGAAATCGGGCTCGATCACTTCGTCGCCGACCTCGACCGCACACGACAGGAAGCTTTCTTCGTTGAGCAACTGCACCTGGCCCGCCGGTACGATCTGCCCGTTATCCTGCATTTGCGCCACGCCCAGGACGAAATCCTCAAACATCTGCGGCACATCCCCGTACCCGGCGGCATCGCGCACGCCTTCAACGGCAGCCAACAGCAAGCCGAAGCCTTCATCAAGCTCGGCTTCAAGCTCGGCGTCGGCGGCGCAATGACCTATGAGGGCTCGAAACGCATCCGCGCGCTTGCCGCCAGCCTGCCGCTCGACACCCTCGTACTCGAAACCGACGCGCCGGACATTCCTCCCGCCTGGGCGCGCGGCCAACGCAACGAACCCGCCAATCTGAGACAATACGCTCAGCTTCTTGCGGAACTGCGCGGCATTACATGCGAAGAAGTCATCGAAGCAACCGGCCGCAATGCCCTCGCGGCACTGCCGCGCCTACAAGCTTGACGAACATGCGCAACACCCGATGCAAAATGTCGTTCAAGCGCACCCATGTCTTCGGCCACCCGGCGCTTTCGGCCACAGAATTTCCGCGCTGGATGATCTGAACGCCCAGTATCTCTACAATACAGCCCGCAGCGTTGAAATCGCGGCACGCAAGCCGAACGGCGGACTGCCTCTGTGTTCGACGCATCGAGCGCGCTGAGCAATCCTCGCCCCGAACATGAATCCGGGCGTATCGTCAGTCTGCTCGAAGCGCTTTCCGACATGCCCGGGGAAACGGCCCGGGCGCACGGTAATCCGCGTGGCCCAACATACCGTCACGACCGTATTCGTGCCGGCACCCTGGGCACACCGGCTGTTTCTTTCCACCACACAAGGCTCATGAAATCCATCGTCGTTCTTATTTCCGGTCGCGGCAGCAACATGGAAGCCATCGTCCGCGCCAACATCCCCGGTGCGCGTATCGCCGCGGTCGTCAGTAACCGCCCCGATGCACAAGGCCTGGCGTTCGCCGCCAGCCACGGCATCGCCACCTGCGTGGTCGACCACAAAGCGTTTGCCGACCGCGAAGCCTTCGATGCCGCACTGGCCGAAACGATCGACGCCCACCAGCCGGACCTGGTCGTGCTCGCCGGCTTCATGCGCGTGCTTACCAGCGGCTTTGTCCGCCGCTACGAAGGGCGGCTACTCAATATCCACCCCTCGCTGTTGCCCGCTTTCCCCGGACTTCACACGCACCAGCGCGCGCTCGATGCCGGCGTACGCATTCACGGCGCGACCGTGCATTTCGTCACCGCCGAGCTCGATTGCGGCCCGATACTGATCCAGGCCGCCGTTCCCGTACTCGCCGACGACAGCGAGCAAAGCCTCTCCGCCCGCGTCCTGGTGCAAGAACACCGCATTTATCCGCAGGCGGTAAGCTGGTTCATTGAAGGCCGGGTAAACCTCGCCACCGACGGCTGCGTGCGTATTCACGGTGAAAACGACGCGGGCGCCGGCTGGACGGTGCCCCCCGTGGAAACGGTCTAAGCAGGCCCGGCATAACAGAAGCAATATGATCAATCGCGGAACGATCCTGGCGCTTGCCCTATCCGTTGCGATGCACGGCATTCTGCTCGGCGTCAGCAACCAGGCCATGCAATATCGGGGCGCGACCTTGGAGGAGCCGCCGATACAAGCCATGCTGCTGCCGCCGCCGGTCGAGCCGGCCAAACAGATCGCACAGCCCACGCCCGTCATACCCGCGAAACCCGTTGCCAAACCCGCGCCCAAACCTCTCAAAACGGTTTCCAGCCCCACCGCACTGACTACGGACAAATCCGGCGAAGCGCCGCCCGACCCCATCGACCCCATACCGCCCGAGGTGCGCGCGGCATTGGCGGCGGCGAAAAGCACACCGTACACCGTGCCCAACCCGACGCCCGAAACCGCCAAGCCAAGCCAGCCCGACAGTGCCGAAACGTTCTCCTCCGATGGCTGGCCGACCCACGGCGGCATTCTGTTCCGGGTTTTTCTGGGCCAAGGAAAATTTCAAGTCGGCGAAGCGGATCACCAGTGGTCTCACGACGGTGCGCACTACCGCATGGAAGTCAAGGTGCGGACCACCGGCGTGGCCGCGCTGGTACGCGGCCTGCACTACGTTCAACGCAGTGAAGGCGAAATCGGCACGCAAGGGCTGAAACCATTGCGCTTCAACACGGAACAGGAAGGCAAGCCGCCGGAGTCGGCCGAATTCGACTGGAGCGCGGGCCGTGTCAGCATCCGCCGCGACGGGCGCGAACGCCGCGCCACCGATGTGCAGACAGGCGACCAGGACGTGCTCAGTATCTGGCACCAGATCGGTATCGTCGGCTCCGCCGGCCTGCCGCGCACGATTACGGTCGCAAGCGGCAAAGCCGCCAAAGCGGCGCGGCTGGAAGCCGTGGGGGAAGAAAGCCTCGCATTGCCGATCGGCCGCCTCGATACCGCGCACATCAAGGCGCAGGCGGAGGACGGCTCGCTGACGATCGATATCTGGCTTGCACGCCGCTACGGCATGCTGCCGGTACGCATACGCATGACCGACGACAAAGGCGAAGTACTCGACCAACAAGCCATCCGTCTGCACTTGCTGCCCACGGACGACGACCGACAAACCAACGCGACCGGCACGCCCCCGCGTATTGAACTGAAGGAAGAGCAAGAGCCGCTTCCCACGGCCAACCTCTATACCAACTAATGATGAACACCATGCAGAAAACCACAAAACCCTCCGAAAAATCTCGCGCCAAGCCCGCACGACGGCCGCAGCAAGCGGCAAACAAACAGGATGACGCCCGATTTCACGCCTTGCTGAGCCAGACCGCTCAGGTGCTAGGCATGGTGCTGAGCTTCGAGCACCCAGCGGACGCCGTGTTGTCGCGTTATTTCCGTGAAAACCGCGACCTCGGCCAACGCGACCGCGCCTTTATCGCCGAAACGGTATATGGCATCGTCCGGCGTCTGCGCTGGCTGCATCGCCTGACCGGCTGCAGTGCCACGCCACACCCGACACCACGTCAGTTGCTGCTGGCCTGGCTTGCACGCGGTGAAGGCTGGACGACGCACCGGTTCGAGGCGGCAACCTTGGCGGCGGAGCGCGAATGGATCGGCACGGTAAAGGCCGCCACGCTGGATGAAGGCAGCCTTGCCGAACGGGCGGACTTCCCCGACTGGCTCGTCGAACGCCTGCTCACCACCCATGACGAAGCCGCGCTGCTCGAACTGGCGTACAGCCTCAACCAACCCGCGCCGCTGGATTTACGCGTCAACGTACTCAAAAACAGCCGCGACACGGTATTGGCACAGCTTCACGCGGAAGGCTTGCAAGCCAAACCGGGCGCCTGGTCGCCCCAGGCGATCCGCCTCGCGGGCAAGCCGGCGCTACAGAAACACCCGCTGTTTCTCGACGGCACGATCGAAGTGCAAGACGAAGGCAGCCAGCTTCTCGGCCTGCTGGTGCAGCCACGACGCGGCGAACTGGTGGTGGATTTTTGCGCCGGAGCCGGCGGCAAAACACTGCAACTGGGCGCGATGATGCGCTCCAGCGGCCGCCTGTATGCACTCGACGTTGCCGAAAAACGCCTCGCCAAACTCAAGCCGCGCATGGCGCGGGCGGGACTGTCGAATGTCCATCCGACCTTGATCGCGCACGAAAACGACGCCAAGCTCAAGCGCCTGGCAGGCAAAGCCGACCGCGTATTGGTCGATGCGCCGTGCAGCGGGCTGGGCACACTACGCCGCAACCCGGATATCAAATGGCGGCAATCCCCTGCGGCGGTGGAAGAGATGGTCGCCAAACAACACGCCATCCTGGCCGCCGCCGCGCGTCTGGTGCGCCCCGGCGGTCGTCTGGTGTACGCCACATGCAGCTTGCTGGCGGAAGAAAACGACGATGTGGTCGACGCCTTTCTCGCCGCCCATCCCGCTTTCCGCCAAATCGATGCCGGCGAGGTGCTGGCCGCGCAAGACGTGGCACTCTCCACCGGCGCGCGTTTGCGCCTGTCGCCGCATGAGCACGGCACGGACGGCTTTTTCGCCGTGGTGCTGGAACGCATTGCCAGTGCCTGAAACGCGCCGCCGCACGGCGGCAACGTTCCGCCATGCCACGGCATCCCTGGCGCTGCTGGCAATCGTAACGGCTTACCCGGCGCAGGCGGGGCAGCGTTTGCCAGCCAGCGGCGAGGTGGAAGTGGCCTTTACGCCGGGAGACAACATCGAAGCCCTGCTGCTGCGCGTAATCGACAACGCGCGGCACAGCTTGCAAGTACAGGCTTATACCTTTACCAGCCGGCGCATCGCCGACGCGCTGATAGCGGCGCGGCGGCGCGGTGTAACAGTCAACGTGCTGGCCGATGCGCAGATGAACCAGCGCGCGCAAAACATCAGCGCCCTGCCCCGCCTGCTCGCCGCCGGCGTGCCGGTGGCGCTGGAAACCCGCTATGCCGCAGCGCATAACAAACTGCTGATTGCCGATGCCGACGGCCCGCATTGCGCAGTAGCAACCGGTTCGTACAATTTCACTTGGTCAGCCCAGAACCGCAACGCCGAAAACGTAGTGGTGTTACGCCAGAACTGTGCGCTCGCGCGAATTTATCGCGAAAACTGGCGCCGCCACCGCGCGCAAGCCACCCCGATCACCCGCCTATCCAGGAAACCTTGAACATGGTGAGACCCTTCACCACCGGATTGGCCGCCGAATGCGCCACTTTGTGGGACCGCATCGCGGACGATCTGCACGACCCGCAAGTGATGTGGCAAATCGGCGCGCTCGTGCTGAGCCTTGCCTGCGGCTGGTTGATCCAACGCATCGCCACGCGCCACACCCTCCGGCTGACGGACGACAACGAAGCGGTCAACACCGTCCGCCGTTTCGGTGCGCACAGCATGCGTCGCCTGCTGTTTCCGCTGTCCGCGCTCATTTTCGTCATCGTCGCGCGTAGCGTGCTGAGCCGGTTTTACAAAGTCTATCTGCTCGACCTAGCCATACCCCTGTTGCTGTCGATGGTGGTCATCCGTTTTGTCGCTTTCGCCCTGCGCCAAACAATCGGAGGAGCGGCCTGGTCCGTGGGGCTGGAAAAAACGTTTGCCATCACCGTTTGGGCCATCGTCGCGCTCCATCTCCTGGGCTGGCTGCCGGACATCATCAAGGACCTCGACTCGATCTCCCTCATGCTCGGCACGCAAAGGCTCTCCTTATGGACAGTCATGCAGGGCATCGCGATGGTACTGCTGGCCGTGATCATCGCCTTGTGGCTCGCCGGCATGCTGGAACGGCGGCTGGCCGGCGCCTCGCACATGGACCCGAATGTACGCCTGGTACTGGCGCGCATATCCAGGGCAGTGCTGTTGATCGTGGCGATTCTGATCGCACTGCCCATGGTGGGGATCAATCTGACGACGCTATCGATGTTCGGCGGCGCGCTCGGCGTCGGTCTCGGCTTCGGCCTACAGAAAATCGCCGCCAACTACGTTTCCGGCTTCATCATTCTGCTCGACCGCTCCCTGCGCATCGGCAGCCTTATCACCATCGGCAACGAGCGCGGCATCGTCAAGGAAATCACCACCCGCTACACCGTGCTGCGCGCCTCCAACGGTATCGAGTCCATCGTGCCGAACGAAATCCTGGTGAGCTCCGTGGTGCAAAACGAAACGCTGAGCGACAATCAGGTTTCCTTGACCTTATCGTTCCAGGTCAGCTACACCGCCGACGTGGAACAGGCGATGGCGATCCTGGTCGAAGTAGCCAGGGAACAGCGGCGCGTGCTGCAAAAACCGCCGCCGTCCGCTTACCTCACCAGCTTCGGCGAAAACGGCATTCAACTGCGCCTGGGCTGCTGGATCACGGACCCCAGCGAGGGAACATCGGACATCGTTTCCGCGATCAACATGAAGGTCTGGCGCAGCTTCAAGGCCGCGGGCATCGGCTTTCCCTTCCCGCAGCGCGAAATCCGCATTACCGCGGAAAGCAGCACCGTTCCAGGCTTAACCGATCAGCCAGGAATTGCCGCGCGGCAAGAAGCGCCAGGAGAACCACCGCCCGCTCATCCGCACTCCGCATGAGCCCCATACAAACCAGATAGGCATCCGGTGCATCGCATTAAAGCCGATTGCTTTTCAGGGTCTTCTCAAGGATATCGCCACTCATGTTTACCGGCCTGTTCGTACTTCCCTGGTGGGGCTACATCGTCGTTGCCTTGGCTTTGACCCACGTCACCATCGCCTCCGTCACCATTTATCTGCACCGCCACCAAGCCCACCGAGCGTTGGAATTACACCCCTTGCCGAGCCATTTTTTCCGTTTCTGGCTATGGCTCACAACGGGCATGGTGACAAAGGAATGGACTGCCATTCACCGCAAACATCACGCCAAATGCGAAACCGCCGACGATCCGCACAGCCCGCAAACACGCGGCATCGGCAAAGTTCTGTGGGAAGGCGCGGAACTCTACCGCATCGAGGCTAGAAACAAGGAAACGCTCGCCCGCTATGGCCACGGCACGCCGGACGATTGGATGGAACGCCACGTCTATCGCCACTCGGCCATGGGTATCAGCCTCATGCTGTTCATCGACCTGGCCGCTTTCGGCCCGCTCGGCCTCGCTATCTGGGCCACACAGATGGCGTGGATACCGTTCTGGGCCGCCGGCGTCGTCAACGGGCTTGGGCACTATTGGGGTTATCGCAACTTCGGTTGCGCCGACGCCTCGACCAATCTCATTCCCTGGGGTCTGGTCATTGGCGGCGAAGAGCTGCACAACAATCACCACAGCTTTGCTACCTCGGCCAAATTCTCGGCCAAGTGGTACGAATTCGATCTTGGCTGGGCCTACATCCGCACACTGCAGGCGCTCTGCCTGGCCAAGGTGAAGAAAGTGATCCCGATACCTAAATTCGGCGAAGCCAAGCGCATTCCGGATCTCGACACGCTGCAAGCGGTCATCCTTCACCGCTACGACGTCATGACCGATTACATTGCATCGCTCAAACGCACCTGCGGCGATGAAATCAAAAAACTCAAGCGCGCCCAGATCGGTGCCGAAAACGGCCACTTCAACGCCAGGGCTTTTAAGCGCTGGGTATTGTCCGGTGAGGAGCGCAATCTTTCCAACAGCGAAAAGCAGCGCCTCGAAGCCATGCTGAAAAATAGCGCGGCACTCTCCACCGTCGTCTCAATGCGCGAAGAACTGTGCGCTATCTGGGCACGTTCCACGGCTACGCAGGAACAGCTATTGAAACAACTGCGCGACTGGATCGCCCGCGCGGAACAGAGCGGCATAGGTCAATTGCAGGAGTTTTCCTTGCGGCTGCGGCGCTATGTGGTCTGAATGTTCTGAATAGAAATCGGAAGAGCGGCGCTACGTTCAGGCTGAGCCATAGCCTCAGACTTCGCCGCGCAACGCATCCGCCCAGCAATTGGGCGTTTCGTAAAGGCGAACCTTTTCCAGACGCAAACTGTTCCCGTAACTGCTACGGTAGGCGGGCTCAAGGATACGGAATGCCTCGGCGGCCAGGTTTTCCGCGGTCGGCACAACGTCGAGCAACACCGTTTTGTGCCCCGGCAAGGAGGCGAGAAACGCCGTCACCACGGTATCGCCGCGATAGGCAAGAAAAGCGTGATCCCAGCAATCGACGACCAATTCGGCGGCAATCTTTTTGATATCGGCAAAATCCATCACCATGCCGTTATCCGCCCGCCCTGCGGCATCGATCACATCGCCGGACAAGGTGATCTCTATCGCATAACGATGGCCGTGCAGATGGCGGCATTGGCTGGCATGATCTGGAATTCGATGACCAGCATCGAATTCCAGACGACGGGTGATGCGCATGAGAACCTCGGAAAATCGAGCATGTTAGCGTTCGATTGTAACATCGGCCTCCTGGCCGACCTTTAGCTCCCTTTCCCGCCCGCAGCAGGCTGCATGCGCAATGATATCCACCGCCCGCCCTCTATCCACTCTCGACCACGACCGTAACCTGGCGGGGCTGATGTATGTCTACCCGGTTTTGTCCCGGCGAGCCGGCGGCGTTTCGATAGGCATCAACCTCAACCCCAACAACGCGTGCAACTGGCATTGCGCCTATTGCCAAGTGCCCGGCTTGACGCGGGGCAAAGCGCCACCGATCGACATTGATTTGCTGGAACGAGAGCTACACGGCTTTCTCGACGCGCTCGTGCACGGCGACTGGCTATCGCGCAACGCTCCCGAAGGCTTGCGCGGCATTCAAGATATCGCTTTCTCCGGCAATGGCGAACCGACCAGCGCGGAAAATTTTCCCGGAATCGTCGCCCTCGTCATCCGTCTGCGCGAGCAATTCGGCCTATCCGCCGTCCCCATCCGGCTCATCACCAACGGCAGCCTGATGATGCGAGCGGCGGTACGCGCGGGCATACGGCTGATCGGCGAAGCGGGCGGCGAAGTATGGTTTAAGGTCGATGCCGGAGAAAGCGCGGAGATCGAAAAGATCAACGGCGTGCGCCTCAAACCGGAAGCCATTGCCCGCAACCTGCGTTTATGCACATCCTTATGCCGAACGTGGGTGCAAACCTGCCTATTTCGCTGGGACGGCGAAGCGCCGCGAAAAGACATGCTCGATGCTTATCTGACGCTGCTCGACGCGGCGGCGCCTGAACAATTGGCCGGCGTATTGCTGTACGGAATCGCGCGGCCATCGCAACAGGCCGAAGCCTCGCGCCTTTCCCCATTGAGCGCGAACGAATTGGAAAGCATTGCCGAGCGGCTAAAGAAAAAAGGGCTGACGGTTCACGTCAGCCCTTGAAACGCGCTGGTAGCGGCAACGCCGCCCAGTCAAGCACGCCTTTTACCGCTCTTTGCGCTTGGCGCGCGCTTCCTTTTTTAGCGTCTTGTACAGATCGGGATTGGTCGTCTTGAGATATTCCGCCACTTCCACGTCGTCTTTCCTGACCTTGTTGATATCGATCTGCTCGATGTGAACAAGACGAAGCAACGCTTGCACCGGGCGCGGGATATTACGACCACTTTCATAACGCGATCCGCCGCTCTGGGTCACGCCGATCTTGGACCAGAATTGAGATTGGTTCAGACCCAGTTTGCGACGAATTTCACGTACGTCAATATTTTCCACGCTCTTCATGATTCCGTCCTTTGTGTGAAGCCATATATGGTGAAGCCAAACCTGCTCAGTCGGATGTGCTATGTGACTTGGCTACCGCTGAATAAGTTCCTATGACTTAAGTCATAGTGCATTAAAGTATAGATTACTATTCTGCGCACATACAACCTGGATCGTTACAGGATAATTGGGAATTTATCCCCCACCGTGACAAAGTTCCTGTCTACGAAAATTACATCCAGTTCTGCAAAAAAAACTGCCATTAGGTAAAATTCCGCCCTTTACCCACCACATACCCGGATGCGGCAATGGCACTGATAGTTCAGAAGTATGGCGGCACTTCGATGGGTAGTCCCGAGCGTATCAAGAACGTTGCCCGCAAAGTGGCGAAGTTCCGCGCGCAGGGCCATCAAGTCATCGTCGTGGTTTCGGCGATGAGCGGTGAAACCAACCGCCTCGTCGCCTTGACGAAAGATATCTCCGATCATCCGACGCCTCGGGAGCTCGACGTGGTGCTTTCCACGGGCGAGCAAGTAACGATCGGCTTGCTGTGCATGGCGCTCAACGACACGAGCGTAACGGCCAAAAGCTACACCGGCGCACAAGTAAAAATCCTTACCGATTCGTCCCACACCAAAGCCCGCATTCTGAGTATTGACGACGCGCCGATCCGGAACGATCTCGACGCGGGCCATGTCGTCGTCGTCGCCGGCTTCCAGGGTGTCGATGCCTCCGGCAACATCACGACGCTGGGCCGTGGCGGCTCCGACACCACGGCGGTAGCGCTCGCCGCGGCGCTGAAAGCGGACGAATGCCAAATCTATACCGATGTAGACGGCGTCTACACCACCGACCCGCGCATCGTCCCCGAAGCGCGCAAGCTCGACACCATTACCTTTGAAGAAATGCTGGAAATGGCCAGCCTCGGCTCGAAGGTCTTGCAAATACGCTCCGTCGAGTTCGCTGGTAAATACAAGGTCAAGCTGCGCGTCCTTTCGAGCTTCCAGGAAGAAGGCGAAGGGACTCTGATCACCGTTGAGGAAGACAAGAACATGGAACAGCCCGTCATTTCCGGCATCGCCTTCAATCGCGACGAAGCCAAGCTCACCGTGGTCGGCGTGCCGGACAAGCCCGGTGTTGCCTATCAGATACTCGGCCCCATCGCCGACGCCAACATCGATGTGGATATGATCGTCCAGAACATCGGCCACGACGGCACCACCGATTTTTCGTTCACGGTCGGGCGCGGCGATCTGGACAAGGCGGCGAAAGTGCTCGAGGGCTTGAAAGCGCATTTCGGCGCCCGCGCCGTCGAAAGCGACAAGACCATGGCCAAGGTTTCCATCGTCGGCGTCGGTATGCGCTCGCACCCCGGCGTGGCCTCGAAAATGTTCCGCACGCTGGCCGAGGAAGGCATCAACATTCAGATGATCACCACATCGGAAATCAAGATTTCCGTGGCAATCGAAGAAAAATATCTGGAACTTGCCGTTCGCGTACTACACAAGGCCTTCGGCCTTGAAAACGGCGTTTGAAAAAGGCTTGGTAAATTGACCGCGCGGCGCAAAATGGCTATAGTCGCGCGTTCTTAAGGAAACGTGGCCGAGAGGTCGAAGGCACTCCCCTGCTAAGGGAGCATACCTGCAAAACAGGTATCGAGGGTTCGAATCCCTCCGTTTCCGCCAAATGCAAAGTAGCATCAAAAAAGCCCACAACGTGAAAACGCTTGTGGGCTTTTTCTTGCTCGTTTTTTGCCGTAATCCAACGATCTTCCGCATACATTGCGGCGGCGTGGCCGAAGCTGACCCTCTACGGGCGTAACGTTCCGCGAGCGACTGGAAAAACAAAACGCCCCATCGAAGGGGCGTTCTTCCAACAAGGCAACAAGGGCTTTTTCAAGCCCTTACGGCCCCTTATTCAAACTCGATGATGACTTCATCCACCGCCAGGCTTGAGCCGGCGCTGGCGACGATCTTTTTCACCTTGCCATCCTGTTCGGCCTTGAGCACGTTTTCCATTTTCATGGCTTCGATCACCGCGAGCTTCTCGCCGACTTTCACTTCCTGACCTTCCACCACGGCAACTTCGCGCAACAAGCCAGGCATGGGCGAGAGCAGGAAGCGCGACAGATCGGGCGGCAGCTTGACCGGCATCTTCGCCAGCATGGCGGCGCCGCGCGCACTCATGACGTGGCAGTCGGTACGCGCGCCGGCATGCACGAGCTTATAGACAAGGCCCGCGCGCTCCACCTGCATGGTGAAGGGTTTTCCGTCGAGCGTGCCGGTGTACAGCAATTGGCCGAACTGCCAATCGGCAATAAGCACATGGTCGCGGCCCTCATAGTGAATGGCATAACCGCCCTGCGTCGTTTTGACGCTGACATCGGCGCTAACGTCGCCGTAGACGATGACGTAATCATCGCTCACCTCGCGCTCGTGGCCGAGCATCTGGCCGCTGATTTCAGCGTCGTGGTCCTCGAAGGCGCGGTGCAAGCTGGCAGCCACCGCTACGAACAGCATCGGGTGATCGTGCGGCACCATCGACGCGTCGAAGCCTTTCGGGTACTCCTCGGCGATGAAGCCGGTGTTGAAATTACCCGAAACAAAGCGCGGATGCTGCATCAGCGCGGCCTGAAAGGGGATATTGGAGTTGATGCCGCGAATCACGAAGGCATCGAGCGCATCACGCATACGGCGAATGGCTTCGTTGCGGTCGGCGCCGTGGGTGATGAGCTTGGCGATCATCGAATCGTAGTGCATCGAGATTTCGCCGCCTTCATACACGCCCGTATCGACCCGTACCTGACCCCCGACATTATCAACAGGCGGAGCAAACTTGACCAAGCGCCCGGTGGAAGGCAGGAAGCCGCGGAAGGGGTCCTCGGCATTGATCCGGCATTCCATCGCCCAGCCCTTGAGCTGAATGTCCTCCTGCGCGAAGGAGAGCTTTTCGCCGGCGGCGATGCGGATCATCTGTTCCACCAGATCGAGGCCGGTGATGAACTCGGTGACCGGATGCTCCACTTGCAGGCGGGTATTCATCTCGAGGAAGAAGAAGGACTTGTCCTTACCGACGACAAATTCCACCGTGCCGGCGGATTGGTACTTCACCGCCTTGGCCAAGGCCACCGCCTGCTCGCCCATCGCTTTACGCGTGGCGGGGTCCAGGAAGGGGCTGGGCGCTTCTTCGATCACTTTCTGATGGCGGCGCTGGATCGAGCATTCGCGCTCGTGCAGATAAACGCAGTTGCCGTGCGCGTCGCCCAGCACCTGGATTTCGATGTGGCGCGGCTCCTCGACGAATTTCTCGATGAACACGCGATCGTCGCCGAAGCTGTTGCGCGCTTCGTTCTGGCACGAGGCGAAACCCTCGAAGGCTTCCTTGTCGTTGAAGGCAACGCGCAAGCCTTTGCCGCCGCCGCCGGCGGAAGCCTTGATCATGACCGGATAACCGATGCCGCGCGCGATCTCGACCGCCTGCTCCGGGCCGGAAATGGCGTCGTTATAGCCGGGAATGGTGTTGACCCTGGCCTCGTTGGCGAGCTTCTTGGAGGCGATCTTGTCGCCCATCGCCGCTATCGAGTAATGCTTGGGACCGATGAAGACGATGCCTTCCTCTTCCAGCCGGCGCGAGAAGGCTTCGTTTTCGGACAGGAAGCCGTAGCCGGGGTGCACCGCCTCGGCGCCAGTCTGCTTGCACGCGGCGATGATCTTATCCATCACCAGATAGGATTCCTTCGACGCCGCCGGGCCGATACAAACGGCTTCGTCGGCCATCTCCACGTGCAGCGCGTCCTTGTCCGCCTCGGAATACACCGCCACGGTGGCGATGCCCATTTTGCGGGCGGTCTTGATGACGCGGCAGGCGATTTCACCCCGGTTCGCAATGAGAATTTTCTTGAACATATGTTGTTTCCAGTAAGGGACGAATCCTGGAGCGCGGGTTGCCATGCCCTCCCCCGCTCCCGCTTCGCCCGGTTATTCCTGAACGCGCAACTGACTCGGAATGAAACTCAGAGCGGGATATTGCCGTGCTTACGCCACGGGTTTTCCAGTTGCTTGTCGCGCAACATCGCCAGACTGCGGCAAATCCGCTTACGCGTGCTGTGCGGCAGGATGACGTCGTCGATGAAGCCACGCTGCGCGGCGATGAACGGGTTAGCGAACTTTTCCTTGTACTCGGCTTCGCGCGCGGCGAGCTTCGTGGGGTCGTCCTTTTCCTCGCGGAAGATGATTTCCACCGCGCCCTTCGCGCCCATGACGGCAATCTCGGCGCTCGGCCACGCGAGGTTCACGTCGCCGCGCAGGTGCTTGGAGCTCATCACGTCGTAAGCGCCGCCGTAGGCTTTGTGCGTGATCACCGTGACCTTCGGCACCGTGCATTCAGCGTAGGCGTAGAGCAGCTTGGCGCCGTGCTTGATGATGCCGCCGTACTCCTGGCTGGTGCCAGGCATAAAGCCGGGGACGTCGACGAAGGTCACCACCGGAATGTTGAAGGCGTCGCAGAAGCGCACGAAACGCGCGGCCTTGATCGAGCTCTTGATATCCAGACAGCCGGCCAGCACCAGCGGCTGATTGGCGACGATGCCGACAGTGCGCCCTTCCATGCGGCCGAAACCGATGATGATGTTCTTGGCGTAGTCGCGCTGCAGCTCGAAGAAGTCACATTCATCGACGACCTTGAAAATCAGCTCTTTCATATCGTAAGGCTGATTGGGATTGCTCGGCACCAGGGTGTCGAGCGATTCGTCCATGCGGTCGGCCGGATCGCGGGTAGGCCGCTCCGGCGAGGCTTCACGGTTGGACAACGGCAGGAAATCGATGAAGCGGCGCAACATGGTGAGCGCTTCGACGTCGTTGTTGAAGGCCAGATCGGCCACGCCGCTCTTGGTGGTATGGGTAACGCCACCGCCCAGTTCCTCGGCGGTCACTTCTTCGTGCGTAACCGTTTTGACCACTTCCGGGCCGGTCACGAACATGTAGGAGGAATCCTTCACCATGAAGATGAAGTCGGTCATCGCCGGCGAATACACCGCACCGCCCGCGCACGGCCCCATGATGAGGGAAATCTGTGGAATGACGCCGGAGGCCATCACATTACGCTGGAACACGTCGGCATAACCGCCGAGCGAGTCCACGCCTTCCTGAATACGCGCGCCGCCCGAATCATTGAGACCGATCACCGGCGCGCCCACTTTCAGCGCATGGTCCATGACCTTGCAGATTTTTTCCGCGTGCGCTTGGGATAGGGCACCGCCGAAAACAGTGAAATCCTGGCTGAAAACGAATATCAGACGGCCATTGACTGTGCCGTAACCGGTTACGACGCCATCGCCGGGCACGGTGACCTTCTCCATGCCGAAATCACTGCAGCGATGCTCCTTGAACATGTCCCACTCTTCGAAGCTCCCTTCGTCAAGCAGCAAGTCGATGCGCTCTCGGGCGCTGAGCTTACCCTTGGCGTGCTGGGCCGCGATGCGCTTTTCCCCACCGCCAAGACGGGCCGCGGCGCGCTTTTCGTCCAGCCTGCGAATGATTTCGTGCATTGATAACCTCCTCAAAAAATCGGGTGCCAGCGCCTGTTTGCAGCAAATGGCAGAGCACCGGCAGTAAAAATCAATTCAATCGATCCAGATAACCAAGCAGAAGCCGAGCCGCCGACGTGGCACGGCCCGCCTCGACGGCGGCCGTCAAACGCGGCAGCGGATCGGTTTTTATCTTGCAAAAACACCGTGTCACGGACGCCCCCACTCCAAATTGCTAATCCGCAGCGTTTCATCCGATCCAATGACAGCGACCGTTATCCCCTCAACGTCATCGTCGCCAAGGACACTGACGTAAATCTCGTACGCCTCGTTTTCGGGATGCCCCTCCCAGGGCTCATCCGACAAAGGAGCCGCTTCGACTCGCCCGATCTCTCCGATGTAACCCACGAGGTCGTTAAAGGTTTTCTCCAACTCCGCAAGCGGGTAGATCCCGGTCATTTCCGGGCTCAGAAGCGCATGGGCAGCCACAAAATTCTGTTGCACCATCAGCCATACGAACCGCTCCGCGAACGCGATCGGATGCTGCAGGGGATCGCGCTCCATTTCAGCCGCTTCGCCTGCATCCACTGCAGCGGAACGGCTATCGGGGCGGTTGACGAAGGTCTTGTCGATATCCTGCTCCGCTACGGCAAGGGCTCCCTGCATCGTTGAGAGCAGCGTATTCAGTTGCCCCTCGTCTCTCCCGTGGAACTGCTTGAGGAGGCTTTCCATGCCTTTCAAAACTGCCGCCCCAGGATCATGCGTTCCGTGCAGCTTGGCCCTGCAGCGGCCGACCAATTGGGCAACGATCATCTGGTAGCCCGGTTCAACCGCCGCCGCCTCGAAAGCCTCGATGGCCGCGGCAAAGTCCGACAACTGCTCCAGTACCAATCCCTGCTGGTAGTGCAGCTCCGCTGCAGGATCGACCTCTATGGCAACATCGTAGTAAGCCACTGCCTGCTGTAGAAACGCAGGTTTGATCGGTGGGGAAAAATCCGCACCCGAACGCTCCCAACCAGGCTTTATCGGATCATCGCCCGACACAGATTTGTCCACGCCGCGCTCCACGGCGCGTTCGGCCAATCTGGCGATGGCCTGCGCTGCGTTGCGGCGTATCTGCGCCTTGTCCATGAACAAACCTCTTCAAAAAACCGTGCATTCAGTGCCCGCTTGCAACGGATGGCAAGGCACCGGCGGTAAAAATTGATTCAATCAACCAGATAACCGAGCAAAAGCTGCGCCGCCGCTACCGGCGTGGCGCGACCCGCCTCGACGGCGGCCGTCAAGCGCGGCAGATCGGCTTTTACCTTGTCGTCATCGCGGAAACGGCTGCGCAAGCCGCTGTCGATCAATTCCCACATCCAGGCCAACGCCTGGTGGCGGCGCTTGCCGTCGAGCTCACCGCTGGCGCGCATCGTGTCGCGATAGCGCAGCACTTCGCTCCAGAACTCGACCATGCCCTGTTTCTGCAAGGCCGACAGTGTCAGCACCGGCGGGCGCCAGTTCGGGCTGGCCGGGCGCACCATGGCCAGCGCCGTCGTCATCTGCGCTTTCGCCCGCATCGCGGCGGCGGCGTCGATGTCGGCCTTGTTCACCACGATCAGGTCGGCCATTTCCATGATGCCTTTCTTGATCGCTTGCAGATCGTCGCCGGCATTGGGCAGTTGCAGCAGGCAGAAGATATCCGTCATGCCCGCCACGGCGATTTCGGATTGGCCGACGCCAACCGTTTCGACAACGATCACATCGAAGCCGGCCGCCTCGCACGCCAGCAGGGTTTCACGCGTCGCCGCGGCCACGCCACCGAGCGAACAACTCGACGGGCTGGGGCGGATGAAAGCGGCAGGCTCCCGGGACAGCAACTCCATGCGCGTTTTATCGCCTAGGATGGAGCCGCCGGTGAGCGACGAGGAGGGATCGACCGCCAAGACCGCCACGCGCAGCCCCTGCTCGATCAGGTACAGCCCGAGCGCCTCGATAAAGGTCGACTTGCCCACGCCCGGCACGCCGGAAATCCCCACCCGGATCGATCCTCCGCTGGCAGGCAGCAGCGCCTCGACCACGGCCCGCGCGCGTACTTTGTGGGCGGGGTGCGTCGATTCGATCAAGGTGATGGTTTTCGCCAGCGGGCGCAACTGGCGCGCCAGTACGCCCGCGACGAGCGCGCGGTCGGCGGGGTCGAGTGACTCCGGTGGATTCATCGCATTCATTCGCAACGGAACCCCTAGATTACAGTCAGGCCAAATCGCACGGTTTGTCTCGCATAGTGCGTCACGCCGCCTTCTTCGCCGCCCGGATCTGCTTGAGCACTTCGCGCGCGGCCTTCGGCACCGGCGTGCCGGGACCGAAGATGCCTTTCGCGCCGGCTTTGTACAGCGCGTCGTAATCCTGCGGCGGAATGACGCCGCCGACGAAAACGATGATGTCCTCCGCGCCCAAGGCCTTGAGGCCCGCGATCACTTCCGGCACCAGCGTTTTATGGCCGGCGGCAAGGCTGGAACAACCAACCGCATGGACGTCGTTTTCCACCGCGTGACGGGCGGCCTCTTCCGGCGTCTGGAAAAGCGGGCCGATGTCGATATCGAAACCGAGGTCGGCAAAAGCCGACGCCACCACCTTGGCGCCACGATCGTGCCCGTCCTGGCCCAGCTTGGCGATCATGACGCGCGGACGACGGCCTTCCTCGGCGACAAAGGCTTCGATTTCGGCCTTCACCTCACGCCACTCAGTGCCCTCTTCCTCTTCCATCACCGCCCCATACACGCCGGACACTGCCTGCGGGTTGGCGCGGAAGCGGCCCCACACTTTTTCCAGCGCGTCGGACACTTCACCGACCGTGGCGCGCAGGCGCACGGCCTTCACCGCGAGATCGAGCAGATTGCCTTTGCCGCTCTCCGCGCAGGCGGTGAGCGCTTCCAGCGCCGCCTGCACCGCGTTCGCGTCGCGCTTGGCGCGCACGCTCGCCAGGCGCGCGACCTGGGCCTCGCGCACGGCGTGGTTGTCGATATCGAGGGTTTCGATCGGGTCTTCCTTGGCGAGCTTGTACTTGTTTACGCCGACGATGACGTCCTTGCCCGAATCGATGCGCCCCTGCTTGTCGGCGGCGCACTCCTCCACCTTCATCTTCGCCCAGCCGGATTCGACCGCGCGGGTCATGCCGCCCATCGCCTCGATTTCCTCGATCAGGCTCCACGCCTTGTCAGCCATGTCCTGCGTGAGCTTTTCCATCATGTAGGAACCGGCCCAGGGATCGACCACGTTACAGATGTGCGTTTCTTCCTGGATGATGATCTGGGTATTGCGCGCGACGCGGGCGGAAAACTCGGTGGGCAGCGCGATCGCCTCGTCCAGCGCGTTGGTATGCAGCGACTGCGTGCCGCCAAACACCGCCGCCATCGCTTCGATGGTCGTGCGCACGACGTTGTTGTAAGGGTCCTGCTCGGTCAAGGACCAGCCGGAAGTCTGGCTGTGCGTGCGCAGCATCATCGACTTCGGGCTCTTGGGACTGAACCCCTTCATGATCCGCCACCACAGCAGCCGCGCGGCGCGCATCTTGGCGATTTCGAGATAGAAATTCATCCCCACCGCCCAGAAGAAGGACAGGCGGCCGGCAAAGGTATCCACATCCATGCCGCTGGCAATGCCGGTACGCACGTATTCCAGGCCGTCCGCCAGCGTGAAGGCAAGCTCGATGGCCTGGTTCGCCCCCGCTTCCTGAATGTGATAGCCCGAAATCGAAATGCTGTTGAACTTGGGCATGTGCGACGACGTGTACTGGAAGATATCGGCGATGATCTTCATCGACGGCGTCGGCGGATAGATGTAGGTGTTGCGGACCATGAACTCCTTGAGGATGTCGTTCTGGATGGTCCCGGACAGTTTGTCCTGCGACACGCCCTGCTCTTCCGCTGCGATGATGTAACCGGCCAGGATCGGCAGTACGGCGCCATTCATCGTCATCGACACCGATACCTTGTCGAGCGGAATACCGTCGAACAGGATCTTCATGTCCTCGATCGAATCGATCGCCACCCCGGCCTTGCCCACGTCGCCGGTCACGCGCGGATGGTCGGAGTCGTAACCCCGGTGGGTCGCCAGGTCGAAAGCGACCGACACGCCCTGGCCGCCGGCAGCCAGCGCCTTACGGTAAAACGCGTTGGACGCCTCGGCGGTAGAAAAGCCCGCGTACTGGCGAATGGTCCACGGTTTCACCGCGTACATCGTCGGCTGCGGTCCGCGCAGAAAAGGTTCGAAGCCCGGCAGGGTATCGGCGTGCGGCAGCCCGGCCAGATCGGCGGCGGTGTAAAGCGGCTTTACCGTGAGTTTTTCCGGCGTAACCCAGTTCAGCTTGCTCAGATCGCCGTCCGGCGCGCTCTTGGTGGCCGCCTTTTTCCAGGCATCAAGATCAGGTTGAGGATAAACGGGCGCGTTGGCGTTCGACATAGCAAGGCTTCTCCGATACCTGGGCCGCGCACGCGGCCACAACACAGATTGAACGTCCGCACAGCGGACGGGATTTTTCTATTCCCGCGAGCCGTCACGCTTAAAGAAACAGGCCCGCGATGAAAGCAAAACACGAGACAAAGCGCCGATCGTGCCGAACCTCCCCCGGCAAAATCAGCGTTATCGTCCAGACCCCATGCCGAAACCACAAGACGGCATCAAGCGGAGTTGACTCTAAACTCTAATAAATAATACTTTATCCATAATTATTGATGCAACGTAGAAAAACGAAGAGGAGACAATGCCGTGCATGGCAGCGGCTGTTTGCCCATTCGTTCACCGTTTTCCGACCCCCTCATTTTCGGTGCAATCGCCCGCCCTGCCCCATGACTACCGCCAGCAGCATTGCACCGCCCGCGCTCTACCAGGAAGTTGCCGAACGATTGCGGCAGCGCATCTTCTCGCACGAGTTGCCGCCCGGCGCATGGGTGGACGAACAGGCCATTGCCGAGGAGTACGGCATTTCGCGCACGCCGCTACGCGAAGCGCTGAAAGTTCTCACCTCAGAAGGATTGGTGACACTGAAACCGCGCCGAGGCTGTTATGTGACGGAAATTTCCGAACGCGATCTGGACGAGATTTTTGACGTGATTACCCTGCTCGAAAGCGAATGCGCGAAACTTTCCGCCAGCCGCGCATCCGACGAGGAACTCGCCCACCTGCAAGGGATCCACGCCGACCTTGAGCGTGCCGCCGCGGCGCAAGATATCAACGGTTTTTTCGAGGCCAACCAAGCCTTCCACCACGCCCTGCAAACCATCGCCGGCAACCGCTGGTTGCAGCAGACGATTCAGGATTTGCGCAAGGTCATCAAGCTATCGCGCCACCACTCGCTCTTTTCGGAAGGGCGGCTGGAACAGTCCCTGGCGGAACATCGCAATATCCTCGATGCCATGCTCGCGCACGACGTGGTCGCCGCCGAATCGCACATGCGCGAACACCTCCGCGACGGCCGCGCCGCCTTGGCGCGTATTTCCCACGCACGCGGCCACACCGTGTAGGAACGACTTCGCGGCGGCGCTCGCCGTCACTCGGGCGCGGGTTCCCATGTCGCCAGCACCTGGTCGATACGGTAATTATCGATATCCACGACCTCGAACTTGTAACCGCGATACAGCACCGAATCGGTGCGCTTGGGCACCTTGCGCAGCCGGTACATCAGAAAACCGGCAATCGTCTCGTAGTTCTGGAAATCCTCGAATTCCTCGATGCTCAGCGCCTGCATCACGTCCTCGATCGGCGTCATGCCGTCGATCAGCCAGGATCGCTCGTCGCGGCGCACGATCAACTCCTCCTGGAACGGGCTCACCAGATCGCCCATCACCGTGCTCATCACGTCCTGCAAGGTCAGCAGGCCGACCACGAGCGCGTATTCATTGACGATCAGCGCGAAATCCTCCTTCGCATCGCGGAAATGCTCCAGCGCCTCGAATAGCGACAGCGTGTCCGGCAGCATCAGTATCTTGCGCACAACGGGCTGGGTGCGCAGCGACAAATCCAGCCCCTGCACGATGCGCGGCAAAATATCCTTGGCATCGACATAGCCGATCACGCTGTCGATCGCGTTTTCGCACACGGGGAATTTCCCATGTGGATGCTCGGCGATCTTGCGCCGGATGTTTTCTTCCGACTCGCTCAGCGTAAGAAAAACGACGTTCTCGCGCGGCGTCATCGCCGACGGCACGATGCGTGAATCCAGCTCGAATACGTTGGAGATCAACTGCTGTTCTTGCTTAAGCACAGCCCCGCTCTGCGCGCCAGCATCGGTCATGGCGACAATATCGTCGACGGTGATGTCGTCGATACGCACGGCGGGAACCCCGAGCACGCGGAATAAGCGTGTCGCCAATCCATCGAACACCCAGACCAGTGGCGCAAGCAGCCACATGCAGAACTGCATCGGCCGCACAATGACCATTGCCACGCGCTCGGGCCGCGCCATCGCCAGGCGCTTCGGCATCAGATCGGCGAACAGCACGAACAGGCTGGTAACGGAAGCGAAGCAGATGGCAAAGCTCAGGGAATCGAGCAAAGCGCCGCTATACAGCGGCGCGATCAGCGCCGCCACGTAAGGCGACAAGGCCTGCTCGCCGACAATGCCGCCGAGAATGGCGACAGCATTGAGGCCGATCTGCACCACGGTGAAAAAACTGCCTGGACTTTCCTGTAACAACAGCACGCGTTGCGCATTGGCCTGCCCCTCCTCCGCCATCAAACGGAGCTTTATCTTGCGCGAGGCTGCCAGGGAAATTTCCGACAACGAGAGAAAGGCGCTAATCGCGATCAAGGCGACAATGATGAAAAGATAACTGGGTAGCGTCATGACGGCTCCTTGCCAGCGCCAAACACGGCCCCGGCTGGCGATGTCAGTGCGCTAGTCTAGCACCGCACCGCCGCCCAAGGCCCATACCCCGGCACCCGCCAGCAATGCTTACCGTGCGCATAGAACGCTGCGCATACAAACTAGCGGGAACAAGGCAACGCAGCACAAAGAAGCGGAAGTTCAAAAATACTTCATGCACAATGCTTCGATCCCATGCGGCTCTTTACGGTCATACAGGAAGTAAGAATGGATCAACGGCTCGCCCCCTTCCACGAGCAACACACCCAAAGCCTCAAGCAAATCTGCAGGCTCGCAGCTGCGGGAATTCTTCTCGCTTTTGCCGCCACAGCATGGGGCATCCTGTATCCATATCCACACCTGCTAGCATTTTTCATTTTGGCCGCGCTTCCGCTGCTGACGCTTTGGATTTGCTGGCGTCACAAGGATTTTGTCTCATTCTTTTACCACGCGACACCGTCAGGAAACGAACCGTCTTGGGCTGAATGCGCGGGCTTTTTTCTCGGAGGCTGCCTCTACATACCGGGGTTCGGGCTTTGCATTCTGACTTTGGCGCTCGATATTCGGATTATCGACCTCACACAGCTCATCGTGCCTACCATTTTGGGAACCGTTGTGCTGGCATTCGCCATTACCCGGGTCGCACCCAATTATCGGAAACATCTAGGCCACTTTGCCTGCATTACCCTGGCAATGGTGGCATACCCCCCCAGTGTCACCGTGCTTATAAATGCCTTATTCGATTACTCCCACCCCACCATTCTCATCCTGCCTGTACTTGGCAAACATGAAACTGAAGGTTATTACCAGAATAGGCCAACGACTACTGGGCATTACTTATACATAAACAGTCAAGGTGGTGGCGCAGACATCCCCGTTGTCGGAGTGTCCGAAGAATTTTTTTCGAGCATCGAAATCGGGCAGCCCCTATGTCTGTCGATTCAGGCGGGCGCGGTCGGGCTTAGATGGTATTTGATCAAACCCGCAGTGGACTGCGAGCGGTGACACTCGAATCGCCTTTCATCATGGCACGAAACCAGAGTACGGCATGCCGGTCATCTCCGCCGGCACCACCCAACGTTCATACTGTTCGGCGCTCACATAACCGCTTGCCAATGCCGCCGCGCGCAGACTCAGTCCCTCGTGCTGCGCTTTTTTGGCAATCTCGGCGGCGCGGTCATAGCCGATATGGCGATTGAGCGCCGTTACCAGCATCAGATTCGCCTCCAGATTCGCGCGAATGCGCGCATGCTCCGGTTCAATGCCGCGCGCACAATGTATGTCGAACGCGGCGCAAGCATCGGCCAGCAAGGCGATGCTTTCCAGCACGTTATGCGCCATCACTGGCTTATAAACGTTGAGTTGGAAGTTGCCCTGGCTGCCCGCGAAGGCCACCGTCGTATCGTTGCCGAACACCTGCGCGCAAACCATCGTCAGCGCCTCGCATTGCGTCGGATTCACCTTGCCCGGCATGATCGACGAACCCGGCTCGTTTTCCGGGATGCGCAATTCGCCGATACCGCAGCGCGGGCCGCTGGCGAGCCAGCGCACATCGTTGGCCATCTTCATCAGCGCCCCGGCCAGGGTGCGCAATGCCGCCGATACACGCACCAGCGCGTCGTGGGCCGACAGGGCAAAGAACTTATCCACCGCGCTGCGCCAGGGATGGCCGGTAAGCGCCGCGAGAATATCCGCGGTCCGTTCCCCGAAACGCGGATGCGCGTTAAGCCCGGTTCCCACCGCCGTGCCACCTATGGCCAGTTCGTACAGGCCCGGCAACGCATCGCGCACGCCGGCAAGGGCAAAATCAAGCTGCGTTACCCACGCGCCGATCTCCTGCCCTAGCGTGATTGGCGTTGCGTCCTGCAAATGCGTGCGGCCTGTTTTGACTACGTCGCGGAACGCTTCCGCGCGCCCGGCAAGGGTGTTGCGCAAGCCGCCGACGGCGGGAAACAGCCGCTCGTGCAACTGCTCGACGATCGCCACATGCATCGCGGTCGGAAACGTATCGTTCGACGATTGCCCGCGATTGACGTGATCGTTCGGATGTACCGGCGATTTACTGCCCAGCTTGCCACCCGACAACTCAATGGCACGATTGGCGATGACCTCGTTGGCATTCATATTGGACTGCGTGCCGGAACCGGTCTGGAACACGACGAGCGGAAAATGCCCGTCGAGCGTGCCAACGATGACCTCCTCGGCCGCGCGCTCGATCAACGCAGCGATATCCGCCGGCAACTCGCCCAGTTCGGCATTGGCGCACGCAGCGGCTTTCTTCAGCAAACCGAAGGCGCGAATCATCGGCCGCTGCCAGCGAAAACGATCGGTGCCAATGGGAAAGTGGTGCAACGAACGTTGCGTCTGCGCACCCCAATAACGATCGGCGGCAACCTCCACCGCCCCCATGGAATCGGTTTCGATACGTTGCTTGGCACGCATGTACGTTCTCCCGCTAGCGTGGTGTGCCGCTCCGCTGCACCCTTACCGCGCAGCTACAGCGAGAGCAAAAGAGGCGCGACTCAGCCACCCTCATCGCCCCAGCCTCCTGAACCGTCGGAGCACGACAAAGTCCGTAGGTTCAATACCTTCAGCGCATTGCGCTGACAGCCTCTTCAAAAGGGCTTGGGAAAACAAAAGGCTCTTGGGCAAAACCCAAGAGCCTTCGGGGAACATCCGGCAAAACTCAATCCCCTCCCCGCTTCTCCAAGCGGTATTCCTACCGCTTAGTAGCGCGAACCGGGGAACGGGAGAAGAGCCAACAAGGCGTTTACTTCGGCCCTTTCTTGATCCAGCCCATCGGCGCGCCCAGAGGCAGAACGACACGGCCGAAGAAGTTGTTGAGGAAGATCGAGCCCGCCGCATAAAAACCAAGCATGGAAATCAAGAACTCGGACCATGCGGCAAGGACAGTGAAGCCTGCCGGCTCGATGCCGAGGAAGCTTATCTTCAGCGTCGCCAATGCCAAGGAAAGCAACAGGACATTGATGAGCACGAGGATAGCCGCGAACACCTTGTTTGCTTCGAATGCGGCAACCATGACGAACAGCGAGAAAATCAGATACCCGAAGAACGCAAAAGCGATTTGACGCGGATCGGCGGTAGCGCCTACGTCACCGAACCAGCCGAGGGACATGGCCCAATGCATCGCCACCGCAATCCAGAACAGACCATACGCCCCCAGAACAACGGCGCCGAAGTAGTTGTTCTTTTTGAAATCGATCATTGAGGCAACAATTTGAGCCAACGATCCCAGGAATATGGCCCACGGGATCAGATAAGCCGTTCCGGCTCCCGTCCAGCCCATTTTCTGTGACGATGCCACAAAAGTGACCATTGACAGACCAAACACACCGAGCGCGGTGGGATCCGCCAGCACGGGCTTGGTTTCAACAATAGTCAATTGCGCTTGTTGTTGATTGCTCATTTTTACTCCCTGGATTTACTACTTAGAATAAAACCTTACTGCTTCTCAATAATCGCGGCGATGCGCATACACAACGTGTACCCGGAATACGGATGAAAAACAAGATAAGAGCGAGCAAAAGCACGACGGCAAGACAAAGCCTGCATCGCCTTCTGGCGGACTCAAATCGATATGTATGCAATCAATGATTTGCGAAAAGAAGACTCTATACAAATTAATTGATAAATTATAGAAGAAATGTATCTTGCCAAGCACCAGAAATAAGAAAGATAAAACAAATGACATCATTAATAAAATTAATGGTAAAATTTCGCCCAAAAGGACAAAAACAAGCCATCGATCCACTTGAAATCTCTTGCAGCTTCGCCAACCCCTATCGCCAGAGCTGCAACTGATAACATCCTGCAATCCTCTCCAGACCACGCGCTTTCAATCCCTTGTCCCTCGTTCAGTTCGCAAGCTTATGCCGCAAGCAGCGAAGGGAAAGATTGAAAACGGCAACCGTACGCCATGCCCCCAACGATCCAACTCAGCATTGACGACCGCATCGCCACCATCACGCTCGCCAAACCGGACAAGCTCAACGCCATCGATGCCGCCATGTGGCGCGGCCTGCGCGATACCATGCACAAAGTCAGTGCCGACGAGGGCATCCGCTGCGTCATCCTGCGCGGCGCCGGCGACAAAGCCTTTGCCGCCGGCGGGGATATCGAGGAGTTTCTTAGCGTGCGCGCGACCGAGGACGATGCGCTGAGTTATCACGAAGACGCCGTGGCCGCCGCGCTCGACAGCATCCGTAACTGCCCGCTACCGACGGTAGCGGCCATTCGCGGCGCCTGTATCGGCGGCGGATTGGAAATCGCCGGCTGCTGCGATCTGCGTATCGCCGGAGAATCGGCCCGTTTCGGCGCACCGATCAACAAACTCGGCTTTTCCATGTATCCCGGTGAAATGGCGGGGCTAATCGCCCTGGTCGGGCCAGCGGTGGTACTGGAAATCCTGCTCGAAGGCCGCATTCTGAATGCCGCCGAAGCCTTGCAGAAAGGGTTGCTGAGCCGCGTCGTACCCGATGAGGCGGTGTTCGACGAAGCCCGCGCCTGCGCCGACCGCATCGCCGCCGGCGCACCGCTGGTAGCCCGCTGGCACAAACAATGGGTGCGCCGGCTAACCAATCCGGCGCCGCTCTCCGAGGCGGAAAAGCGCGCCTCCTTCGCCTTCCTCCACACGGAAGACTACCAGGAGGGACTGGCCGCCTTTTTCGCCAAGCGGCCACCGCAATTCAAGGGGCGCTGAGCATGCCAGCGCTCAGCAACGCATCGACATCGAGGTGATTTTCGACCGCATCGGCCAGGCGGTCGATATCCGCCTCGCGCCGCGCGGCCAAGTCTACTTTTTCGGTTTCCCCCGCACCGGCCCAGGCGAGCAACGCGGCCAGCGCATCGGGCGCATCGAACAAGCCATGCAGGTACGTGCCCAGAATCTGCCCGTCGTCCGATAACGCACCCTCGTCGCGCTTGTTCCCATCCCCATCGATCAGCGTCAACGCCGGCCGCGACAATGCCGGGCCGCACGAAACGCCCAGGTGAATTTCATAGCCCGTCACCGCCGCCGCGCCAGCCAAATTCAAGCAGCCGCGCGCGTTTTCCAGACGCTTTTCCGCTTTCAGCACCGTGTTCATGTCCAGCAAACCCAGGCCCGCCACCTTTGCCGGCGCGCCTTCTAAGCCTTCCGGGTCCGCCAGGCTCGCGCCGAGCATCTGAAAGCCGCCGCAAATACCGATCAATTTGCCGCCGTAGCGCACGTGACGCCGGATCGCCGCCTCCCAGCCTTGTTCGCGCAACCAGGCAAGATCGGCCTGCACGTTCTTGGAGCCGGGCAGAACGATCAGATCGGCAGGCGGAATCGCCTGCCCCGGCCCGACCCAGCGGAAATCCACCTGCGGATGCAAGCGCAGAGCGTCGAAATCGGTGTGATTGGAAATACGCGGCCAAACTGGCACAACGACCCGCAACGCGGCACTTTCCGCCGAAGACGGCGTGCCGCCCTCGGCCAATGCATCCTCCGCATCGAGAAAAAGTCCGTGCAGGTACGGCAATACGCCAAATACCGGCAAACCCGTGCGCTTTTCCAACCAATCCAGACCCGATTGCAACAAGCCGATATCGCCACGAAAGCGGTTGATAACAAAACCCTTCACCCTCGCCCGCTCGGACGGCGACAACAATTCGAGCGTGCCGACAAAGTGAGCGAAAACGCCGCCACGGTCGATATCGGCGACGAGGATCACCGGCACGTCAGCCGCTTCGGCAAAACCCATATTGGCGATATCGCGCTCGCGCAGGTTGATTTCCGCCGGACTGCCGGCACCCTCGATCAGCACATACTCGTAAGCGGCGGCAAGGCGGCGCCAGGACTGCATCACCGCCGTCATCGCCGTTGTTTTGTACGCGTGGTAATCGCATGCGGACAAGGTAGCCGCGACCTTTCCGTGAATCACCACCTGCGCGCCGGTATCGGATGCCGGCTTGAGCAGCACCGGATTGAAATCGGTATGCGGCGCAACACCCGCCGCTTGCGCCTGCAAGGCCTGAGCGCGGCCGATCTCGCCGCCGTCCACCGTCACGGCCGAATTCAACGCCATGTTCTGCGGCTTGAACGGCGCCACATACGCGCCGCGCCGCCGCAATACCCTCGCCAAGCCAGCGACCAGCATGGTCTTGCCGGCATCGGAAGTGGTGCCTTGTACCATCAGGGCGAAAACCATCGACATCGCTTAAGATCCGTCCTTTCGTTGGGCATGGCCTTGCACGAACGCATACCGTGTGCACCGCAGGCGCGCCTACGCTCTACCGTGTCTCCATGCACCTTCCGCTCATGCGTTTCCGTTCTCTACCACCCGCTTTCCTCGCGGCCCTCGCGTTACTGATCGCCACGCCGCTACGGGCCGATATCCGCGTTACCGACGATAGCGGCCGCGATGTCCACGTAACGCAGCCCGCGCGGCGCATTATCAGCCTCGCCCCGCACATCACCGAATTGCTGTTCGCCGCCGGCGCGGGAGATCGGATCGTCGGCGTGGTCGCCTATAGCAACTACCCCGCCGCCGCGACACGTTTGCCCCAGGTTGGCGCGAGCAACAACATAGATTTGGAAGCTATCGCCGCGCTCAAGCCCGATCTGATCGTGGCTTGGAAGAGCGGCAACCGCGACCGCCATCTCGACCGCCTTGTCGCACTCGGCATTCCGATTTACCTGAACGAGCCGCGCAGCCTCGACGACATCGGCCGCAGCCTGCAAAACCTCGGCCGCCTCGCCGGCACCACGACCGATGCCGAAGCCGCGGCGGCGGCATTTTTCGCGCGCAAAACGGTACTGCAAACCCGTTACGGCACACAAGCAACGGTGCGTACGTTCTACCAAATCTGGAACCAACCGCTGATGACCATCAACGGAGAGCATCTCATTTCCAAGGTCATCGCTTTGTGCGGCGGTGAAAACGTCTTCGCCGGGCAATCCCAGCTTGTTCCCACCCTGGGTGTCGAAGCGATTCTCGCTGCCGACCCCGAAGCCATCGTCGCCAGCGGCATGGACGAGGCCCGACCGGAATGGCTGGACCAATGGCGGCAGTGGCCGAAGCTTGCCGCCACCGCCAGCGATAATCTCTTTTTTATTCCGCCCGATCTGATCCAGCGTCCGACGCCACGCATTCTCGAAGGCGCCACGCTACTGTGCGAACAATTGGATAACTCGCGACGCAAACGCCATCCTTGAGCACGCGACTTCCGTAGGAATACAGCCTGACGCAGCCTCCGGCCAAAGCGCGGTGTGCTGAAAGAGTTACCAGCGCCCTGACAAGCGAAAGCCAAATAGACGATTTAGACGATCAAAAATCGGAAGGCACGTCAAAAGGCCCTCCCTGCTCGCTTTCCTGGCTCGGCACGCTCTTCTGCCGCCCATATCCCCGAGGCACGTTACTGCGATGCTGCCGGCGCCAGACACGGCGCGTATCCCGCCACCAAGCGCGGTCGAAAACCCAGGCCAGACTAGGCAGCAAGGGGGCCAGATAATGGCTGGCCGCCGACGGCTGGTCGCGCTTCGCGGCTTGCAACGGAACCTGTAGCGCACGCAGGCGCTCGGTCAGCGTCGGATGGAAGGATGCCCCGCCATCGCGGGATTCGACCAGCGACGTTGCCGCCAAACGCACCGCCGAAGCGCGTAAAAAACCGGCTGCCACGCCCAGTCCCATTTCCCGGTAAGGGCGAATCGAAGGCCGTGGGCGCGAGTTGCTTTGCGCCAGCACCTTAGGCCAATAGTCCTCGCTCAGAAAACGCTCCTTCAGCGTCACTTCAATCAAGGTCTGGCCCAGCAGATCGGCCCCGACAAGGCGCGCGGCCATGGCATCGGCCTCGAACTCTTCCAGGCGCGCCAAAGTCACCATACCACGGTAAAAACGGGCGAAAAGCGCATCCAACGCAGGTGCCATGAACGGCAAAAGCGTGCAGGTCCGCTCCAATACACGCAGCCACCACGCACGGAAATGCGCCAGCCACGCTCCCATGCCGCGCCGTTGCAACGCGACGTGGGCGAATTCGTGCGCGAGCACCGCAGCCAACTGCTGGCGCGACAAGCTGTGAGTCAGCGGCAAGCCGATGACCAGATGCGTCTCCATCGGCCCGACACATCCCCAACGTGCGCGCTGCACCACCGCCGCATTCATCGTGTCGCTGATCCACACGCCGGCAATGGCCACCGCGCCAAAGCGGCGTTCCATTTTATCGATCAAGCGGTGAAAGGCATCGGCGGCGCGGCGCGGCAGCAAAATTCCTTCTGGCGGCGGCGCGGGGATCCAAAGCAAACGGAAAAACAACACGCTCAAGGCGCCCGCCGTCAGGGCAACGATCCCCCACCCTGCCGCCAGGTGGAAAGTATCTGCCGTCAACGCTCGCCAAGCCAACCAAAGTCCAGCCAGTTTCAGCGCGAACACCGCGACGAGCATGCACGTCAATACGCTCAGGGCGAACGCAGCGGCAGCCCCTAAACGCCAATCCAACTGCCGACGAAGCTGAGAAACGTTGGAATGGCCAAAATCGTGATTGGAGTGGAACACGAGCATGTGCTTCTTCCCCGAGCTTTCATGGCCGATTCGGTATGATACCGCCAGACACGTCGCGCCGTCATTGAGCAAACGCAAAGAAACGACGATTTATTCTTTCCACTTCATCCATCCCCCTGCGGCGTAAAACACACCAAACACTCGCCAGCCCGGCGCGAAACGGTTACTATGGAGAGCTTGCGCGGTTCAGGCCAATCGACCGTGCCCTTCTCCAAGACCTTTCGGTCTTTCCCCACTAGCCTCGCCTCGATTGGTGTCTCTCGGCTTCGAGCGACAGGCCGCTGCCGGAGCATCACCCCGCATGACTACCGAAACTACTTTCGCCAGCCTTGGGCTGGCCGAACCCTTGCTGCGCGCGATCGCCGACACCGGCTACAGCGTACCGACACCCATCCAGGTACAGGCGATCCCGCTCGTGCTCGCGGGCAACGATCTGCTCGCCGCGGCCCAGACCGGCACCGGAAAAACCGCCGGCTTTACCCTGCCGGTACTACAGCGGCTCGCCGCCCAGCCTGTGCATCCTCATCCGGCCGGCCGGCCGCGCTGCCTGATTCTGACGCCGACACGCGAGCTCGCCGCGCAGGTCGCGGAAGCCGTGGGTACATATAGCAAACACCTGCCGATAAGTTCGACCGTGATGTTCGGCGGCGTCAATATCAACCCGCAAATCCATGCGCTCAAGAAAAGGGTCGATATCCTTGTCGCCACACCGGGCCGTCTGCTCGATCACGTCGGCCAGAAAACGCTCGACCTTTCCGGCATCGAGATTCTGATTCTCGACGAAGCCGACCGCATGCTCGACATGGGCTTCATCCGCGACATTCGCAAGATTCTCGCCTTGCTGCCCAAGCAGCGTCAAAACCTGCTGTTTTCCGCCACATTCTCGGACGACATCCGCGGCCTCGCCAACGGTTTGTTGCACAACCCGAGCTGCGTCGAAGTCGCGCCGCGCAACACCACGGCCGAACGCGTGGCGCAGTCGGTCTATCTGATCGGGCAGAAACAGAAACGCGAACTCCTTGCCTGGCTCATCAAGGAAAAACAATGGTTTCAGGCGCTGGTGTTCACCCGCACAAAACACGGCGCCAATAAGCTGGCCGAATATCTGACACGACACGGCATTGGCGCTGCCGCCATCCACGGCAACAAAAGCCAATCCGCCCGCACGCGCGCGCTCTCCCAATTCAAGGAAGGCGCGCTGCCGGTGCTGGTCGCTACCGATATCGCCGCTCGCGGCCTCGACATCGACCAACTGCCCCAGGTGGTCAACTTCGAACTGCCGAACGTCCCGGAAGATTATGTGCACCGCATCGGCCGCACGGGCCGTGCCGGCGCCGAAGGCAACGCCATCTCGCTCGTCGATGGCGAGGAAATGAATCTGCTGGGCGCGATCGAACGCCTGATCCGCCACCGCCTCGACCGTGCCACAGCGGAAGGTTTCGTGCCTTCGGCCGTGCCGGATCCCGCCGACGCCCGGCATGACGAACGCCGCGACGCGGACCGGGGCCGTCGAGGCGGCGCGCCTCGGCATGCGTCCCACCCCAGCGGCAAGGAGCCGCGCCGCGGTGGACGCGCGCACGGCGATGACGGCGGACAACGCACCGCCGCCGCCCGACCGGGCACGAGCAGCGACCGCAGCACCGCACCCCACTCGCGCACCGCACCGGGCGACAAACATGCACCTCAGCCCCGCAATCCAGCGCGGACTCAAAACCAGGAAGGCAGGGCGCGTACCTCCCAACCGCGCGCGGCGCTGTTCTCGGCCAAACCAGGTGGCGGCGGCAAGCACTGAACGCACTGAACAAATGCCCGGCGGGGAAACACGCCGGGCAAGCCACGCCCCGATCCTACCCAGCCCGGCTCAATACCGGCGCTGGCCGACCACAATCTGATAAAGCCCGCCGAACAGCGTGCGCTTGCGCCAATCGAATTCGGCCGCGCGCGACGACAACGCGGTGATTTCCTGCGCTAGCAAGGACGGCGCGTAAGGCTCCAGCCAGCGGAACACGAAGGCCATGATCGGGCGAAGCGGGTGCCAGCCGCACGGCCGGTGGTAATCGGCAAAGACGATCCGGCCACCCGGCGCCACGGCGGCCAGAAGCCCATCGACAATGGCCCGCTGCTGCTTCGCCGGCACTTCATGCAATAAAAAGAAGCAGCACACCCCGTCGTAGGCAGGCTCATGCTTGAGCACATCCGCCTCCGCGAGGTCGGCAACGCGCATCCGCGCCTGCGGTATGTCGGCAAGCTTGCGCCGCAGATTCTCCACCTGCAGCGGCGCCACATCGATAACGTCGAGACTACCGCGCGCGCCAAGCTGGCGCACGAGCAAGCGGGAAAAATCACCGTACACGCATGCCGCCTGCAAAACCCGCTGCCCGGCGGAAAACTCCGCCACCGCGGCGCGCATCAAGCGCCGGGCATTGCCCCACAGGATCAGGGATACCACGCCCGGGCGATCCAGCCAAGGCAGCGTGCGGCGATTCAGATAAGCCCAGCTATAGGTCTGGACCAAATAATCGGGAAGCCCTTCCGTTCCAGAAGCCGCGGAAGACGAAACCCATGCCGCGGAATTGTCCGATGCCGGTTCCATACCCCCGAAGCTTACCGCTTCTTGCTTTCGCCCGAAACCCGGCCCTCGCCTTTCCCTTGTCATCGACCGCCTGCCGGCGGTCCCGGCGTGCACGACTGTTACTAGCGATTCTTGATGCAAATCATGGTGCCATCCAGGGTGAAAAACCCAGAATCGCGGCATCTTCGGTTCCGACTCACCCGCCCGAAGACGGGAGACATGCACAATGAGGATCGTTCCATGAGCGGCATATTCACCAAGGCAATGGCGCGCAACATTTTTTACGGCGGGACGGTTTTCTTTTTCCTGCTGTTTGTCGCGCTAACCTTCAATACCACCCGCGAGCTACCGCAGCGCGACAACCGAGCCAACCTGACCCCGGCTGTCATTGCGGGCAAAAAGCTGTGGGAGACAAACAACTGTATCGGCTGTCACACCTTGCTCGGCGAAGGCGCTTATTTCGCCCCCGAACTCGGCAACGTCTATGTCCGCCGCGGCCCCGAATTCATCAAGGCATGGATTCAAGCGCAGCCGACCGGCACGCCAGGCCGCCGCCAGATGCCGCAGTTCCACCTCAGCGGCGAGGATCTCGACAACCTCGTGGCGTTCCTCAAATACGCCTCCGAGATCAATACCGCCAAATGGCCGCCGAACATCGAAGGCTGAACCCGTCATCCCGCGCAACCCTCTGGGGACAAAGTCATGCAATATAAATCTCAAGCGGTCGCAAAGCCCTATTTCATTGCCGCAATAGGACTTTTCGTCGGCCAAATCCTGTTTGGTCTGATCATGGGCCTGCAATATGTCATCGGGGATTTTCTGTTCCCGGCGATTCCGTTCAACATCGCCCGCATGGTGCACACCAACCTGCTCATCGTCTGGCTGCTGTTCGGCTTCATGGGCGCGGCCTACTACATGGTGCCGGAGGAATCCGAAACCGAGCTGTTCAGCCCGAAACTGGCGCTGGCACTGTTCTGGATCTTCCTCGTTGCCGGCGCGCTGACCATCCTCGGCTATCTGTTCGTGCCCTACGCAACGCTCGCCAAAGCGACCGGTAACGATCTGCTCGCCACCATGGGCCGCGAATTCCTCGAACAGCCGCTGCTTACCAAAATCGGCATCGTCGTCGTTGCCCTGGCCTTCCTCTTCAACATCACCATGACCGTGTTGAAAGGACGCAAAACGGCCATCAGCATGGTACTGCTGCTCGGTTTGTGGGGGCTGGCGATATTCTTCCTGTTCTCGTTCTACAACCCGCACAACCTCGTGCTGGACAAGGTGTTCTGGTGGTGGGTCGTGCACCTGTGGGTAGAAGGCGTATGGGAACTGATCCTTGGCGCTCTGCTTGCCTTCGTGCTCATCAAGGTCACCGGCGTCGACCGCGAGGTGATCGAAAAATGGCTATACGTCATCGTCACACTGACACTGGTCACCGGCATCATCGGTACTGGCCACCACTACTACTGGATCGGCACCCCGGAATACTGGCAGTGGTGGGGTTCCGTGTTCTCCGCGCTGGAACCGATTCCGTTCTTCGCCATGACGGTATTCGCTTTCAACATGGTGAATCGCCGCCGCCGCGAACACCCGAACCGCGTAGCCACCCTGTGGGCGCTCGGCACCGGTGTCATGTCCTTCCTCGGCGCGGGTCTGTGGGGCTTTCTGCACACGCTGGCGCCGGTCAACTACTACACCCACGGTAGCCAGATCACCGCAGCGCACGGTCACATGGCGTTCTACGGCGCTTACGTGATGGTCGTGCTGTGCCTCATCAGCTACGCCATGCCGATTCTGCGCGGCCGCGCCGCCAACTCGAATAAGTCGCAAGTGTTGGAAATGTGGTCGTTCTGGTTGATGACGATCGCCATGGTGTTCATCACCCTGTTCCTCACCGCCGCCGGCATTCTGCAAGTGTGGCTGCAGCGTGTTTCTGAAACGCCGATGTCGTTCATGGCAACGCAGGATCAGATCTCGCTGTTCTACTGGATGCGCGAATGGACCGGTGTGGTGTTCCTGATCGGCCTGGTGCTCTATATCGCTAGCTTCTTCATCAAGGGCGAAGAAAAGGCAACGACCTAAAAGCACTAACAACAATAGTTTCCCGTGAGCTCCCCCGGTCTTTGGGGGGTCAGGGCGGCGCAAGCCGCCCTTTTTTTTCGCTTTTTCGTTTTTCCGGGCCTTGGTACATCAAGGCATGCGCCTCGTCCTCCGCCACGGCACATTCCGACTTATCCAGAATCAAGGCCACCGCACCGCCACCTTTCTAGACTACCCGGCATGCTCGCCACTCAAGCCCCACTGACTACCTGTGCGCCGACCGTCTCATCGGCTCCCCCTGATACCCACCGTCTGGCCGGCGATCTCGCCATATGGATTTTCATCCTCGCCGAACTGCTCGCCTTCGGTGCGTTTTTCGCCGCTTACGCGTTCACCCGCGCGAACAATATCGAGTTGTTCACGCTTGAGCAGCAGGCGCTCAATCGTGTCGCCGGTGCAATCAACACCATGTTGCTGCTTACCTCCAGCTATTTCGTCGTACGCGCCGTGCAAGCCGCCGAGCGCTCGGCCTCCGCGCCGTGCGCGCGCTGGCTGGTGGCGGCCATTGCCTGCGGCGCCTGCTTTGTCGCGATCAAGGTGCACGAATACGGCGCGGCTTTCGACCAGGGCATCACGTTGTCCAGCAGCCCTTTCCACATGTTCTACCTGTCGCTCACCTTCTTCCATTTCATGCACGTTCTGCTCGGTCTGGTGATTCTTTGCGCCTTGTGGCTGGGCGCGCGCGCGGGCCGTTACCAGCCGAACGACATGAACGGACTGGAAAGCGGCGCCGCGTACTGGCACATGGTGGACCTCGTGTGGCTAATCCTTTTCCCGCTGGTCTACGTGATTCACTAAAGCGAGGCCATCCATGCCCCCTATCCACAACAGCCTCCACGGCACCCCCGCGCACGCTACCTTGCTGTGGTTGCTGCTGATCGCGGCAACCTTGCTCACGCTGGCCATCGGCGAAGGCGGCGCGGCCGGTGTCGGTATCGTCGCCCTGCTCGCGGCGATATCGCTGCTCAAGGGCGGCGTGATCATTCTCGACTACATGGCGCTACGCCATGCCCCGCTGCTATGGCGCGCGATCGTGCTGGGCTGGATGGTGCTGGTGTGGGCCGTGATCGCCATTGCTTACTGGAGCGGACTGCCGCGATGAAAGCCGAACGTCCCGATCTTCCTTTTTACGAACCGGCTGGCGATGAAATCACGGTATTCGAACAGGCCTGGAAGAACCGCTTGCCGCTGTTGATCAAAGGCCCCACCGGTTGCGGTAAAACGCGCTTCGTCGCCCACATGGCGGCCCGCCTGGGCCTGCCGCTGTACACCGTGGCCTGCCACGACGATCTGACCGCCGCCGATCTGGTCGGCCGCCATCTGCTGAGCGACGGACGCACGGCGTGGTGCGACGGCCCACTGACCCGGGCGGTGCGCGAAGGCGGCATCTGCTACCTCGACGAAGTGATCGAAGCGCGCAAGGACACCACCGTCGTACTCCACCCGCTCGCCGACGACCGCCGCCTGCTGCCCATCGAACGCACCGGGGAGCTATTGCAAGCCCCACCCGGCTTCATGCTCGTGGTGTCGTACAACCCCGGTTATCAGAATCTGCTGAAAGGCATGAAGCCCTCGACGCGGCAACGTTTCGTCAGCCTCCGCTTCGATTTTCCCGCCTCCGCGCGCGAAACCTCCATCCTCGTCGGCGAATCCGGCTGCGACGCCGATCTCGCCCGCCGACTGGTGTCGATTGCCGGCAACCTGCGCGCGCTCAAGGAACACGATCTGGAAGAAGCCGCCAGCACACGCCTGCTGGTCTATGCCGCGCTATTGATCAAATCCGGCATGGACCCGCTCGCCGCCTGCCGCGTCGCCATCGTCGAAAGCCTGACCGACGACGCCGAAATCGCCGAAGCACTGATGGAAATCGTCGCCGCCACGTTCGGCCGCTGATCTTGCGCGCGCAGGCCATGCCCCCCCCAAGCTCGCCCACCGCCAGCCAAGCCCAAGCGCGAATGCACATCCAAACGCGCCGGGTCATTCCGATCGCATCGGCCTCGCACTCGCCGCGCGCCCCATTGCAAAGCCGCCGGCGCGGCTTTCAAATCGCCTTTTTTGCCCTTTTCATCCTCGCGCCGGTACTCGATCTGTTCCGCTACGACCTCGCCGCTGGCCACGCCTGGCTACTCGGCATGCCGTGGCGGCTCGGGCTGGACGATTTCCTCGCCGGGCGTATCGGCGCGGTCGAAGCCGGCGCCAACGTACTACTGCGCCTGTTCGTACCCTTGTTCGGCGCCGCCGCTGTTTTCCTGTGGGCCGCGTGGAAATGGGGACGGCTTTACTGCGGCTGGCTGTGCCCGCACTTTTCCGTGGTCGAAACCATCAATGCGCTGATGCTGCGCGCCTCCGGCAAACCCAGCCTGTGGGAAAAACAGCCGCTCACCCCGTGGCGCGCGGACGGCACCAAACGGCGCATCGACGCACGTTGGTGGGTGCTGGTTTTTCCGGCCGCGATCGGCTTCGCGTTCGCCTGGGCGGTCGTCTTCCTTACCTATCTGCAAGCGCCGGCCGACGTCTATACCCGTTTATTCACCGGTACGCTGGGTCGCGGCCAAACCATTTTCATCACCGCCGCAACCATCGCCATCACCGTCGAATTTCTTTTCGCCCGCCATCTTTTCTGCCGCTTCGCGTGCGCCGTCGGCCTGTTTCAAAGCCTGGTATGGATCAACAACCGCAAGGCCATGGTGGTCGGCTTCTTCCGTGCCCGCGCTGCCGACTGCGCGACCTGCCTGCCGGAAAAGCAATCCGCCTGCGACGCCGTTTGTCCGATGCGGCTGACGCCGCGCAACATCAAGCGCCACATGTTCACCTGCACGCAATGCGCGCAGTGCATCGATGCCTGCGGCCAAACCCAGGCGGCCAACCCGAACGGCCCGCTGCTGTCCTGGGTAACGGGCGACGCGGCACAGCGCAACGAAGCGGGATTCCGCGCCGGGCGGGAACCCTGAGGCCATGGAAGAAGCCGTAGGCAAACTGTGGCACCGCCTTGTTACCCGCGCCTCGGGAACGCACCACCCGCACGCCGCCGTCACACTGAAAGACATCGAACGCACCGCCGGCGTGCTATTCCGCGCCCTCGGCGGCGACGGCGGACTGCGCCTGGCCGCCGCTACCAGCGACACGCACGGCGCACGACGCGGTTTGCTCGCGCGGCTGGCCGGCAGCGGCGAAAAAATCTCGCGCGCACGCCTGGACAACGCCACGCTACGGCTACCGCCGCAAATCGACCTTTTTCCACAGCATGCGCTCAACCGCGATCTATACCTGTGGCTCGCCGCCCTCGCCGCGGCCTTCGCGCTTACCGATGAAACAGAGGCACCCGACGAGATAAACATTGAGGCAAATACCGAAGCGGATAGCGAAGCAAATAGCGAACTGCGCCGCAACCAGCGCGCCACGCTGTACGTTCTGCAAACCTGGCCCGGCTTTGCCGCCCGCTACAGCCGTCTGGTCGCCGCCACCCTCGCCTCCCGCCTGGACCCAAGCCGGCTACCGCCCGCCGAAGCAGAGCGCGAGCACGCCTTGCGCCGCGCGCTGACGGAACCGGGCAGCGTCGCCAGCCTGCCCGCCGTGCCGGCCAAGGCTCCACCGGCCATGCCGGTGGCGCTCTGGCTAATTCCCGCGTGCGATCACGCCACCGAATCCGTGCGGACACACACAGCGGACACCCCCGCCGCCTCCACATCGGAAGAAAAAGAAAAGCGCGCCCACCACGCCGAACGTGTCGCTACACCGGAGAAAAAACACGGCCTGCTGCTACCGTTTCGCGCCGAAAGCCTGCTGTCGGTCGCCGAATTCATCAAGGTCGACCGTAGCGTCGACGACGAGGCCGACCCTCACGCCGCCGCTGCCGCGGCCAATCTCGACAAACTCGCGCTCACCGACAGCAGCGAACGCGTTGCCTCGAAAATACGCTTCGACCTCGATCTGCCCTCCGCCGCCGAGGACGACGCCGTGCTCGGCGACGGTATCCCGCAGCCCGAATGGGATTACCGCAAACGCCTGCTGCGCGAAGACTACGTGCGCGTGGTCGAGTTGGTCGCCAACACCCACGATCCGCGCGCCGCACCAGCCCCGCTGCCCGAGCGCCTGCGCCGCAGCGCGCGCCGCCTGCGCCAGCAATTCGCCGCGCTGCAACCCGGCCACCGCTGGCTCAAAGCCCAGGCCGACGGTTCCGAACTCGATCTCGACGCCGTCGTGCGCGCCGCCACCGACCGCGCCTGCGGCCACCACCCCTCCGAACAACTCTACCTTTCCCTGGAACGGCGCGAACGCGACCTGGCCTGCCTGGCCCTGGCCGACCTTTCGCTCTCGACCGACGCCTGGGTGTCCGACAGCGCGCGCGTCATCGATGTCATCCGCGACGCCTTGCTGCTGTTCGGCGAAGCCCTTTCCGCTACCGGCGACCGCTTCGCCCTGTGCGGCTTCTCCTCGGTCAAACGCGGCAACGTGCGCTTTCACTACTTCAAACACTTCAACGAACGCTTCGACAACCGCGCGCGCGGCCGCGTCATCGCCATCCGCCCCGGCTACTACACCCGGCTGGGCGCGGCGATCCGCCGCGCTACCGCGCTGCTCGACGCCCAAAGCGCCGCGCGGCGCATCCTGCTCATTCTGTCCGACGGCAAACCAAACGACCTCGACCTTTACGACGGCCGCTACGGCATCGAGGACACCCGCATGGCCGTCATCGAAGCACGCCGCCACGGCCTCGTACCCTTCTGCGTCACCATCGACCGCGAAGGCGCCAGCTACCTTCCGCACATTTTCGGCCCTGCCGGCTTCGCCGTCATTCGCAAAGCCGCGGAGCTGCCCGCCCGCCTACCCCTGTTCTATGCTCAAATCACGAGGTAACACCATGTTCCCCCAAAGCGCGCGCTGCCCCCTCGCTCTTCGCGGCCAAAGCAACGACAGCGCCACCACCGCCATGCCGGCGGAAACCGCCCGCCTGTGCCAGTTGCTCGCCCAAGCCCCGCTGTTCGCCGACCTCACAGACGACGAAATCGCTCATTTCATCCCCGGCGTGCGTGAAACCCTGGCCGCCAGAGGCGACATCCTGTTCCACCGCGGCGACCCCTGCAACGGCTTCCATCTGATTCTGGAAGGCCAGATCAAACTCGCCTTCCTATCGCCGGACGGCCACGAAAAAGTTATTGAAATTCTGCGCCCCGGGCAAACTTTCGGCGAAGCCATCATGTTCGTCGACAAGCCCTACATGGTCATGGCCCAAGCCCTTGCCGACAGCCGCCTGCTCCACATCTCCCAGCAGGTGGTGTTCGAACAGATGGACCGCGAACCGCGCTTTTGCCGCAAAATCATCGCCGGCCTGTCGCGGCGCCTGCACCAACTCATCGCCGATGTCGAAAGCTACTCGCTGCGCAGTGGCCGCGACCGCGTCATCGGCTACCTGCTGCGCGAAGAAGAACGGGCCGGCGAACCCGTTCTTACCGGCCCTGTGTCGATCCGCCTGCCGACCAGCAAAAGCACCATCGCCTCGCGCCTGAATCTGACCCAGGAACATTTTTCCCGCATCCTGCACGACCTTATTGCCGCGGATCTCATCGAGGTCCAGGGCCGCACCATCCACGTTCCCGACATTGCCAAGCTGCGCGACAGCCTCGAGTAGACAGGCCGCGCACGCTGGCCGGCCTTGTCTTCACCAATTCGCCCACGCAAACGCCAGACGGCGCCGAACAGCGCCGGATATGAGGGTCAGCGCAGCCATGGTGGGTGCGAGAACGGCCAATAAAGTCGGCCCCTGCGTACTGAATTCCTGCCATCCCCAATAGAACTCGGCGGCAAAAAATCCGATCAGGCTCAATATGCCGGCCAGGGCACCCGCGCTTTGCCACGCATGGATGCTTACCCATAGGTGAGTGCCAAGAAAAACCGCCGAAATCAACGCACTCCCCATCATGACCACCATCGGGCGCAGTTCCAGCCAGCCCAATGGGCCCCGCAAGGTGGCCACCTTGTCTTGCTTGCCGAACAGCTTGCCGAGCATCGTGCCCATGATCCACACGAAAAACAGCCATTTGTTTCCCGGCTCCAATGCCTTGCGGAACATCTTGTCCGACAGCGCGGGCTTCTCCTGGTGCGCATCGACGTAGGCCAGCACGCTGTCACGCAATTCCTCGGGAATATGGGGGTTCGCCTGCGTCGACTCCATTGCCGCCACCCGGCACACCTCAAACGTGCGCCATTGCAAGGGAATACGTTCCAAACGCCAACCGCTGCCAGTCACTTCCTCGATACAGCACTGCTCGGTCAGCATGTGCTCGGGAACATCCTTGAAGCTCTTATGGCCCGCGCGCACGGCAATCGTATACAGTGCGGGAGTCATCACCGCATCCGGCACATGCGAAATGGCCGCATCGGACAGCCCCGCTATTTCTTCGCACAATTCCGCCGTCAGCAGCGCCTCCGGCGCGTGTCCAAGCAGTATCGGGCTGGCGCGCAGCACCTCCGGCCACGCTTCAATAGACAGGTTGCGGATAAAATCGTCCGCCGCCGCTTGCAGCCAGGTGTCGTCGAAATCCGGATCGCTCTCGAATGTATCGTCGAGCGTCATTGCCGTGGCGGCGTATATCCCGGTATGGAATGCGTCCCCCAGGTGTTTGTATGCCAGGGCCAGGGCAAAAAAGCTCGACGCATTGCCATCGTATCCCCTGGCAATCGCCTGCCGGGCATCCTCGATGGCGCCGGACGGATCGATGCCAGCCGGGCGCTTCGGATTCAGCCTGTGCAGCGCGCGCTGTAAAAACCAATATCTGCCGCCTTCTTCCTGCCCCTGGAAGTCCCCGATCAGCGCCCCTAGAACGACGTCCTGCTGTTCCATCGGCACGAAGGCGGACGCACCGACGTCATCCTCCAAAGCCGCCTTGCAGATTACCGGGGTGCGCAATTCATGCGGAACGAATTCGAGCGTGGCGCCATTGGCGGTGACCGAAGCCAAACACAGTTCCAGCGTTTTCAACTCGCCTGGGACATACTCCAACAACTTTCCATAATCGTGCCTCACCGCCCGCGCGCACAGTTCGGACGTCATAAACGCTTGCGGCATCCAGGAAAAGTTGAACAGATCGGCTTTTATCGCGGCCTGGCAAACACGCTGCGTCAGAAAATCCCTGGGAACTGCGTAGAGATGCAAGCCGCTCTCCAGTGCGCCGATACATGAATTTTCCGTCAGGAAAGCCGACCAGACCTTACAGAAATTGTCTTCGTCCACACGTTCCGGGAGGCGATGCTCATCGACGATCCGCTTCCACTCCGGGTGACCGGCGTAGCGCTCCACGGCGCGTTCATAAACCTTGGAAGTCACCAATCCCGGCGAGAGCGTTTCCAGAATATGTGGATCGTCCCCCAGCGCCGCGATAACGATCTCATCCGTTTGCCACGACTTCGGCATAACGTAAAAATTGGCGCCACCCGCCACGGCGGCGGTTGCGAGGCGCGGATTGACGCGGCTTTCGGGCAGATTGCCAATTTCACTGCCGTCGTTTCGCAGAACGGCTTCCAGCACCTCATCGTCCCAGTGCTCTTCCGGGATGTACTCCAACCGCGTACGGTTGCCAGCCGCCAACAGACAAAGCGCCCGGCTACGCCGCTCCCAGGGTATATCCTCAAGGTAATGCCCGCTGTTGCACAGCACCTTTTCGCACAGCGCATCGCTCAAAAATGGCGCCGGGATGTATTTGACCGCCGCCGGCGACACCTCCAAGGCCATTTCGCACAAGCCGGCGTCGACCAGTTCGGCGGGGACGCTTCTCAGCCGCTCGGGGCTGCCCTCGACCACCTGCCGCCATTCTTCGTAGGAGCGTTGCGGACGCAGCGCGGCAAAACGTTTCAGCACGGAGCGCCCCGACGCGATCTCGTCGAAAAGATCTTCCCCGAAAGCCACCTCCGGAACGAGCAAGGCCCGCAACGCCTCCGGGAAATCCTCATCGTCATCGGAATGGGCGAAACCCGTATCGTCGCTCCACTCGACATCGGTTTTTCCGGTAATGCCCACGTAATGATCGTCGTTGATCAAAACCGGGGCACGAAGGGAACCATGAATCACCAGACTACCGTCGTTGTAATGGGCATAAAGCACCTCCGACAGTTCGACGTCGCCATTGATGACGATATCGGCCCCGCCGGCCAGGAAATGCCGTGCCCGCACCGATCCCAATACATAGAGAAAGGCGCCGCCTTCAAGAACGGTATTGAGTATGCTGCCCGTGACGTTCAAATCCCCGGTCACGATCAGGCCGGTCGTGCCTCGCGGCCACTGCTCCCAATCGAGGCGCAAATCCCCGGCCACATCGAGATCACCCTCGCACAAGAGAATGGGGCGGTCTTTCAAATAATTGTCATATTGCCAACTACCGAACGACCCAAGGTGTTTGGAAAGCTGAAAACGGCTGCTGGCGGTTTTTTCGTCGACTTCTATACAGGAAGATGGAAAAGGCATATCTCGCAAATTTCATGAAAAGCGGCAGCGCTCATCCGAAGCCGCCGCCGCACGGTTTGGGACAACATTTCAGCGGCCAGGGGAAAGAAACCGCATGGCCGCAAAAAACGCTATCCGAGTAAATATTCTTGAATCATACCGACACCAGCACGTCGCATTGCGACCCGGCCAAAACACGCTTGGTCACACTGCCGATAAACAAAGTTTCAAGCATGTTCTCCCCGTGCTTGCCCATCACGATCAGATCGCAATCCAGCTCTTGTTCCTGTTCGACGATGCACGTGGATGGATTGCCCATCGTTACGATGAAACGGGTGGCATGCGGCGGCAACGCTGCTTCCTCACACAAGGCGTGTAATTTTTGCGTCGCCTCCTGCTTGGCGGCAACCCGGTAATGTTTAATTGTACTGTCATCGATACCGGCATAACGCAAATGCCCCTCGAACGGAACATCGAACACATGCAGCAACGCGATATCCGCCTGTGGTGCGATATCGCGGGCATGACTGATCGCCCGCAGGGAGGATGGTGAAAAATCGACGGGCACGAGCAGCGTCCGATACGGCTCGTGCACGGCCTGCTTGACGACCAGCACGGGGCACTTCGTTTTATCGAGCATTCTCTCGGCGGTCGCCCCTAGCAACAAATGGCGCATAAAACCCTCGCCGCGCGCGCCACATACGATCAAATTCGCCGCCATCGCGTCCGCTTCGTCGGCCAACGCCGCCAATACGGAACCGGAGGCAACGCGCGTACCCACGGACACCCCGTAACGCTTCAACAATGCCGCCGCCAGTTCATGCAGTTTTTCGCGCGAGGCATCGAGCACACGCTGCTGCATTTCCTCCGGATTTTCCGTCATCAGTTGGCGCAGTTTCTCCAGTAGCGCAAGGTTCGCCACATGCAGCAGATTCAGCGGTGTACCTGTTTGCCAACTGATCAGCGCGGCGCGTTCGACGGCATGACGGGCAGGTGCGGAAAGATCGGTCGCGGCCAGCAGGGCATTGAGTTTTGTCATGGTCGTTCCTCCTTTCACTTGGAAATCGCTTACATCGTCATCCGTTTATTCCCGGCGGATCGGGCGCCTTTCACACTATGGACGAATTCCCGCCGCGCGGCATCCTTAATGAGAGGATTCGGCCACGGCCGGCGCGGGTTTGAAACGTTCCAGGATATGGCTCGTCATATTTTTGGCCAGTTCATCCTCCGGGAAAAAGATCGTGCCGATGTTTTCATTTTGCATTAGCAAGGTTTCTTCCTCGGTATGGGTGCGCACCACGATTTCTATCTTGGGATTGAGCGTGCGCGCGGTCTCGGCCATTTGCTGAATATCGAGCGGATCCGGCGAAGTCACAACCAGCATGGCGGCATCGGCGATATGAGCCTGGATCAGCACCGCCGGATCGGCGGCATCGCCCGCGACGGCCGCCACGCCCTCCTTGCGCAGGTCCTCGACCAACTCACGATGCTGCTCGGCGATCACATAGGGGATATTTCCGGCGTCGAGCGCCTTGGCAATGCGGTTGCCGACACGGCCGTAGCCGACGAGAACAACCTGGCCTTCGAGATACCGGCGCTCGGTGTCCATCGGCAGTTCGGCATAGGGATCCTCGCGCCGCTCCATGCTACGGGCGAATTTCGAGCGCTTGAGCAGCCAGCTCCGAAACGGCGCGATCGCCGCGAACAGGAAGGGGTTCAGCGCGATCGAAATCAAGGCGCCGGCAAGCACGAGGCTCATCCCTTCGACGGGCAACAGGCCGAGCGACAAACCCAAACCGGCCATGATGAAAGAGAATTCACCGATCTGCGCCAGGCTCACCGCAACCGTCAGCGCGGTATTGAGCGGATAACGGAATGCCAGCACCAACACCAGCGCGGCAAGGGTTTTGCCGATCATGACGACCATGACGACACCCAGAACGCGTAGCGGCTCATCGACCAGGATCGAGGGCTGGAACAGCATCCCGACCGAAACGAAGAACAACACCGAAAACGCATCGCGCAGCGGCAGGGATTCTTCCGCCGCGCGGTGGCTGAATTTGGATTCGCGCATCACCATACCGGCGAAAAACGCGCCGAGGGCGAACGACACGCTGAACAATTTGGAAGCAACGTAGGCAATGCTGATGGCGGAGGAAATAACCGCCAAGGTGAACAACTCGCGCGAGCCGGTTCGCGTTATCTGCCACAGCAACCAGGGCAGCAGGCGGCGCCCGACCACGAACATCAAGGCGACAAAAACAGAGACTTCGAGCAGCACCCGCCCAATGGTCATCCACAAGGGTTGGACTTCCCCGGCGGGCACGGCAGCGCCCGAGGCCGGCCCCAAGACGCTCGCCAACGGCGGCATCAAGACCAGAACCAGCACACAAGCCAAATCCTCGACGATGAGCCAGCCGACGGCGATGCGGCCATTCATCGTGCCAAGCACACCACGCAGCTCAAGCGCCTTGAGCAATACAACCGTGCTGGCGCAAGAGAGGGACAAGCCGAAAACAAGGCCGCTCGACCAATGCCAGCCCCACCATTCGGCCATCAGCATACCGAGCACGGTCGCCAGACTCATCTGCACAACCGCGCCGGGAACGGCAATGCGCTTTACCGCCAGCAAATCCTGCAACGAAAAATGCAGGCCGACGCCGAACATGAGCAGCATGACGCCGATTTCGGATAGCTGTGCGGCGATATGGGTATCCGCGACGATGCCCGGCGTGGCCGGGCCGATAATGATGCCGGCCACCAGATAAGCCACCAGTACCGGCACCTTGATCCGCGCGGCGATAAAACCCAGGATCAAGGCAATCCCAAAGCCATAGGCAATTGTGCTGATCAGAGATACATCGTGCTCCATGCCGCTCCCTTCATTGTCATGGTCGAAACACCGCCCAAAATGCCGGCGCGGGCTTGTTCTTGCGTACGCTTAGTCACACGATCCACCGCCCGGGTTGCATGCCGTCACGGTTTTTCGCGCTGGCAACCAGGCGCGCAAACGCGCTCCGCGCGGACTCAAGCACTGCGACAAGCGACAGCCGCGCCGCAGCCGGTATAGTGTCCGAGCTTCTTGCCTCGCCCCTACCCCTCCTGCCCCCTTAGGCCGCATCGTCGCTATGCCACCCGTCGTCAATGCCACACACATCGCCCGCTGGCTGCTCCTTCTGGTTCTGCTTGCCGGCGCCTATTTTTTCAGCGATTTCCTTATTCCCGGCTTGTCCGCGCTAATTGTCGGTCTCGCCAGTTGGCCGCTCTATCAGCACGGCGTGCGCTTATGCCGTGGTCACACCACGTTGGCCGCAAGCCTCGCGCTCCTGGTTGTCATCAGCGTGCTCGTCGTGCCGCTCACCGTCGCGCTGCATTACGCGTGGCTGGAAGCAAGCAACCTCTTCGCCTGGCTGCGGGAAGCCAACAATACCGGACTGACCGTACCAGACTGGGTTCGCGCCTTGCCGCTCATTGGCGCCGATATGGCCGATTCCTGGGAGCAATACCTGAGCGAACCGCAAGCGCTGGGTAACTTGATACAGCTCATCAGCGGCGAGCACCTGGGCAACATCTATCAAACCGCGCTGCGGACCACCAGCAACCTGTTCAACCTGGTGCTCACCCTGCTGTTCATGCTCATTACCTTGTTCTTCGTGTTCAAGGACGGCACGCACATCGCCGCGCAACTGGACATCATCGGCGAAACCATTTTACCGGCGCGGTGGCGGCATTTTTCGCGCGTGGTGCCGGCCACGATCAGCGCCACGGTCACCGGCATGGGATTGATCGCCATCGGCGAGGGCGTGGTGCTCGGGGTGGCCTATTGGATCGCCGGCGTGCCATCGCCCGTACTGCTAGGCGTAGCGACCGGCTTCATGGCGCTGATCCCCGGCGGCGCGCCGCTGTCCTTCACGTTGGTGTCATTATATCTGATCGGCTCCGGCCACCTCGCCGCCGGCCTGGGCCTGTTCGCCTGGGGGGCGGTGGAACTATTCATCGTGGATAAAACACTGCGCCCGCGTCTGGTCGGTGGCCCGGTAAAACTGCCTTTTCTGCCAACCTTCTTCGGTCTTGTCGGCGGCGTGAAAACACTGGGCCTCGTCGGCCTTTTCATCGGGCCGGTCTTGATGGCCTTGCTAGTGGCGATCTGGCGCGAGTGGCTGCACAGCGTTGAGCAGCAACGCAACAGTGTGGGATGAAAAAATTCAACATCCCCACGCTGCCTTCGCGTCTTTCTTTATTTTTCGCCCATCACATCGCCACCTAAAGCGAGATAAAGATTCGCAAGCTGCATGCGTTGTTCACTTTGCACACGCAGCAGGTTTGAGCGTGCCGAGGCATACACCAACTCTTGCTGCGCAATCGCCCGGAGGTCGCCCGACCCCACTTGATAGCGCACTTTTTGCAAGGCAAATAAATTCTCACTTTCAGCCACGATGCGGGTCAGAAGCACTTCCCGTTCCCGCAACGCCGCTTCGGCGGAAAGTGCATTTTCGACCTCTCCAAAAGCCTGTAATGCAATCTGCCCATAGCTTGCCAGCGCTTGTTTTTGTTCAGCCGATCTGAACTCCGCCTGTGCCTTGAGCGCACCGCCTTGAAAGAGGGGAACAAAAAGTCCGGCGCCAAGGCTCCAGCTTGGATTGTCACGATCATCCAGCAGAAACAGCTCACTCGTCACACTAAGCAGGCCCGCCGTCAAACTGATGCGAGGCAGGCGTGCTGCGTCGGCCTGTTCTTTCAAATTGAAAGCGGCGGAAATACGCTGTTGTGCGGCGAGAATATCGGGTCGTCGTTCGAGTATGTCTGCTGGTACGCCTGCTGGCAGAACCGCCGGCAAAGGCCCCAATGATGCGGGCACCGAGAGCTCTGCAGCCGGATACCTGCCAACCAGGAGTTCAAGCGCCCGCAGGGATTGGTCCCGCACAAACCTCAGTTGCCGGGCGGCGTCCTGATAGGTCTGTATGGATATCGCCGCATTGCTGACATCCAACTGTGTGCCATTACCGATCTCCAGGCGATGCTGGGCCAATTTATGCAATTCGGTTGAATGGCCGACCATTTCAATGGCCAGCTTGTATTGCAACTGCGCTTCGATGGCGCCGAACCAGGCTTTCACTACGAGTGCGGCAATGGACTGGCGGGCATATTCCGCATCGGCCTGCGCGGAGGCATATTGGTCTTCCGCCGCCCGTGCGCCATACCGTACACGCCCCCACAGATCGATTTCCCATGAGGCAGAAAGCAACCAGCCTTTCAGCCCGGAGCCATCGCCCCCCAGTTTTCCACCTGGTCGAGCCAGAAAATTGACGGCTGGATAAAGCTCGCCACCCGCCACTTTCACATACGCGGCCGCCTGCTCGACACGCGCCGCCGAGACCCGCAAATTGGCGTTATAGGCAATAGCCTCATCAACGAGCGCCTGTAACGCAGGGTCGTTGAACGAGTCGAGCCAGCCCGTTTGTACAGTCCCCGCATCGACTTTGTCCGCAGTCCATTCGGATGGAATACGGGCATTGCTCATGCTGTTCTGCTGAATATCCGCCGCGCCCGGCGGATTATTCAATGCGCATCCGCTCATCAAACATAATGCGAGGACCAGCGTCATGCACCGCGCAGTGCCGCGTGCGGCAATCTGTAGTGAACCCATGGTTATAATTTGAGAACGAGGTAGTTGAGATACGATCCGACACGGATAATGACTTTGCGAAGAATATGTATCCCCTCGATGTGTTCCGTATAGATGGCCGCATGCCCCCGCGCACCTGCGGCCAGGAAAAGCTCACGGTGCTTCGGATCGATTTCAAGCTTGACGGCGAACCGGCCCGGTGGCGTGGGTTCTGAACCCGTCAAGGGCAACACGCCGCTCGGTGTAATCTGGCCCTGCCCCTGTGCCCAGACCACTGACACGACATGGGCCTTGATCACCATGCCAGGAATCGTTTCAAGCGCAATTTCGGCTTCATCTCCCGGCGCTACCATGCGCAATTCGTTCTGTTCAAACAGCGCAATGATCTGATAGTCATTTTCAACAAAGCTCATGGCGGGATTCATCAGCAAAGGTGAGGCGACCGACCCCGGCCTCAATTGCAGATTAATCGCCATGCCATCGGCGGGAGCCAGCACGGTGGTCTGTGACAAATCCCATTTCGCCGATTCCAATTGGGCGCGTATCTGTGCGACCTCGGCCTGATCATCGCCCACCGTCGCATCCAGCAAGGCTCGAACCTGCGCCTCCTGCGCTTTTGCCGCAGCCAGATCGGCCTGAAGCGCCTGTAGATTGGTCTCTGCCTGTTCCAGCGCAAACCGATCCCCTGCCCCCCGCTCAACCAATTGGCGATTCTCTACCACCCGCTTTTTGGCCAGTTCAATCTGCGCGCGCACCGCTCCGCTTTTTGCATTGGCCACCTTCAGATCTTCATTGCGTTTGCTTGCGGACCCCTGCGCATTCACCAATTGCGCTTCCAGCGCATTGACCTGCAATGCAAAAGGCGTCGGGTCGATCTTGAACAGCACATCGCCTTTGCGAATCGGGCTATTGCCCGTAACCGGCACCTCCGTCACGCGCCCGCGCACCTGCGGCACTATCTGGACAACATATCTGATCACCCGTACATCTTCCGACACGGGAGCCACCACGTTCAGCGTCAAGATAAGAACGGCCATCCCAACAATAGGCAGTACGATCGTGATCGACCCGGTGACGATATTCCATGGCAGCCATTTGAATTTAGCGAAAATCAGCCATGCAATGAACGAATAAATCCCCAGTATCAGCAAGTCCATCAGACACCCCCTTGCGTCGCGTGAGCGCTGGCGGCTACGGCCTGCCCGGCCTGTAAAGCCCGCAACTCATCACGCACTCTTTGTAATTCGGGGGGCAAAATTCTTTTGGCTTCAATACTGTCAAGCTCCCCCAGGATGTATCCCAACTCATCCGGCGGCAATTCGCCCTTCTTTGCCTTATCCCGGGCCTCTGTAAAGAAGTCATCGTGTTTATCGGTGCCGTAGGCGATCCTGTACCCCAGTGGTTTGACGAACGCCCATAACCATGCCAGCGGCCACAGTAGCCCGCCAAAAAGAAGGGACAGGAAACACAACGTCTGAATGGCCGCCTTCTGCGGATGATGATTCCGCTCGGCAATCTTCTCCGGCAGCACATGAATCAGCAAAAACAACCCAATACCCGCAATGGGAACCACGCAGATAACAAAAATAGCCAGCCAATCCGCAATCGTATCGATGGTTTCACTTGAAGCATGGGCCATCGCCAGATGAGGAAAAAGCAAAAGCACGGCAGCAAGGCATATAGGGTGTATTTTCATGATGTATCAATTTAAGTTATTAACTATTCAGATACAACGCAACTCAAAATCAAGTCATCGCAGGTATGCCTCTACCACGGCATAGAGTCATATCACTGCAGAATGGTTGCAAAATCCTGATAAACGGACTGGAGTCTATCGGACAAGCTGTGGTTGCGGATAGAGCCGCTGATACCGGCGCCTCGGAGCACGCATCCCCCTGGGTTGTCATCGCAAGCGGGCCGGCAATCGTGCTTCAATTCATCTCATGCCCACTGAACCGAGCCTCGACGAGCTGCGCCGCTACGCGGTGGCTCGCACCCTGTTCAAGCCGACGACGCTACTGGCCGCCATCCAGCGCCTCGGCTTCGTGCAGGCGGACCCGATCCGCGCGCCCGCTCGGGCGCAAGACCTCACGCTGCGCCATCGCGTCAAGGACTACCGTGCTGGCGACCTGGAACGCCGGTATGCACGGCTTGCGATCGATGAGGACTGCCTGGTCAACTACGGCTTCCTTCCACGCGAGCACCTAGTGTTGATGCATCCACGTCAGGCCGCCCGGGCCTGGGATGCCGAAACCCAGTGCAAAGCCGACGACGTGCTGGCCTTCGTGCACGAGCGCGGCGCGGTCCACCCGCGCGAGGTCGAACAGCACTTCGCGCACGGGCGCGTGAAGAACTACTGGGGCGGTTCAGGCAACGCTAGCACACACCTGCTCGACGGCATGCACTACCGCGGCATGCTGCGGGTCAAGCGGCGCGACAACGGCACGCGCGTCTACGAGGCAGTGGCGCACCCGCCCGCGGACGACAGCCCCGCCGGATGCGCCCAGCGCGCTGCCGCATTGATTGATCTGGTGGTGCGCAAGTACGCGCCGCTGCCGGCCTCCAGCCTGACCTATCTGGTGCGGCTGCTCGGCTACGGTGCCCCACATCTGTCGGTACAGATACAGATGGCGCTCCGGCTGGCGCGCGAGCAGTTGGCCAGTTGCCGCATCGATGGCGCTACCTGGTACTGGCCAGCCGACGAGAACCCGCGCTCGCGCCGCTACACGGTGGACGAACGGCTGCGGCTGCTCGCCCCCTTCGATCCCTTGGTTTGGGACCGCCGCCGCTTCGAGCTGCTGTGGGGCTGGACGTACAAGTTCGAGGCCTACACGCCGCCGCCCAGGCGCCAGTTCGGCTATTACGCACTACCGATGCTCTGGCGCGGGCAAGTGATCGGTTGGGCCAATTTCACTGCGCGCGAAGGCCGGCTGGAGCCAGCCTTCGGCTACGTGGCCGGTTCCGCGCCGGAGGAAGCTGCGTTCCGCGCCGCGCTGGACGAGGAACTGCAGCGCATGGCGCACTTCCTCGCTGCGCGCTGACGCATGGGCGCCCAACCCGACAAGTTGGGCGCGTGGGACATCAAACGCTCAAGCCGTGCCGCCCACCGTCAAGCGGTCGATGCGCAGCGTTGGCTGGCCAACACCCACCGGCACGCTCTGGCCGTCCTTGCCGCAGGTGCCGACGCCGGGGTCTAGCGCCATGTCGTTGCCGATCAGGCTGACGCGGGTGAGCACATCGGGGCCGTTGCCGATCAGCGTGGCGCCTTTGACCGGGCGGGTCACTTTACCGTTTTCGATGAGGTAGGCCTCGGCGGTGGAGAAGACGAATTTGCCCGAGGTGATGTCGACCTGGCCGCCGCCGAAATTCACCGCGTAAAGCCCTTTTTTCACCGAGCCGATGATTTCTTCCGGGTTTTTGTCGCCGTTGAGCATGTAGGTGTTGGTCATGCGCGGCATCGGCAGGTGGGCGAAGGATTCGCGGCGGCCGTTGCCGGTGGGGGCCATGCCCATCAGCCGGGCGTTGGTCATGTCCTGCATGTAGCCAGCGAGGATGCCGTCTTCGATCAGCACGGTGCGCCGGCTGGGGTTGCCTTCGTCGTCGATGGTGAGCGAGCCGCGCCGGTCGGGGATGGTGCCGTCGTCCACCACGGTGACGCCCTTGGCGGCGACTTGCTGGCCGATACGGCCGGAGAAGGCGGAACTGCCCTTGCGGTTGAAGTCGCCTTCGAGGCCGTGGCCGATGGCTTCGTGCAGCAGAATGCCGGGCCAGCCGGGGCCGAGCACGACCGTCATGGTGCCGGCGGGCGCGGGGTCGGCGGCCAAGTTGATGCTGGCCTGGTGCACGGCGGCGCGGGCGTAGTCGTGCAGCAGATCGTCACTGAAGTAACCGTAATCGTAGCGGCCGCCGCCGCCGGCACTGCCCTGCTCGCGGCGGCCGTCGTCTTCCATGATGACGGAGATGGACACCCGCACCAGCGGACGCACGTCGGCCGCCAGATGGCCGTCGCTACGCGCGACGAGGATGACTTCCCACGATCCTGCAATATGTGCCATGACTTGGGTAACGCGCGGGTCTTCTGCGCGGGCGAAGCCTTCGAGCCGTTCCAGCAGTTTGACCTTGGCGGTGTCGCCGAGCGAATCGAGCGGGTCGGCGCGGTGGTACAGGCGCTTGCCCGCCTTGCCGGCCTCGACCGCCACCTTACGTCGCTCGCCGCTGCCGGCATCGGCAATAGCGCGGGTGGCGGTGGCGGCGTCGAGCAGCGCATCCAGGGAGATGTCGTCGGAATACGCGAAAGCGGTTTTCTCTCCGCCGACGGCGCGCACACCTACCCCTTGTTCAATATCGAAGCTGCCCGATTTGACGATACCTTCCTCCAGGCTCCAGCTTTCCGCGCGATGGTATTGGAAGTAGAGGTCGGCGTAGTCGAGGCGGTGCTTCATCAACTTGCGGAAGGTTTTTTCCAGTTCCTCCACACCCAGGCCGTAAGGCGTCAGCAAGGTACGCTCGGCGACAGCGAGGGCGCTGTGCTTGCCGTCGGGTTTGCTATCGGACTTGGCTTCGGTTTTGACATCGGACTTGCTGTTGGCTTTGCTCATCGTTTCAATCCAGTCGTGTCGTTACCGGGTTGGACCCGGCAACGGAAAAAAGGGTCGCGCCATGGCGCGGGCGCTGTATTGGCCTTAAATGCGGGCTTTAAATTCGGGCTTCAATGGCCATCCGCCACGCGGCGGTGTTTCAGCGCCGGCAGGCTTGCGCGCACGGCGGCGATGCGCGCCGGGTCGAGTTCGGCGACGACCGTGCCCGCGCCTTCCTCGCGGCGGGCGAGCACTTCGCCCCACGGGTCGACGATCATCGAATGGCCCCAGGTTACACGGCCGCTCGGGTGGCGTCCGCCTTGCGCCGCCGCCATGACGTAGCACTGGTTTTCAATGGCGCGCGCGCGCAGCAGCGTTTCCCAATGTGCCCTGCCCGTGGTGTAGGTAAACGCGGCGGGCAGTACGATCAGGTCGACCTCGCCCAAGGCGCGGAAGAGTTCGGGAAAGCGCAGGTCGTAGCAGATCGCCAAGCCGATACGGCCAAACGGCGAATCGAAGGCGACGGTTTCGCTCCCAGCCTCGATAGTGGCGGCTTCGTCGTAACGCTCGGCGCCTGCCTGAAAGCCGAACAGGTGGATTTTGTCGTAGCGAGCGACGCGCTGGCCACGATCGTCGTAGACCAGCGTGGTGTTGCGCACCTTGCCGTCGTCCGTGGCAACGAGCGGAACAGTGCCGCCCACTAGCCAGACGCCATGGCGTTGCGCGGCATCGCATAGAAAATCCTGCAACGGGCCCGCGCCGTCTTGCTCGCGCAAGCGAACCTTGGCGTCGTCTTCCGCGCCGATCAGGAAAAAATATTCCGGCAATGCCACCAGCCTGGCGCCGGCCTGGGCCGCCTCGGCGATGAGCGCCTCTGCCACGCGCAGGTTTTCGGCCACGTCGGGGCCGGATACGGTTTGCACCGCCGCGATGCGCGGCGCAGCGGCAAGCGTGTCCGCAGGCTTGGCATTGCGGGAACCCGGCTGCGGGCTCGTGGTTTCATGGCTCATTGGTTTTGGGCGGGCTCTCGGGTGTGTGGGAAGAGTGGCCAGGCAAACGGGGAATGAGATTATTCGCGGTCGAGCCGAGTTTTGCCACTTGCGGATCGTCCCATGTGCCGGTGATTGTGTAGTCGAAGGCGAAAAACCGTTCGACGGGATCGCTCAACGCCTTTTGCGCAAGGTAGGTAACGACGCCGGCAACCGGGTTGATGAGGCCGGCGGCGGCGCCGATGGCGATCGATTCAGACAATGTGGGCTGTACCGTTACGCGCAAATCCTGCGTTTCGGCGGCGATATCGACCGTGCCGCGCATTTGCACCCGCGCCGCCGCGCCAACGATTTCGAGGTTGGAGGTACTCATCACGCCCCGGGCGACGGCCACGTCGCCGGCGATATGGTCGAAGGAAAAACCCTCGGAAAAAACGTCGCGAAAATCGAGCGTAATGCGGCGCGGCAATGCTTGCAGGCTCAACACGCCGAGCAGGCGCCCCACGCCCGGATCGAGTTTGTTGAATTGGCCCTTCTCGGCCTCGAATTTCATCATGCCGCTCAGCGAAGGGTAATCGATGCGCGTGGGCGGGCCGCGCCAACTCAGATCGCCGCCAAGCGTGGCCCGGCCGCCGCGCACCGCGTCCGCATAGCCCAAGCGGCGGAAAAAATGACCGATATTGCCCGTTTCAAGGCGGAACTCAAGGCGCGAACGCTCTTCGCCAACGCTCTGCCAGACGCCGCTGCCCAGCAATTTGCCGTCCGGATTGTCGAGAGACAAATGTTCGAGTTGCCATTGGCCGTCATGGTTGCGCGCACGCGCCTTGAGCTGACCCAGCGCAAGCCCGCGCAGCATGAACTGCTCGACGGTCACGTCCAGCCCCGGCAAGCGGCGCGCGGGGGTTTCGGTGTGCTCCGGGGCTTCGTCCTCATCCCCCTCCCCGCCCACGGTAAGACGCTTGAAGCGGGCCACCAGGGTGCCGTCGCCGGCCTCGCGCCAATCGAAATCACCCTGCGCCCTGTCGCTATCTAGATGGGCTTTCCAGCCGCCGGCATCGGACAGCGCGCGCAGTTGCACGCTGCCCAGGGTTTGGCCGTAGAGGTGCAGCTTGCGCGCCTGCATCGTCACGCCAGCCAGCGCAAAGCCCTGAACGCCGCTTTCGCCATGGCTTTTTCCCGCATCCTGCCCGGCGTCTTTTTCAGCCCCCTTGCTCTGCCCATCCGCCTGGGCAAAAACACGGCGCCAGGCGTCCAAATCGATTTCGTCGAACGACGCCGCCGCCATCACGCCACCGTCCACCACGCGCGGCGGCTGGAATATCCCGATACCGCCACGCTTCACCTGCCAGCCCGCGGCATCGGCGCCGTGCTCGATCTCAGCCTGCAAGCGCTCGGCAAGCTGGGCGCGGATGGTGCGGTGCTGGCTGTCCGGGTACTCCACCTCCACGCGCAAAGGCCATTTTTCAGCGGCGGCTTTATTCAGGGGATATGGCAAGGATGAGGTTATGCCGTCGAGTTCGGAACGCACGCTGACGCGCACACCCGCGTGGCGCACGGCAATATCCGCCTGCCAGGATGCCGAGCCGCCCAAATGGGCCAGCAGCGGATTGGCATATTCGCGCTGCACGGTGGCGGCGGGCAACGTGCCGAGCGCGAAAAAAGTCACTTCGCCCTCGGCATCGGTGCGGGCGGAAAGCTGCAGCGGCTCGCCGAACAGACGCGCGTGGGCTTCCGGTACGGTGAGCTCGGTGGCGCTGAAACGGAGCCGGCCGTTCGCGTCTTCCAGCGGCGCGAGGCCATCGACCAGCCACAGCCGGTTGGCGGCAAAGCGGTACTCGCCACCGACCTTGGTATCGTTCAACGCATGGAGCGGCATGACGAGGCGCAAATCCAGCTTGCCGGTGCCCTCGGCGCGCATGCCATCGGTGAAATGGCCGATATGCTCGGCCACCGGGCTTGCGGACACGAAACGCAGGAATTCGGCGGTCGGGCCACCTGCCTTGCCGACGATGGTCAGAACCGGCCCACCGGCGGCGTCGAGATCGGGCGCGCTGGCGACGGTGTTGGTCAGCGCGACGCCGAAGATCCGTGCCTGCGCCGCCTCGATGCGCAGCCCTGGCCCTTCGAAGCGGACTTCGCCGTTCAAGCCTTCGATCACCGGCCAACCGGGGGCGTAATCGAGTACCCCATCCACGACCTTGATAGCGACGAGAAACTGGCCCTTGCCGTCGTAGAACGGAAAATTGTCCAAGTGCCCTTTAAGCTGCAGCCGGGTTTCCGGCACGGTGGCGCGGCGAATGCCGTTGCGTACCCAATCGCGCGTTGCGTTGTTGACCACACGCGGCAGGTAGCGCCATACGGTGGAGCTATCCGCGCGGGTGAGCCTGGCTTGGAGATCAATCTCGCCGGCGCTGCCCGCCGCCGGCCAATAACTGCCGGAAGCATCGCCGGCGGCATCGGGGTTGTCGAAGCTGGCCTTATCGAGCGCGATTTTCAAGCGCCCGTCGGCGTGCGACCAGCCGCCTTCCACCTGCAGGGACGACAAGGCCAGGCGCGATTGCTCGAATATCCGTGGCAGATCGAGGTGGGCCTGCATTCCGGATATGTGGAAACGTCCATCGCGCTCGTTGCCCTCAAGCTCGCCGGACAGCCCACCGAAACCGGGCAGCGCATCGTGCGCCGCAAGGCCGACGCCCTCGAACTTGGCGGCGAGCGTCCAGCCTTGTGGAGCGGCCGCATCGCCACGCCAAGTCAGATTCAAGGCACCGACCTGCCCATGCAGGTCGGATGCCGCCAGCCGCTCGCGCGCCGGATCGGCCAAAGGCAGATAGGCCGCCAAGCGGGCAAGCACGGCCAGATCGAGCAGATTCGCGCGCAGTTCGCCGCCTTCCCCACCCCGCGCATCGGCGCCGCGCCAACGCAGCGTGAAATCGGTGGCCGGCAACACCAGCCCATCCACGGTCGCCAGCCGCAGCCCTTCCGTCGTCAAGCGCATACCATCCGCCGCGCGGCCCGCGATCAGACGCCCTTCGAGCCGGGAGAGGTCGAGTTCCGGCAAGCCCTCGCCAAGGCGGGCAGAAACCGCTTCCAGCGACACATCCGCCGTCATCGTCTGCACCGCCTCGCCGTCCAGATCGACCCACATCCGCACGCTGCCCTCGCCCTTCAAGGGCAGCGGGTAATCCACCCACGCCGCCCAGCCGCCCAGGCTGGCGCGCTGCAAATCGACGTACAGCGTGCCTTTGGAACTCAGCGGATGATCGAGCGACAAACGGCTCAACTCGCCACGCAAATCGAGTTCCGACGCCAGTTCCCCCGGTGGCTGGGCGTGCAAGGCGAAGCGGTGGCGGAACAAGCGCCGGTCGAGGCGGAAATCGACCTTTTCCAGGCGCAATTCGGGCGCGTTGCGATAGTCGTCGGTCCACGACAGCGTGGCGTCGTGGATGACGATCTGGCGCTGGGCGAGCAGCCATTCGAGAAATCCGCCGCCGCCCGGCTCGGCGTTGATGCGCAGACCCGCGACGACCAGGCCGCCGTCACGCTCGCGGCGCAAGGCGAGCTCGGGCGAATGAATGTCGAGGCGATGAAAATGCGGCTGCCAGCGCAACAGCGATTCCAGCGACAAGGTGGCATCGACCCGCGCAAGACTCAGCGCCGGCCGGCCGGCTTCGTCGTGCACGGTAATGCCGCCCAGATGCAAGCGCGGACGCACGCCGGACCAATCGGCTGTCAGCGTATCGATGGATAGCGGCAAGCCGACCGCGCGCGACGCTGCCTCGGCGATCTCGACCCGGTAATCGCTCAGGCGCGGCACAAGCACATAGCGCGCAAACAGAAACGCCCCGCTGGCGATGAACCACAGGCCCAACAGCACCCACAGCAACCGGCGCAATGCGGTGCGCAATCGCGTCGCGGGCGGGCGGACCACGGCGGCGGAAACGGAAGGTGAAGAGTGGTTCATCGAAATCAGGGCCGCCCAAACCGGCGCGCGGCGTTACGGCTCGCGCAACGCCAAGCAAAAGGGTGCTGATTCTATCAATAGTCCGGCATACGCCGGCGGCCCGCCCACCCGTTATGGCGGCCCAAGACAAAATAGTGGCACAAATGGGCATGCCCTGCGCTACGGCGCGTGCATACCCCAAGGCCATGACAAATACGCAAGCGCGCCGGCACCGGAGCGAGTGAGGGTATGATGGCATTTTGCCGCGCGGCCTGGACTTCCGGCATTCCATCCGGCACTCGCCTCCGCCCGGCAGCACCTTTCGCCACCGCTCACTTTTTTTCAAACCATGCCCAACGAATCCGCCATTCGCCACGCCGCCGGTTTGTCGCGTTTTCTCACCCGTATGCTGGAAAGCCGGCCGTGGCTGAAGGAGGCATTGACAGCGAGCGTCGGCGCGGCCATCGACGCCGACGCCATGCGCGACTTCATCGCCGCCCGGGGCGACGACGAAGCCGCATTGCGGCCCACGCTGCGCCATCTGCGTACCTGGGTGCTATGCCACCTCGCGGTGCGCGATCTTTCCGGCCGGGCAACGCTCGCCGAAGTCACCGAAACGATGACGGTGCTGGCCGAAGTCGCCATCCGCCACGCGCACGACGTGCTGCGCGAGGCGCTGGTGCAGCGCTACGGGCAGCCGCTGTCGCTCACCGGTTGGGAACAGGAACTGGACATCATCGGCATGGGTAAGCTCGGCGGCCGCGAGTTGAACGTGTCCTCCGACGTCGACCTGATCTTTATCTACCCGGAAGACGGCGACACCGGCGGCAAAAAGACCATCAGCAACTTCGAGTTCTTCGAGCGGCTGGGCAAGCAGATCATCCAGGCGCTGGCCGACATCACCGAGCACGGCCAGGTGTTCCGCGTCGACATGCGGCTGCGGCCCAACGGCGACTCCGGCCCACTGGTGGGCAGCTTCGACATGCTGGAAAGATATCTGATCGCCCAGGGGCGGGAATGGGAACGCTACGCCTGGATCAAGGCCCGCGTGCTCATCGGCGAGCGCTGGCGCGAACTGGAACAGATCACCCGCCCCTTCATATTCCGCAAATACCTCGATTTCGGCGCGATCAACGCCATGCGCGATCTGCACCTGCAGATCCGCCGCGAAGTCGCGCGCCGCGACCGCGCCCACAATGTCAAACTCGGCCCCGGCGGCATCCGCGAAATCGAATTCATCGCGCAAGTGTTTCAATTGATTCGCGGCGGCCGCGACACCGCGCTACAGGTGCGGCCGACCTTGCAAGTGCTGGCGAAACTGGCCGAACGCGGCATCCTTACCGCCGATGCGGTGGACGAACTCACCACCGCCTACGATTTTCTGCGCCGTCTAGAACACCGCCTGCAATACCTCGACGACGCCCAAACCCACGACCTGCCGGAAGACGACGCCGACCGCGCGCTCGTGGCTCGGGCGATGGGCTTCGGCGACTACGACGCGCTCCTTACCGAACTCGACCGCCACCGGGCCGCCGTCAGCCGGCACTTCGGCACCGTGTTCGGCCCCCCCAGCGACGAAGAACACGACCTCGGCGATATCTGGGCCACGGCCGACGACCCCGAACGGATCTCCCCCGCGCTAGCCGGCCTGGGCTATGCCGACGCCTCCGCCGCCGCCCAACGGCTCTGCGCAATCCGCACCAGCGCGCGCTACCAGCAGTTGCCGAACCACATCCAAAGCCGTTTCGACGCGCTCATGCCGCGCGTCATCGAAGTCGCCGCCGCCTCGCTCCACCCGGACGACACGCTCGCGCGCTGCCTCGATCTGCTCGAAGCGATCAACCGCCGTGGCGCCTATCTGGCCTTGCTCCAACAATACCCGCAGGCGCTCGCGCGGGTGGCCGATCTGGCGGACGCCTCGCTGTGGGCGGCGCAGTACCTCACCCGCCACCCCATCCTGCTCGACGAGTTGCTCGACGAGCGCAGCCTCGGCGCCAAGCCCGACTGGGCCGGATTCCGCGCCGAACTCACCGCCCAGCTCGACGCCGTGGAACCCGACATGGAACGGCAGATGGACCTGATGCGCGAACACCACCACGCCCAGGTCTTCCGCCTGCTCGTGCAGGACATCGCTGGCCGGCTGACGGTGGAAAAGCTTGCCGACCACCTGTCCGAACTGGCCGACATCATGGTCGACCTCACCCTGCCGCTGTGCTGGCGCAAGATCAATATCCGCCACCGCGACGATCCGCGCTTTGCCGTCATCAGCTACGGCAAGCTCGGCGGCAAGGAGTTGGGCTACGCGTCCGACCTCGACATCGTTTTCCTCTACGACGACGACGCCCCCGAAGCCGCCGAGGTCTACTCGCGCCTCGCCCAGCGCACCAGCACCTGGCTATCGAGCCGCACCGCCGCCGGCATCCTGTTCGAAACCGACCTGCGCCTGCGCCCTAACGGCGAGGCCGGCCTGCTCGTCTGCTCGCTCGACGCCTTCCGCAAATACCAACTGGAATCGGCCTGGGTATGGGAACACCAGGCGCTGACCCGCGCCCGCATGAGCGCGGGGGACCGGACGATCGGCGCCGCCTTCGAGCGCATCCGCGAGGAAATCCTGCGCCTGCCGCGCGAGCGCGACACGCTGCGCGCCGAAGTGCTGGCGATGCGCAACAAGATGCGCGACGCCCACGCCGATAAAAGCCCGTTGTTCGATCTCAAGCACGACGCCGGTGGCCTCGTCGACGTCGAATTTCTCATCCAATACCTCGTGCTCGGCCACGCCCACGACCACCCGCGACTCACCGGCAACCTCGGCAACATCGCCCTGCTGCGCATCTGTGGCGAAATCGGTCTGATCCCGGCCAAGCTCGCCACCGCCTGCGGCAACAGCTACCGCCTGCTGCGCAGGCTGCAACACCGCCAGCGCCTGAACAGCCAACCCTCACGGGTCGACAAGGAAGAAGTCGCCGCCGTGCGCGAGCCAGTGCTAGCCTTGTGGAACGCCCTGTTCGGAGAATGAGCGCACCTCCCAATCCAAACGCCATGAATCAGGAAATCGAACTCAAACTCAACCTCCCAGCCTCCATCCTGCCGATGCTGCGCCACCACCCCATCGTGGCCGGCACGCAAAAACAAGGCCGCGCCACCACGCTCCACAACACCTATTTCGATACCCCGGACTTCGCGCTCAAGGCGCGCAAAATCGCCGTGCGCACCCGCAAGCAGGGGCGCGACTGGCTGCAAACGGTCAAATGCGCCGCCACCTCCACCGCCGGCCTGTCGCAACGACCCGAATGGGAGCAGGCCTATCGCGGCCAGTTCGATTTCAGCGCGGTCGACATCCCCGAAGTCGCCGAAACGCTGGCCCTTTACCGCGACGCCCTGGCCCCGGCATTCACCACCCGCTTCCGCCGCGAAACCCGGCTGTATACGCCACGCGACGGCGTGCGCATCCTGCTGATGATCGATACCGGCACCATCGAGGCTGGCACACGCACGGAAGCGATCCACGAGTTGGAACTGGAGCTGGAAAGCGGCACCGAACTCGACCTGCTCGACCTGGCCTGCGAACTCACCCGCGACCTGCCGCTGCTGCCTTCCGACCTTTCCAAGGCCGCGCGCGGCTACCGCCTGTTCCATAATCAAGTGCCGCAAGCGGAGCAAGCCGCCCTCCCGAGCCTCACCACGGACCACTCCGCGCTCGACGCCTTCCGCGAGCTTGCCCACGCCTGCCTACGCCAATGGCAGGCCAACGCCAATATCGCCATCGCCGTCGGCATCCACGGCGATGCGTATGCCGAATGCCTGCACCAATTGCGCGTGGCACTACGCCGGCTGCGCTCGCTCGTGCGCATCTTCTCGCCCATCCTGCCGGACGCCTTCGTCCCCACCTGGAACGAGCGCCTGCGCGATCTGGCCGCTGGCCTGAGCGACAGCCGCGACATCGAAGTGCTACACGAAACCGTGCTCGACCCGCTCATCGCGCATAACGGCATCCAGCGCATCGACGGTTTGCCACGGCTGCTGACCTGTGCCGACAACGCCCGCCTGCGCGCACGCGAAACCTCGCTGAGCCAGATCGCCCGGCATGGCCACGCCCTGCTCGCCTTCGGCACCGCCCTCCACCGCCTGCCCGAATCCGCACGAACCGCCACCGTGCCACTCAAGCGCCTCGCCCGCCGGCGGCTGACAGGGTTGCGCAAAAGCGTCCGACGCCGTTTCAAGGCCGCCTCCCCGCTTACGCCAGCGAAATTGCACGCCCTGCGCATCGCACTAAAACGCTTGCGCTATGGCACCGAGTTTTTCGCTCCGTTATTCGCATCCAAAGCGAGCCTGCGATACCTGAAACGGCTCGCCCGCGCGCAAACCACGCTCGGCCATTTCAGCGACGCCGACAGCGCCCGCGGCCTGCTCCAAGCCTGGGCCGACAGCGACGACACGCTACGCGCCGCCACCGCGCGCATCGTTAACGACAACAAAGGAAAGCGCCTTGCCCGCCGCCAACGCCGCGCGTTGCGCAAAACCAAAGCGCTTTTATGGAGTCAAAAACCGTGGTGAAAGTAAGCGCATCGCGCACCACCACGGAAAAACGCATGGACCTGCTGCTCTGGCGCCACGCCGAAGCCGCCGACGGCGAGCCGGATCACGAACGGGCATTGACCGCGCATGGCATCGAGCAAGCGCACCGCATCGCGACCTGGCTCGGCGAACATGGCCCCAAGTACCCGCGAGTGCTCGCCAGCCCGACCCGGCGCACCCGCCAGACCGCATCGGCATTGGGCGCCGATTTTGCCGTTCTGCCAGCGCTCGGCCCCGCGGCCAGCGCGACCGACCTGCTGGCCGCCACCGGCTGGCCGAATGCTGGCGGCGCGGTGCTCATCGTCGGCCATCAACCAAGCCTGGGCCGCCTCGCCGCCCTGCTGCTAAGCGGCAAGGAGGCCCCATGGACGGTGAAAAAAGGCGCGCTGTGGTGGTTTTCCCACCGCATGCGCGGTAACCAGGCACAAACCATTCTGCGCGCCGTCATCGGCGCCGAACTAAGCTGAAAGGGTCTAAAAGGAATATGCCACCGCCCCATTTCATGAAGATATCGCGCCTCGCGGCACATCGCTCTTTTGGACGACGCGCAACCGGCGTATCCTTCCGGCTCTCTTAGCGACACCCATGCATCAACCTGCCATGAACGAACTGATTCCCAATGGCACCGTCGATATCATCGACGGCGTTAAGCGCTTGTTTTACGATGGCTATTGGATCAAGGCCTATGCCCCGCCGGCGGATTCGCTGGAAGCGAAAAAAACGTTGATCCAGGCTCTGACGCGGCGTCTGTTCAACCACGTCGAACACGGCATCAACATCCCCGGCAGGCGTCTGGCCGACGCGCGCCGCGCTTTTGACAGCGAAACCGACCCGAAGCGCAAACGCGTCAAAGGCGCGATGCTCGCCGGCGCAATGTTCAATCGCGCCACCGATATCTTCACCAAGCTCGTCGAACTGCAAGAGCTCGGCATCGAAATCGATGCGGAAAACGCCCTCATGGGCGAATGCGGCGTCTGTCTGCAAGAAGCCCTGATGCTCGGCCGCATGGTGCTCCACCGCAGCGGAGAAGAGGGTATCGACGAACTCTGGGGCGAACCTTTCCGCGCCTTCTCTATTCCGGTCGACGCTTTCTACGAAAGCCGCTACATCAAAATTTCCCAGACCTTGCGCGACGTCGACCACATCTGCGCAACCATGATCGCAACTTTCGCCAACAGCCGACTTTTTACCGGCATCGACAAACCGCTGCAACAATTCAACGAAGCGGCCAAAATCAAATGCGAAACGCTGCGCACCGACGCCATGATTTTCGACGTCTGGGCCAACTTCGTCATCGCCAGCGAAGATCTTGCCGCTTTCAAGCCCTGTCTGTCCGATCCGCCCCGCACGGGCGAGGCACGGCTGGCCGCGGGCGGCCTGCGCCTCATCCTGAGAGGCCGCGACCTTGTCACCTACATTACCCGCGCCCGCACCCCCATGCCCAAAAGCACGGCCGAATATATCGAACACTGCCAACGCTACGCGGAAGGCACCAAACGCCTGAAATAACCCGCCCCACCCCTGCTAGAGTTAGAGGGCAGACCGCCTCTGGAACACTGCCATCCACTCACGAGAGACAACCCATGCTACGCCGCGCCCTCGCCCGCTTTCTCGCCCCCGCCGCGCTCACCCTCAGCCTGGCCTTGCCCGCGCTGGCGGCGAATCCAGTCGTGATCGACGTGCGCACACCCGATGAATACGCACAGGGACACGTCGACGGCGCGCTCAATCTGCCGCACGACAGCATAGCCGCCCATATCGCCGCCGCCGTGCCCGATAAGGCCACGCCGGTGATTCTCTACTGCCGTAGCGGACGACGCTCGGCGATGGCCTTGGAAGCCTTGAAGGACGCGGGCTATACGCAGGTCGAAAATTACGGCGGCTTGGAAGAGGCCAGAAAGCGGCTGGAAACGCGTTGAAAAACAAGGCGGGCAATGCAGGCCGCTACTCGTCCTTATCGCACTGAATTGCTTCCGCGTTCCATCGCCCGCCTTCGTCCAGGCACCAGTCGATCAATATGAAACGGCCGCCATAAGGCGCGGCGACAAGTAACAAACCCACCAGCAATAGCGCGCAAGCCAATCGCCCCGGCGAAGGAAAACGCCGAATGGTGAGAAACGCCCCCCAACCCAAAAAAACCACCGCGCCGGCAAAGCTCATATGCGCCCACGCCCGGCGCATCCAGCCCAACGGATAAGGATTTGGCGGGCCGCCCGACATCCAGGCGCTGAACAAAGCACTCATCACGAACCGAAGCGCTAAAAGGACAAAACAAAGCAGCACCGCCCGTGCAAAAAAATAGCGGACCGGGCCTTCATTATGTGCGGGAGTCATGCCCGCCGGATAAATCGGATGCATTGATAAGCGCGATACCGCGTTCGCCCTCGAGAATTTCGCGCAGAACCGAATCGAGGCGTGCCAGATCCGGCGCGGTGTCGATCTTTTTGAAAAGCCGCGCGAGCAAGGGAAGTTCAGCAACGGGAAAGCAGTGCCAGACAACCGACTCTTTCAGGGGAGGCGAATCGGGCCGGGCATCGCTATCGTCCATGTTGCCGCACCCGACCCAGAGCATGTATGGTCTGAAGTGGCACATGACGCACCAGCCCCAATCCTCCGGAAAAACATCGGCCACGGTGTAACCGCGCCGCTCCAGTTGCGCCTTGAGCCAATACGCCAGTTGGCGCCCATAGCGGCCGGGATTGACCTCTTCGTCCTCGCCGGGCTCGATTTCAAATAGGGGCGACTTAAACCAATACCCAACCGTCGGAAGCGCTCTCTGCGGTCGCTGGCGCGAACTCAAAGAATAATGCCCCCGCCAAGACAAACGTTGGATTCGTACGCCACCACGCTTTGCCCCGGCGTCAGCGCCCATTGCGGCTGGGCAAACACGATCTCTGCGCGGCCTTCGCCGATGCTGTCGATCTCGCACGGCGCATCCGCCGTACGGTAGCGGGGCTTGGCGGTATACACCCAATGCGTATGCGGGTCGCGCCCGGCGATCCAGTGCAGATCGCCCGCTGTCAGGCGCTCCTTCAGCAAGGCCGGATGATCGTGCCCCTGGACGACATGGAGCACATTGGCTGCAACATCCTTGCCCGCCACGTACCAGGCGTCGTGCTCGCCTGCCTCGTCTTGATTGCCCTTGATACCGCCGATATGCAATCCCTTGCGCTGGCCGATGGTGTGATACATCAAACCCTGGTGCTCACCGAGCGCGCGACCGTCGTCGAGACAGCGGATTTCGCCCGGACGGGTCGGCAGGTAACGCATGAGAAATTCACGGAACGGGCGCTCGCCGATAAAGCAGATGCCGGTCGAGTCCTTCTTCCCGGCGACGTGCAGCCCGGCCCCGGCGGCGATCTTGCGCACGTCGCGCTTGTAGAGTTCACCGAGCGGGAACAGGGTTTTCGCCAGTTGCTCCTGGCTGAGACGATAGAGAAAGTAGCTCTGGTCCTTGGTGCCGTCCTCGGCTTTGAGCAGTTGATACTCGCACTGGCCGTCGCGCTGCCATTCGCGTACCCGGGCGTAGTGGCCGGTGGCGATGCGGTTGGCGCCGAGCGTCATGGCATGGTCGAGAAAGCAGCGGAATTTGATTTCGGAGTTGCACAGCACGTCCGGGTTGGGCGTGCGCCCGGCTTCGTATTCGCGCAGGAAGTCGGCGAACACGCGGTCCTTGTATTCCTTGCTGAAATTCACCACTTCCAGATCGATGCCGATGGTGTCGCACACCGAGGCGACATCGATCAAATCCTGCCGCGTGGAGCAATATTCACCGTCATCGTCGTCTTCCCAGTTCTTCATGAACAGGCCGGTCACGCGGTAACCCTGCTGCTTGAGCAGCAAGGCGCTCACCGAAGAGTCGACGCCGCCGGACATACCGACGACCACGCTCATACCGTCGGGATCGTGCTTGTTGGATGCTTGCTTACTGGACATTCGGTCCTTCTCCATTGAGCCAGTCGGCCAGCGGCAGAATCACCGCCGGCTCGCCATTATCGACAAACCAGCTATCGACGGCGAAACGGGCGGCAGGCTGTATTTCGGCGCTGCCCGCCGCATCGGCCTGAGCCGGCATGCTGTCGGACACAACCGCAGCCGACGCGGCGAGAGGCACCGTTTCCTCGATCACCGCGGAAAAATGCTGCAGGATGAAGCTGAGGCGCGTTCGCCGCACGGGTTCGAGCACACGATGAAAGCGCAGCCAGCCGCGCGCTTCAATCAAGCGCAGCAAGCGGGTGGTCGAGGTCGAATGGTCGATGCAGTCCATGCGCCCTTCAACGCCATGGTCCAGATAGTTGCCGCCCCGGTCGGCCGCCACCGGCGTTTGTTCGCCGGCGATACGGTATAGGCGGCCGATGGCCTCGGCCAAGGCCTGGCGTTCCGTCTCGGCATCGTGCGCCCGTGCCAGCAGGGCATGGATGGATTCCAGCCGGCTATCGCTGAACACCACCAGCGACTCTTCCGCGCAGTCGTAGTTGTAGCATATCGATATCACGCCCGCGGCATGAGCGGATGAAGCCAGGCCACTCAGCAAAAGCGCTGCAAAAAACGGGATCGCCTTCATGCGCCATTCGTTCATGCGTAATGGCGGATAAGATCGAGCGCGAAACGGCGCCCGGCAAGGTAATCGTCCACACACTGCTGGATCAGCGGGCTGCGGTGGCGCGCGCCGCACGCGCGGATTTCGTCCGGCGTCATCCACACGGCGCCGACAATACCGGCGTCGAGCGGGCGCGCCAGCGCTTCTCCATCGATCCGGCCGCCGAAGGCAAAGCGCAAATACGTCACATCGCCATCCGGGCGCGACCACTGATAGATGCCGACCAGGTATTCGGGAACAAAGCGGTAGGCCGTTTCCTCCAGCGTCTCGCGTATCGCCGCTTCGACCAGCGATTCCCCTTTTTCGAGGTGTCCGGCGGGCTGATTGAAACGCAAACCGTCGTCGGTATGTTCCTCCACCAGCAGAAAACGGCCATCGCGCTCGATCACGGCGGCAACGGTGGCATTCGGCTTCCAGATACGTTCCATGAGCAATGCGCCGTGGGCCAGCAAAAAAGAAAAGCGGGCATTTTACCCCGGTAGCCGGCAAGCCGTTCGACGCCCACCTCCGTTTGCCCTCCTTTGCGCTAGAATTCGCTGGCTAAGCTTTTGTGGCTTGGCCCATTCGCTTAGCTCACCCGAATTCTTCCGCAGGAGACCCCTACCATGTCCATGGCTGACCGCGACGGTTTTATCTGGTACGACGGCAAGCTCGTGCCGTGGCGCGATGCGACCACACACGTACTCACCCATTCGCTGCACTACGGCCTGTCCGTATTCGAGGGGGTGCGCGCGTACAAAACCGTCAAGGGCACCGCGATTTTCCGCCTCGCCGAGCACACGCAACGCCTGGTCAACTCGGGCAAGATTTACATGATGGACATTCCGTACTCGAAGGATGTCCTGATCGAGGCGCAGAAAGAAGTCGTGCGCGCGAACAAGCTCGAATCCTGCTACCTGCGTCCGATCGCTTTCTATGGCTCGGAAAAAATGGGTATTTCCACGCGTGGCGCAACGATTCACGTCGCCATCGCCGCCTGGCCGTGGGGAGCGTACCTGGGCGAGGAAGGCCTGGAAAAGGGTATCCGCATCAAAACCTCGTCCTTCGTTCGCCACCATGTGAACGTGACGATGCCGCGCGCCAAGCTCTCCAGCACCTACGCCAACTCCATCCTCGCCAACCTCGAAGCCACGCAGGACGGCTACGACGAAGCGCTGTTGCTGGATACACAAGGCTTCGTCGCCGAAGGCGCGGGGGAAAATCTCTTTGTCGTCAAGGATGGCATCATCTACGAACCGGAACTGGCCTCGGCGCTGACCGGCATCACACGCGACTCGGTCGTCCGCATCGCGCGCGAACTCGGTTTCGAAATCCAGACCCGCCGTCTCACCCGCGACGATATCTATATTGCCGACGAGGCCTTCTTCACCGGCACCGCCGCCGAAGTCACGCCGATCCGCGAACTCGACAACCGCAAGATCGGCGAAGGCCGGCGCGGCCCGATCACGGCCAAGATCCAGGCCCGCTTCTTCGACGTCGTCAACGGCCGCGCGCCCGAATACGACGCCTGGCTCTCCTATATCTGAGGAAACGCACGATGAGCGCGAACGCCACGGAGAACGCCACGAAAATCAAACCCACCGAAGTCACGTCGAAAGACCTGCCGCTGCATTGCCCGCGCCCCGGCTCACCGCTGTGGGCGCAGCATCCGCGCGTCTTTCTCGATGTATTGAAGGAAGGCCAGGTGGTCTGTCCCTATTGCAGCGCGCAATATGTACTCACGGGCGAACGGCCCAAAGGGCATCACTGACCGGGGCGCGGCAATCGGCAACGCAAAGCGCGGGGGCGACAACGCCCCCGCGTCATTTCTCCTACCTACAGCCGCACCCTCTCTTCAGGTTCAAGCCAGGTCCAACATGAGCAAACCGATTTTCACCTCCGCGGCCGACGTCGAAGCTGCCTTTTACGATGCGCTGGCGCGTGCCGATGTCGACGCGATGATGACGCTCTGGTCCGAGGACGAAGACGTTGTTTGCGTGCATCCGGACGGCCCGCGCATCGTCGGCCTTGCCGCCGTGCGCGAATCCTGGCGTCAGCTATTTTCCAACGGCACACGGCCGGCCGTTCGCATCTCGCAGCAAGTGGTCAGCGCCAACATGATGCTGACGGTGCATAACGTCTTCGAACACATCAACGCCGAACGCAGCGACAAACCCGGCACCCCCTTGATCGCCACCAACGTCTACGCCCGTGGCGCGCTCGGCTGGCGCATGGTGATGCACCACGCCTCGGTCACGCCCGACGTACACCCACTCGTCGCACGCCTTACCCCGCATGTAGTGCATTAACGCATGGCGGCCCCGGCGAACGACTCACCGAACAACGCGCCGCGCTACCGCGCGCCCCACTGGCTACCCGGCGGCCACACGCAAACGATCTGGCCTTGGCTGCTGCGCGGCGGCGCCATGCCGGCCTACCGTCGCGAACGCTGGACCACGCCCGACGGCGATTTCATCGATCTCGACTGGATCGACGGCCCCGCCGACGCGCCACTGCTCGTACTGTTCCACGGCCTTGAAGGCTCCAGCCGTTCCCACTACGCCCGCAACCTGATGCGCGCCGTCCGGGCGCGCGGCTGGCGCGGCGTGGTACCGCATTTTCGTGGCTGCTCGGGCGAAGCCAACCGCTTCGCGCGCGCTTATCATTCCGGCGACAGCGACGAAATCGACTGGATCCTGCACCGCCTGCACGCGCTCGCCGGCACCGCGCCACTCCATGCCGCCGGCGTCTCCCTGGGCGGCAACGCCCTGCTCAAATGGCTCGGAGAGCGCGAACACAGCGCGCGCGGCCTGCTCGCCAGCGCCGCCGCGATCTGCCCGCCGCTCGACCTCACCGTTGCCGGCCGCGCGCTCGATACCGGCTTCAACCGCCATATCTACACCCGCTATCTACTCTCCACGCTGAAAAGCAAGGCATTGGCAAAAATCAACCGCCACCCCGGTCTCTTCGACGGCCCGCGTATCCACCGCGCAAGCACCCTGTTCGAATTCGACGACGCCTACACCAGCCCGGCGCACGGCTTCGACGGCGCCGCCGACTACTGGCGGCGCGCATCGAGCAAACCCTGGTTGCGCGCGATCCGCGTGCCCACCTTGCTGCTCGCCGCGGCCAACGATCCCTTCGTACCCTCGGCGGCCCTGCCGAACGCGGCCGAACTATCCACCGACGTGCATTTCGACTGCCCACGGCAAGGCGGCCACGTCGGCTTTCTCACCGACACCGGCCAGCCTGGTTGGCTATCGCAACGCCTGTTCGCCCATTGCACCGCGCCCGGCGCCGCATCCCAATATCACGAAACAACTTGACTGGTTCCGGCCCCATGGCCGCCGCAGGCATAATGCCGATCGTTTCGCGCCCCTCCATTCATTCGAGAGACAGTTCATGACCGCATACACGGCACCCGCCCAGGAGATTTTCAAGGCTTATGACATCCGCGGCATCGTCGACAAAACGCTGACCGTCGACGCCGTCCGCGCCATCGGCCACGCCCTCGGTTCGGAAGCCGTCGCGCGCGGCCAGAAAGCCATCGCCGTCGGGCGCGACGGACGCCTGTCCGGTCCCGAGTTGGCCGGCGCGCTGGCCGACGGCATCCGCGCCGCCGGCATCGACGTCATCGACATCGGTTGCGTGCCCACGCCGCTCACCTACTTCGCCGCCTACCACCTCGGCACCGATTCCTGCGTCTCCGTCACCGGCAGCCACAACCCGCCGGACTACAACGGTCTCAAAATGGTGCTTGGCGGTCACACGCTGTACGGCCCGCAGATTCTCGATCTGCGCCGCCGCATCGCCGAGAACGACCTTGCCCACGGCGCGGGCGCGTTGCGCCATGCCGACGTGATCGACGCCTACCTCGACCGTGTTGTGGGCGACATCAAACTGGCACGGCCCATGAAGATCGCCATCGACTGCGGTAACGGCGTCGCCGGCGGCGTGGCGCCGGCCTTGTTCCGTCGCCTCGGCTGCGAACTGGTCGAACTGTTCTGCGACGTGGATGGCACCTTCCCCAATCACCACCCGGACCCGTCCAAACCCGAAAACCTCGAAGACCTGATCCGCGCCCTGCGCGACACCGACGCCGAACTCGGCCTCGCCTTCGACGGCGACGGCGACCGCCTCGGCGTGGTGACGAAAGACGGCGAAATCATCTTCGCCGACCGCCAACTCATGCTCTTCGCCGCCGACGTACTCAGCCGCGTACCGGGCGGCGAAATCATCTACGACGTCAAATGCACCCGTAACCTTGCCGGCTGGGTACGCCAGCACGGCGGCAAACCGACGATGTGGAACACCGGCCACGCCCTGGTCAAAGCCAAGCTGAAAGAAACCGGCGCTCCGCTCGCCGGCGAAATGAGCGGCCACATGTTCTTCAAGGAACGTTGGTACGGCTTCGACGACGGCCTGTACGCCGGCGCCCGTCTGCTCGAAATCCTCTCCCGCCACACCGACCCCGGCGCGGTACTCAAAGCGCTGCCGGACGCGGTCAGCACGCCGGAGCTGAACATCAAGATGAACGAAGGCGAACCCTTCGAACTGGTCCGCCGGCTGCGCGAGCAGGCCCGCTTCGATGGCGCCGACGAGATCGTCACCCTCGACGGCGTGCGTGTCGAATACGCCGACGGCTTCGGCCTCGCCCGTCCATCGAACACCACCCCAGTCGTTGTCTTGCGCTTCGAAGCCACCAGCGCGGCCGCGCTCAAGCGCATCCAGGAAGCATTCCGCGCGGCGATCTCCTCGGTCTGGCCTGGCATCGCGTTACCGTTCTGAACTGAGCGAGCATTCCGGGGGCGGCGTACAACCCGCAGCTTGATCGCCGCCCATCCCCTTTTCCGTGCGCAGCAAATCGATCGTCACAGGGCTGGCGCATCGCCTCACCGCACCCTGTCTGCGTCCCCTTACACCCCGCTCCCCTTGCGCTACACTCATATGGCAAAGCATCCCGGCCGATGCTAAAGTAATGCCATATTACCGTTGTCATTCAAAAAACCACCCAATAATGACCGTGCAGCGACTCTCATGGCATGCAGTACCACGGCAGGTCTGATCGTGCCTTGTCTTTCTTGCTGCCCCTCTCTGATCTCCACCTACGCCACCTTTGAGGCTGCAGCATGAACCGCACTCTGAACGCGCTCACCCCCCTGGGAGAAGCCCTCCGCTTTGACTCTCTGACCGGTCGCGAAGAACTCTCCCGCCTCTTTGAGTTCAGCCTCACCCTCAAAAGCGAACAACGCGACATCGACCCTGACGCCCTTCTGGGCCAATCGCTCAGCGTCGAGATCCAGACCGCGGCCGGCGTGCGTTATCTGAACGGCCAATGCGCCCGCTTCACCCACCTGGGCCCCGAAGGCCGGCTGCACCGCTACGAAGCCCGCCTTCGCCCCTGGCTGTGGTACGCCACCCGGCGCAGCGACTGTCGCATCTTCCAACACAAGAGCGTCCCCGACATCGTCAAGGAAGTGCTCGCCCGTTATCCGTTCGACGTGCGCTTCACCCTCACGCGCAGCTACCGCAACTGGGACTACTGCGTGCAGTACCGCGAGACCGACGCCAACTTCGTCATGCGTCTTCTCGAACACGAAGGCATCTGGTTCTGGTTCGAGCACAGCGCCGGTGAGCACACCCTCGTACTCAGTGACGAAATCGGCACCGCCAGCCCCTTCCCCGGCTATGCCAGCATCCCCTACTACAGCCCCGACCAGACCTACCCCGACACCGACCATCTGGACGGCTGGGCCGACGGCGGTCGGGTGAAATCCGGCAGCTATCTCGCACGCGACTACAACTTCGAGATGCCCAGCGCCGATCTGACCACCTCGCGCGCCACCCCGGCCGACCACCCGCACGCGAGCTACGACATCTTCGACTGGCCCGGCGGCTATCAGACCCTCGCCGAAGGCGACCCCTATGCGCGTATGCGCATCGAGGAACTGCAAAGTGCGCATCACCGCGATCACGGCCAGGGCCGTGCGCGCGGGCTTGCCCCGGGGCGGCTCTTTACCCTCGAGAAGCACCCGCGTGCCATCTGCAACCGTGAATACCTCATCGTCGCCGCCGACTATCACTTCGCCGACAACGACTACGAAGCGCGCTCACAGGCGAGCTCACACACGCTACGCATCGCTATCGAGACCCACGCCACCGACCGGCCCTTCCGCCCGCAGCGGCTCACGCCGAAACCGCACACGCTCGGCCCCGAAAGCGCGGTGGTCGTCGGCCCGGCGGGCCAGGAGATCTATACCGACAACCACGGCCGCGTAAAAGTCCAATTCCACTGGGACCGCTACGGCAAGAAAGAC
>JAVBJT010000048.1:0-58295 GCA_031546845.1 Azoarcus sp. | reverse complement strand
GAGATCGTGCCAGTTCGTTTCCTTCAGCAACTGGTTCAGCGCCTGCGTCGCCATCGGGCCGCGCCAGACCATCGGCGTATCGGTTTCGACCAGAAAGCCGATGGACATCGCCTCGATGCCATAGGCTTCGAGCGGCTCCATTGTCTTGCCGTCCAGTGATTCCGGCCGGCGCTCGCCAATGCCCAGCATCTGCGGCTGCGACGGCCCGTAGATATCGGCATCGAGAATGCCGACGCGCGCGCCCTCGGCGGCCAGCGCCAGCGCCAGATTCACCGCTGTGGTGCTCTTACCCACGCCGCCCTTGCCCGAAGCCACGGCAATGATGTTCTTCACCCCCGGCAGCAGCTTCACACCGTGCTGCACCGCATGCGCCACCACCGCGCTACGCACGCCGATATCGACCCGCCCGATACCCGGCAGCGCCGCCAGCGCCTGCTGCAACAGCTCGCGGATCGGCTCGTGCTGGCTCTTGGCCGGGTAGCCCAGCTCGACTTCGAAGCGCACATTGGCGCCATCGACCGCCAGATTACGGATGCAACGGGTACTGACCAGATCCTTGCCCGTGTTCGGGTCGATCACGGTTTTCAACGTCGCGGTTACGGTTTCCTGAGACACACTCATGTCAGCTTCCTTGATGATCGCATCGCCCTATCGCAGGGAATGGACGAAATCATACCGGAGCGCCCGATTCCCCTCATCCTCGCGCGCAACAGGGTTTCTCGCGCCAGCGGCCCGCTTGCCGCGCGGCCACGCATCGCCTTCACCCGCACATAAGCGCGACGGAGCGCGCCGGCACCCGATATACTTTATGGGTTTCCCACTCGAAACCCAATCCCCCGCCATGAACCGTTCGCTCCTCTTGCCCGCCTGCCTTGCCTTGCTCGTTTCCGCCTGCGCCACCACGTCAACCGATGCGCCTCCGCCGGAAAGCGCGCAGACATCCCCGCCCCGCACTGCCCAGCCCACCAAGCCGGCCACCGACTGGGAAACGCTGCGCGGCGATCTGGCCAGCGCGCTGCAGGCCACGCCCGAAGCGGAAGTCCGCAGCGCCCCCGAAGGGCTGCAGCTGCGCCTGCCCGTCAGCAAGGGATTTGAATCCGGCAAAACCGCGCCCCGCCCCGCCCTGACCCGCATGCTCGACGCCATCGCGCCCACACTGGCCGCGCACCCGCGCGTCGCCATCGATATCGTCGGCCATACCGACAGCATCGGCAGCGAAATGAGCAACCTCAAACTCTCCATTGCCCGCGCCGAAGCCGTCATGGAATATCTGCGCAAACAGAGCCTCGGCCTCGACCGCATGAGCGCCGACGGCAAGGGCGAGCTCGAACCGATCGCCGACAACGGCAACGAAACGGGCCGGGCGCGCAACCGTCGCGTCGAAATCTATCTGCGCAACATGCCCTGATCCCCACAGCGCCGGGCGCGATGAAACGCCCGGCGCGATCTGGCCTGTTTTTCGCCGCTACCCGCCTTTTCTACACGCTCCCGCTTTTTCTACCCGCTTTCCTCACCTTTTCCGGCCCGCCATGTCCCGCAAGATTCTCGTCACCAACGCCCTTCCCTACGCCAACGGCGACATCCACCTCGGCCACCTGGTCGGCTACATCCAGGCGGATATCTGGGTGCGCTTCCAGCGCATGCGGGGCAACACGGTGCATTACGTCTGCGCCGACGACACGCACGGCACACCGGTCATGCTGCGCGCGGAAAAGGAAGGCGTGACGCCGGAACAACTCATCGCCCGCGTGCACAGTGAGCACCTGCGCGACTTCACCGACTTCGGTGTCGCCTTCGATAACTACCACTCCACCCACAGCGCGGAAAACCGCGCCTACGCCGAAGACATCTATACCCGCCTGCAGGCGGCGAATCTGATCGAACCGCGCACCATCGAACAGTTCTACGACCCGGTGAAGGAAATGTTCCTGCCGGACCGTTTCATCAAGGGCGAATGCCCCAAATGCAACGCCGCCGACCAGTACGGCGACAACTGCGAAGCCTGCGGCGCGGCCTATGCGCCGACCGAGCTTAAAAACCCCTATTCCGCCGTCTCCGGCGCGCAACCGGTACTGAAGAATTCCGAACACTACTTTTTCCGCCTCTCCGATCCGCGCGCGGCAAGCTTTCTGCGCGAATGGACGCGCGGCACCAACGCCGCCGGCGTGCGCCGCCTGCAAGCCGAAGCGGCCAACAAAATGAAGGAATGGCTCGGCGAGGAAGGCGACAATCGCCTATCCGACTGGGACATCTCGCGCGACGCGCCCTACTTCGGCTTCGAGATTCCGAACGCGCCCGGCAAGTACTTCTACGTCTGGCTCGACGCCCCCATCGGCTACCTCGCCAGCTTCCGCAATCTGGCCGAACGCCGTGGCGACATCGCCGTGGAGGATTACACCGACGCCGCCCGCGCAAGCGCGACCGGCACCGAGATGGTGCACTTCATCGGCAAGGACATCCTCTACTTCCACGCCCTGTTCTGGCCCGCGATGCTGCAATTCGCCGGCTTCCGCACGCCCAGCCAGCTTTGCGTCAACGGCTTTTTGACCGTGGACGGCGCGAAAATGTCGAAAAGCCGCGGCACCTTCATCACCGCGCGCTCCTATACCGACCAGAAGCTTGACGCCGAATGGCTACGCTACTACTTCGCCAGCAAATCCAACGGCACCATGGAAGACGTCGACCTCAACCTCGACGACATGATCGCCAAGGTCAACTCCGACCTCGTCGGCAAGTTCGTCAACATCGCCAGCCGCTGCGCCGGCTTCATTACCAAACGCTTCGATAGCAAGCTCGGCCCCAGCGATACCGCCGCCACCGCCGCCTTCCAGGCCGCCTTCGAATCGAACGCCATCGCTCAGGCCTACGAGGAACACGACTACAGCCGCGCGCTGCGTGAAATCATGCGTCTGGCTGACCTCGCCAATCAGTACGTCAACGAACACAAACCCTGGGACCTGGCCCGCCAGCAAGGAGAAGAAGCCCGCCTGCACACCGTTTGCAGCACCGCGCTGACCCTGTTCCGCGACCTCACGCTCTACCTCAAGCCCGTGCTGCCCGCGCTGGCGGCGAAGGTCGAAGCTTTCCTCGCCATCGAAGCACTGACCTGGCAAAACGGCTGGCAGCCCCTGCCCACCGGCCACTGTATCCAGACCTACCAGCACCTGAGCACACGCATCGAGCGCAAGCAGATCGACGCCTTGCTCGACGCCAACCGCGATTCCCTCGCGCCCGCCGCCATGCCGACACCCGTCACAACTCAGCAGACTCCGACGGCGCCAACCGCCCAAGCCGCATCGCCGCACATCTCCATCGACGACTTCACCAAGATCGAACTGCGCATCGCCCGCATCGTCGATGCCCAGCACGTCGAAGGCGCCGAAAAGCTCATCCGCCTGCTGCTGGACATCGGCGAAACCGAAAACGGTCAGCCGAAACCGCGCCAAGTCTTCGCCGGCATCAAATCCGCCTACGACCCCGCAACGCTCGTCGGCCGCCTCACCGTCATGGTCGCCAACCTCGCCCCGCGCAAAATGAAATTCGGCATGAGCGAAGGCATGGTGCTGGCCGCCTCCGGCCCGGACGACAAAGGGGGCGGCATCTACATCCTGTCGCCCGACAGCGGCGCGATGCCGGGCATGCGGGTGAAGTAACAATTCGCCCCGGACAGCGGGGCGACCCTTCATGCAGCAAACCCTCTCCCTGACCTACAACACGCAGCTCATTCACCAAGCAATGGGCGCGTTCTGGTGGCGTGTCGTGGGGTTCCGGTTTCTTGCCGCCCTTGTCCTGACAGCCACAGGCCTGGGCATTCTGGTGCACCAGGGGGACACCTCCTGGCGCATCGGCGTCCTGGCAAGTGTTGTCAGCCTGGGCATCGGGCTTGCCATCGCCCTCTACCTCATCCACTACCGCAACGCGCTACACAAACTCAAAGCCATGGGCCGCCCCCAGGCCACGCTCGACTTATCCGAATCGTCTTTCTCGTTGTCCTCAGGCGCCGGCATGGCGACACTGCCCTGGTCGTCCATCGCCGAAGTCTGGCGCTTCAAAACCTGCTGGCTACTGCTCTTTTCAAAAGCCCAGTTCGTTACCCTGCCGCTAGCCGATCTTCCTCCTGACGCGCAAGCCTTCATCCTTGAACGCGTCCAGGCCGCAGGTGGCAAGATCGGCTGACATGCGCTTTCTCGTCACGCTCATTGCCTGTATCGCGCTCACATCGCCTTGTTTCGCGGATGTTGTGGAAAGCGGGGCGCAGCAATTGTATGAAGTCAGGCAAGGGCCCGGCACATCCCTTCTTCACGCCCTTAACAGCGCCTCCCCGGTCCGCCAGAACGGACAGACATTTCATGGGCACACGGCCTGGGAGATACGCTGGAAATTCCGCTGGAACCAGTCCGCCGCCGGGTTGTGCGCGATCACATCGGTCACAACCGCGCTATCGATCAAGACAACGCTGCCTCAACTGACATCGGGCACACCGGAAGGCACCGCGGAATTCGGCCGATACCTCCCCGCCCTGCGCACCCACGAGGAAGGACACGCGGCTATCGCACGGAAGGCCGCGCGCGAAATCGACCAAGCCATCGCGCGCCTGCCCCCAGTGTCGAATTGCCAAACCCTCGAAAGCGAGGCCAACCGCACCGGCCAGCGGCTCCTCGACGCAGCCCGGCTGCGTGATATCGACTACGACGCTTCAACAAAACACGGTTGCACGCAAGGCGCCTGCTTGCGCGCCGCTCGATGAGCATTGAATTTCCCCGCGCGCACCAAGCACCCCAACACCCTACGACCGAGCAAGCGGCGCGGATTGATAAACTCAGGGGTCAGTACGGCTTGCTTCTTCCAATAAATCACGGCGATGGGCATTCAAGGCCAGGGCTCGCTCCGTCCCTTCGGATTCCCACGCAATCTCGTTGTCGAGCCGGATGATTATCTGCCTGAGCGCATTCGGCCAATCGCCCTCGGACACCATGCGGCGGCCGGCGGACAGCAAATCCTCCGCCACCGGAACCCTGGCACTCAGATGCCGTATGAGATTCAAGGCAAACGGCGGGCAGGTCAACGATTCGAAAGCGAGCATGGCAAAACGCCTGTTCGAGCATTGATACGCCGCACGCTTTACCCAAACCCAAACCAGGGCAGCCAGCGCACTGGCGTAAAACAGCACGATGCCAGCGACGACGGCGAGCATTCCAAGCCGCGAAAACAAGCCCAGGGGGATAAGGCAGAAAAGAGCGATGAACATGCTCCACACCATCGGCGCCAAGGGAAAGTAGATATCCCTTACAGGCAGCCACTGCTGGGCAGTGCCACCCCGGCCTTCCGTTTGCCATGAGAGGCGAAACAAGGGGCGATGAGGCAGCGCCGGGTTCGGCATGAAGAAGTCTTTACCGCGAATCTGGAACCGCTCCGATCCGAACAGGATCGTCCATCCCGAGCCACGGACCGGGCTCAGGATGCCCTCATTGCAAAGGAGCAGGATGGCCGAGTCGTACAGATACAACCCGGCCATTCCTGCCATCAGTAGGATTTCCGGATGGTGCAGGGTCAATTCGCTTTGCGCTTGAACAAAGCGCGGAGTCCGGCCCCGGCAGCGACCACGGCGGCGGCAACCAACTTCCACGCGGCGGCCAGGAACCCTCCGATGACGCCCCAGAGCCCCTTTTTCGTAGCCACCGCTGCCGCGCCGCCGGCAATCAGTGCGGCGAGTCCGTACTCGGCAATACGATCTCCCTTCTTGAATTCCGTGTATCGCTCCCCGGCATTGAACTCGAATCCATTGAGTACCTGCTTGAAGCTGAGCATATCGGTATCGAGCGTTTCCGGCGACGACACCAAGACTGCATTCATGACGCCGGTTCTGCCTAGCAGGCGAACCGTATAGTTGAGAACGACCTCGCCGCCGGATTTGAGTTTTATCCCCCATTCGAGGCGTTTGGTTTGCGGATCGTAGTGCGGTGGAACATGCCAGCCCTCGGTGTAAAGAGCGGGCAAGCCCAAACGCTTTCTTTCCTCGTTGGACGGCTCATCCGAATCCTTCAGTTGCTTGAGGAGCGCATCCGCATCGATTGTCTCGTCGTCTTTCACGTATCCGATCGGATCGAACGAAAAATCGGCCCACCACTCGTCCTTCTTGGAGAAAACGACGAAATTTCCCGGTGAAGGCAGGTTACCGGTCAATTCAAGGAATTTGGTACTGTTGGCCTCGTCGAGGAAAAGGGTTTCCGCGTCGGGGGTTTTTAAAGTCGCCTTGCCCGCCACTAATTCAGATCGCGGCCCGACATGCCAATCCAGTGCTTCAAAAGGGTTTTCTTCGCCCTGGCTTTCAGGCTCGGCGAAGGCAAGCAAAGGAACAAGGCATAGCACGGCCACAAAAGATTTGGTATTCATTATGATTTCCTGGGGAGGATTCCCTACGGAGACGAAAAAATGCGCGATTTTAATATGCCGGCATTCCCGTTGTCAGGCGTTTAGTGCCACGGTGTGCTGGAAAAAGCCACCGCCTTCATGCAGGCGCTCGTAGCCATGCCAAATTAATAACTCAAACGACCGGTAATCCTTTTACATCCATCCGGCGTTAAGTTCCTATCTCCGGCCCCCGGGACGCGCGTTGCGGAACGCACGCCGACCTGCTTTCGGGAACAAGAATGGACAACAAGCAGTTCTTCCCGCGCCAGGTCGTCGAAGCCGGCGGTAATCGCTGGGACTGGGCGCTGCTGCCGCTCGTCCTCGCACTCCTGATTCTTCTCGCCTATGGCGGCGCGCAGATGGCGCGCCCCTATGCGATCGGCGAGCAGTTGCCGCTTTCGCTCGATCCGCTGTGGCTGCCGTACTACCTGCTGCGCACGACGCTGCGCATGTTCCTCGCGCTCGGCGCTTCGCTCGTTTTCTCCTGCGCCTTCGCGGTCATCGCCGCCCGCTGGCGGCCGGCCGAGAAGATCATGGTGCCGCTGCTCGACATCCTGCAGTCGATCCCGATCCTCGGCTTTCTTTCGATCACCGTCACCGGCTTCATCGCGCTGTTTCCCGGCAATCTGTTCGGCGTCGAATGCGCGGCGATCTTCGCGATCTTCACCTCACAAGCCTGGAACATGGCCTTCAGCCTCTACCAATCGCTCAAGACCGTGCCGGAAGAGCTGCGCGAGGCGGCGCGGATATTCCAGTTATCGACCTGGCATCGCTTCTGGCGTCTGGAACTGCCCTTCGCGATGCCCTCGCTGCTCTGGAACATGATGATGTCGATGTCGGGCGGTTGGTTCTTCGTCGTCGCCTCGGAGGCAATCTCGGTCTCGAATCAGGACATCAAGCTGCCGGGCATCGGCTCGTACATCGCGGTGGCGATCGATGCGCGCGACCTCGGCGCAATCGGCTGGGCCATTGCCGCGATGCTCATCGGCATCGTTCTTTACGACCAGTTGTTCTTCCGGCCGCTGCTCGCGTGGGCCGACAAATTCCGCTTTGAGGACTCGCAAAGCGACACCGCACAAACCTCGTGGCTGCTGACCTGGATCCGCCGCACGGACCGGCTGCGGGCCGTCGGCAGCGGGCTCGCGCGGGCGCTTGAACGCACCTTTCCCGTTTTCCGCCGTGGCTACGACGGCACCTCGATCCGCGCCCGCGCGAGGGCGCCGCGCGCGGGGCTGGCGCGCGCCTGGGACGCCATCGCCGCCGCGCTTGTGCTGCTCGCGATCTGGCGCCTTGCCGAGTTCGTGCACACCGAAGTCGGCTGGGGCGAAGTGGGGCACGTCTTCCTGCTCGGCTTCTACACACTGATCCGCGTGCTCGTGCTGATCTCGCTCGCCGCGCTCGTGTGGGTGCCGGCCGGCATCTGGATCGGCATGAATCCGCGCGTGGCGGGCCGCCTGCAGGCGGTCGCGCAATTTCTCGCGGCCTTTCCAACGAACCTGATCTACCCGCTGGTGGTCGTGCTGCTCGTGCGCTGGAAGCTCGACCCGGACATCTGGCTCTCGCCGCTCATGGTGTTCGGCACCCAGTGGTACATCCTGTTCAACGTCATCGCCGGCGCATCCAACATACCGACGGAACTGCGCTACGCGGCGCAGAACCTGGGCCTTTCGGGCTGGCTGAAATGGAAGCGCTACCTGATCCCGGCCGTGTTCCCAAGCTTCGTCACCGGCGCGATCACCGCGAGCGGCGGCTCATGGAACGCGAGCATCGTGGCCGAGTACGTGAGTTGGGGCAACACCACGCTCGAGGCGCGCGGGCTCGGCAGCTACATCGCGCACATGACATCGGCCGGTGACTTTCCACGCATCGCGCTCGGCATCGGCGTGATGTGCGTATTCGTCATGGCCCTCAACCACTTCGTCTGGCGGCGCCTGTACCGGCTCGCCGAAGATCGCATGCATTTCTAGGAAAGCCGCATGTCCTCCGCGATTCTCGAACTGAAAAACGTCGGCAAATCCTTCCGCGCGAGCGACGGCACGGCGCGCGCCGTGCTCGAAGGCGTGGACTTCACGCTGCGCGAAGGTGAAATCGTCGCCCTGCTCGGCCCGTCCGGCTCGGGTAAATCGACACTGCTGCGGATCATGGCCGGGCTCATCGGCGCGGACCACGGAGAAATGCTCTACCGCGGCCAGCCGCTCTACGGGCCGGCGCGCGGCATCGGCATGGTGTTCCAGTCGTTCGCGCTGTTCCCGTGGCTCACGGTTCAGCAAAACGTCGAACTCGGGCTGGAGGCGCGCGGCGTCGAGGCGGCCGAGCGCGCCAGGAAAGCATCCGCCGCGATCAAGCTGATCGGGCTTTCGGGCTTCGAAGGCGCTTTGCCGCGCGAGCTTTCCGGCGGCATGCGCCAACGCGTCGGCATCGCGCGCGCCCTCGTCATGGAGCCCGAAGTGCTGCTGATGGACGAAGCCTTCTCGGCGCTCGACGTGCTCACCGGCGAGCGCCTGCGCGACGACATGCTCGAACTGTGGGACGGCGGCAGCGTGCCGACGCGCGGCATCCTCATCGTCTCGCACAACATCGAGGAAGCCGTGATGATGGCCGACCGCGTGTTGATCTTCGCGCACAATCCCGGCCGCATCCGCGCCGAACTCGCCATCGCGCTACCCCGTCCGCGCGAGGCCGACAGCGCCGACGTGCGCATGCTGATCGACGAGGTCTATGCGCTGATGACCGTCAGCGCGCGCCGCCCCAGCCGCCCAGCCGAAGAAACGCCGCGCATGCGCATCGGCGACCGCCTGCCGCACGCCGATGTCAGCCGCATGGAAGGCGCGCTCGAACTCCTGCTTGCCCAGCCCTTCAACGGCACCGCCGACCTGCCGCAGTTCGCGCAGGAATCCGAACTCGCGGACGAAGACCTGCTGCCGATCATCGAAGCGCTACAAATGCTCGGCTTCCTGCATATGGCGCGCGGCGACATCGCCATCACGCCACTCGGCCGCCGCTATGTCGAAGGCAACAACACCCTGCGCCACGAACTCTTCGGCCAACAACTGCTCGTCCAGATCCAGCTTGCGGCGCACATCCGCCACAGCCTCGAACAAGAAGCCGAGGGCGAACTACCGGAAGAACCCTTCCTCGAAATGCTCTCCGAAACGATGGAGCGCGGCGAGGCCGAGCGCGTGCTGCGTACCGCGATCGAATGGGGCCGCTACGGCGAGGTGTTCGAATACAACTACAACACCGGCATGATCCGCCTGCCCCAAGGCGAGCCGGCAACGGAAGAAAACGCCTGACCGCGCACGCCGGTCAAGAGATCGGCGCAATCGATCGAGACCCCGTAAGCCAATCCGCGTTTACGTCCATTCTCAACAGCCGCGCCCACGGTTATGCTCCGGTCTTACCGTGCCCCGTATCTTCTCCGCCCACGGAGGCACCGCACAAACCGGTAAAGGCAAGCACCGGCGAACACACAAAATGTGAGGGCAGACATGGCGATCCCCGCTGGGCTGAAAATCCGCTTCCACTACCTGACAACGGCCCTGCTCGCGGTCTTCGTCATTTCCTTGATGAGCGTTTTCCTGCTCTCCGCCAACAATCGCTTCGACGACATGGCGCAAGGCAGCGCACGCGGCATCTTTACCCGCATCGCCGATGCCAACGCGCTGCGCTTGCAGACAATGGTGGCCGACGTGGGGCGCATCGTGCGGGCGCGGGCGAGCCTGAACGACCCGCGCCTGTTCGACGGCCAAAGCGCCATACCGCTACTGATCGCCACATTGCGTGAGATACCGAACCTGTACAGCTTTTACGCTGGCGGCGACGACGACGCATTCGTACAGGTGATCGGCGTGCGGCGCAACGCGCGGGTGGTGGCTTCGCTCGGTGCGCCGGTGGATACTTTTTTCGCCGTGCGCACCCTCCCCGCGAACAGCGGCGGCCCCGCAAGCAAGCGGATGGAAAGCTGGCGCTTTCTTGCCGAGGACGGACGCGAACTGAACCGCCTGCAGCGGGCCACAAACTACTCGCCGCGCAGCCGGCCGTGGTTCGAAACCGCCCGCGCGCACGACGGCTTGCGCGTAACGGCGCCCTACCTGTTTCAATCCTCGGGCGAACTCGGCCTCACCTTGTCGCAGGCGCGGGCCGGCGGCGGCGTGATCGGCGCCGATCTGGCGCTCGGGCAACTGAACCAGTTTCTCGCCGAACCGTTCGCCGAACATACCGTGGGCGGCGCGGCGGTGATCGACAACATCGGGCGCGTCCTCGCGTTCCACGCCAGCCAAGGCCTGGACACCCCCGCGCCGCCGCCCCTGCAACCGCTGCGCGAAAGCGCCAACCCCTACCTGACCGCGCTGCGCGGTTTCGCCGCCAGCGCCGATGACAGCGAAATCATCACCGTTGGCGACGCCCGCTTCGTCTATGCCGAGCGTGTCATGGAAATAGCGCCGGACGTGCGCTTCCGCGCCGTCGCCTTCGCTCCAATGGCCGCGTTTTCCGGCCCGATCTACCGCGCTCGCAACGAGATTTTCACGATTTCCGCCCTCGTGCTGGCCATTTCGCTGCCATTCTCCTTTTTCGTCGTGCGCCATGCGTCGAAAACGCTCGGCGTGCTCGCGGTCGATTCCGAGCGGATCAAACAACTGGATTTTTCCAGCCGGATCGAAGTGCGCTCAAGGTTCTACGAACTCGACACGCTGGGCCAGGCGCATCAAACGATGAAATCCTCGCTGCGCGAACGCACGCAAGCGCTCAAGGAAGCGCTCGAAAAGCTCGAAAGCCTCGTCGACAACGGCCTGCTACTGTCGTCCGAGCGCAACCGCGACACCTTGCTGCGGCATGTGCTGGAAGGCGGGCGACGGCTATGCCACGCCGATACCGCACTGCTCTACCTGGCCGGCGAAAACGGCGCGCTGCGGCTGGCGATGGAAACGGAAATGCAGAAAGCGCCGCTGGCGCAGGGAACCCCACCCTTCGACAGTCTGCACCGGATCGCCGCCTGGGCGGCGGCAAAGCACGAAACGGTAAGAATCGACGACATCCATGCCGACCCCCGTTTCGACCTTGCCGGCGCTCATCGCGCAAGCTCCATACTCACCGTGCCGCTGGTGGCGAACAGCGGCGAAGTAATGGGCGCCTTGCAATTCCTCAACGCGCCCAGCCCGGACAACGGCGCGCCCGCGCCGTTTCCCGCCGCGATCGAACCGTATATCAACGCGCTCGCGTCCCAATCGGCGGTGGCGCTGGACAACCACAAATTGCTCGACGCGCAGAAAGCGACGATGGATTCGCTGGTACGCATCATCGCCGGCGCTATCGACGCCAAAAGCGCCTATACCGGTGGCCACTGCGAACGCGTGCCGGAACTGGCGGTGATGCTGGCCGAGGAAGCATGCAAGGTGAACGAAGGCGCGCTGGCTGGCTTCCGTTTCGACAGCGACGACGAATGGCGCGAATTCCGCATCGGCGCCTGGCTGCACGACTGCGGCAAGGTCACAACGCCGGAATACGTGGTGGATAAAGCGACCAAGCTCGAAACCATCTACAACCGCATCCACGAAATCCGCACCCGCTTCGAAGTGCTACTGCGCGACGCCGACATCGAACGGCTGCAAAGCATGCTCGACGGCACGCCGCCGGAAACCGCGCGAGCGGCGTTCGAAACGCGCCGCGCCCGGCTCATGGAAGACTTCGCCTTCATCGCCGACAGCAACATCGGCGGCGAATCCAGCGCGTCGGAGCACGCCGAACGCATCCGCCACATCGGCGCGCAGACCTGGCTGCGCCATTTCGACGACCGCATCGGCCTGTCGCACGAAGAACAGCACCGCTTGTCCAGCGAGCCGCCGGCCGCGCTACCGGCGATGGAAATGCTGCTGGCGGACAAACCCCACCATCGCGTGCCGCGCACCGCCGAACAGCGCTTCGACGAACGCTTCGGCTTCAAGATGGATGTACCGGAACTGCTGTACAACTTCGGCGAAGTACACAACCTGCTTGTCAGCCGCGGCACGCTGACCGAAGAAGAACGCTTCAAGATCAACGAGCACATCATCCAAACCATCATCATGCTCGACCGCCTGCCGCTGCCGTCGCACCTGAGGCGGGTGCCCGAATACGCCGGCACCCACCACGAAACCCTTACCGGCGGCGGCTACCCGCGTCAGCTCGGGGCGGCCGAACTCTCCATACCGGCGCGCATCATGGCCATTGCCGACATTTTCGAAGCGCTCACCGCATCCGACCGCCCGTACAAAGGCGCCAAACCGCTATCCGAAGCAATCCGGCTGCTGTCCGGCTTCAAGCAACGCAAGCATATCGACGCCGACCTCTTCGACCTCTTTCTACGCTCGGGCGTTTACCGGCGCTACGCCGAGCGCTTTCTCGCGCCGGAACAGATCGACGAAGTGGATGTGGCCGCATACCTCGGGGGCGTTCCGGCATGAGCCCCCAGCCCTGGCGGGCGGAGGTGAATAGCAAAATGGTAAACGCAATCAACGCGTTTCTGGCAGGCCTGTCATTCTTGAACAGTCGAAATCGAAGACAGGCTCACGCCGCTTCTCCGTCATGGCCCGCCAAGCAAGCTTCGCTAAAAATGTGAGTACAAAAGCCTGCGATGAACCCTGGCTCTTCTTTCTGATATCCCAGAAATATTTCTCGCCGATTCTTTGCTCGAATTTCCGCCCCTGATTACACAATGCCGCCTCATCGCCATCGTAGGTGACAAGCGTCCCCTTTCCTGTTGCCCTGATTAAGAACTCCGGCTTCAATAAAAACCAATCGATTGCTTTCGACAGTTCGGGGCCATAATAATTTTTCCAGAAAACATTGGTCAGCCCGCCCAAAAGCCCAATCGCACCAACATTCCTGCGCGGATAAAGGCCCATCCGCCATGTCACACGCCCACAGACAGCGTCGACTTGATCGCCGATAAATTCAAGAAAATTATCTAAATCTATTCGTCCAAGACCAAGCTCAGGCGAAAGAAAAAAAAGAATTTCATTGAAAAAGAAGCCCCCACGCCGGGCATGGTTGATTGAATAATTATTTCTTACCCGAACGCTTCTTATCTGCCCGCTTATCGCCAACTCATTTGAGTAAAAATCGACTTCGCAAAATTCAAGCGCCCCCGACACATCCAGCCTGCGCGAATTACCAAAAGCCTCGGCAACGCCCGCCACGGAATAATCAAGGTCCCTACACGCCCCTTCCCCTACCGGCGTCCGCAAGCGCCAACCACCTATACCTAGATGACTGGCCATTTTCTCCAATACATCCATGGCCTTGGCGGGATCGATCCAAGTGGCGCATTCCAGCCTGAGTGAAATTTCGTTATCCATAATCAATTCAATTGATTTTTATTCATCCGCCAAAACGGCCAAGGCATGATAGCTGGCCCCGCGTCTGGCGTGGCGGAACGGACGATATACAACCGGATCAAAACCGAACAGGAAGGCCGCCTGAGTAAGCTTACCCCCGGCCGGAAGCGCCGCCTGATTACACGCAACAGCGCACAACGCAAAGCGCGGAGTAAAATTCCCCTTTCGAACCACAGATTCACCGGAGTGCCGTCATGCCCCAATACCGTTCCCGTACATCCACCGCCGGCCGCAACATGGCGGGCGCCCGCGCGCTATGGCGCGCCACCGGGATGAAGGACGGCGATTTCGAAAAACCCATCATCGCCATCGCCAACAGCTTCACCCAGTTCGTGCCCGGCCACGTGCACCTGAAAGACCTCGGCCAACTGGTGGCGCGCGAAATCGAAGCCGCCGGCGGCGTCGCCAAGGAGTTCAACACCATTGCGGTGGATGACGGCATCGCCATGGGCCACGGCGGCATGCTGTACTCGCTACCCTCGCGCGATCTGATCGCCGACAGCGTGGAATACATGGTCAACGCTCACACCGCCGATGCGCTGGTGTGCATCTCCAACTGCGACAAGATCACCCCCGGCATGCTCATGGCTGCGCTGCGCCTGAACATCCCCGCCATCTTTATTTCCGGCGGGCCGATGGAAGCCGGCAAGGTGCAGTGGGGGGGCAAGGTGATCTCGCTCGATCTCGTCGATGCGATGGTGAAAGCCGCCGACAAAAACTGCTCCGACGAAGAAGTCGACGCCATCGAGCGCTCCGCCTGCCCCACCTGTGGCTCCTGCTCCGGCATGTTCACCGCCAACTCCATGAACTGCCTCACCGAAGCGCTCGGCCTTGCGCTGCCGGGCAACGGCACGCTCGTCGCCACCCACGCCGCGCGCGAAAAACTGTTCCACGAAGCCGGCCGTCGCATCGTCGACCTTGCCCGCCGCTACTACGAGCGCGACGACACCTCCGTGCTGCCGCGCTCCATCGCCACCCAGGCCGCGTTCGAAAACGCCATGAGCCTCGACGTCGCCATGGGTGGCTCGACCAACACCGTGCTGCACCTGCTCGCCGCCGCGCGCGAAGCCGGCGTCGACTTCACCATGAAAGACATCGACCGCATCTCGCGCCGCGTGCCCTGCCTGTGCAAAGTCGCCCCGGCCGTGGCGGACGTGCACATCGAAGACGTCCACCGCGCCGGCGGCATCATGAGCATTCTCGGCGAACTGGACCGCGCCGGCCTCATCCAGCGCAACGTGCCCACCGTGCACAGCAAAACGCTGGGCGAGGCGCTATCGCGCTGGGACATCATGCAGGCACACGACAAAACGGTGTTCGACCTCTTCTTTGCCGCCCCCGGCGGTGTGCCGACCCAAACCGCGTTCAGCCAGAACCGCACCTGGCCCGAATTGGACATGGACCGCTCCAAGGGCGTGATCCGCAACAAAACCGACGCTTTCAGCCAAGACGGTGGCTTGGCCGTGCTTTACGGCAACATTGCCGAACGCGGCTGCATCGTCAAAACCGCCGGGGTGGATGAATCGATCTGGAAATTCTCCGGTCGCGCGCGCGTGTTCGAAAGCCAGGAAGACGCCGTGGCCGGCATCCTCGACGAATCCGTGGTGCAGGCCGGCGATGTTGTTGTCATCCGCTACGAAGGCCCCAAGGGCGGCCCCGGCATGCAGGAAATGCTCTACCCTACCTCCTACCTCAAGAGCCGGGGGCTGGGCAAGGAATGCGCGCTGCTCACCGACGGGCGCTTCTCCGGCGGCACCTCCGGCCTGTCCATCGGCCACGCCTCGCCCGAAGCGGCTATGGGCGGCGCAATCGCGCTGATCGAAGACGGCGACGCCATCGACATCGACATCCCCAACCGCCGCATCCACCTCGCCGTCTCCGACGAAGAACTCGCCCGCCGCCGCACCGCGATGGAGGCCAAGGGCGCGCAAGCCTGGCGTCCCGTGCAACGCGAACGCACCGTATCCGCCGCGCTGCAAGCCTACGCCGCACTCACCACCTCGGCCGACACCGGCGCGGTACGCGACGTAAGCCAGATTCAACGCTGAACGGGCGTGGCCGGGCAATAGAAACAACGAGCCGGCCACGATGAACGAACAGCGGCATAAGGCTCGACGCTACGGGATGCCACGGGATCGCCGCCCGTGGCAGTTGGGTCAACCGCGCCCTTGATCGAAGCGGGCGCTGCAACGCTACGGCCGGAATACCTCGATACGGGGCGGTATGGTTCAATACCGTACTACTCGGAAACACCCCGCTCAAAAATGCCATGAGACTTTTCAAAAGCAAGAGCACCGTCTTTGCTTTGGTTGCCCTTCTCCTTCTCTTCTGGGCAACGGTTCTATGGCAATCTCTGCGTGACGAACCGCTAGCCGCCTCGGTACGGGAGCAATTGGCGTATCGGCCACCTCAGGGCGATCCGCGCCAAAACGCCTACGTCGCGCTGGTCGGCTTCAACGCCCCAGCCGACAGCGATATCCTCACCGTCGGTCAGGCGGCAATCGAGCAAGCCAATGCAAAGGCGGCCAAGGATCCGGACATTTCCCAAGCCCCGGAGCAGGAGCTATTCATCCCCCTGAATGCCCCAAGAGCGCTCATCTTCAGCCCCCCCTCGTTCAAGAACCCCTGCGGTGATCTGGCCCGCACAAGCGATTGCCTCCCCGCGATTGCCGAGCAAAGCGATGTCATCGCACAAAACCTCCAACAGAACGCCGTCCTGCTGGAACGCTATCGCCTCATGCAGCGGCTCCCGGTTTTCACGCACACCTCGGCCCCGCCGGTGGACACACCGCACTACGGCGAGCTCGTTTCCTCATCCAACCTCCTCGCCGCCGCCGCCCTGCTGGACATCCAGCAAGGCCGGATCGAACAGGGGTTGGATTTTTTCGAGCGCGACATCGCGTTCTACCGCACCATCCTGGCCGGCGAAAACACCCTGATCTCCGCCATGATCGCCCGGCAGCGTCTGCTATCGCACTACCACACGTTGAACCTGTTGATCGCCGACCCCGCCTTTCCCGCCACCAACCATGCCGCACGCCTGCGCGCCCTACTCGCTCCCTTCGAGCAGAAAGACAAGAATCTGCATGCCGCCTTGGCGTTCGAGCAGCGCTACGCCCTCACAATGTTCATGCGTGCGAGCCTGTTCGACACGGCCGACAAGCAAGGTTTCATGCAAGACACAGCGCATAAAGGGCAGTTACTGTTCTCGCAGCTTTTTCTCAAGAAAAACATGACGGCCAACGCGCAGAACGCATCCCGGGAGCGCAGCCTCGCGCGCACCGATGCCTTGACAGAAGACAGCCTGCCCCATCTGCTGAAAAACCCTCCTCGGCCGGAAAACTTGATGTTCGACATCTCCGCGCTCTACGGAAAATACGGCCTGCTGTTCTGGAGAAACTACTTTGGCGAAATTTTAGTAAGCATTTCATCGACGAACTATCTGGAATACATCGCCGCCGTCTACGACATGGCCATCTATGCCCGTCTCGTCGATGCCCAACTCCAGCTCAGAATCGACGCACTCCCGCCCCGCGATATCCCGGCCCGGCTCCAACAGCCCAACCCCGTTTTCCTCGATCCCTATACCGGCCGGCCTTTCGACTGGCGCGCCGAGGACAACACGCTGTCATTCACGCCCCTGGCGGAAAGAACGTACAAGAAAACGGGGCGGCCGACCCTAACCGCACGGCTTCCCCCATAAAGCCCGCGACAGCCCCCGCGCCAAACGTCTAAGCGTCGAGTTGGCGCAACGCCGCCCACGCAGCGGCGGTCACGATGCCCTTACCGTCGATAAGCCGCGCCTCGCCGCTCTGAATCAGCGCATCGAGCGCCGCCAGTTCGGCGACGAATACCCGCTCGCCGCCGGAATCGACGAACAACGCCACCCGGCCGAGTGGCCCGACCCACATCGCCCGCGCGCGAATCGGCGCGCCGTCCAGCAAGCGGATATCCACCACATCACCGGCTTTCAGCAGAGCCGGCCGCTCATGAGCGCCACGCTGCGGCGGGCAGTGGAGATAGAGCAACGAAGGCTCATCCTCGTTCGCGGCCAGTCGCGACGACGCCGCCGTCATCGCCGCAACCGCCGGTAAGCGCTTGCCTTGCAAGCGCGCGGCATGCATCGCCATGCACGGCTGCAAAGCATGGTCGCGCGCGGCCGCATCCAAGCCCATCGCCGACAAGCCCTCATGGATCGCCCTGATCAAACCCGGCAACTCACCCGTCAGCCGCGCACGCTCATCGGCGTTCGCGGGCCGGTGGCCGGAAGCGATCAAGCGGCGAGCCACATCCATCATGTCGTGCCACGACGAATGCTCGCCGCCGTGCTCGCAAAACACATGGGCAAGGGCCGGCGCCCACCACTCGGCAAGAAAAGCGCGCACCGCCTCCGGGGTACGCTCGCCGGCAAGCCGCCCCAAAGCGTCCGCCGCCACGGCACGCGCATCCGCGCGGCGATCCAGGCGCTCGGCGGCCGGCATCGCGGGCTCGATCAACGCCATCGCAACTTCCTCGGTCTGCTCGGCAAGGAACGCAACCTGATCGACGGCGGCATCGACATGATCCGGCCCCGGCAACGCCACACGCTGCAAGGGGCCAAGAACGATATTCAAACGCACAAGCCCCGTGGGCGGCGGCTCACCGTCGGCAAAACCGGAGGCGAAACTGGCAACGGTATCGAGCAGGCGGCGGGCGGGATTCCCCGCGTCGGCAAGCACATCGGCATCGTCCAACGCCAAGCGCAACAGAGGGATGTGCAGATTGATAAAAACCTGGCGGGCCGCCGCGGGAAGATCGGGATGCACGGCAAGCTGATCGAGAATCCGCTCGATGCTGCCGGCCGTGCTCGCAATGGCGGACGACAACAGCGGCGCGAGCTCGCTGCGGTCCAGGCGCACCGGCTCGGCACGCGGGCGCGCGGCCTGCTCGGCGGCAAACTCGGCCAGCCAGCGGCGCACCTGATCGAGCAGCGCGGCCGACAAACTTGGATCGAGCGTGGGCGGCGCCACCTCATCCGATTCGGCCGGCCCGCCAAGGCGATCGCGCAGCGCGGCAAACGGATCGTCGCCCTCGGCAACGGCATCCCGCCCCGCCCCTGCGTCCGCCACCGGCGGCAGAGCCGAAGGCGGGGCGACCAACCCGGTCGCAAAAATCTGATTGTTGAACGCGTGGTACAGCTTGTGCATATGCCGCGCGAGCCGGCTCGCGGCGGCGGCAATTAGCGAAATCTGCTCATCGGCGTTCAGATTCGCCGCTTCGCACAACGCATGCAGCCCGTAGCACACCGTTTCCGGGCCAATCGGCACCTGCTCGGCCACGCTATCGCCCTGATCGAGCAAAACCGCGTATGCGCCATGGAGCAAGCTCAACTCCTCCCCGCAACGCTCATGCAACCGGTACGCCAGCTTCACCATGCCACGCGACGCCTGCAAGCTGGGCGCGAACGTCCGCGCAAACTCGCGCTGCTCGCGCGGGCTGGCGATATCGTCATGACAGGCGGCGGCGGCCCCGAGCAGCGCATCGAGCACGGCGGGCTGGTCGTAGCCCATGCCACGAGCGAAATTTCTCAGCGTTTCGAGCAACTTACGGCGGAAGCGGGCCAATAGGGCCGTGGCTTGGTGCTGTCTGGTACTCTCGCGCAACGAATCGGACATCATGGTATCGGCGAGCATTTCAATACATCGGTATGGCATACGCACACCTGGCACGCAACGCGCCCCATGCGGTATATGCGCATTGTACGACGAGGCTTTCGGTGGCCTAATCACGCGCTGGATTTTCCATCGTTTTAAAAGGCGGCTTGTATGGGATTAGACGCAATGGCGCGGCGCAACGCTGTGATCGGTTTAACGTTCGCAACCCTGAGCGCGGTCGGCTTCTCCTTCAAAGCCATTCTGGTCAAACTCGCCTACCGCTTCGGCGTCGATGCGGAAACCCTGCTCGCCCTGCGCATGGCCTTCTCGGTCCCGTTTTTCGCCATCATGGGCATCATGGCCAGCCGCCGCGCCAGCGCCGCCCTATCCGCGCGCGACTGGGCCTGGCTGGCGGGCCTGGGCTTCATCGGCTACTACCTGTCGAGCTACCTCGACTTTCTCGGCCTCGGCTACATCACCGCCGCGCTGGAACGGCTCATCCTCTTCCTCTATCCCACGCTGGTCATCGTGCTCTCGGCCATCTTCCTCGGCAAACCGATCAAACCGCGCATGCTCTGGTCGCTCGCGCTGTGCTATATCGGCATCGCCTTCGCCGTCGGCCACGACCTGCGCATTGCCGGCACAACAGCCGAAGTCGCAACCGGCTGCCTGCTCGTGTTCGGCAGCGCCGTCAGCTACGCCCTGTACCTGATGGGCAACGGCGAACTCGTCGGCCGCGTAGGCGCCGCGCGCCTCACCGCCTACGCCAGCATCTTCGCCTGCGCCTTCAGCATCGCCCAGTTCGCCGCCATGCGCCCGCTCGAAGCCCTCGCGCAACCCTGGCAAGTGCATGCGCTATCGCTCGCCATGGCGGTTTTCAGCACCGTGGCCCCGGTATGGATGGTCTCCGAAGCCATCCGCCGCCTTGGCGCCGGCCCCGTATCGCTCACCGGCACGCTCGGGCCCGTCATCACCCTGTTCCTCGGCTTCCTGATCCTGGACGAACACATCGGCCTCGCCCAACTTGCCGGCACCACGATGGTCATCGGCGGCGTGCTGGTCATGGCCCGCGCGCAGCGCTAACCGGCCGCGCGCATTTGCCCTTATTCGTTTGAAGATGAACGGGTGCAGGCTGGCGCGGGGAGCAAAGACGCACGTCCTCAAAGAACTCAACCGCTTCGCTCGGACATTCGCCGCGCAAGCCCGATTGAATAGTCAATAATCTGGTGCGATTCGAGCGAGGATGGGTGAATCTACTTCTGTCCGAGGTAGCTTGGCCGCCGCAGATTGAAATAGCCCGGGGAAAGCAGGCAGGTGGGCCCTGCCTGCCATTCTGCTTTCAGAAAATCGCCGTCCGGCGGCGGCGTGCCATCAACCCCCATCCCAAGACAGCCGCGGCCAGCAGCGCGAACGTGCCGGGCTCCGGAACAGAACTGGCGCGGGCAGCGGAGTTCTCGGTAAGCGACACATTATCCAGCGAGCCGCCATAGCTGTCGCTTGTCCCACTCGCGGCAAAGCGTATGGTCGTCGCTAGGCTCGTGGCGGTAAAGGTCAAATCTTTCAACATCCAGTCGCTCCAGGCATTGCTGGCCGCTGTAATGCTGTTTATCAGCAGACCGTTGAGCAATACGTCGATACCGTTGGAATCGGCCGCGACATATTGACGCGGCGAATACCAAAATTGCAGGTTGTACTGCTTCCCCACAGTGGTGGCAACGGTTTGTTCGATCCACGAATTAGCATACGTATCCAGTTCCACGAAGTTATTGCCATCGTAAGCACTGCCAGCGACATTGTTGCGTACTTCCACGCCATTGGGGCCATTAACCCAGCCGGGAATACCGAAACTAGTAATCCACGTTCCGGGGGCAACGGCAGGATTTTCGAAGCTGCCATTGGTAATCAGACTGGCCTGTGTGGCAGGGCTGATACTGAGTAAAGCGGCTGCTGCGAGTACGGGGGCGGCTTTGCTGAAAATAGTGTTTTTCATTTTGAAGTCTCCGTTCTGGGGCGCGTGTGGGGGGTGATCGGGTGGGCGAATCTTATGCGCCGAATCACCCGCCATTCGTTAAAAAATACACATATAGGGAATGTCTGTATAAGCCCTGAATTTCAACAAAAACAACGCAAACCATTGATTTAAAAAATATAATATTTTATATGTCATTTATTAAGATATTCCCTAATTGTTTGGATGGATGTTCTACGGGGTACCAGATCAAAGCGGTAGCGCTACCGAAGCAAGGCCGGGGGTACGCGCTGCATAAGCACGGGTCAGGCATCCCCTTCACTGTTCTTTGAACCACGCTTCCAGGCCCGTTTTTCGTGCTGCCGGCGTACCGTGTTCCGCAGGTGATGCTAGTAGTTGTCGCCATCCATGCCGAGCGCGCAATGGAGTTCCATGGCCGGTTTGCCATAGTAGCGGAGGGCAAGGGCGTGGATTTTGTCCGGGCCGCAGCGTTCAATCCAGGCGTCGCCATAAACGGCGGCGCCGTTGACTGTGCATGTCAGCGCGTAGGTGTGTTCGCGGTAGCGGAGGGCGGGCGCGCCGGTGTAGCTGTGGTCGGCGGGGTCTTTGCCGACGATGTTGTAGGCGCCGCGAAACCCGGCGGGGAATTCGGGGTCGATGGCGGCACGGGGCGCGTGCAAAAGCTTTGGGCGCTAGCGCACAGGGGCAGCCCGCAGGGCAAGCGCAAGGTGTTTTTTCATCGAGGGCCGCTCGGGGGTGGCCGGCGTGTTGCGCTTGTGTGGGTCGGTGCGCGCTTGCCCGCGAAAGGCTGGAACGGAATTCAGTGCGGGCCGTGGCCACGCCACGGTGCATCCCAGTCGACAGCGTCAAGGGTGTTCTTGACCAGCAGGCCGAGTTCGGTGTCGCCTTCCATCAACAGGCGGCGACTAAAGAACAGGGTGTCGGCGTCTTCTTCGCGCAGGGCAAGAGCGAGGTAGTCGCGCGCGGTGGCGGATAGGGTGAGGTCCGGCTTGGCTGCGGGCGAGGCTTGGCGGAAGCCGTTTGCGGTAAGGCCGAAGTCGAGGGTGATGCCGGCGTCGGTAACGCGGATGCGCAGATGGCGGCCAGCCAGCGGTTCGAGCTGCTCGCGTGGCAGGATGCGGCCAAGGGCGAGGTTGAGCGCGGTGGTGAGAGCGAGCGTGGGCGGTTGCTGCGGCAGCCGCCCAAGCAAGCTGGCAAGCGGCGCCGGCACGGTAAAAGCGGGTATGCGCAGCGTGGCGGCGCGGCGGGCAATGCGCTGGTGCAGGCTACCCGGCAGCAGTTCGGCAAGCAGGGAGATGGGTGACGGGAAGGCGGGTGCGTTCATGATCGTGCGCGCGGGGCGGAGTGTGAGGTTGGAGCGTCGGAAAAAGAGGCCGATCGGGCGGGAACGAATTGCCCGGCGCCCGCGTAGCCGTGCCAGAAGCCGTTGCAGGGTTTTTCTGGCATCCACTTTTTGCTGGTGGTAAGGGCTTCGGCGGGGGTTTTGCGGCCATCGAGCGCGGCGCGGAAGATGTCGAGAATTTCGCGGGTATGCGCGCCTTGCGGGCTGATCCGCAGCACTTCGGCATTGGGCTGCAGTGCGACAAGATCGCCGAGCAGGTTGTGGACGCGCGCCGATTGGGTCTGCACGCCGTTGAGGGTAAGAAAGGGCTGGCCTTCGCGCGTGCTCAGCAGCAGACCGTCGGCAAGGCCGAGGCAGCGGAATTCGCAGGTGTCTTTTTGCAGGTTGTAGTGGCGCGCGGTGAAGCAGCGCGCGGAATGCGCGAGCGGGAGGCGGCCGTAGGCGAAAACTTCGGTTTCGAGCGGCGCGGGCAGCGCGGCGCGCAGTTCGTGCAGCGCGGCACCGGACATTTCGGGCGGCACAACCCAGCGTGTTGCGCCGGCTTCGGTCAGCAGGCCGAGGGAAAGGGGGTTGAAGACGTTGAGTGTCGGCCCGGCGATCCAGTCGCGGCGGCCGGCTTCGGCCAGCAGGCGCACGGCAGCCATGTCGTTGGCTTCGACGCGGTATTGGGTCTGACCGACGATGCGGCGCAGGGTTTTCAGGTCGGATTCGGATTCGATCAGGCTCTGGCTGGACAGGACGATTTCTTTGCCCGCGGCGGCCAGGGTGTCGGCGACTTCGAGCCAGTCCTCCAGACGCAATTCATGGCGGCGCGAGCAGACAGTTTCGCCCAAGTGGACGATATCGGCGGTGCTGGTGGCAATGTCGGCATAAAAATCGAGCGTACTCTGGCGCGACCAGTAATAAAGCAGGGGACCAACGGAAAGCTTCATAGGCGGATTCACTTCCACGGACGGTAGTAGGCGCCGAGCGTGTGGCTCTGGCCTTCGGAGACTTTGTTCAGGTCGGCCATCCACGCCGGCAGCACTTGGAAGCGGGCGGGGTCGGCGTGCACGCTGTCGAGCGCGGCGCGCCATACCTTGGTGACTTGGGTGACGTAGGCGGGGCTGCGCTGGCGACCTTCGATCTTGATGGCTCGCACGCCGATGCGAGCCAGTTCCGGCAGCATTTCGAGGGTATTGAGGCTGGTGGGCTCTTCGATGGCGTAGTAGGTTTCGTCGTTGACCTCGAAGCGCCCTTTGCACAGGGTCGGGTAGCCGGCGCGTTCGTCCTCGCCGAAGCGGTCGATGAGGATGCCGTTGAGCCGCGTTTCCATGCCGGCCGGGGTCTGTTCCCAACGCACGTATTTACCCGGCGAGCAGGCGCCGTTGCAGTTGGGCGATTCGCCGGTGGCGTAGGCCGAGAGGGCACAGCGCCCTTCGACCATGACGCACAGGCCGCCAAAGCCGAATACTTCGATTTCCACGGCGGTGTTGCCGATCACTTGTTCCACTTGGGCCAGCGATAGCACGCGCGGCAGCACGGCACGCTGGATGCCGAAGCGTTCGGCGTAGAAGTTGATCGCTTCGTAGCTGGTGGCGGAGCCTTGCACGGAAAGGTGCAGGCGTAGTTGCGGGTGGGCTTTGGCGGCGTAGGCCATCAGGCCGGGATCGGCCAGGATCAGGGCATCGATGCCGAATTCCGCCGCGCGGTCGACAGCCGCCGTCCAACTGGACCAATTGCCGGTTTGCGGGTAAGTGTTGAGCGCCAGCAGTACCCGCCGCCCCCGCGCGTGGGCGTAGGCGATGCCTTCGCGCATCTGCGCCGGCTCGAAGTTGAGGCCGGTGAAGTTGCGCGCGTTGGTCGCATCCTTGAAGCCGAGATAAACGCAATCCGCACCGCAATCGACGGCGGTCTTGAGCGCCGGCAGCGAGCCGGCGGGGCAGACAAGTTCGATACGCTGGTTGGAACGCTGGGAAGCAGTCATGGCGCGGTACGAGGGTTATGCACAATCCTATTACTGTACCGTCCGCGCGCGTCGAGCGCATTGACTGCGGTCAACGGAAATGGCTTTTCCGTTCAAGCGGAATGCAAATAGGGGGTGTTGCGCGACGCGCCCGGCGCGTTTTACACGAGCGAGCGGCCGAGCACGATCTGCAGCGCGTCGCGCTCGGTGATGCGTACCGTGGCGCTGACGATGACGTGGGTAACGAGCCACTCTTGCAGGCGGGCTTGATCGGCCGCCGTGAGCGCCGTGAATTCACAGCCCGCGAGGCCACCGTCGGACGTGGGAACGTTATTGACCACCGCGGCCTGGCCACGGATTTCATCCGGCACGCCGTCGCGCACCAAGGCGAAATCGAAGTTTTCCCCAATCGGCAGGGCCTGGGCGGCGGGAATGGAAAAGCCTTTCAGCGATAAATCGAGCAAACCGCAGCGCTGCTCGCCGAACATGACCCAGAAACACGGCTGGCCGCGCCGCAAGGCGATAAAACGTTGGCACTTACGCCGCTCCAACGTATCGACCGGTTCCGGCGCACTGGGCGGCGCTGGCGGTTCCAGTTGGTCCGATGGGTCGTTGGCTGCTGCATTCATGCTGACTTCTCCGCATTATTTCCTGGAATGATAAAACGACTTGCCACGGAAAACCTTGAGCGCGCGGCGTGCGCGGGAAAACACCGATACGCCGGCCGCGGCGCTATAACGGCAGACCGCGCGCCTTGCGGCCGGCGCGGGCAAACAGCGCGTCGAACACGGTATTGGGCAGCGCGCGCAACAGCTTCGCCACGATTGCCATCTGCCACGGTACCACGCTGTAGCTGCGGCCGGCGGCAATGGCGCGCGCGATGCGCCGCGCGGCTTCGTCCGCCGGCAGTATGAAGGGCATCGGGTAGGCGTTGACCGCCGTCATCGGCGTGGCGACATACCCCGGCGCAATGGTGGTCACCCGCACGCCGCTACGGCGCAATTCGACACGCAGGCTTTCCAGGTAGGCAATCGCGCCCGCCTTCGAAGCGCTGTAGGCGCCCGCGCCCGGCAGGCCGCGAATGCCCGCGACCGAGGCAATGCCGGCCAGGCGACCGCGGCCGCGGTGGCGCATGGCCTCGATGAAGGGCTGGAAGCTTGCCACCATGCCGAGAAGATTAGTGCGCAGGACGGTGGCGAAGGCGTCGATATCCTCGGCGTATTCGGTGAGCGTGCCGACCGAGACACCGGCATTGGCGATGACGATATCCGGCACGCCGACAGCGCCGATGAAGCCGGTGGCCGCCGCTTGAATCGCGGCGGGGTCGCCGACATCGGCCACGAAAGTGAAGTGCTTGCCGGGCAAGGCGGCGGCCAGCGCATCGAGCAACTCACCGCGCCGCGCGACCAGGCCCAGCGTGGCTCCTTGCGCGGCGTAATGGCGGGCCAGGGCTTCGCCCAGCCCACTGGAGGCGCCGGTGAGAAAAACGCGCGCACCGTCGATACGGGAAGAGGCGTCGTTCATCGATATTTCTTTTTGCTATGCGCCGTTTTGCCGTCAGCGCCCATACCCCGCGTCCGCGCCGAAAGATTCCGGCGGTACGGCGGAGAAAGCGCGCGGCAAAAGGCGCGCGATGCTTGAAAGCGCCGCGCGCCCTGTACGGTAGTGGCTTTAGCCGCGGCTCTTGACGATCAGTTGGTCGACCGTCTTCAGCAGTTCCTCGAAACCACCGCTGCCGCTGGCGGAAGCCAGGTATTTTCCGCCCACGGCCATCAGCGGCACGGCATCCACTTTGTAGGCGGCGGCAAGCTGGTTGGAGCGTTGCACGCGCGACTGCACGCCAAAGGATTTCCACGCCTCGACGAATTTGGCCTTGTCGATGCCGCGCTTTTCCACCCATTCGAACAGCATGCCTTCGTCCTGCAAGGGCTGGCGCTCCTCATGCAGCGCGACAAACACGGCGGAGTGATGCTTGCCGAGTTCGCCAAGCGCTTCAAGGGTGTAATAGATCCGCGCGTAGGCGGTCCATTGCGCGCGGTTGAAGGTGATCGGCACGCGGATGAAGTTGACGTCGGCCGGCACGGTTTTCGCCCATTTTTCGATCAGGGGGTCGAAATCGTGGCAGTGCGGGCAGCCGTAGGAGAAAAATTCGATGACCTCGACCTTGCCTTTGGCTTCGGCCGGCACCGGCACGGACAAGGTGCGGTACATGCCGTCTTTCAATTCGGCGGCCAAGGCAAGACCGGCGGGACTGGCGGCAAGGGCGAGAACGGCAAGCTGTTGCAGGGCGGTGCGACGATTCATTGTTGAAGACTCCCGGAGCGATAGCGACGAGGTAAAGATAGCGACAAGGTAAGGATGGTACTGCGCTTCAAGGGGTTGCCGTGCGGCTGACGACGGTGTTGAAGCCGGATTCGGCCAGACGCGAGCGCACCGCGCTCATGTCTTCGGGCTTAGCGAACGGGCCAACGCGCACACGGTTCATCGTGCGCCCGTCGGGCAGGCGGCCGCGCTGGATCTGTGCGTCGACGCCGGCCAGCATGAGGCGCGCGCGCAGGTTGTCGGCCTCGTTAGAGTCCTCGAACGCACCGATTTGCAGGTAGATCGGCTCGGTGGGCTTCTGCGCGGTTTCAGGCGTGGGCGGCGTTACCGGTGTTGTTGTGGGCGGTACGACCGGCGGCGTGGGCCCGGCTGTTGCCGTGGGGGGCGGCGTCGTGGCCTTTGCCGGCACGTTGTCGCCCTGCGGCAGGATTTTGTAGAACTCAAAATCCTGCTTGACCACCGGGCGGTCGCCCGGCTTGCCGGGCAGCGCGGCGGGCGGCTGCCCTTCGCTGGAAGCGTGCGGCGGCACGGCCGGCGCGGGCTGGAAGGGGTTGGCGCGGGTGAAATACCACGCCGCGCCGGCGGCGATCACCGCGCCCAGCATAAGGCCGACGAAGATGTCGATCAGCGTGCCGCCAGCGCTCTTAGAGGGCGCGGGGGCGGGCTTGCGGCGGGGTTTACGATCTCGACTCACAGCTTGATGACTCCGGGGTTTTACATGGAAGCAGGCGCGGAAACGCCGAGCAGCGCAAGGCCGCTGGCAAGCACTTGCCGTATCGCGGTGGCCAGGGCAAGGCGGGCGAATTTCAGTTCCTCATCCTCGACCAGCATGCGTTCGGCGTTGTACCAGCCGTGGAATTCGCCGGCCAGATCCTTGAGGTAGAAGGCGATCTGGTGCGGGGCGTAATCGGCGGCGGCGCTTTGCACGATTTCGGGGAAGGCGGCCAGGCGCGCGCACAGCGCGAGTTCGCGCTCGCTTTCCAGCCGGCCGGCGTCAGCCGCCGCCAGATCGGCCACGCTGCCGCCCCACTGGGCGAGCACCGAGCACACGCGGGCGTGGCCGTACTGGATGTAATACACCGGATTTTCATTGCTCTGGCTCTTGGCCAGATCGAGGTCGAAATCCAGGTGTTGATCCGATTTGCGCAGCACGTAGAAGAAGCGGCAAGCGTCGTTGCCGACTTCACGGCGCAGTTCTCGCAGGGTGACAAATTCACCCGAGCGGGTGGACATGGAGGTTTTCTGCCCGTCACGGTACAGCACGGCGAATTGCACCAGCGCCACTTCGAGCTTTTCCGGCGGCAGACCGAGCGCGGCAATCGCGCCTTTCACCCGCGGGATGTAGCCATGATGGTCGGCGCCCCAAATATCAATGATGCGGTCGAAGCCGCGTTCGTACTTGTTCAGGTGGTAGGCGATATCGGAGGCGAAATAGGTGTACAGCCCGTTTTCGCGCTGCACCACGCGGTCTTTCTCGTCGCCGAAGGCGGTGGAGCGGAACCACTTGGCGCCGTCCTGCAAATAGATGTGGCCGCGCTCTTCCAGCCGGGCCACCGCGCGTTCGACCAGACCGGTGTCGAACAGGCTTTTTTCCGAAAACCATTTATCGAACTGAACACCGAACTCCTGCAAATCCTCGCGCCCGTCGCCCAACTGCTCGTTGAGCGCAAAGCCAAGCACCCAGGCGTAGTCTTCGCCGAGCAGGCGCTTGGCGTTGGCGATCAGCGCATCCAGATGCAGTTCGCGCTGCTCTTTGGCCTCGTCGTCCTTGCGCTCGTTCAGCGGCAGGCCGGGCGTGCCCTCCAGCACCTGCTCCACGGTGACCTTGGCGAAGCGGCCCTGGTGCGCCCCATGTATTTCGCGTGCCATGTCGATAACGTAATCGCCCTGATAGGCGTTGGGCGGAAAGGCCACCTCGATACTGGCAAGCGCCAGATAGCGCAGCCATGTGGACAGCGCAAGGATATCCATCTGCCGCCCAGCGTCGTTCACATAGTATTCGCGGCTGACATCGAACCCGGCAAAGGCGAGCACCGCCGACAGCGAGGCGCCATAGGCCGCGCCGCGCCCATGGCCGACGTGCAGCGGACCGGTCGGGTTGGCGGAAACGAACTCCACCTGTACCTTGGCCCCTTGGTTAGCGCCACGACCGAAATTCGCGCCCTGCGCCAACACTTGGCCGACAACGGCGGTTTTGGCGCCAGCGGCAAGGGTGAAATTGATAAAGCCCGCGCCGGCCACCTCGGCTTTCGCCACCAGCGGCGACGGCGGCAGTTCGGCCAGCAGCAACGCGGCCAAGTCGCGCGGATTGCGGTGCAGGGGCTTAGCCAATTGCAGCGCCAGATTGGACGCCCAATCGCCGTGGCTGGCCTGTTTGGGCCGCTCCAGCACAATGGCGGCATCGGCGCAATCCGGCGCGACGCTTTTCAGCGCGGTTTTCAACAGATCGGCCAGCAGAATTTTCGGATCGACGCTCATGTCATTGGCGGAAGCACTAAATGCCAAATTATAGCGGATCGCCCTGTTTTCCCCGCGATTGCCTATTGTTACGCGATGTGCCGCATTCTCGCGGCACGGCGCGCGCGGCCCACGCACACAAGCTATAACACAAGCCTTATCCAACCGGGCTGCTTTCCCGCCCCCGGCTTTCCGGCTAAAGTCCCTTCTTTTCCGCCATTCCAGCTCCTACCGTGCGTCTGCTCCGCCTTGCCAAAATCGCCTCCGTCAGCCTGCGTTTCGGCCTCGACCGCATGCTGCTCGACGCCGATTCCAGCGGACGCCTGGGCCGCTTGTGGCAAAAGGTGTTCTTCTGGCGCACGTTCGAGCAGCCGCGCGCGGTGCGACTGCGCCTCGCGCTCGAATCGCTCGGGCCGATCTTCGTCAAATTCGGCCAGATGCTATCCACCCGGCGCGATCTGCTACCACCCGATCTGGCCGACGAGTTGGCGCTGCTGCAGGATCGCGTGCCGCCCTTCCCCACCGAACAGGCGCTGGCGGTACTCGAAGCGTTCTACGGCAAGCCGGTGGATGCGGTGTTCCGCGATTTCGAGCGCACACCGGAAGCCTCGGCCTCGGTCGCCCAGGTGCATTTCGCCGCGTTGCCCGACGGCACCGAGGTGGCGGTGAAAATCCTGCGTCCCGGCATCGAGCACATCATCACGCACGACCTCGGGCTGATGGATGCCGCCGCCGCCCTGCTGGAAAAAATCTGGCCGGAGGGCCGGCGGCTGAAACCGCGCGAAGTCGTGGCCGAGTTCGGCAAACACCTCAACGACGAGCTCGATCTGATGCGCGAGGCCGCCAACTGCTCGCAGTTGCGGCGCAATTTCACCGGCTCGCCGCTGCTGTTGGTGCCCGAGGTGCATTGGGACTGGTGCGGGCGCAATGTGATGGTGATGGAGCGCATGCGCGGCGTGCCCATTTCCCAAATCGACGCGCTGAAGGCACAGGGCACCGATCTGGCCGCGCTGTCGCGCGCCGGCGTGGAAATCTTCTTTACCCAGGTGTTCCGCGACAGTTTTTTTCATGCCGACATGCACCCGGGCAACATCTTCGTGCACCGCGACGGGCGCTACATTGCGCTCGATTTCGGCATCATGGGCACGCTCAGCGAAGAGGACAAAAACTACCTCGCGCAGAACTTCCTTGCCTTCTTCAAGCGCGATTACCGGCGCGTGGCGCTGGCCCACATCGAAGCGGGCTGGGTGCCGGCGAAAACCCGGGTGGAGGAATTCGAGGCCGCGGTGCGCACCGTATGCGAACCGATCTTCGATAAACCGCTGAAAGACATCTCCTTCGGCAAGACCCTGCTGCGCCTGTTCCAGACCGCGCGCCGCTTCGAAATGGAAGTGCAGCCGCAACTCGTGCTGCTGCAAAAGACCCTGCTCAACATCGAGGGCCTGGGCCGCCAGCTCGACCCCGAACTCGATCTGTGGAAAACGGCCAAGCCCTTTCTCGAACGCTGGATGAACGAGCGCATGGGCTGGCGCGCGCTACTGCGTGCTACGCGTGAAGAAGCGCCCAGTTGGGCAGGCGCGCTGCCGCAACTGCCACGCCTGGCGCACCAGGCACTGACCGCTTCGGCCAGGCAACAGGCCGCGCAGCAACAGCAACTGGAACAGATCGCCCTGCGCCAGCAGCGGCACGAGCGCCTGCTCGTCCTGTTCGGTGTGCTGATCGCCGCGCTGCTGGCGCTGAACCTCCTGCTCGCTTCCTGAAACGCCCTAGCCCCGTTTCACACAACCCGCCTCACCCCGCGCGCGGAACGAACGCAGCCGCGCCGGATCGAACCGTCAAGCGTATCGCTTACTCATCCGTGTTAACTACCAACGCGCGCGGAGGCGAATGGCCATGACCGCTCTCGATCCCCACCCCTCTCCCCTGCCACGCGGGCAAGCCACGCGCCTGCGGATCATCGGCGCCGCCTCGGCCCTGGGCGCGCCCCACCCCGGCGCCGCGCTGGGGCCGGCGGCGCTGCGCGGCGGCTTGATTGAACGCCTGCGCGCCCATAACCCTTCCGCGCAATGGACGGACACGCTGCAAGCCGATGCTGTGCCGCCGCCGACGGGCGCACCTGCAGCGGACACCTCGATGCCCGCGCGGTTGGCCGCCGTCGGCGAGTTTGCCCGCCGGCTGGCCGAACGCATCGCCGCGCTCGATGCCGGCGCGTTTCCCTTCGTCGTCGGCGGCGACCATACCGTCGCCATCGGCACTTGGCGGGGCATCGCCCGCCGCCTGGGTGGCGCGCCGGGGCTGATCTGGGTGGATGCCCACCTCGACAGCCATACCGACACCACCACCCATTCCGGCAACATCCACGGCATGCCGCTGGCGGCGCTGCTCGGCGAAGGCGCGCCCGCGCTGGCCGATGTGCCCGGCCCACGGCTCGACCCCGCGCGCGTTTGCGTGATCGGCGCGCGCGACTGGGAAAATGAGGAACACGAACGCCTCGCGCGACTGGGCGTGCGCGTTTTCGATATGGCCGAAATCCGCCATCGTGGCCTTGCCGCCGTGTTCGCCGACGCGCTGGAGATCGCGCGCGGCGAGCACGGCTTCGGCGTCAGCATCGACCTGGACGCCATCGACCCGCGCGCCATGCCGGCAGTCACCTGCCCAGCGGCGGACGGCATCGCGCCGCGCGCGCTGGCCGACGCGCTGCTAACGCTGCGTGGGTGTGACGATTTCATCGCGCTGGAAATCGTCGAATACCGCCCCGACCTCGACCCACACGGTCACGACGCCGCCTGGGTGGCGGAACTGGCCATTGCCGCCCTCGGCCCCGCCACCTGCGCGCTACGCGCGCGAGAACGGCAATTCGGCGCGCGCAACTACGCGCCGCTGCCGGTCGTGTTCCATCGCGGCGAAGGCGTGTGGCTGTGGGACGTGGAAGGCCGCCGCTACCTGGACATGATGAGCGCCTATTCGGCGGTGAGCTTCGGCCACGCCCACCCACGCCTGCTGCGCGCGCTGGAGGACCAGGCCCGGCGCCTCGCGCTCACCTCCCGCGCCTACTCCAACGACCGCCTGCCGCCGCTGCTCGAACGCCTGTGCGCACTATTCGGCTACGAGCGCGCGCTGCCGATGAACACCGGCGCGGAAGCGGTGGAAACCGCACTGAAAGCCGCGCGCAAGTGGGCACATAAAATCAAGGGCGTGCCGCCGGACAGCGCCGAAATCATTGCCTGTGAAGGCAACTTCCACGGCCGCACCATCGCCATCGTCGGCTTGTCGCCGGAACCGGCCTACCGCGACGGCTTCGGCCCCTTTCCACCCGGCCTGCTGCGCGTGCCCTATGGCGACGCCGACGCGCTGGAAGCCGCAATCACGCCGCGCACCGCCGCCTTCCTCGTCGAACCGATCCAGGGCGAAGGCGGCATCGTCCTGCCGCCGCCCGGCTACCTTGCCCGCTGCGCGGACATCTGCCGCCGCCACAACGTGCTGCTAATCGCCGACGAGGTACAGACCGGCCTTGGCCGCACCGGCCGCCTGCTCGCCTGCGAACACGATGGCATACGCCCCGACGGCGTGATCCTGGGCAAGGCGCTGGGCGGCGGCCTGCTGCCGGTCTCCGCCTTTCTCGCCGACGAGCGCGTCATGCAAGTGTTCTCCCCCGGCGACCACGGCTCCACCTTCGGCGGCAACCCGCTCGCCGCCGCCGTGGCCTGGACCGCGCTTGACGTGCTGGAAGACGAAGGGCTGATCGAGCGTGCCGCCACACTCGGCAGCCGCTGGCTCGCCCGCTTGGCCAATCTGCGCGGCCCCCAGGTGCGCGAAGTGCGCGGGCGGGGCCTCTTCATCGGTATCGAACTGACCGACGGCCCGCTATCCGCCGTCACCGCCGCCGAACAACTGCTCGCACGCGGCCTGCTGACCAAGGATACGCACCAACACGTTCTGCGACTGGCGCCACCACTGATCGTCGGCGAGGAAGAACTGGACTGGGCCGCTGGAGTTCTCGAAGAATTGCTCGGGCACGAGGCATCCGGCCGGGAAACGGCGGGCATTCATGCGCGGAGTCAGACAGCGCCCGCCCTGCGTTGAGCATGACGCATCAAATCAAGACGGGCGGCCGCTCAAAGCCGCCCGCCTCGCCGCCTACTCCCCGTTCGTCGCAGCCTGATAGCCCCCAGGAACCGGCTCCGGCGGCGTGGAGATGAACTGCGGCAGATAGGAAAAAATGACCATCGACGAAGCCGAAACAAGGAAACCGACAAACTGCGGCGGCCAGGTGGCCTCCGGCGCGAAGGCTTCGAGCGTGAGCCAGGTGATGAGGCCGAGCACCATCGAAACGATCGCGCCCTGCGTGGTCGCGCGCTTCCAATACACGCCGCAGGCCAGCGGAATGAAGGCGGCGACGAAAGTAACCTTGTAGGCGTTTTCGACGAGGCCGTAAATCGTGAGCTTGGAATTGACCGCGATGGTCGTGACCACGGCGGTGAACACCAGCACGACGGCCTGCATCAACCGCAGAAAGCCCGTATCGGTCAGATTCGGATACCACACGCGCACCAGCGGCCGCATCAGGTTTTCCGCGAAAGTGACCGAGGGCGCGAGCAAGGTGGCGGAGGCGCAACTCTTGAGCGCCGAGAGCAACGCGCCGAAGAACATGATCTGCGCGAACAGCGGCGCTTTTTCCAGCACGAGCTTGGGCAGGATCAACTGCGAATCGGTTTCGAGGTATTCCGCGACCAGATCCGGCGCGATCAGCGTGGCCGAATAGGCGAGGAACATCGGAATGAAGGCGAAGCAGAAATAGAGCGAGCCGCCCAGGATCGAGGCGCGCATCGCGATCTTTTCGTTCGCCGACGATTGCACGCGCTGGAATACGTCCTGCTGCGGAATCGAACCGAACATCATCGTCATCCAGGTGGCGATGAAGGGAATGACGCTCGCCACATTCCATTCCGGCCAGAAGTTGAACTTGCCCGCCGCGTGGGCGTGGCTGACGACAACACCCACACCGCCGGCCTGGTCGGCGACTTCCCAGCCGATGTAGCACAGGCCAATGACGATGACGATCATCTGGATGAAGTCGGTGATCGCCACCGACCACATGCCGCCGAACAACGTATAGATCAGCACCGAGGCGGAGCCGAGCCACATGCCGGTTTCCTGCGACACGGCGCCGTCGGACAGCACATTGAAGACCAGCCCGAGCGCCTTGATCTGCGCGGCGACCCAGCCCAGATACGACATTACGATGCAGATCGTGGTGATGATCTCGACCGTGCGGCCGAAACGCTTACGGTAGTAGTCGCCGATCGTCAGCAGATTGAGCCGGTAGAGCGGCTTGGCGAAAAAAAGCCCGACGAGGATCAGGCACATCGAGGAGCCGAACGGATCGGCGATGACGCCGTGCAGCCCCTCCTTCAGAAAGGTGGCCGGAATGCCAAGCACAACCTCGGAACCGAACCAAGTCGCGAAAACCGTGGCGGTAACGATGTACATCGGCAGCGAACGGCCGGCGATGGCATAGTCTTTTGTGTTGTGTACGCGCAGCGCGGCGTAGAGACCGATGCCGATCGAGACCAGCCAATAAGCGATCACAAAACCCAGAAGCATGATGGGAGCAACTCCGTCAAACCCTGTGTGCGCGCCGTTTTCGCGCACAGTCCATGCAAGCGGCCCACGGCATCAGCCGGGGCCAAAGCCCGCGCGCTTCAGAACGGTTTGCGACCCCATCTGCGGCGATCGGGGCGGATTATATAGCCGCCCGTTCGCCTTGGGTCCAGCGGATCGGATCAATTTTTTCGCTTTGTGCAGACTCTCCCGCGCGCCGCGTCCAGATGCACTCAAATACCAAGAATTTTCATGGCCTTACCCAAGGTATCGACCGATTCCTGATGCTTGCCGGCCTTGTGCAGCACCTCGCCCTCGGCACGCAGCTTTTTGACTTCCATCATCTGCTCGCTGCTCAGCGGCGGATTTTTCGCCAGGGCATCGTCGATCTTCTTCATATCGGCCGGGCAGTGGAACGCGAACGCGGCGGACGACAGCGTAGCAACGACAAGGCCAAGCAACCAATGCTTGATTTTCATCTCGCTCTCCTCAAGGGGTAACGGGCATACCACCCGTGCGGCTTCGACCGGTAGAGAGCTTGCGGAGTTGCAGTTCGAGCTTGTGTTCGGCGTTGCGGCTATAAGGCCGGGGTAGGAAAACAAGCCCCTAGCGCAGCAGATCGTCCGCCAGCAGGCCGAGAAAAATCATCGCGCCCAGCCAATTGTTGTGGCGAAAGGCCTTGAAGCAAGCGGCGCGGTCGCGGCCACGAATCAGGCGGTAGTGGTACAGCGCGATGGCCGCCGCCGCCGCAAGGCCGGCATAATACGCCATGCCGCGTGCTGCCACCAAGCCAACGGCGGCGAGAATGGCAAGCGCGGCGGCATAGCACAGCATGACGGCGGCGACATCGAAACGGCCGAAGGTAATGGCCGACGTTTTGATGCCGATCTTGAGATCGTCGTCACGGTCGACCATCGCGTATTCGGTATCGTAGGCCACAGCCCAGAAAATGTTGGCGAGCAGCATCGCCCATCCGACCAGCGGCACCGCGCCCTGGATCGCGGCAAAACCCATCGGAATGCCGAAGCCGAAGGCGATGCCGAGATAGGCTTGCGGGATGGCGAAGAAACGCTTGGTGAAGGGATAGCTCGCGGCGAGGAACAGCGCCGGCAACGACAGCCAGCGCACCGCCGCGTTCAACGGCAGAATCAGCAAAAACGCCGCCAGCGACAGCGCCGCCGCCACATACAGGGCTTCGCGCGCGCTCACCGCGCCGGTGGCGAGCGGGCGGTTGCGGGTGCGCTCGACGCAGCCATCGAAATCGCGATCGGCATAGTCGTTGATGGCGCATCCGGCCGAGCGCATCAACAGCGTGCCCACGGCAAAAATCACCACGATATGCACCGGCGGCACGCCATCGGCGGCAATCCACAGCGCCCACAGCGTGGGCCATAACAGCAGCAGCGTGCCGATCGGCTTATCCAGCCGGATCAAGCGCGCGTAGTGAGGCAGGCGTTCGGCGAGTAGCGTCGGCATGGGTCGGACATCGTGCGCGGGAAACTTGTCGATGATAACGCGGCGAAGCCCAGGCGTCGCCGTGTTCGTGCGTCCGTGTTACTCGCCGACGCTACCGTACAAGCGACCGAAAAGCGTGTGCACAAGACGGCGGATGGAGGGCCGCGCCACATCGGCGTCGAGTTGCGGATTGCACACGCCGCGCACCAGTAGCCCCTCAAACAAAGCACGCACAAGCTCATGCGCCACCGCGATATCCTCGTCGGTAAGCTGTGCATTGCCGCCGCGCGAACAACGCACGGCGCGCAAGGTCTGAATCGCATTCGCCCGTATGCGCTCGTCGGCGGCGCGGACGATGGCGGCAATACGCGGGTTGCGCGCGGCCTCGGCGAGAATTTCCAGGCGCAGCGCAACGTCGTCGCATTCAAAATGGTCTTCGAGCTTGTCGATGATGCGCTGCTCTATCGCCTCAAGCATGTCGTCGGCCTCGCGCAGGCTGCCGATGGCCTGCACGACGACCTGCTCGTTCTGCCCAACGATGGCGGCGATGATCGCCTCTTTGTTCTCGAAGTAATGGTAGATATGGCCGGCGCTCATGCCCGCCGCTGCCGATATCTGCGCGATGCTCGCGCCGTGAAAGCCGTGCTCGCGGAAACAGGAGGCGGCGGCGCACAGAATTTGCGCGCGCCGCGTCGCCGCGCGGGCGGATTCCTCCGCCCGCTCGTCCGTCCGTAGGCGATCCGACTCCATGCTGTACGCTCCCCTTGTGTGCTTTTTTGCCGACGCCCGTGTCGCAAATTTGTTTGCAGACTAGCATAGGATGAACGTTCAATCTAGAATAAGCGCTCTACAAAGAAATCGGGTTGTGCGGCAGCACGCAAAAGCGGGACACCCCGCCCGCCGCCACAGGCCAGCCCCAACGCAGGAGAGGCAACACATGCGTATCAAGCACAGCACGCTGTTCACAACCGCTTTGCTGGCGCTGGCCGGCGGTCTTACGCTGGGCGGCTGCGGCAAGCCCGATGCAAAACCCGCCGCGCCCGGGCCACAGGAAGTCGGCATCATCGTCGTCGAACCCCATCCGTTCGCGCTGACCGCCGAACTACCGGGCCGCACTGCGCCCTACCTGATTGCCGAAGTGCGCCCGCAGGTCGGCGGCATCGTTCAAAAACGTGCCTTCACCGAGGGGGACGAGGTGAAATCCGGCGCGCTGCTCTATCAGATCGACCCGGCGATCTACCAGGCCGCTCACGATAGCGCCAAGGCCGCGCTGGCGCGCGCCGAAGCCAACGCCGAGGTGCTACGCCAGAAGGCCGCGCGCTACGCCAATCTGGTCAAGATCGAAGCAGTGAGCCGGCAGGACGACGACGACGTGCAGGCCTTACTGAAACAAGCCGAGGCGGACGTGATCGTTGAGCGCGCAGCGGCGGACAAAACGCGCATCGACCTCGATTACACCCAGGTAAGGGCACCGATTCCGGGCCGTATCGGCCGCTCCGCCGTCACCCCCGGCGCCTTGGTCACGGCCAACCAGACCGGCGCGCTGTCCACCATCCAGCAACTCGATCCGATCTACGTCGACCTCAACCAATCCAGCGCCGAACTGCTGCGCCTGCGCCGCAACCTGGATAGCGGCCGCCTGCAAAGCGCGGGCAAGAACAGCGCGCGCGTGCGCCTGCTGCTGGAAGACGGCACACCCTACAAGCACGAAGGCAAGCTCGCCTTCACCGAGGTGTCGGTGGACCAGACGACCGGCAGCGTAACGTTGCGCGCGGTGTTCCCGAATCCGGAGCAGCAACTGCTGCCCGGCATGTACGTTCGCGCGGTGCTGGACCAGGGCATGGCGAACGACGCCATTACCGTGCCACATCAGGCGGTGAGCCACACGCCGCGCGGCGGCGCGCAGGCAATGGTGGTGAATGCGGAAAACAAGGTCGAAGTGCGACCACTACAGGTCGACCAGGCGCTGAACGACCGCTGGCGCGTCACCGACGGCCTGAAAGCCGGCGACCGCGTCATCGTCGATGGGCTGCAAAAAATCCGCCCCGGCGCCGAGGTCACGCCCGTGCCGGCCGCCGCCCCCACGGACGCAGCCGCTCCGTCGTCACCCGCGCCCTCCAACGCGCGCTAAGGAGGGTTCCGCATGTCCCGCTTCTTTATCGATCGGCCCATCTTCGCCTGGGTCATCGCCATCGTCATCATGCTTGCCGGCGCGTTGTCCATTTTGGAACTGCCGATTTCGCAATATCCAAACATTGCGCCGCCGGCGATTGCGATCAGCGCGACCTATCCGGGCGCATCGGCCAAGGCGGTGGAAGACTCCGTCACGCAAGTCATCGAGCAGAAAATGACCGGGCTCGATGGTCTGATGTACATGGCGTCGAGCAGCGACGCCTACGGCAACGTATCGATCACGCTGACTTTCGACGCCGCGACTAATCCGGACATTGCCCAGGTGCAGGTGCAGAACAAGCTCCAGCTTGCGCTGCCGCTGCTGCCCGACGCCGTGCGCCAGCAAGGCGTGAAGGTGGCAAAGTCGGCGCGCAACTTCCTCATGGTGGTCGGCTTCGTGTCCACCGATGGCACCCAGACCCAAACCGATTTGTCCGACTTCCTCTCCTCCACCGTGCAAGACCCCTTGTCGCGCGTAGCGGGCGTGGGCGAGGTGCAGGTGTTCGGCGCGCAGTATGCCATGCGGATCTGGCTCGACCCGACGAAGCTGAACAACTTCAAGCTCACGCCAGCCGACGTGCGCGCGGCCTTGATGGCGCAGAACACCCAGGTCTCCGCCGGCCAGCTCGGTGGCGTACCGGCCTTGCCGGGGCAGGGCTTCACCGCATCGATCACCGCCCAGAGCCGCCTGCAGACGGCCGGGGAGTTCGAGCAGATTCTGCTGCGCACGGCGCAACAAGGCGGAGAAGTGCGCTTGCGCGACGTCGCCCGCGTCGAACTGGGCGCGGAAAGCTACGGCATGGTCGGCCGCTACAACGGCAAACCGGCCGGCGGCATCGGCATCAAGCTCGCATCCGGCGCCAACGCGCTGGATACCGCCGCCGCGGTGCGGGCAAGGCTTGATGAAATGTCGAAATTCTTTCCCGAGGGCGTGGAGGTCGTGGTGCCTTACGACACGACGCCTTTCGTCAGGATTTCGATCGAGGAGGTGGTCCAGACGCTGATCGAGGCGATCGTCCTCGTTTTCCTCGTCATGTACCTGTTCCTGCAAAACCTGCGCGCCACGCTGATCCCGACCATCGCCGTGCCGATCGTGCTGCTCGGCACCTTCGGTGTGCTCGCCGCGTTCGGCTTTTCGATCAACACCCTCACCATGTTCGGCATCGTGCTCGCCATCGGCCTGCTCGTCGACGATGCGATCATCGTGGTGGAGAACGTCGAGCGCGTGATGAGCGAAGAAGGTCTATCGCCCAAGGAGGCAACGCGAAAGTCGATGGACCAGATCACCAGCGCGCTGATCGGCATCGCGATGGTGTTGTCGGCGGTGTTCGTGCCGATGGCGTTTTTCGGCGGCTCCACCGGCGTTATCTACCGCCAGTTCTCGATCACCATCGTCTCCGCGATGATTTTGTCGGTGGTAGTGGCGCTGGTCCTGACGCCCGCCTTGTGCGCCACCATGCTCAAGCCGGTGGAAAAAGGGCACGATCATGGCGAAGGCGCCTGGTTCGCCGGCTTTTTCACCTGGTTCAACCGCATGTTCAAGCGCAATACGCAGCGCTATGAATCGGTGGTAAGCCACATGCTGCACCGCAGCGCGCGCTATCTCGTCATTTATCTGGGCATCTTCATCGCGCTGGGCGTTCTTTTCGTCCGCATGCCGACCTCTTTCCTGCCGGAAGAGGACCAGGGCATCATGTTCATCCAGGCCATGCTGCCGGCGGGTGCGACGCAAGAGCGCACGCTGGAAGTGCTCAAGAAAGTGGAGCAACACTTTCTCGAAGACGAGAAGGACGCCGTCGCATCCCTTTTCACCGTCGCCGGCTTCAGCTTCGGCGGCAGCGGCCAGCATATGGGCATCGGCTTCGTTCGGATGAAAGACTGGAGCCTGCGCAAGCGTGCCGATCTGCGCGTGAAAGCGGTGGCCGACCGGGCAATGCGGACCTTCTCCGGCATCCGCGAGGCGATGGTGTTTGCCTTTGTGCCGCCCGCGGTGGTCGAACTGGGAACATCCAGCGGTTTCGACGTGCAGTTACAGGATCGCGTCGGCCTCGGGCACGATGCGCTGATCGCCGCGCGCAACCAGTTCATGGGGCTGGCGATGCAGGACAAGCGCCTGGTGGGCGTGCGCCCCAACGGCCAGGATGACATGCCCGAATACCAGCTCGATATCGACCACGCCAAGGCCGGCGCGCTCGGCATCAGCGTGGCAGACATCAACGACACGCTGAGCACCGCCTGGGGCAGCATCTACGTAAACGATTTTATCGATCGCGGCCGAATCAAGAAGGTCTACATGCAGTCCGATGCACCGGCGCGCATGCTGCCCGAAGACCTGAACAAATGGTACGTGCGCAACAACGTCGGCCAGATGGTGCCGTTCTCCGCCTTTGCCTCCGCGCACTGGGGTTACGGCTCACCACGGCTGGAACGCTATAACGGCCAGTCGTCGATCGAGTTGCTCGGTCAGGCGGCGCCGGGCCTGTCGTCGGGCGACGCCATGAAGGCGGTCGAGGAAATCATCGCCAAGCTGCCGCCGGGCATCGGTTATGAATGGACTGCCACCTCGTACGAGGAACGGCGCAGCGGCGCCCAGGCGCCGGCGCTGTATGCGCTGTCGATGCTGGTGGTATTCCTCTGCCTGGCCGCATTGTACGAAAGCTGGTCGGTGCCGTTCGCGGTCATCCTGGTCGTACCCTTGGGCGTGCTCGGCGCACTGCTGGCGGCAACCGGACGCGGCTTATCGAACGACGTCTACTTCCAGGTCGGCCTGCTCGCCACCATCGGCCTGTCGGCGAAAAACGCCATCCTGATCGTGGAATTCGCCAAGGCGCAAATGGAGGAACAGGGCAAGGAACTCGTCGAGGCCACATTGGAAGCAGTGCGCATGCGTTTGCGCCCGATCCTGATGACCTCGCTCGCCTTCGGCCTCGGCGTCACCCCGCTGGTGATCGCCACCGGCGCGGGCTCGGGCAGCCAGAACGCCATCGGCACCGGCGTGCTGGGCGGCACCATATCCTCCACCCTGCTTGGCATCTTCTTCGTGCCGTTGTTCTACTGCGCCATCAAGCGCATCTTCAAGAGCAAACAAACCGAAACGGCACCGGGCGCGGTAGCGCACGAGAGCAAATAAACAGAGGCAGATCGCACCATGACCCAACGTATTTCCACGCGCAAGCATATTTCCATGCGCCTCTCCGCTTCAGCGCTGAGCGCCTCCGTGCTCGCCGCCGCCCTGCTCACCGGCTGCGTCAACCTCGCGCCCGACTACGCACGGCCGGCGGCGCCGGTACCGGCGGACTGGAACCGCCTCGACCCAGCGGCGGACAAAGGCGCCGACACCGCACGCGCGGCGGACGAAACCGGTTGGCACGAATTCTTCGCCGACGCCAGACTGCGCCAAACCATCGAACTGGCGCTGGCGAACAACCGTGACCTGCGCGTGGCCGCACTCAACATCGAACGCGCACGCGCGCTGTACCAGATCCGCGGCGCCGATCTGTACCCCACTGTCAACGCCTCCGCCAACGGCACCTCGCAGCGCCTGCCCGCCGATCTGTCGCCCAGCGGCCAGGCGGGCATCTCGCGCCAATACGGCGTGCAGATCGGCCTCAGCGCCTACGAGCTGGATTTTTTCGGCCGCGTAAGCAACCTGCGCGACGCCGCGCTCGAACGCTACCTGGCCACCGAGGAGGCACGGCGCAGCGCGCAGATCAGCCTCGTCGCCGAAACCGCCAACGCTTGGCTCACGCTCGCCGCCGACCGCGAACGCCTGCAACTGGCGCGCGACACGCTGCAAACCCGCCGCTCCTCCTACGACCTGACGCAACGAAGCTACGAACTGGGCGTATCGTCCGCCATCGACGTCTCACAAGCCAGATCGCAGCTTGAAAGCGCGCGTGCCGACGTAGGGCGCTATACCACTCAGGTCGCCCAGGACGGCAACGCGCTCGCGCTCGTCGTTGGCGCGCCAGTGGCGGATGAACTACTGCCCGAGGCGCTGACAAGCTCGGTCAGCCTGCTGTCTGATCCGCCCGCAGGCATGCCCTCCGAAGTACTGCAACGCCGCCCCGACATCCTCAGCCTGGAACGCGAACTACGCGCCACCCACGCCGACATCGGCGCGGCGCGGGCCGCCTTCTTCCCCAGCATCACGCTCACTGCCAACGCCGGGACGGCAAGCGCATCGCTCAGCGGGCTATTCAAATCAGGGTCCGGCGCGTGGGGTTTCATCCCGCAGATCAATCTACCGATTTTCGACGCGGGCCGCCGTGAAGCCGAGCTCGATATCACCCGCACCGACCGCGAAATCGCCATTGCGCAATACGAAAAAGCGATCCAAGGCGCATTCCGCGAAGTCGCCGACATCCTCGCCGACCGCGACACCCTGGAAGAACGCCTGGACGCGCGCCGCGCCCAGACCGACGCCACGAACCAGACCTACCGCCTCGCCGACGCCCGCTACCGCGGCGGTGTCGACAGCTACTTCAGCGTTCTCGACGCGCAGCGCACACTGTATGTCGCGCAGCTTGAACTGATCGCCGTGCGCGCCATCAAGGAAACAAACACCGTGGCCCTCTACAAAGCGCTCGGCGGCGGCTGGCAATAAATAGCGTCAGCGGACAACGGCAGCAGCCGGTGACAACCCTTCATGGCGCCATGACACCGGCACTGCTGCGCGAGGCCGAAGCACACCTGCGCCGCCGCGACACGGTCATGGCCGGTCTGATCGAACGGCACGGCCCCTGCCCCCTGGCGGAGCGTCCGTTCGAGCCGTTCCACACCCTCGCCACCTCGATCATCAGCCAGCAACTCTCGGCCAAGGCGGCGCAAACCATCCAGAACCGCGTCGCGCAACTCGCCCCCGCCCCTTTCCAGCCCGCCGACCTGCTCCGTGTTCCCGCCGCCCAACTGCGCGCGGCGGGCCTCTCCACGCGCAAGGCCGCCTCCTTTCACGAGCTGGCGCAACGCATCGCCGACCAGCGGCTATCCTTCGACGCCCTGGCCGGCGCCGACAACGAAACCGCCATCGCCACCCTCATTGACCTGCCCGGCGTCGGCCGCTGGACCGCCGAAATGTTCCTCATCTTCGGCCTCAAGCGCCCCGACGTGCTCGCCCTCGGCGATGCCGGCCTGCAACGCGCCACGCGCCTGCTGTACGGCGAAGAGCGCACCCTGGCCGATGTCGCCCCGCCGTGGCGCCCCTACGCCTCGGTCGCCTCCTGGTATCTATGGCAACACATTGACTGATCGGGCCGCGCAGCGGAACATGGCGCACCCCATCGGCGGCACGAATCGTGCCCAATTTGCACCCAAACCGCCCCCTTATGCGGTAAGCGTGTTATAACATCGCCCCGATCGCGTGTATCGCGCTAGTATCGCAATACGTTTCAGAAGGAACGCAGACATGAACGCAACGATTTCCTCGTCGCTGCCGACCGAGGCCGAATTGCTAAAGGCGCCCGAAAACGACTATATGTCGCAGCGCCAACTCGCCTTCTTCCGCCATCGGCTGCAGCAGGAAATGGAAGGGCTGCTCGAAGCGGCCCATGCCACTACCACCCACCTGCAAGAAAACGTCGCCACGCCCGACCCCGCCGACCGCGCCAGCGTCGAAGAAGAGCACACCCTCGAACTGCGCGTGCGCGACCGCGAACGCAAGCTGCTGCGCAAAATCGAAGAAGCCCTCACGCGCATCGACGACGGCAGCTACGGCTGGTGCGAAGAAACCGGCGAGCCCATCGGCATCGGCCGCCTGCTCGCCCGCCCCACCGCCACACTGAGCCTCGAAGCGCAGGAACGGCGCGAAAAACTCAAGAAGATGCACGGCGGCTGAACGCCCCCAGGGCGGGAAGACGGCACGCATAGCGTCTCCACCCCGCCGCACAAGGGGTTCGCGGCCCCTGCCCTCATTCCCGCGCAGCCGGCAGCCGCCCTGCCGATAGCCGGCTACCGCCCCGCCATCCTCACCAAAAGCGAAAAAATCCCGCCTTGACGGCGGGATCGATGTGTTGGGCGGGGTAAGCCGGCGTGCAAGCGCCGTTACCCGAAAGCCGCTTCAGTCGTAATCCACCTTTTCCCGCACAACCGCCCCGGTCACCCGATCGATTTTCAGATCGACAGGCAAACCGTAGCGATTACGCGCCTCGGCTTCCCAATAGCCATCGTCCATTTCCAGATCGTGAATCCAGACGTAGCCCGCCGCTTGCAGGCTGGTCATGACCTGATCCGCGCTCAGGTAATCGGTCGGCGGGGTGTTGGGGTAATCGGGGAAAAAGTTTCTATCCCACTCCAGTTTTTCCCTGAGCACGGCACCGGTAAAGGGGTGGACGGTGATTTCGACCCATTGATTGTCCCGGTTCAATGCCTCCGCTTCCCACAGACCGTCGTCGAGTTCGACTTCCCTGAAATCGCGGTAGCCTTGCTCGACTAGAAACGGATGTATCGTTTGCAGCGACCGGTTGAGTTCGTCCTGGCTTCGCGTATTAAAAGCCGTTATGACGCCCGTCGCCGGATCGACCAGCACATCGACGCGCAGACCAGCCAGCGTGGTCGCCTCGGCGGTCCATAATCCCGCCTTGAATTCCACGTCGCGGACTGAAGCGTAACCGTCTTGCTTCAAGCGATAACGCACATCGTAGGCGTTCGAAACGGTCTGGGCGCCGGCCTGGGTGGCAACGGCCAGCAATAGGCCACAAAAAGCGGCTTGGGTCATCCTGGTTTTGAACACGGTATTCTCCTTCGGTTGTCCGGCAATCCGCCGCTGGAGACTTCATTCTGGATGCGGCCTCTTAAACCGCTTCTAACCGTGCCGTTCACGATTCATTCACGGACGCCGCACAACAATGAAAAGCGCATCGGCGCGGTGGAGAAGAGAACCTTCATGTCGTCTATATCGAAACGCCTCAAGCCCGTACCCACCCGCTGCCTTCTTGTCGCGCTCGCGCTCCTGCTCTGCGGCGCCGCTTTATCGACGGCCGCCGCCGATGAGCAGACCAGCATACGCCGCGCGGTGGCCGAAGGCCGCATTCGCCCGCTGGCCGCAATTCTGTCCGGCCTCGAAGCGCGCTACCCAGGCGCCAAGGTCGTCGATGTCGAAATCGAACACGAAGACAGGCAGACGTTGATTTACGAAGTCAAAATGATCGATGTCTCGGGCCGGAAATTCAAAGTGAACGTCAATGCCGCCAGCGGCCAGGTCGTTGTCGATCAGCCGTCGCTCCCCGCGGCGCGGCAGATGAAACCGATGCGCGATCTACTAGCCACCGCGCTGCGCGCTCATCCCGGCTGGATCATCGACGCCGAACTGATCACGAACGTCTGGGAAACGCCATACTATGAGATCAAGCTCAGAACGGCGGACGGCAAAACCAAGGAATTGAGAGCCAACGCCCAGACCGGCGAATTCATCGAAAACGACAGTTTCTTCCGCAAGAACGAAAGCAATCTGCGGCCACTGCCAGAAGCGATCGACGCCGTGCTGAATCAATTCTCCGGGTTCATCGTCGAGGCCGAACTCGAATTCACGCACGGAGGCCGGCCTTATTATGAAATCGAAATCAAAACGGACAACGGCCGTATCATGGAAGTGCATGTCGATGCGCAATCCCTGGAACTTATAACCAACGGCGGCGATTGACCCCGATGCGCGTATTGATTGTCGAAGACGATGCGCGTCTGGCCGAGCGTCTGGCGGCGGCGCTGCGCAATGCCGGCATGGTGGTGGATACCACGGCCGACGGCAACGAAGCAGGCTTCCTCGGCTATACCGAGGAATACGACGCCGCTGTACTCGATCTTGGCCTACCGGGCCAGGACGGCTTGTCGGTATTGCGTCACTGGCGCGAAAACCAACGCAATTTTCCTGTACTCATTTTGACGGCGCGCTCGCGTTGGAGCGACAAGCGCGCCGGCTTCGGTGCCGGCGCCGACGACTACCTGTGCAAACCCTTCCTGATCGAAGAAGTCATCGTGCGCCTGCAAGCGCTGCTGCGCCGCACCCAAGGTTATGCGGAACCCTGCCTGCGTATCGGCGAACTGGAACTGGACACGCGCAGCGGACGTTTTTCCCTGGCCGGCGAACCGCTGCAATTCACCGCGCAAGAAGCGCGCATCCTGTCCTACCTGATGCACCACCCGAACAAAACCATCAGCCGCGGCGAAATCAGCGAACACGTCTATGCGCGCGACCTGGAACCGGACTCGAATACCGTCGACGTCCTGATCGGGCGTATTCGCCGCAAACTAGGCGGCCGCGCGCTGATTCATACCGAGCGCGGTTTCGGCTTCCGTCTCGCGGCGGAACAAGCGGATTGCGGGGAAAGCGGCGCTTGCTCTTCGGATTGACCCGATAAACTGCTACGGGTTTGCAGTCAATCGGATAACAAGGCGGGGAGCCGCTGACAGTGCTGTAGCACGGCAAGGCGACCCAACGCAGTTATACGATTGAAGGCGAAGCCGTATGAAACGGAATCCAGAATCGCGACGATGAAAACGACAGGGCTTGCCGCCCGCCTGCTGTTTTTCGGCCTGCTGAGCGCGCTGGCGGTCGCCATCGCCGGCGGCCTCGCGTTGCGCGAAAGCGTGCGCAACGTATTGCAAAACGGTTTCGAGCGGCGCATTCAGGAACGCGCGGACGAAATCGCCGCGCGGCTCTACGTCGCGAAAAATGGCCTGTCCTACGACAGATCGATCATCGCCAACAGCGACTTTTCCCGCATCTATTCCGGATGGTACTGGCAGGCCGACCTCGCGCCGGATGCGCCAGCAACGATGAAGCAGCGGCAACTGCGCTCGCGCTCACTGTGGGACGCCGAACTGGTCTTACCCACCGGGGCCGGGTCCGAAGAAACCCTGCTCCAGCTATCCGGCCCGCGCGGCGAACCTTTGCTCGGCCATACCCGAAGTCTGACCGGCAACGATACCGCATTCGTTCTGCACGTTTTCGGGCCGGAAACCGAAATACACGCACTGCTGCATGGCTTCGACTACCTGCTCATCGCCGCGATCTGCGGCTGGCTGCTGCTGATGGCCCTCTTCACCTTCATCCAGGTCCGGGTCGGCCTGCATCCGCTGGTGCGTTTGCGCAAGAACGTGGAGGCACTGGCGACAGGCGACAAAGAGCGCGTCGGCGCGAGTTTCGGCGCCGACCTCGATCCGCTCGCCAAGGAAATCGACCAAATGCTCGAACGCAACGAACGCATCGTGCATCGCGGACGAACACACACCGCCGACCTCGCCCATGCGCTCAAAAAACCGCTCTCGCTACTCAACGCCGAAGCGGCGCGGCTACCGCCGGACGCGGCGGCACTGATCGTCGAACAAACCCAGAGCATGACCCGCATGATCGAACGCCATCTGGCGCGCGCCGGCAGTGGCGCCGGCAACCTGCGCCGCGTCGACATTCAGGCTTGCGCGCGCGGGATGATTGACCTGATCGCGCGTATTCACGCCGATCGCGGCTTGAACTGGGAACTGGATTGCCCGCAGGCGTATTGCATCCGCGCCAACCAGGCCGACATCGAGGAAATGTTGGGCAATCTGCTCGACAACGCCGGAAAATGGGCCGACAGCCGGGTTCGGCTGCACGTTCGCCAACAGGGCAACACGCTTTCGCTATGCGTCGAGGATGACGGCGCCGGGCTCGACGAACAGCAGCGCCAGGAAGCGGGCAACCGGGGCAGACGCTTTGACGAAAGCCGCGAAGGCAGCGGGCTCGGACTTGCCATCGTCGCGGATATCGCCGAAACCTACGCCGGCTCGCTGCGCCTCGAAACCAGCGCCTGGGGGGGGCTGGCCGCGATACTCGAGTTGCCGCCGATAGGCGGCGAAGCGCCTGCGGATACACCCGAACGCGCCCCGGAGCAGGCAGGACAATAGCGAACTCAGCGCCGGCTGCCCGAATCCGGCGACAACAGCATGAGCATGCGCGGCAAAACGCGACAAAAAGAAGCCCAAGCGCAGTGGAATAAAGCGAAGTGCGCTGCTTCAAACCGTCCCCTGCGGTACACTACTAGCCCATTCAGCATCCCTTCACCTCCGCGCCGGTGGCGTCTCCACACGGCGGGTTGCGACGGGTTGCGGCGAGACGTTTTCCGCGCCCGCCGCGCTGATGCGTTTTACATATAGACGACAATATCTCACCGTTCCGAGGGGGAGCAATGGATCAGGATTTCATCACCGCCGCGCTGGATTATCACCGTGCGCCGACGCACGGCAAGATTTCAGTGGTGCCAACCAAGGGGCTGACGAACCAGCGCGATCTGGCACTGGCTTATTCGCCCGGGGTGGCCGCCGCGTGCGATGCAATCGTGGCCGACCCGAGCGCGGTGCGCGAACTCACGAGCCGGGGCAATCTGGTTGCGGTCGTCACCAACGGCACGGCCGTGCTGGGCCTGGGCAATATCGGGCCGCTCGCGTCGAAACCGGTAATGGAAGGCAAAGGCTGCCTGTTCAAGAAATTCGCCAATATCGACGTGTTCGATATCGAATTGGCAGAAAACGATCCGGACAAGCTGATCGATATCATCGCCGCGCTCGAACCGACCCTGGGCGGCGTCAACCTCGAAGACATCAAAGCGCCGGAGTGCTTCTACATTGAGCAGAAACTGCGCGAGCGCATGCGCATCCCGGTGTTCCATGACGACCAGCACGGCACCGCGATCATCTCCTCGGCGGGGCTGATCAATGGTCTGAAAGTCGTCGGCAAGGAAATCGGTAAGGTCAAGCTGGTGTGTTCCGGCGCGGGCGCGGCGGCAATCGCGTGCCTCGATCTGATGGTAAGCCTGGGCCTGAAGCGCGAGAACGTCTATGTGTGCGACTCTAAGGGCGTCATCTACCAAGGCCGCGACGAGTGCATGGAGGCGAACAAGGCGCGCTATGCGCAAGTGACAAACGCGCGCACCCTGGGCGACGTGATGGCCGACGCCGACGTTTTCCTCGGGCTTTCCACCGCGGGCGTGCTCAAGCCCGAGATGGTGGCGAAGATGGCGGACAAGCCGCTGATTTTCGCGCTGGCCAATCCGAACCCGGAAATTCTGCCCGCCGACGCCAAGGCGGTACGGCCCGACTGCATCGTGGCAACGGGGCGCTCGGACTTTCCCAATCAGGTCAATAACGTCCTGTGCTTTCCGTTCATCTTCCGCGGGGCGCTCGATGTGGGCGCAACGACGATCAACGAAGCGATGAAGCTCGCCTGCGTCAAGGCGCTCGCCGAACTCGCCCAGGCGGAACAGAACGACGTGGTGGCCTCGGCCTACGGCGGCGCGGAGCTTACGTTCGGCCCCGAGTACATCATTCCGAAACCGTTCGATCCGCGCCTGATCGTGAAGGTTGCGCCGGCGGTAGCGCGCGCGGCGATGGAGTCAGGCGTGGCAACCACGCCGATTACGGATTTCGATGCCTATATCGCGACGCTAACCGATTTTGTCTATGCCTCCGCCATCGTCATGAAGCCGGTGTTCTCGGCGGCGAAGCGCGTGCCGATGGAGCGCAAGCGCGTGATCTACGCCGAAGGCGAGGATGAGCGCGTACTCCATACCGTTCGCGTGGTGGTGGATGAGGGGCTGGCGCGCCCGATCCTGATCGGCCGCCCGAGCGTGGTCGAAATGCGGATCAAGCGCATCGGCCTGTCGCTGGAAATAGGGCGCGACTTCGACCTTGTCAATCCCGAATCCGACCCGCGTTACCGCGATCTGTGGAATGCGTACCACGCGCGCATGAGCCGCGACGGCATTACCGCGGATATCGCCAAAACCAGAATGCGCCGCGATACGACACTGATCGGCACGATGCTGCTGCAAACGGGCGATGCCGATGCGCTGGTATGCGGCACCTACGGCACCTACGAGTATCACTTTCAGCACGTCGAAAGCATTATCGGCCTCAAGCCGGGCGCGAAAAAATTCGCGGCGATGAATCTGCTGCTGCTGCCCAAACGCACGCTGGCGATTACCGACACCTATCTGAACGAAAACCCGACCGCCGAAGAAGTAGCCGAAATTGCCCGTATGGCGGCCGAGGAACTGCGCCGTTTCGGCATCGAGCCGCGCGTGGCGCTGCTGTCGCACTCCAATTTCGGCAGCTCGCGCTCCGCATCCGCGGTCAAAATGCGCCGCGCGCGCGACCTGCTGCGCGAACTCGCGCCACACCTGGAATGCGATGGCGAAATGCATGGCGACGCAGCCCTGTCGCCGGAGATCCGCGCCATGGTGAACCGCGAATCGACGCTGACCGGCGACGCCAATCTGCTGGTCATGCCGAATCTGGACGCGGCCAACATCTCGTTCAATCTGATGAAAAATGCCAACAGCGACGGTATCTCGATTGGCCCGATCCTGCTCGGCGCGGCCAAACCGGTACATATCCTGACGCCGTCGGCCACCGTACGCCGGCTGGTCAACATCACCGCGCTGGCTGTGGTGGATGCGCAGGAGATGTATGCTGGCGGTGCTTGAAATCTGTTGACGCTTCGCCGCGCGCGACCGGCAGCGGCCGCGCGCGGCGCGTAAACAGCGTCTAAGATCGGCTTTCAGCCGCCGGACAGATCGAGCGCCCACGGAGGAGAAAAGAAAAATGCCCAATGCCATACGCTTCTACCGCATCGGCGGTCCCGAAGTGCTGCAATGGGAAACGATCGAGCCGCCCCCCCTGGGGGCGGGCGAGGTACGCGTCCGCCATCACGCGATCGGCCTCAATTACATCGACACCTATCACCGTAACGGCGCCTATCCGATGAAGCTGCCGTCCGGCATCGGCATGGAAGGCGCCGGCGTGGTCGAGGAAGTAGCTGGAGGCGTGCTCGGTCTGGCGCCGGGCAGCCGCGTCGCCTACTCGGGAGGCCCCCTCGGCGCTTACGCCGAAGTGCGCAACATCCCGGCGGACAGACTGGTGAAACTACCCGATGACATCTCGTTCGAGCAAGGCGCGGCGATGATGCTCAAAGGACTCACCGCCCAGTATCTGCTGAACAAGGTTTACCGCGTGCAGGCGGGCGACACCCTCCTGATCCACGCTGCGGCGGGCGGCGTCGGCCTGATCATGTGCCAGTGGGCCAAGGCGCTCGGGGCAACGGTGATTGGCACCGTGGGGTCGGACGCCAAGGCCGACATCGCGCGCGCTCACGGATGCGATCACCCCATCGTCTACACGCGCGAAAACTTCGCCGTGCGGGTACGTCAAATCACCGGTGGCAAGGGTTTACCGGTGGTCTACGACTCCGTCGGCAAGGGCACGTTCATGGATTCGCTGTCCTGTCTGCGCCCATTCGGCATGATGGTGACCTTCGGCGCCGCCTCCGGAACGGTACCGCCTTTCGACTGCGGACTGCTGGCGCAAATGGGCTCGCTGTTCCTCACCCGCCCCACGGTGTTCGGCTATACGGCGGAGCGGGCCGATCTGCTGGCGATGTCGGCGGAACTGTTCGACATGGTGAGCAGCGGCAGGGTGCAAATAGAGGTCAATCAACGCTACGCCCTGCAGGATGCCGCCCAGGCGCACATCGACCTCGAAGCGCGTCGCACCACGGGATCGACGATTCTGCTGCCATAGGCGTTGAGGGTTCATGAGGCCCTGATTCCGGGGCCGCGCATTTTTCCGGCAACGGCAATCCGCATGCCTCCATTGAGCCGTTGCCTCTTGTTGTTTTACGGGTAGCGCCCACCCAATCCGGGTAACGACCCTGTTCCATCGGCCCATGAAACGGCTGCATGCTCAATCTTCGAGGATTGCAGCGGCGAGTACATAAAAAACGCCGAACTTGCGGTCGGGTAACGAATTCGTCATTCAAAGCCGGTATCCACACCCTCCGGCAGACTGTTCCACATAGGCGTATCCACTCAAAAGGAAAAACCATGTCCAACGCCATTCGCTTCCACCGCACCGGCGGCCCCGAAGTCCTGCAATGGGAAACCGTCGAGCCGCCGCCCCTGGGAGCGGGCGAAGCACGCATCCGCCACCATGCGGTCGGCCTCAATTACATCGACACCTACCACCGCAGCGGGCTGTATCCACTACCGCTGCCGTCCGGCCTCGGCATCGAGGGCGCCGGCGTGGTCGAAGCGGTGGGCGCGGACGTGACCGACCTCGCGCCGGGCAGCCGCGTCGCCTACGCCGACGGCCCACTCGGTGCGTATGCCGAAACGCGCAACATGCCGGCGGACAGACTGGTGAAATTGCCCGACGATCTCTCGTTCGAGCACGCCGCGGCGATGATGCTACAAGGGCTCACGGCTCAATACCTGCTGCGCCGCACCAACCGAGTACAGGCGGGCGACACCATCCTGATCCACGCTGCAGCGGGCGGCGTCGGCCTGATCGTATGCCAATGGGCCAAGGCGCTCGGCGCAACGGTGATCGGCACCGTCGGATCGGATGCCAAGGCCGAACTCGCGCGCGCCCACGGCTGCGACCACCCCATCGTCTATACGCGCGAAAACTTCGCCGCGCGCGTGCGCGAACTAACCGGCGGCGAGGGCGTGCCGGTGGTCTACGATTCCATCGGCAAGGACACATTCATGGATTCGCTGTCCTGCCTGCGCCCGCTCGGCACGATGGTGCTGTTCGGCGCCGCCTCCGGGCCGGTACCGCCTTTCGACTGCAACGTGTTGGCGCGGTACGGCTCGCTGTTCCTCACCCGCCCGACCTTGATGACCTACACCACGAAACGGACCGATCTGCTGGCGATGTCGGCGGAGCTGTTCAACATGGTCAGCAGCGGCAAGATACGAATCGAGGTCAACCAGCGCTACGCCCTGCGCGACGCTGCCCAAGCGCACATCGACCTCGAAGCGCGCCGTACCACGGGCTCCACGATCCTGCTGCCCTGAACGCCGCCACCGCGCACTACCCACTTCGCATTATCTGTCCCATCTTGGGCGGCCGCATGCACTTTTCATTGATTGCAAATTGTTACGGATTGGCATAGTTTCAAGGATGCCTGTTTGCATTGCAGCATCCACAACACCGGGAGGGAACGAATGGAATCGAACACATTTGCCACCACACTTCAAGCGGCGCTGGGGAGCAATCTGCTAAGCATTTTCGGCGCGCTCGTGATACTGGCCCTGGGCTGGTTCGCGGCGGTGCTAGTGCGTGCCGCCACGCGCCGCCTGCTGTCGCTGGCTGGCGTGAATCGCCGCATCCGGGAAAGCACCGGGCAGGAAATCAATATCGAAGGCCCGCTCAGTTTGGCGCTGTTCGCGCTGGTGCTGCTCATCACCGCCGTGGCGGTGCTGAACATTCTCGATCTGCGCAACCTGTCGGCCCCCTTCGCCTCGTTGCTGGAGCAGATCACCACCTACCTGCCGCACCTGCTCGCGGGCGCGGTCCTCGCCGTGGTGGCGTGGCTCATCGCCGTAGTGCTGCGCGCGCTCACCGCCAAGGCGCTGGCAGCAACCACGCTGGACGAACGCCTGAGTGCCGGGGCCGGCATGGAGCCGATGAGCGGCAACCTCGCCAACGTCGTGTTCTGGCTGACGATCCTGCTGTTCCTACCCGCCGTGCTCGGCGCCTTCCAACTCCACGGCCTGCTCGAACCGGTGCAAGGCATGCTCGACCGCATGTTGACGATGGTGCCGAACGTGTTCGCCGCCGCGATGATCGGCTTCGTCGGCTGGCTCGTGGCAAGCGTGCTGCGCGAGCTGGTGAGCAACCTGCTCGCCGCCGCCGGGGTGGACAAAGCCGGCGCCTGCCTGGGGCTGGACGCACAGGTGAAGCTCTCCCGCTTCGCCGGCACGCTGGTATTCATCTTCGTGGTCGTGCCCAGCTTCATCGCCGCGCTCGACGCGCTCAAGATCGAAGCCATCTCCGGCCCCGCCGTGGGCATGCTGGAACGCTTCTTCAACGCCGTGCCGGATATCTTCGCCGCCGCGCTGATCCTCGCCGTAACCTGGTTCGTCGCCCGCTTCGCCTCCGGGCTGGCCGCGCGGCTGCTGGCCGGCGCCGGCTTCGACCTGCTGCCGGCACGGCTGGGCTGCGGCCACGCCTTTCAGGGCGAACTGACTGCCTCGACCTTCGCTGGCCGGCTGATCCTGTTCTTCGCCATGCTGTTCGCCGTTACCGAAGCGGCTAGCCGCCTCGGCTTCCATCAAGTCGGCGAACTCGTCACTATGTTCATTCAGTTCGGCGGTGACATCCTGCTCGGCGGCGCGATCCTGATCGCAGGCTTCTGGATCGCCGGCTTCGCGGCGGAAGCTATCACCCGCGCCGGCGGCGACCGCGCCGACGGCCTGGCGCGCCTTGCCCGGCTGGCAATCCTTGGACTGGTGATCGCGATGGGCCTGCGCGCGATGGGCATCGCCGACGACATCGTCAACCTCGCCTTCGGCCTCGGCTTCGGCGCGGTCGCGGTCGCGGTCGCGCTGTCCTTCGGCCTGGGCGGACGCGAAGCCGCCGGACGACAGATGGAATATTGGCTGGCGAAACTGCGCGAAGGCAAACGCACCGATACGAGCACCGGGGACAAATAAGCGGCAAGCGCGAACGACAACCGGCACTCCGGCCGGTATCCTGCCGATAACGCCCGCGCCAGCCCGGCACGGGCTCTGGCCCCTGACAAAGCCTCCGTAACCGGGGGCTTTGTTGTACTCCGAGTTATGATTCAGCCATACCCAAGCCAACCTATCCCGCCCAGACGGGACTGGAGACGGTGGCAGGAAGCGGGCAACCAATATTCATGACTGCCAACGGAAATGATTCCGTGTATCCACGCAGGATAAGCATGCTCAGAAAACTTTCGGCTGGATTTTTCGAAAAAAGGCTTTCCTGTTTGACGCTGGCTGCGTTATTGCTTTCCGGCTGCGACAGTCTTGCTTCTCCACCGCCGGTCGCCGTCAAAGAGATCGAAAAGAATGAGCGGCTGGCCGAGCGGGCAACGGTCAAGGACATCGTCTGGGGGCCGGAGTACCAGTATCGTGCCTTTTGTTTCAATGGCACCTGTCCGGAAAGGCGATGGACCTGGTGTATCGATCTGCAAGGCGGCGATGGGTACAGCTATACAGTGCTGTCCGCTTTCAAGGATATGTATTACGAAGACCTGATGTCCGAGCAGGAGGTATTCAGGATTCTGAATGATCCAACCTATCCGGAAAATGAGAAGCGGGATGTGCGCTCCACACTCGGAAGACGGGATGCTTCGACGAGTACGGCGCTGGATTATATTTTCAAACTCGCGGAAGCTGAATATCAGCCTGCGGAGAAGAAAAAGGCTGTCGAGGCGGAACTGATAAAACAGTTCCGGATGGGAATGCCGGCCGTCGTTACTTATGTTCAGCCTCGTTCTTCAGGTGGGTACTGGATTTTCGACACAGGCGCTCAGCAGAAGGAATGCCGGGTGCGCACGATTCCATCGGTTCAGAAAAAAGCGCCCCCGCCGGAGGAAGAAACCGCCCGGCCCAGCGATAGCGATCCTTTATTGGGCATGGACAAAAGCAATCCCAAGTCCCGCTACCTCATGGAAGGGCTGAGCGCTGCCAGCATGTTTCGCACGATGCTGTCGGAAGGCTTCCTGACCACGGGAAGCTGGCCTGTGAACAATGCGGCGGCCGGCCTATCGCCGCCTGAGCATTACAAGACGGCGGGCGTGGAATCGATTACGGTGAGCACGGATGGCTCGAACGGAATCATTACGATCCGCTATGGCAATAAGGTCGACCCGATCAGAAACACGCTGCTGCTGACGTCGAAAGGACTGACCGAAGAGGCGTTTGTCTGGAAGTGTGTTTCACCGCCTGGGAACGGTGTCGAGGAAGTATTGTTGCCGCAAGCCTGCCGAGCGAAATAGCGCCAAATCAACAGGCGCTCGGGCGGGCCCGTCAACAACTGCGTGTTAACCGCCCGTTTAGCTCCGCGTCAGGCCTGCCCAAGTACCAACGTTTACCGTTCCGATCTCTAAATTCGAGAATGACATTGTCAAATGTCAGGCCAGCCCAAATTTTAGACAGACTTGAACCGGAGTCTGGTCACATGGATGGCGAAGCGGCGTTTATCGGGCAAGACGCCTCCCTCGGGTAAAATTCCGTCCATGAACGCGCCCCATCAGTCCCCGCACCAGCCCCGTTTCGTCCATCTGCGCCTGCACACCGAGTATTCGATCAGCGACGGCATCGTCCAGATCGACCCGGCGCTCGACCGCGCCGCCGCCGACGGCATGCCGGCGCTGGGCATCTCCGACCTCGCCAACCTCTTTGGTATGGTCAAGTTTTACAAAGGCGCGCGCGAAAGGGGCATCAAACCGATCGTCGGCGCCGACGTGTGGATCCGCAACGAGGCCGATCGCGAAAAACCCGGCCGCGTGCTGCTGATTTGCCGGAACCGGGACGGTTACGGCCAGTTAAGCGAACTGCTGACCCGCGCGTACCTAGAAAACAAGCATCGTGGCCGCGCCGAACTGAGCCGCGAATGGTTCGAAGGGGGCGCAGCGAGCGGGCTGCTGTGCCTATCCGGCGCTCAGCTTGGCGACATCGGCCAGGCGCTGACCAACGGCAACGCGGAACAGGCCGAGCGCTGCGCCGCCGATTGGGCGCGGCTCTTTCCCGGCGCGTTCTATATCGAATTGCAGCGTGCCGGCCATCCGGGCACCGAAACCTATATTCGCAACGCATTGCAGATTGCCGCCAAGCTCGGGCTGCCGGTGGTGGCAACGCATCCGGTGCAGTTTCTCGACGCGGACGACTTCAAGGCCCACGAGGCGCGCGTGTGCATCGCCCAGGGCTATGTGCTGGCCGACAAACGCCGGCCGCGCGACTTCACCGAAGCGCAGTACTTCAAGAGCCAGACGGAAATGTGCGCGCTGTTCGCCGACATTCCCGAGGCGCTTGAAAACGCGGTGGAAATCGCCCGCCGCTGCTCGCTAACAGTGCAACTGGGCAAGAGCTTTCTGCCGGAGTTCCCGACGCCGGAAGGCATGAGCCTGGACAACTTTTTGTTCCAGGAAGCGGCCAAAGGCCTGGAAACACGGCTGGCGCAGCTTTACCCGCAGGCGGACGAGCGCGAACGCCAGCGGCCGCGCTACGAAGAACGGCTGAAATTCGAGACCGACACCATCATCCAGATGGGCTTTCCCGGCTACTTCCTGATCGTGGCCGACTTCATCCAGTGGGCCAAGAACAACGGCGTGCCGGTCGGCCCCGGGCGGGGCTCGGGCGCGGGGTCGCTGGTGGCCTATTCGCTCGGCATCACCGACCTCGACCCGCTCGCCTATGCGCTGCTGTTCGAGCGCTTCCTCAACCCCGAGCGCGTGTCGATGCCCGACTTCGACATCGACTTCTGCCAGGACAACCGCTACCGCGTCATCGAATACGTGCGCGAGCGCTACGGCAAGGAAGCAGTGAGCCAGATCGCCACCTTCGGCACGATGGCCTCCAAGGCCGTGGTGCGCGACGTCGGCCGCGTGCTCGACCTGCCCTATGGGCTGTGCGATCGGCTATCCAAGCTGATCCCGCTCGACGGCGCCAAACCGATGTCGCTCGCCCGCGCCTACGAAGCGGAATCGCAGATCGGCGAAATGATGCAGGACGGCAACGACGGCGAATCGGTGCAGGAACTGTGGGCCCTGGCTCAGCCGCTCGAAGGGCTCGCGCGCAACGTCGGCATGCACGCG